>JADKJU010000003.1:0-600000 GCA_016720855.1 Betaproteobacteria bacterium | reverse complement strand
GCGCAGGCGGAGGGCCGCCGGCTCAACCGCGAATTCCGCGGCAAGGACTACGCCACCAACGTTCTCACGTTCATCTTCGACGACTCGCCCGCGGGGATTCTCGAGGGTGACATCGTCATCTGCTCGCCGGTCGTCGCGCGCGAGGCCAGGGAGCAGAAGAAGGCCGTCGCGGCCCATCACGCGCACCTGCTCGTGCACGGGCTGCTGCACCTGCAGGGGTTCGACCACGAGAGCGACGAGGATGCCGCGCGCATGGAGCAGCGCGAGCGAGCGGTGCTTCGCCGTCTGGGCTTCGGCGACCCCTACACGATCTAGCGCGGGCGCACCTGCCGGCCGCGCGGGCGCCCTCCGATGGCCTCTCGCGGGTCTGATAGAGTATTCCTCACCCTTTCTCCCGCAAGACCCAGAATGGACGATTCCCCCAAGCCGAGCCTCCTCGAGCGCCTGTCCTCGCTTTTGCTGCGCGAGCCCGAGGACCGCGAGCAGCTGGTGGCCCTCATGCACTCGGCCTTCGAAAGGAAGCTCCTCGACGCCGACGCGCTTTCCATGATCGAGGGGGTGCTGCAGGTCTCCGAGACCCAGGTCCGGGACGTGATGCTCCCGCGCTCGCAGATGGACATGATCGACGTCGAGGAAAGCCCGGAGAAGTTCATCCCCTTCGTGATCGAGACGACGCATTCGCGCTTTCCCGTGTTCGAGGAGAACCGCGACAACGTGATCGGCATCCTGCTCGCGAAGGACCTGCTGCGCTTCTACGCGGAGTCGGAATTCAATGTTCGCGAGATGCTCCGGCCGGCGGTGTTCGTGCCCGAGTCGAAGCGGCTGAACGTGCTGCTCAAGGAGTTCCGCGCCAACCGCAACCACATCGCGATCGTGGTGGACGAGTACGGCGGCGTCGCGGGGCTCGTCACCATCGAGGACGTGATCGAGCAGATCGTGGGCGACATCGAGGACGAGTACGACTTCGACGAGACCGAGGACAACATCCTCGCCGAGAAGGGCGACCGCTTCCGCGTGAAGGCGGTCACCGAGATCGCCGACTTCAACGCGCACTTCGGCACCGCGTTCAGCGACGAGGACCAGGACACCGTGGGCGGGCTCGTCCTGTCGCAGTTCGGACGGCTGCCGAAGCGCGGCGAGACGGTGACGATCGACGGCATCTCCTTCCAGGTGCTGCGCGCCGACAGCCGCAAGCTCCACTCGCTCCTGGTCGAACGGCGTCCGGCTCCTGGCGCGACGGGGGACGGCGGGTGAAATCAGCGGGCGCGCCCCCCGCGTCCGCCGCACTGGCCTGGAGTATCGCGCTGCCGGTGGTCGCCGGCGCCGCCACGGTCTTCGGGTTCGCGCCGTTTTATGCGTGGCCCGTGCCCATCGCCACCCTGGCGGTTCTCTTCCTCGCGTGGTCGCGAAGCCGCTCGGCGCTGCAGGCCGCGATCTCGGGCTACGCGTTCGGCCTCGGATACTTCCTCGCGGGCGTGTCGTGGGTTTTCGTGAGCCTGCACGAGTTCGGCCACATGCCGGCCGCCCTCGCGGCCGTGGCCACCTTCCTCTTCTGCGCCTACCTGGCCGTGTTTCCGGCGGCCGCTGGCTGGCTGGCGCACCGGGTCTCGGTGGCCGGGCTTGTGCGCACGCTGGCGGCGATGCCCGCCGCGTTCGTCCTCCTCGAATGGGTGCGCGGCTGGCTTTTCACCGGGTTCCCGTGGCTCGCGACCGGGTACTCACAGGTACCTGCGAGCCCCCTGGCGGGCTATGCGCCGGTGCTCGGCGTCTATGGCGTTTGCCTCGCGACCGCGCTGGCCGCGGCGCTCCTGGCGGCGTTCGCGGCGAGCGTCGCGTGGTCGCGGCGGCGCGCGGTGCTCGCCGGGGCCTTCATCGCGCTCCTGGCGGCGGGCGGCACGCTGCGTCTCGTGTCGTGGACCGCGCCGTCGGGTGAGCCGGTCACCGTGGCGCTCCTGCAGGGCAACGTCCCGCAACACCTGAAGTGGCGCGACGATGTCCGGAGCCGGACGCTGCGCGACTACCATGAGCAGGCCGTGCAAAGCCCGGCGCGCGTCGTCATCCTGCCCGAGACGGCGCTTCCGGCTTTCATCGACCAGTTGCCGCCGGGCTACCTCGAGTCGCTCCGCGAGCACGCGCGGTCGCGAGGCAAGGACATCCTCATCGGAACGGTCGAGCGAGGCTTTGCCGGCGAACGCTTCCACTACTGGAACAGCGTCGTGCGCATCGGCGCCGGCGAGCCGCAGTCATACCGCAAGCGCCACCTCGTCCCGTTCGGGGAATTCATCCCGCCGGGGTTCGGCTGGGTCCTCGCCGTGCTGAAGATCCCGCTCACCGATTTCGCGCGCGGCGATGCGGGGCAGGCGCTGCTGGTGGCAGGCGGCACCGGCTGGGCGGTGGCCATCTGCTACGAGGACATCTTCGGCGAGGAGGTCATCGACGCGCTGCCGCAGGCGGGCGTGCTGCTCAACGTGAGCAACGACGCGTGGTTCGGGGAGTCGCTCGCCGCGGACCAGCACCTGCAGCTCTCGCAGATGCGCGCTCTCGAGACGGGCCGGTGGATGGTTCGCGCGACCAACACTGGCGTCACGGCCGCCATCGACGAGAAGGGCCGGGTGGTGACGAGGTTGCCGCAATTCACCGGCGGACAACTGCTCGCGAGCCCGGTGCCGCGCTCCGGCGCCACTCCCTACGTGCGGTGGGGAAACCTGGCGGTGCTGGCGATCCTCGCGGCGATCGCCGCAGGGCTGCTGGTTCAGCGGCGTGCCCGCGCGGCCCACAGGGCCTGAAGGGCGTCCTCGAGGTTTCGCGCAAATCGAGGGGCATCGAAGAGCGCTGAGCCGCGGACCTGGTCGCGCAATCCCTGCCGCAGGGCCGCCAGATGCGGCAGGTTGCCGGAAAGCGCGATGGCCCGGGAAACATAGTCGTCGCGGGAAGTGGCCACCCAGTCGGCGAGACCGGCCGCGGTCAACAGGCTGGCGCCCTGCCGGGCGATCATCGATTCGCCCGCGAGGGTGAGCGTGGGCACGCCCATCCACAACGCCTCGCAAGTGGTGGTTCCTCCCGGGTAGGGGAACGTGTCCAGCAGGAAATCGACCTGCGCGTGAGCGGCGAGGTATTGCGAGCGCGGCGCGAAGCCGTGCATATCCACTCGCCCGGAGTCGATTCCCTGCGCCGCGAGACGGACCTTCAGGGATGCGACCACGCCCGCATCGGACAGCGATTCGTTCTGCAGCCTCAGGCGCGACCGCGGGCATGACGCCAGGATCCGTCCCCACGCATGCAGGACGTCGTCCGTGATTTTCGGCAGCGCCTGGAAGCAGCCGAACGTGGCGAAATCGTTGGCGAGCGCCGGCGCGGGCGCCGGCTCTTCAGCCGTATCGGGAGGCGTGAAGCACAGGCGCGTGTCCGGCAGGTACCGGATCGTCTCGGTGAACCGGGACTGCAGCCCGGGGGGCAGGGTGACCTTGTCGGCCAGGAGATAGTCCATTTCCGCCAGTCCGGTCGTGGCGAAATAGCCGAGCCAGGTCACCTGGACAGGGGCCGGCCGCCAGGCAAAGACGGGCAGGCGGTTGTGCACCGTATGGCCGGACAGGTCGATCAGGACGTGGATGCCGTCCTCGTGGATTCGCCGCGCCGCGCCTTCGTCGGAGAGGCCCGCCAGCGAGTGCCAACCGGAAAGGTGCTTGCGCAACCGGCCCGAGACTTCATCGGTGTCAGCGTACGTCGGGTAGGCCACCCACTCGATGCGGCGGGGATCCGAATGGGCGAGCACAGACTCGAGGAAATACCCGACCGGGTGTTGCCGCAGGTCGCCGGAGACCAGGCCTACCCGCAAGCGGTCGGCCCCCGGATCGCACGTCCACGCCGTGAAAGGACGGCTGGCGCGGCCGCTGGCCAGCGCCCCGAAGGCCCGGGACTCCTCGAGCAGGACTTCCGGCGGCAGCGTGGCGGCATAGTGCAGGAGGAAGAGCAGGCAGCTTCTCGATTCGAGGTGATCGGGCTGCACGGCAAGCGCCCTGCGGTAACTCGCCTCCGCTTCCGCGAGGCGCCCCTGTTTGAGGAGAATCGTGCCCAGGTCGTCATGCGCGTCCACGCGAGCGGGATCGCGAGTCAACGCGGCGCGGCAATGTGCCTCTGCCTCCGCCAATCGCTGCCCCCCGACCAGGAGTGCGCCGATGCCGGCGTACGCCTCGCGGTGATCGGGCTTCAGGGACAGGGCCTGCCGGTACGCGGCCTCGGCTTGCGCGAGGCGGCCCCGGGAGAACATCACCTGCCCGAGTCCGCATCGGGCGTCCGCGGAATCCGGGCGAAGGGCCACCGCGTCACTGAACTCGGCCTCTGCTTCCGGATATCGATGCAGGGCACACAGCGCGCGGCCCAGTCGCACATGCGCCTGCGCATCGCGCGGCTGCAGGACCACCGCGCGTCGCAGGGTTGCTTCCGCCTCGCCCAGAAGGCCCACTTCGAGGAGGACGTTTCCCAGGTTGCCCTGCGTTTCGGCGTCGCCCGGGAGCAGTCGGGCCGCGTTGCGCAGCGGCGCGATCGCTTCCTCCCGTCGCCCCAGGTGCAGGGCAGCAACTCCCAGCGCCTTCCAGCCCAGCCCGTGTTCCGGGAATCGCTCCGCGATCGTCCGTGCGAGCGCCTCGAAGCGGAAAAAATCCCGCTGCGCGTACGCCTGGGCGAGGGCAACCTCATCGTCTCGCCCGGGGCCGCCATCTTCCCGGGCCTGCGGCTTTGCGCCGCCCGCACCTGCCGAAGGGCCGGCCTGTAGCGCCTCTCTATCGAGGGCCACGCGAAGCCTCGCCGCAACCCGTCCGCATGCACTCGGCACGCCTCCACGATGTCGCCTGCCAGCACGAGCGCACGCAGGTAACTCAGGCCGTGCTGCGCGTGCGAGGGATCGACTTCCCAGGCGGTCCTGAAATGCGGCAGCGCCTGGCCCACGCCGAGTCCGCGTTGCATGGCGAGCACGCCCAGGTTGTGGTGCGCGTCGCGGTTGTCGGGATGGGCGCGCAGCACCGCCCGGTACAGGGCATCGGCTTGCACGAGGCGGCCCGCCTGGTGCTGCGTGGCGGCCTGGAGAAGCGTGTCGTACAGGGACGCGCCGGGATCGGAGGGGGATGGGGGAAGCGCCATGGATGTCCGTCGTGGGGGGCGCGGGCCCGGGCCCATTCACGCGCAGCCTTCCGGGCGGCGAACGCCAGGCGAAGTATATCAACGCGCTCCTACTGCATCGCAGGCGAACCCCGTAAAATAGGCCCCTTTCCGGCGTCCATCATGATCACCTTCCAGGACATCATCCTTCGCCTCCAGGCGTACTGGGGCAGCCGCGGCTGCGCGATTCTCCAGCCCTACGACATGGAGGTCGGGGCGGGAACCTCGCACACCGCGACCTTCCTGCGCTCCCTGGGGCCGGAACCGTGGCGCGCGGGCTATGTGCAGCCCTCGCGGCGACCCAAGGACGGGCGCTACGGCGACAATCCCAACCGGCTGCAGCACTACTACCAGTTCCAGGTGGTGCTCAAGCCCTCGCCACCGGACATCCTCGACCTTTACCTGGGCTCTCTCGAGGCTCTAGGCTTCGACCTGAAGGTGAACGACGTGCGCTTCGTCGAGGACGACTGGGAGAATCCCACGCTGGGCGCGTGGGGCCTGGGCTGGGAAGTGTGGATGAACGGCATGGAGATCACGCAGTTCACGTACTTCCAGCAGGTGGGCGGCCTGGACTGCAAGCCGATCACCGGCGAGATCACCTACGGCCTGGAGCGCCTGGCGATGTACCTGCAGGGCGTCGAAAACGTGTTCGACCTCGTGTGGACCGAGTGGGAGGAGGGTGGGCACACGCGCAGGCTGACCTATCGCGACGTCTATCACCAGAACGAGGTCGAGCAATCGACCTACAACTTCGAGCAGTCGGACACCGAGTCCCTGTTCCGGCATTTCGGCGATCACGAAAAGGGCGCGAAGCACCTCATGGCAAAGCAGCTGGCGCTTCCGGCTTACGAGCAGGTGCTGAAGGCGGCGCACACCTTCAACCTTCTCGATGCGCGCGGCGCCATCTCGGTCACGGAACGCGCCGCCTACATCGGGCGCATCCGCAACCTCGCCAAGGCGGTGGCGCAGAGCTACTTCGAATCCCGCGAAAGGCTCGGATTCCCGATGCTGGGGAGCGCGGTGTGAAGAATCTCCTCGTCGAGCTGCTCACCGAGGAACTCCCGCCCAAGGCGCTCAACCGGCTGGGCGAGGCGTTCGCTTCGGGCATCGATGCGGGGCTGCGCAAGCGTGGATTCCTCGGCGACGGCTCCGCGGCAACGGCATTTGCCACGCCCCGGCGGTTGGCGGTTTCCATTTCCGCGGTTCGCGCCGCCACGGAGCCCAGGTCGGTCGAGGTCAAGCTCATGCCCGTTGCCGTAGGACTCGGCCCGGACGGGCAGCCCACCCCCGCGCTGCGCAAGAAGCTGGCCGCGGCCGGCCTGGAATCGATCGACCCCGCGACCCTCAAGCGCCGCATCGAGGGCAAGGCAGAGACGCTCTTTGCCGACGCGATCGCACCCTCGGTTTCGCTCGCCGAAGGACTGCAGGCCGCGCTCGAGGAGGCCATCGCCGGACTGCCCATCCCGAAGGTGATGAGCTACCAGCTTGCGGACGGCGTGACCACCGTGCAGTTCGTCCGGCCCGCGCACGGGCTCGTGGCGCTTCATGGCGCCGACGTCGTGACGGTTCGCGCGCTGGGGCTCACGGCCGGGCGCCTCACGCACGGCCACCGCTTCGAGGGCGCGCGCGACATCGCGCTCGCGAACGCGCAGGAGTACGAGGCCCGGCTCGAAAGCGAAGGCCGCGTGATTGTCGATTTCGGCAAGCGCCGTTCGATGATCCTTCACCTCCTGCGTGAGGCCGCCCTCCGGGAGGTCGCGGCGGGCGCCCCGGCTTCGCTCGGCCCCGAGGGCGAGTACGCGGCGCTACTCGACGAGGTGACCGCGCTGGTGGAGATGCCCGCGGTGTACGTGGGCCGCTTCGAGCGCGAATTCCTCTCTGTGCCGCAGGAGTGCCTCATCCTCACGATGCGGCAGAACCAGAAATACTTTCCGCTGTTCGATTCCGCGGGCAAGCTGACGGAAAAGTTCCTCCTCGTGTCCAACCTGCGCCCGGCGGACCCCTCGCGTATCGTGCAGGGCAACGAACGCGTGGTGCGTCCGCGCCTGGCCGACGCGCGCTTCTTCTTCGAGACGGACCGGAGGACCCCGCTCGCCGATCGCGTCGCGCAGCTTGCGACCGTCGTCTATCACGGCAAGCTCGGCACGCAGCTCGAGCGTGTCGAGCGCCTGCGAAAGCTTGCGACCCGCATCCAGATGAACCTGCCGCGCGGCGCCACCGGGATGCCCTATGCCGACCGGGCGGCCCTCCTGGCGAAAGCGGACCTCGTGACGCTGATGGTGGGCGAATTTCCCGAGCTGCAGGGCATCATGGGCAAGTACTACGCGCTCGCCGGCGACGAGGAGCCCTCCGTCGTGCGCGCGATCGAGCAGCACTACTGGCCGCGCTTCGCGGGGGACCAACTTCCCGACGGCGACGTGAGCATCGCGGTGGCATTGGCCGACCGGCTGGATGCGGCCGCGGGCTTCTTCTCCATCGGGCAGGTGCCCACGGGGGACAAGGATCCCTTCGGCCTGCGCCGCGCCGCCCTGGGCATCATCCGCATCCTGGCCGAGCGCGCACTCGATCTGGACTTCCACGACCTGGTGGGCCTCGCCTTCGAGCCGTTCCCGCACAAGGCGGTCGCGGAACTGGAGGATTTCGTCTACGACCGGCTGCGCGGCTACCTGCGCGAGATGGGGTTCACGGCCCACCAGGTCGAGGCCGTGGTCTCGCAGCGCCCGGCCCGTTTCGACCAGGTGAAGGCAAGGCTCGAGGCGGTGGCCGCCTTTGCGCGGCTGCCCGAATCGGAAGCACTCGCGGCCGCCAACAAGCGCGTGAAGAACATCCTGGACAAGTCGGGACGATCCGATGGCGTGGACACCGCGCTCTTCACACAGGACGAGGAGCGGCGCCTGCACGCGGCGCTTGCCGCGATGACGCCCGGCGTGGAGGATCAGGTTGCGCGGGCGCAGTTCGAGCCGGCCCTCGTGGCGCTCGCGGGCGTTCGCGCCGACGTGGACGCCTTCTTCGACAAGGTGCTCGTGAATGCGCAGGATCCTGCCGTGCGCGCCAACCGCCTCGCCCTGCTCACGGGGCTGGAGCGGCTCCTGAATCGCGTGGCCGACATCTCCCGGCTGGCGGCCTGAAGCCATGAAGCTCGTCATCCTCGACCGCGACGGCGTCATCAACCAGGACAGCGACAAGTACATCAAGTCGCCGGCCGAGTGGCAGCCGATCGCGGGCTCCATCGAGGCCATCGCCCGGCTGCACCAGGGCGGCTTCCGGATCGTGGTGGCCACAAACCAGTCGGGCATCGGACGCAGGCTCTTCGACATGGCGACCTTCAACGCCATGAACGACAAGATGATGGAGATGGTGTTCCGGCAGGGCGGCCGGATCGACGCGCTTTTCTTCTGCCCGCATACCGACGCCGAGAACTGCAACTGCAGGAAGCCCAAGACCGGCATGTACGAGGACATCGCCGCGCGCATGCACTTGGAGAGCCTCAAGGGCGTCCCCTGCGTGGGAGATGCGATGCGCGACCTGCAGGTGGCCGAGGCCGTGGGCGCCCAGCCCATCCTCGTGCTGACCGGCAAGGGGAAGAAGACGCAGGAAATCGGCGGGCTGCCACGCAAGACCCTGGTCTTCGCGGACCTCGCGGAAGTTTCCCGCCACCTCGTCGCGGCGAAAGAATGACGGCGCTGCGCTCAGCCCTGTTCCTCGTGGGCGCGGTCATCATCACCTCGTTCTTCGGCGTGCTGGTGCCGGTGTGCGGGCTGTTCAGCTATCGCGCTGCGCTCTTTACCGCGGCGATGTGGGCGCGGTGGCTGGTGACGTGGGCGAAGTGGTCCTGTGGCATCCGCTACGTCGTGCGCGGACAGGAGAACGTGCCGCGGGGGCCCGCGGTCATCATGGCCAAGCACCAGTCGGCGTGGGAGACGCTCTTCATCGAAGGGACCTTTCCCTACCAGTGCTGGATCATCAAGAGGGAACTCCTGTGGCTCCCCTTCGTCGGCTGGGGGCTCGCGGCGGTGCGTTCGATCGCCATCGACCGCAAGAGCGGCGTGGCGGCGCGCGACCAGATCGTCGAGCAGGGGAAGAAGCGCATCGCGCAGGGGCTGTGGGTCACGATCTTCCCGGAAGGCACTCGCGTTCCCGTCGGCAAGCGCGGCCGCTATGGCATCGGGGGCGCGACGCTTGCGACGCGGACGGGCACGCCGATCATGCCGATCGCGCACAACGCCGGCGAGGTGTGGGGCCGGTATGCTTTCCGCAAGCGCGCCGGGACCGTTCAGGTGGTGATCGGCCCGCTGATCCAGACGGCCGGCCGGGACGCCCTGAGCGTGAACCGCGAAGTCGAGGAGTGGATCGAGGGCGAGATGCGCAAGCTCAATCCGGAGCGTTATGCCGAGGCGTGACCCGGCGTCGCGGGAAGCCCGAACGCTCGCGCTCGCTGGCGAGCCCCTCGACTACACGCTGGTGCGCCGCCGCGGCCGCCGTGGCGTGGGCCTCAAGGTCGATGCCTCGGGCCTCACCGTGAGCGCGCCCCTCACGATCCCGCTCGCGCGCGTCGAAAGGTTCGTGCTCGAGAGCGAGTCGTGGGTTCGGGACAAGCTGGCCGTCTGGCGACAGCGCCAGGTGCCCGCGCCGAGCTGGGATGATGGCGCCAGCCTGCCTTTCCTCGGTGAAGCGCTGACGCTCCGCCTCCTGGCCGGGCGGCGCGCCGGCGCGCAGATCGCAGGAGCCGAACTTCGCGTCACGGTGCCGGGCGCGGAAGCGGAAATCGTGAAGCGCGCGGTCGTGGCGTGGTACCGGAGGACCGCTCTGGCCCACCTCGCCCACCGCGCTTTCTTCTTCTCGCGCCTCGCGGGCCTCGCGCCGCCGCGCGTGATGCTTTCCTCGGCCAACTCGCGCTGGGGCAGCTGCAACAGCCGGCGCGAAGTGCGTCTCGCATGGCGCCTCGTGAAGGCGCGGCCCGCGCTCGTCGACTACGTCGTCTGCCACGAACTCGCGCACCTGCGCCACATGAACCACTCGCGCGATTTCTGGGCCGAGGTCGAACGCCTGTGCCCGGAGTACAGGCAGTTGCGCGAGGAGCTCGAGGCGAGCGACCATCTGTACCGGTCCTTCTAGAACCGGCGGCGGGGAACCATGAATGCCTTTGGGAGTTCATGTCGCCCACTGCCGGCGGGCAGCGCGATACCGGGCAAGTCAATTGCAGCGATTGAAGAGGGCACCATGAAGATCCTTCACACCATGATTCGCGTCGTCGACCTGGAGCGATCCATCCGCTTCTATACCGAAGTCCTGGGCATGAAGGTCCTGCGCCGCAAGGACTATCCCGACGGCAAGTTCACGCTCGCCTTCGTGGGCTACGCAGACGAGTCCGAGGGCGCAGTGATCGAGCTCACGCACAACTGGGAGACGAAGTCCTACGACCTGGGCAACGCGTTCGGGCACATCGCGGTCGCGGTGCCCGATGCGTACAAGGCCTGCGCGGACGTGGCGGCCAAGGGCGGGAAGGTCACGCGGCCGGCCGGCCCGATGAAGCATGGCGGCAGCGTCATCGCCTTCGTCGAGGACCCCGACGGCTACAAGATCGAGTTCATCCAGAAAGCCTAGGGGGCGGTCGCGGCGTCCGCGAGCGCGACGAACTGGGCGACCGACAGCGTCTCCCCGCGAAGCCCGGGGTCGATGCCTGTCCGGGAGAAAATCTCGTCACCGGCGACCCTTCGCAGCGCGTTTCGAAGCGTCTTGCGGCGCTGCGTGAAGGCCGCCATCACGATCCGCGCGAAGAGCGCCTCGTCGCGCGCCGCAAGCCTGCCGGGGCCCAGCGGCACCATGCGGACGATGGCGGAATCGACCTTCGGTGGCGGCGTGAAGGCGCCGGGCGGCACGCGGAAGGCGAGCGCCATCTCGAAGCGATACTGCAGCATCACGGAAAGCCGGCCGTAATCCGGCGTCCCCGGGTCGGCCACCATGCGCTCCACCACCTCCTTCTGCAGCATGAAGACGCAGTCACGCACGCGCGGGGCGAACGACGCCACGTGGAACAGGAGCGGCGTGGAGATGTTGTATGGCAGGTTGCCGACCACGCGCAGGCCGGCCGGAAGCGAGGAGAGATCGAAGGCGAGCGCGTCGCCCTCGTGCACGACGACCGAGCCGGAGTCGAATCTCGAGCGAAGATCCGCGGCAAGGTCGCGATCGATCTCGACGACGTGCAGCGGCCGCACCACCGCTGCGAGCCTCTCCGTGAGCGCGCCGGGTCCCGGCCCGATCTCGACCATCGTCTCGCCCGCCCTGGGGGCGATCTCGGCGACGATGCGCTCGACGTAGTGGCGGTCGGTCAGGAAATGCTGGCCCAGCCGCCTCTTCGGTCGCGGCAGCATCGCGGCTTCTAGCCGCGCGCGCGTTGCGCGAGGTCGATGGCGAGCTCGACGGCGGCTTCAAGGCTGCCGGAGTCCAGTTCCCCCGCACCGGCCAGGTCGAGGGCGGTTCCGTGATCGACCGAGGTGCGGATCACCGGCAGGCCGAGCGTTACGTTGACCGCATGCCCGAAGCTGGCGTGCTTGAGCACGGGAAGCCCCTGGTCGTGGTACATCGCCACGACGGCGTCGGCGCCGGCGAGGAGGCGGGCCGTAAAAAGCGTGTCGGCAGGCAGCGGTCCCGTGATCGCGAGTCCCTCGCGGCGCAAGGCCTCGAGGGCCGGCGAGATGATTTCGATCTCCTCCCGGCCCAGGTGCCCGGACTCGCCGGCGTGCGGATTCAGGCCTGCCACGAGGAGGCGCGGGCGGTCGATGCCGAAGCGGTTGCGCAGGTCCCGGTCCACGATGCGCAGCGTTTCCATGAGGCCCTCGCGCGTGATCGCGGCGGGCACGGCCGACAGCGGCAGGTGGGTCGTGGCGAGCGCCACGCGCAGCCCGCCGCCGGCCAGCATCATCACGACGCGCGCCGTGCCCGTGCGCTCGGCGAGGTATTCGGTGTGCCCGCTGAAGGGGACGCCAGCGTCGTTTATCGTGGACTTCTGCACCGGCGTCGTGACCATGGCGGCAAACTCGCCTTCCCGGCAGCCGTCGAGCGCACGATCGAGGAGCGCCAGCACGTGCCGGCCGTTGGCGGGATCGAGGCGCCCCGCCGTCACCGCTGCGGGCGCGGCGATGTGCAGCATCGAAAACGGAGCGGGCGGGCCGGGCGAATAGCCGGGAAGCTCGAATGCGAGCCCGCGCCGTTTCGCGCGATCGGCGATGACGTCGCGATCGCCGATGAAGACCAGGCTCGCGGCAAAGGGCCTCGCCGCGAGGATCGCGCAGAGATCGGGGCCGATTCCGGCGGGCTCGCCCGCCGTGACTGCGATGCGGGGCGTGGGGTTCATGCGCGTCTGGAGCGTCGCGATGCCGGGATCAGCGTTCTTCGAGGTGGTCTTCGACGAAGGCGCGGTCTCGCGTCTGGCGAAGCCAGTCCTGGTAGGACTCGTCCGCCTTGCGGGCGCGCACGGTCTGGCGGGCGGCGAGCTTCTTGCGCTCCTCGCTCATCTCCTCGCTGCGGCGCCCGAGGACCTGCACGAGGTGCCAGCCGAACGGGGTCTGCACCGGCTGGCTCAGTTCACCGTCACGCAGGGCATTCATGGCGCGCTCGAACTCCGGGACCGTCTCGCCAGGCGAGATCCAGCCGAGGTCGCCTCCCTTGGAGGCGGTGCCGTCGTCGGAGTGCACGCGCGCGAGTTCCGCGAAGTCCTCCCCCGATTCGATTCGAGCGCGCAGGCGAACGAGGCGCTCGCGCGCGTCGGCTTCGCTCACTCCCTCCTTGGCCCGGATGAGGATGTGGCGGGCGTGGGTCTGGGTGATCGCGGGCGCCTTGTCCTTTCCGCGCTTGTCGAGGAGCTTCACGATGTGGAAGCCGTTGGGGCTCCTCAGGACGTCGGTTACTTCGCCGGGCTGGATCTTCTCCAGGGCATCGAGGAAGAGCGAGGGGAGCCGGCCGGCGGCTCGCCAGCCGAGGGTTCCGCCTTGCAGGGCGTCGGGCGCATCCGAGAAGGAGGCCGCGACCTGGGCGAAGGCTGCGCCCTTGCGCAATTCGCCGAGCGCCTGCAGTGCGCGCCTGCGGCGGTTGTCGATCTGCTCCGGCGTGGCCTGCTGGGGCACCGTCACCAGGATGTGCTGCAACTGGTACTCGATGTCCCCGCCGCGCTCCTTGCCCGCGCGCGCGACTTCGGTCTCCACTTCCGCGTCCGTCACGACGACCGCGTTCTCGACCTCGCGCTCGCGCAGCTTGGAAAGGATGAGCTCGCCGCGCATGTCCTCGCGGAACCGGGCATAGCGGATGCCGTCGCGCTCCAGCGCCTGGCGGAAGGCCGTCATCGACAGTTTGTTGTCGTCGGCAATGCGCTGGATCGTCTTTTCCACCGTGGCGTCGTCCACCTTGATGCCGGTTTCCTTGGCGAGCTGGAGCTGCACCAGGTCGTTGATCATCCTGTCCAGCACCTGGCGCTGCAGGATGGCCGTCGGGGGCAGCTGCCCGCCGCTGCGCTGCAACTGCGCGACGACGAGGCGAGTGCGCTCGGCGAGTTCGTTCTGCGTGATGACCTCGTCGTTAACGACCGCCACGATGCGATCGACGGTGACGACCTTCGCTCCGGCGGCCGGCAGCCGTGTGTCGAGCTTCGCGGCCGGGGACTGCTGGGCGAGCGAGGAGAAGGCGGCCAATGCGGTGAGCAGGGCGGCCAGTCGCAGGAGGAAGCGGGTGATCTTCATCGGGAAATTTCGTCCGACCGGCGGTAACCGGAAATGTTCTGCCTCAGGGTCTCGAGCGGGCTGATGCCGATCCGCGAAAGGCCCGAGAGCTCGAGCTGGATCTGGAAGGAAGTCGATACCTGCTGTGTGGCGGTGATGAATCGGTGCGCGACCGCGCGCAACTCCCAGCAGCCGGCATTATATTCGATGCCCGCAAGGCCTTCGACAAGCTTCTTGTCCTGGATGCTCCAGTTCCAGCGGGCCACGGCCGAAAGTCCCCCGGTCACGGGCCACTGTCCCGAGAGGTCCACCTGCTTCACCTGCCCCTGCGTGTAGCGGTAGGCTGCGTTCACCAGGCTGCCGGGGCGGGGGTTGTAGCGCGCGGCGATGTCGAATTGCTGGGCATTGTTCTGGCCCGTGTTGTACTTGAAGTCGCCGTCGATGGCGATCGCTGGCGTCACCTGGCCGGTGGCCAGGGCGACGAGGCCGGACCGGTTGCCTTCCGGCGGCGGGCCGCCGAGCGACACGCGCTGCGAGTCGAAATAATAGATCTGGCCCAGCGTGAACTTGAGCCGCTCGAGGCCCGTGTCGGACTCGACGAGCCGGCTCGTGATCGCCGCCGTGAGCTGGTTGGCGTCTCCGATGCGGTCGCCGCCGATGAAGCGGTTGTCGCGGAAGAGGGAATTGGAGCCGAAGTCCACTTCCGCGGTCGAGAAGTTGGGAAGCTGCGTCTGGTCGCGGTACGGGACCCGGACGTAGAAGAGCCGCGGCTCGAGTGTCTGGAGGTAGCGCCGACCCTGGAATTCCCACGGGCGGTCGAGGAACATGCCCGCATCCACGCTGCCGAGAGGCACGCTGCGCGTCGCGTCGTTGAGCCCTGCGCTGTTCTGCGCGAGGTTGTACTGCGTGTAGTTGAAGCCTGCCTTCGGGGTCACGTAGCCCCACGCCCACCGCATCGGCAGCGATACCTGGGGATAGACGATCAGGCGCTGGCCGTTCACGAGCGTCGGATGCGTGTAGTTGGTGAGCTCGCCCGTCAGCTGCAGGTCGGCTCCGTAAACGTCCTGCTTCAGACCGGAGAGCACGAACTGCGGCACCTGGCGATAGGGCGGCGTGACGGGAGCCAGGGGGTCCTGCAGGGTCTGGTAGGCGATCGCGCGGGTCGTGAACGACCAGTGGTCGTCGTGATAGGCGAGGATCGCGTCCCGCGGAAGGTTGATCTGCGAAGTCGCGTCCACGTGCGTGGAAAGGTCGCGGAAGTAGTTGTCGTCGGAAACCTTTTGCGCGTTGACGGCGAACGACCAGCCGTAGGGCAGCTGTTGCGAGTGCTTCAGCGCGAGCAGGTAGCGATCGCTGTCCGTGATCGCGTCGTGGGGCATGAACTCGACGTCGGCCTGCCCCGAGAAGGTCGGGAAGAGGTAGCGATACTCGCCGCCCACCTGCAAACCGCGCTTCGAGAAGATCTTCGGCGTGATGGTCGCGTCCTGGTTCGGGGCGATGTTCCAGTACCAGGGAAGCGAGAATTCGAAGCCGCCGCGGCCGGAGGAGCCGAGGGTGGGCGCGAGGAAGCCCGTGGTCCTCGCGTTGTTGATGGGGAAGGTGAGCCAGGGCGAGTAGAGGAGCGGCACGCCCAGGAACCAGACCGAGGAGTGGTAGGCGGTGCCGACCTGGCCCTTGCCATCGACGGCGAGCTCGCTCACCTTGAGCTTCCAGTCGTCGCGCGGGACGGGGCAGGTCGTGTACTCCCCGTTGAAGTAACGGCTCTTGTTCTCGCCCTCGATCACGGCGCGCTCGGCCGAGCCACGCGAGGCATGGCGGCGGTCCTCGCGCTTCGGAATCTCGAACACGGGCCTTTCCATCTCCCCGGTGCCTTCCTCGACCTGGTAGACGAGTCTCGGGCCGATGGCGGTGTTCCCCTCGCGCTCGAGGCGCACATGGCCGGTGGCGACGGCGATGTCGGTTTCGGCGGTGTACTCCACCAGGTCCGCGCTGATGGTGGCGCCTCGCTGGCGCAGCATGGCATTGCCCGAGGCGGTGACGTTCTGCGCCTCGTCGCCCGTGAGGCGGTCGGCCGAGAAGAACCGCACGGCGTCGCGCTGGATCCTGGACGGCGGCGCGGAGAGCGTGCGGTCGAGCTTCAGGGGTATCCCTTCCTCCGCCCATGCCGGCAGGGCGCATGCGCAGGCGAGGACGAGCGTGGAAAAGCGGCGGACCATCGGGGAAGAGGGGGGCGGCGCGATGCTAGAATCGGCAAGAATACACGCGAAAGACCCTGCGCTTCACTCCCCATGGACCGCCTCGAGGCGCTCGACGCCTGGCTTCGTGACGCCCTCGGCGGGCGCGCGTACACGCGCGAACCGGCCAGCGCCGACGCGAGCTTTCGCCGCTACTTTCGCGTCTTCTCGGAGGATCGCACGTGGGTCGCGATGGACGCGCCGCCCGAACGCGAGGATTGCCGGAGTTTCGTGAAGGTCGCCGCCCTCATGCGCGCGGCCGGCATGCACGTGCCGGAGATCATCGCGGCGGACCTCGCGCAGGGCTTTCTCCTGCTCACCGACCTGGGCCGGCAGACTTACCTGCAGGCTTTCGACAGCGGCAACACCGACCGGCTTTTCGGCGACGCCATCGCGACGCTGCTCGACTGGCAGGCGGCCAGCCGCGAGGGGGAGTTGCCGTCCTACGACGAGACGCTGCTTCGCCGCGAGCTTTCGCTCTTCCCGGACTGGTACGTCGCACGGCACCTGGGTGTCACGCTCGATGCGCCGGCGCGAGAGGATCTGGACAATGTCTTCCGGCGCATTCTTGCGTCCAACCTCGCCGAGCCGCAGGTCTTCGTGCACCGCGACTTCATGCCCAGGAACCTCATGGTGTCGGAGCCCAACCCGGGAGTGCTCGACTTCCAGGACGCCGTGATGGGGCCGATCAGCTACGACGTCGCTTCGCTCTACCGCGACGCCTTCGTGAGCTGGGACGAGGAGCGCGTCCTCGACGGGACAGTGCGCTACTGGGAGGCGGCGAGGAAGCGCGGCCTGCCCGTTCGCGCCGACTTTGCCGATTTCTGGCGGAATGTCGAGTGGATGGGCCTGCAGCGTCACCTCAAGGTGATGGGGATCTTCGCGCGCATCCACTATCGCGACGGCAAGCCCGGCTATCTCGACGACACGCCGCGCTTCGCCGGTTACGTGCGCCACGCATGCGCGCGATACCGCGAGCTCGCGCCCCTTGCGAGGCTGCTGGACCGGCTCGAAGGCGCGGGCGCGCACGCCGGCGGCGAACCCCGATGACCCCGAAGACGCCGCGATGATGCCCCCGGCGTTCATCCTCGCGGCGGGCCGCGGCGAGCGCATGCGGCCGCTCACGGACGCGGTGCCCAAGCCCCTGCTTCCGGTCGGCGGCAAGCCCCTCATCGGCTGGCAACTCGAACGCCTGGCCGCGGCGGGCATCCGCCGCATCGTCGCCAACCACGCGTACCTGGGCGGGGAGCTGGAGGCTGCGGTGGGAGACGGGTCGCGCTGGGGCGTACGCATCTCGTGGTCGCGCGAAGGCACCGCGCTCGAGACGGCGGGCGGCATCGTGAAGGCGCTCGACCTGCTCGGCCCGGATCCGTTCGTGGTCGTGAGCGGCGACATCTACACGGAATACGACTACTCGCGGCTGGCGAGCGTGGCCGAGGCGATCGCGAAGGACCCGGCCCGCCATGCGGCGCACTTCGTGCTCGTGGACAATCCGCCGTACCATCCGGCGGGGGACATGGGCCTTGCCGGCGAACGGGTGCGCCGGGACGGGCCGCTCCTCACCTACGCGAACATCGCGGTATTCCACCCGGCGCTTTTTTCGGGCCTTGCGTCCGGCACGCGCCTGGCACTCTTTCCGTGGGCGTACCGGTTCATCGACGAGGGGCGCGTCACGGGCGAGCGCTTCGCGGGCGCGTGGGAGAATCTGGGCACGCCCGCGCAACTGGCAGATCTCGACAGGAGGCTTTCGCGATGACGTTCTACGTCCCCCGCCATTTCCGCATCGACGATCGCGAGACGCTCGAGCGCTTCGTCGAGGCGCATGCATTCGGCGCCCTTGTTTCCGCGGGACCCGCGGGCTTCTCCGTGAGCCACATTCCCTTCCTGCCGGAGCGCGGCGCGGACGGGCGCCTTCGCCTGCTCGGACACGTGGCCCGCGCGAATGCGCACTGGCAAGAGCTCGAGGCGGCAGGGGAGGTGCTCGTGATCTTCGAAGGGCCCCACGCCTACGTCTCGCCCGGCTGGTACGCGAACCACCCGAGCGTTCCGACGTGGAACTACGCCGTCGTGCACGCGCACGGCACCGCCCGATTGCTGGCGCCGCAGGACCTCGCGCCGCTGCTCGACCGCCTGTCGCGGACGTACGAGGATGACCGGCAATCGCCCTGGCGCATGGAGAGTCTGCCGGCCGATTACACGCCGAAGCTCCTCGAGGCGATCGTGGCGTTCGAGATCGCGGTCGATCGGCTGGAGGGCAAGTTCAAGCTCTCGCAGAACCGCCGCCCGGAGGACGTGGAAGGCGTGGCGGCCGCGCTCGAGGCCGAAGGACAGGAATCGCTCGCCGGACTCATGCGCGCCCACGCGGCCCGCCCCCACGAATCCCGGTAGAATCGGCGGCCTCGCGGCGCCCTGGCGCGCAGCCCATCGGGATCTCCCATGAAGCTCGACAACCCCCACCGCATCAAGCCGTTCCGCAGTCGCCGCGCAAGCCTCGCCCGCGGGCTGCGCGAAGGCGTGGTGATCCTGCCCACCGCGCCGGAGCGAACGCGCAACGCCGATTCCCACTACGACTACCGATGGGACAGCGGCTTCTACTACCTCACGGGCTTTCGCGAGCCCGAGGCCGTCCTCGTCATCGTGCTCGGCAAGAAGCCACGCGAGTTGCTTTTCTGCCGCGAGAAGAACCTCGAACGCGAAATCTGGGACGGGTTCCGATTCGGCCCGGAACTCGCGAAGCAGGCGTTCGGCTTCGATGGCGCTTACCCGATCGCGGACCTGGACACGAGCATTCCGGAGCTCATCGCCGACCAGCCGGTGATCCATACGCCGGTAGGCGCCGATCCCGCGTGGGACGCGCGCGTGACCGGGTGGCTCAATGCAGTTCGCGCGAAAGTGCGCACGGGCGTCTCGGCCCCGGCCGAGATCCGCGACGTGCGCGCAGCAGTGAACGAGATGCGCCTCTTCAAGGATGCGAGCGAGATCGCGATCATGCGCCGCGCCGCGGAAATTTCCGGGGACGCCCATGTGCGCGCGATGTGCGCCGCCTCGCCGGGTCGGCGCGAATACGAGATCGAGGCGGAGATCCTGCACGAGTTCTGCCGCAACGGGGCGCGATCGGCCGCGTACGGATCCATCGTCGCGACGGGCGCCAACGCCTGCGTGCTGCACTACCGCGAGAACACGGCCGAGCTGCGCAAGGGCGACCTGATGCTGATCGACGCCGGTTGCGAACTCGACAGCTATGCCGCCGACATCACGCGTACCTTCCCGGTGGATGGACAGTTCACCGCTGCGCAGAAGGACGTGTACGAGCTGGTGCTGGCCGCGCAGGAAGCCGCCATCAAGGCCGTGAAGCCGGGTGCGGCCTTCGTCGACTACCACGACGCCGCCACGCGCGTGCTGGTGCGCGGCTTCATCGACATGAAGCTCTGCAAGGGCAGCGTGGACAAGGTGCTTGCCGACGAGTCGTACAAGCAGTTCTACATGCACCGCACCGGCCACTGGCTGGGTCTCGATGTTCACGATGCCGGCGTGTACATGCAGAAGGGCAAGTGGAGGAAGCTCAAGCCGGGGATGGTCCTCACGGTGGAGCCGGGGTGCTATATCCGCCCGGCCGACAACGTGCCGAAGCCATTCTGGAACATCGGCGTTCGCATCGAGGACGACATCCTCGTCACCGCGAAGGGCCGCGATGTCCTCACCGCCGGCTGTCCCAAGCGCGTGACCGACGTCGAGGCCGCGGTCCGAGGCTAGCGCGCGGGCGCCGGGCATGATGGATCGCGTGGATGTCGCCATCGTGGGTGCAGGGCCGGTCGGCGCTGCGCTCGCGGCCCTACTCGTTCCCGCAGGGCGCCAGGTTCGCGTCCTCGAGGCCCGCAGCGCCCCGTCGCGCGATACTCGTACGCTCGCCCTTTCGCAGGCGAGCCGCGAGCTGCTCGAGGAGGCGGGCGGTTGGCCCTCGGCCGGCGTCACGCCCATCGCGGACATCCACGTCTCGCAGAAGGGCGGCCCGGGCCGCACGCTCATCACGGCAGCGGACCAGGGGTTGGCCGCCCTGGGGTACACGGTGGCGTACGCCGCGCTCGAGGAAGAGCTCGAGGCGCGACTCGTCGCGCTGGGCGCCAGCGTTTCGTGGGGGACACCGTGCGAGGCGATCGAGCTGGATGCGCAGTCGGCGAAGCTTCGCCTTGCCAACGGAAAGCGCCTGGAAGCGCGGCTGCTCGTGCTGGCCGACGGCGGCGCCAACGCGCGGCGAATCCCTGGGCTGGCCTATTCGGAGAAGGATTACGGACAGGTCGCGATCACCGGGCCGGTGCACACCGACCGGCCGCACCGCGGCCGCGCCTACGAGCGCTTCACGCCGCAGGGGCCGGTGGCGCTGCTGCCCGTGGGGGAGCGCTATGCCCTCGTGTGGACCGCGGCGCCGGCCGAGGCGGAACGCATCCTCGCGCTGGAGGACGCGCAGTTCCTGGCGCGATTGCAGGCGCATTTCGGCGACCGCGCAGGGCGGTTCGTCGGGGCGGGGCCGCGGGCCGCATTCCCGCTGAGGCTCAGGACCATCAATTCCACGATCGCGCTTCGCACGGTGATCGCGGGCAACGCGGCGCAGGCGATGCACCCCATTGCCGGGCAGGGGCTCAATGTCGGCTTGCGCGATGCCGCCTCGCTCGTGGCGATCCTGGCGGCCGGGGGCGCGCCGGATCCGGGCGATTGCGCCGTGCTCGAGGCCTACCGTCACTCGCGCCGCCGCGACGCAGGGCGAGGCGTCGCGTTCACCGACTTCCTCGTGGGCGCGTTCATGGACGAGCGCCGCTTGCCGACTTTGGGACGCGGGCTCGCCCTTTCGGTGCTCGACATCATTCCGCCCGCGCGTCGATGGCTGGCGGACCGGATGATCCATGGGGCGACGTCCCGGTGAACCGCACGCGCCGATGAAGAATCATGTCGCCGGCCGTGGCCGGATCCTCGTCGTGGGAGGCGGCGCCGTGGGACTCGCGTTCGCGGCCGCCTGCGGCGACGAGGTCCGCGTTCTCGAAAGCGGTCCGCCCCGCCCGGCATCGGACCCGGAGTCTTGCGACATCCGCGTCTTCGCGCTGAGCGAGGGGACGCGCACCTTCCTGCGGCAGATCGATGCGTGGCGCCGGATGCCGGCCGACCGGATCGCCGCCGTCACGCGCATGGAGATCTTCGGCGACGACGGCAGGAGCCGGCTCGAATTCGCGCCGGCTGGAGGTCGGGCGCTTGCCTGGATCGCCGAGGGCAACCGCCTGTCGCGCGCGATCGAAGAGGCCGCGCTCCAACGCGGTTGCTCGCTATCGTGCGGCATCCGGCTTCGCTCGATCTCGACGCACTCGCGGGGCGCCGAGGCTGTTCTCGAGGACGGATCGTCTTCGGGAGCGGACCTTCTGGTGGGTGCGGATGGTGCGGATTCGTGGGTGCGGGGCGAACTCGGGCTCGCCTCGCAGGCCAAGCGATACCGCGAGACGGCGGTCGTGGCCCATTTTCGATGCGAGAAGCCGCACGCAGGAGTGGCCCGGCAGTGGTTCCGGGCCGACGGCATCCTCGCTTGGCTGCCGCTGCCCGGCGACCGCATCTCCCTCGTGTGGTCCGCGCGCGACGGCCTGGCCGACGAACTCGCCGCGCTGGATCCGGAGGACTTTTCCCGCCGCGTTCGCGACGCGGGGGTGCGGCCCTGGGCGAACTCGCGCTCGATTCCGCGGTCGCGCGATTTCCGCTGCGGCTCATTCGCGTGCCGCGCATCGCGGTGCCCGGTGCCGTGCTCATCGGGGATGCCGCGCACGGCGTGCACCCGCTTGCAGGCCAGGGCGTGAACCTGGGATTCCAGGATGCGGCCAGCCTCGCGGGCACCCTGGGATCGCGCTCGTTCCTGGAGCGCCCGGGAGATCTCGCGCTCCTTCGCCGCCACGAACGGGCGAGGCGGGCCGACGTGGACGCGATGCAGTTCGTCACCGACCGCCTGGAGTGGCTTTTCGGGATCGATTCCGCCTTCGCCGGCGCGGTGCGAAACGCGGGGTTGAGGGCAGTGGACGCAGCCCCCTGGGCCACGCGGGCCCTTTCTTCCCACGCAATGCGATAATCGCCCGGCTCCAACCCCGGGAACTTCCCCGGTCGGTGGCGGCCCAAACCCGGAATCCCTGAGACCCCCATGAACCTTCTCGCCTCCCTCTCCGCGGCCATGCTGGCCCTCGTTCTTGCCCTTCCCGCCTTCGCGCAGGACCTGGAGCGAGTCAAGGCCGACCTCAAGAAGAAATTCCCGGAAGCCCAGATCGAGACGACCCGCAAGACCGGGTACGCAGGCCTGATCGAGGTGACCGGGGGAGGGGAGGTCTTCTACACCGACGAGAAGACCACGTTCCTCCTGCTGGGCTCGCTCATCGACGCGAAGACCCGGGAGAACGTGACCGAAGCGCGCGTGCGCAAGCTCTCGGCCGTCAAGTTCGACAGCCTGCCGCTGGAATCCTCGATCAAGATCGTCCGCGGCAACGGTTCGCGGCGCATCGCCATCTTCGAGGACCCGAACTGCGGCTACTGCAAGCGCTTCGAGAAGGACCTGGCCGGGGTGACCGACCTGACGATCCACGTCTTCCTTTATCCGATCCTGTCGCCCGAGTCGGCGACGAAGTCGAAGGCCGTGTGGTGCGCGCCGGACCGGGCGAAGGCCTGGCTGGACCTCATGCTGAAGAACGCCGACCCCGACGGTGCGACGAACTGCGAGAACCCGATCGACAAGCTCGTCGCCTACGGGCGGGAGAAGCGCATCACCGGTACGCCCACGATCTTCTTCGAGGATGGCGAACGCGTTCCCGGTGCGATGCCCATTGCGGCGTTCGAGAAGCGCCTCGCCGACGCGAAGGCCGCCGGCAAGCCGTAGGGTTGTCCGGGAGTTGCCGCGGGCACGCTGCGCGGCGCTGGCGCTACGGCTTCGGTTCGGTCTGCACGATCGCGGGCGGCGTGTAGCCCTTCGGAAGCAGCACCCACATGCGCGCGGCCTGGCGCATCTTGCCCGCCTGGTTCCCGGCGGCATCGCCGAACCCCCAGTAGAAATCGGCTCGCACGCCGCCGTTGATCGCGCCTCCCGTGTCCTGGGCCACCATGAGACGGTTGAGAGGCCGAGGCGAACCGGGCCAGGTCGTGGCCAGATACACGGGCACGCCAAGCGGGATCACGCGCGGATCGACCGCGATCGAGCGTTCCGCCGTGAGCGGTACGCCCAGCGTTCCGATGGGCCCCGGAAGATCGCCCGGCAGCTCGCGGAAGAAGACGAAGCTCGGGTTCTCGTTCATGAAGCGCTGCACCTTGCCCGGGTGGCGTCGCGCCCAGTCCTTGATCCCCTGCATCGAGGTGCGCTCCGCCGGCAACTCGCCGCGCTGGATGAGGAGCCTCGCCACCGACCGGAACGGATATCCGTTCTGGTCTGCGTAGCCCACGCGCAGGCGCTCGCCGTTTTCGAGTTGCACCTGTCCGGAGCCCTGGATGTGCAGGAAGAAGAGCTCGACCGAATCGTCCACCCAGGCGATTTCGAGCCCCTTCAGGGGAGCGGGATCCTTGTCGATTTCGCCGCGCGCCAGGTACGGGACGACGCGATTGCCTTCGATCCTGCCGCGAAGGCGCTTGTGCTTGAGCTCCGGATATACCGACGAGAGGTCGATCACGAGCAGGTCCTGCGGCACCGCGTAGATGGGGTAGCGGTAGCGGGGCGTTCGCGTGCGACTGCCGCGAAGCAGGGGTTCGTAGTACCCCGTGACCATGCCCGAGGCGGATTCGTCCGCATTGATCACCCGATACGGGTCGAAGCGCGATTCGAAGAAAGCCGCGATGTCGCGGTCGGCGCTTTTCGGCGGCAGCGCCGTGGCCGCGGCGCAGACGGGTTGCCACGCCGGCAGCATCTCCAGCGCGCTGCAGCCGCGCACAAAGGCGAGCAGCGAGTCGCCCAGCGGCTCGCGCCCCCAATCGGGTATGTCCATCCATGAGACCGGCTGCAGCCGGCCCCGGTACTCCACTTCGGGGACAGGAGCAGGTATCGCGGGCGCGGCGGGCGATGGCGGGCAGACCAGCTTCTCGGCGGGCGGGCAGACGAGCGCTTCCGGCGGCTTCACGGCGACCGGCGCGGGCGGTGTGGCGCAGGCGCAGGCCAGGAGCGCGATGCCGAGATGGGCGGCGGTGCGCAATCGCAACGCCGGAAGAGCGAGTGCGGGCGGCATCGCGGCGAGTATAGCGGAAGAGATTGAGCGGCCCGTCCTGTGAGAAAATGGAGTCAGAGGAAATGGGGTCGGATTGCTTTGCAGCAGCCGGGCTGAAGCTTGTGCGCTGCAAAGCAACCCCACCCCATCTCCTCACCAATTTCTCACAGGGCCGCCAATGGGCTGGATGTTCCTCGAGGTGACGGCAGCACTTGCGATCGCCGTGGGTCTCGTTTGGTGGACGATACCGCGCAAGCCGAAAACGAAGGAAGGCGCCGGGAATCCGGCAGGCAAGGACCCGCCGCCGGGCGGCTAGTGCAGGACTCGGGGAACGCTCAGGGCGAACTCGGGGATCGGGGCCTCGAAGCGCGTGCCGTCCTCCGCCACCAGCTGGTAGCTGCCGCGCATCGTGCCCACCGCGGTCGGAATGGAAGACCCGCTCGAGTACTCGAACGTGTCGCCGGGCTTCAGGACGGGCTGCTCGCCGACCACGCCCATTCCGCGCACTTCCTGCACCTTGTTGTCCGCGTCGGTGATGATCCAGTGGCGGCTCATGACCTGCGCGGTGACGTCGCCCGTGTTCGTGATGCGGATGGTGTAGGCGAACACGAACCGCTCGTCGTCCTCGTCCGACTGGTCGGGCAGGTAGGTCGAATGCGCGGTGACCGCGACAACGTATCTCTTCGATTCGGGCATGCGTCGATGTTAGCAGGAAACCCGCACCGCGAAAGGGCGCGGGGAATCGCGTAGAATTTCATCGTCCACCGCCTCCCGAAAGCCGCCATGTTCCGCATCGCTCCCAGCCTCCTGTCCGCGGATTTCGCGCGCCTCGGCGACGAGGTGAAGGACGTCATCGCGGCAGGCGCCGACCTCATTCACTTCGACGTGATGGACAACCATTACGTCCCCAACCTCACGGTGGGCCCGCTCGTGTGCGAGGCGATCCACCCGCACTGCAGCGTGCCGATCGACGTTCACCTGATGGTGAAGCCGGTGGACCGGATCGTCCCCGATTTTGCGAAGGCGGGCGCCTCGATCATCAGCTTCCACCCGGAGGCGAGCGAGCACGTCGATCGCACGCTTGGCCTCATCCGCGACAACGGTTGCAAGGCGGGGCTCGTGTTCAACCCGGCCACGCCGCTTGCCTGGCTGGATCATGTGATGGACAAGGTGGACCTGATCCTCATCATGAGCGTGAACCCCGGCTTCGGCGGGCAGTCCTTCATCGCCTCCGCGCTGCCCAAGATCCGCGAGGCGCGGCGGCGCATCGAGGCGAGCGGGCGCGACATCTGGCTGGAAGTGGACGGCGGAGTGAAGGCGGACAACATCGCCGCGGTCGCCAAGGCCGGGGCGGATACATTCGTGGCGGGCTCGGCGGTCTTCGGCGAGCGCGATCGCGTGGCCGCGATCCGCCGGCTGCGCGAAGCGCTCGCCGGGGCCTGAATCGTGCCGGACCCGATCCCGCGCGGACACATTCGCGCCGCGCTGTTCGACCTCGACGGGACTTTGCTCGACACCGCCCCCGACCTCGCGTCGGCCGCCAACCGTATGCTCGCGGAACTTGGACGGGCGCCTCTCGACGAAACGCGAATCCGGGACTACGTCGGGAAGGGAGTCGTGAACCTCGTCAACCGCTGCTTCGAGGCGACTGGCGGCGGCTCCGAGGACCAACGGCAGCGCGCCCAGGAAGCATTCGAACGGCACTACATCGCCGGGATCGCGGACCGGTCGCGTCTGTACCCCGGCGTCGTGAGCGGGCTCGAGGCGCTGGAGCGGGCCGGCATCGCCATGGGGTGCGTGACGAACAAGGCGGGCCGTTTCACCGAACCGCTCCTGGAGCTGACCGGGTTGAGGCGGTTCTTCGGCGTGGTGGTCTCGGGGGACACGATGGAGCGCAAGAAACCGCATCCCGAACCCATGCTTTACGCGGCGGAAAAGCTTGGCACCTCCCCGGCGCAGACGCTGGTGGTTGGCGATTCACTCAACGACGTGCTCTCCGCGCGCGCCGCCGGGTGCCCGGTGGTCGTCGTCCCGTATGGCTACCGCGAGGGCCTCGCGCTGGAGGACCTGGGCGCCGATGCGGTCGTGGCGAGCGTGGAAGAGGCCGCCAGATCGATTACAATGGTTTAGTCCTTCGGCTCCCACACCCCGACCTCAATCATGGCACTGCGCGGATTCCTGCTCGACTGGCGATGGCACAGCTGGCGCTGAAACGCCCGGCCCCGACCTCCCTTCGACCCGAATGCCGTGTGGTGAACCATGACCGAGAATGACTTCCAGGCGCTTGTCCGCGCCGGCTTCAACAGAATCCCGCTCACGCTCGAGACGCTCGCCGATCTCGATACCCCGCTTTCGCTGTACCTCACGCTCGCCAACTCGCCGGGGTCGTATCTTCTCGAGTCGGTGATCGGCGGGGAGCGGTTCGGCCGCTACTCGATCATCGGGCTCCCCGCGCGCGAATGGATCGAGGTGGCGAAGGGACGCGCGCGCGTTTATCGCGACGGGGTTGTCGCGCAGGAGCACGATGCGGGCGACCCGCTCGCCTTCGTGGACGAATACCGAAAGCGCGTGGCGGCCGCTCCCCTTGCCTCGAACCTCAGATTCGCGGGCGGCCTCGCCGGCTATTTCAGCTATGACACGGTGCGCTACATCGAATCGAAACTGGCCCGTGATTCGCGCCCGGACTCCATCGGGCTGCCCGACATCCGCCTGCTCCTCTCGGAGGAACTCGCTGTCGTGGACAACGTCGCGGGCAAGGTGCACCTCATCGTCTATGCCGATGCGTGCGAGCCGGATGCCTACGGGCGGGCCCGGGAAAGGCTCGCGGCCCTTCGCGGAAGGCTTCGGGGCACGGCATCGCTGCCGGAGCACGTCCCGGCGGGCGCCGCTGAAACGCCGCGATCGAACATCGGCGAGGAACCCTTCTATGCCGCCGTCGCGAAGGCCAAGCGCTACATCGCCGACGGGGACGTGATGCAGGTGCAGATTTCCCAGCGCCTCACGCAGCGCTTCGCGGGTTCTCCCCTGAACCTTTACCGCGCCCTTCGCTCCATCAATCCCTCGCCCTACATGTTCTATTTCGATTTCGGGGATTCCCAGCTCGTCGGCGCCTCGCCCGAGATCCTCGTGCGTCGCGAGGGCGACAAGGTCACGCTGCGTCCCATCGCCGGAACGAGGAAGCGCGGCGCAACGCCGGAGAAGGACCTGGCCATGGAGCGCGAACTCGTGAGCGATCCCAAGGAGAGGGCCGAGCACCTCATGCTGATCGACCTCGGCCGCAACGATGTCGGGCGGATCGCCAGCGTCGGGACGGTTCGCGTGACCGAGCAGATGGCCGTCGAGCGCTACTCGCACGTGATGCACATGGTTTCGAACGTGGAAGGCGAGGTGGACCCGGGCCTCACGCCGATGGAACTGCTGCGCGCAACCTTCCCGGCGGGAACGGTGACCGGGGCGCCGAAGGTCCGCGCGATGGAGATCATCGACGAACTCGAGCCGGAGCGGCGCGGCGTGTACGCCGGCGCCGTGGGATACCTCGGGTTCAACGGCAACCTGGACCTCGCCATCGCCATCCGCACCGGCGTGGTGAAGGAGGGAGAGCTGCATGTGCAGGCCGCGGCCGGCATCGTGGCCGACTCCATTCCGGAGCAGGAGTGGCTCGAGACGCGCAACAAGGCGCGGGCGCTCCTCGCGGCCGCCGAGATGGTGAACGCGGGGCTCGACGCCCCTGAGGCGTGAGGATCCCGTCATGCTGCTCATGATCGACAACTACGACTCGTTCACCTACAACCTCGTGCAATACCTCGGCGAACTCGGCGAGGAAGTTCGCGTCGTGCGCAACGACGAGGTCACGGTGGACGACATCGAGCGCCTCGCGCCTTCGCGCATCGTCATCTCGCCGGGGCCGTGCACGCCCAACGAGGCGGGCGTATCGCTTCCGTCGATCGCGCGTTTCGCGGGAAAGATCCCCATCCTGGGCGTGTGCCTCGGCCACCAGGCAATCGGCCAGGCCTTCGGTGGGCGCGTCGTTCATGCCAGGACCCTGATGCATGGGAAGGTTTCGCCGATCCACCACTCGGGCAATGGCGTGTTTCGCGGCCTGCCCTCGCCGTACAACGCGACCCGCTACCACTCGCTCGCCATCGAGCGCGAGAGCTGCCCGGCGGATCTCGAGATCACCGCGTGGACCGAAGATGGCGAGATCATGGGCGTGCGCCATCGCTCGATGCCCGTGGAGGGCGTGCAGTTCCATCCCGAATCGATCCTCACGGAGCACGGCCACGCCCTGCTTCGCAATTTCCTCACGCAGGAGTAGCCATGTTCACCGCCCACGAAGCGATCAACCGGCTTTGCGACAAGCGCGAGATCTTCTACGACGAAATGGTCGACCTCATGCGCCAGGTGATGGAGGGCAAGGTCACGCCGGTGCAGCTCGCCGCCATCTTCATGGGACTGCACGTGAAGACGGAGTCGGTTTCCGAGATCGCGGCGGCCGCGATGGTGTTGCGGGAGTTCTCGACCAAGGTGGACGCGGCGGGACTCGAGCATCTCGTCGACACCTGCGGCACGGGGGGCGACAAGTCACATTCGTTCAACATCTCCACGACCGCGGCGTTCGTCGCCGCTGCCGCCGGTGCGCGGGTTGCCAAGCACGGGGGCCGCTCGGTGTCGTCGAAGTCGGGCAGCGCCGACGTTCTAGAGGGCCTTGGCGTGAACCTCGAGCTGTCGCCCGAGCAGGTGGCGCTGTGCATGCGCGAAGTCGGACTCGGGTTCATGTTCGCACCCAGCCACCATCCGGCGATGAAGCACGCCGCGCCCGTTCGCAAGGAGCTGGGCATGCGCACCATCCTCAACATCCTCGGGCCGCTGACCAACCCGGCGGGCGCTCCCAACCAGGTGATGGGCGTCTTCCATCCCGACCTGGTCGGCATCCAGGCGCGCGTGCTCAAGATGCTGGGCAGCCGTCACGTGCTGATCGTCCACGGCCACG
The DNA here is from genome assembly GCA_016720855.1 of Betaproteobacteria bacterium. NCBI lineage: Bacteria > Pseudomonadati > Pseudomonadota > Betaproteobacteria > Betaproteobacteria bacterium. The sequence continues at coordinate 570,710 of JADKJU010000003.1, read as the reverse complement.
ACGGGCTGGACGAGATCACGATCACGGGTCCGACGACCGTGGCCGAACTCAAGCACGACTTCATCACCGAGTACGCGATCGAGCCGAAGCAATTCGGGCTGGACGTGGCGCCCCTCGAGGCGATCCAGGTCGCCGGGCCCGACGAGTCGAGGGCGCGCGTGCAGGCGGTGCTCGCGGGCGAGCCCGGGCCTTCGCGTGACGTGGTCCTCCTCAATGCCGCCGCTGCCCTCTATGTCTCCGGCGTGGCCGCCAGCCTCTGGGACGGCGTGGCGCTCGCACGCGAGGCGATCACTTCGGGCGCTGCCAAGGCGAAGCTGGACCGGCTGGTTTCGTTCACTCAGGCCTTTGCCAAGGCGGGCTCTTGAGCGACATCCTGCAGAAGATCCTCGCGACGAAGCGCCGCGAGATCGAGGCTGCGCGTGCCGCCGTGCCGCAAGCCGAACTCGAAAGGCTCGCGCGGGAGGCCTCGCCGCCGCGCGGCTTCGCCGCCGCCTTGCAGTCTCGCGTCGCCGAGGGGAAGCCGGCGGTGATCGCCGAGATCAAGCGAGCAAGCCCCAGCAAGGGGCTCATTCGTGCCGACTTCGATCCGGCGCGAATCGCAGCATCCTATGAGAGCCACGGGGCGGCGTGCCTTTCGGTACTCACGGACCGCGAGTATTTTGGCGGGTCGCGAGGCGACCTCGAGGCTGCCAGGGCCGCCTGCTCGCTGCCGGTGATCCGCAAGGACTTCATCGTCGATCCCTACCAGGTCGTCGAATCGCGCGCATGGGGGGCGGATTGCATCCTGCTGATCGTGGATGCCGTGCCCGACGTGGACCTGGCTGAACTCGAGGCGCTGGCGATTTCGCTCAAGATGGATGTTCTCGTCGAATCCCACGATGCGGGCCAGCTGGAACGCGCGGTTCGCCTGAAAACGCCCTTGGTAGGGGTCAACAACCGCGATCTGCGCACTTTCGAGACCCGGCTGGAGACCACGCTGGGTCTCGCGGATCGGATTCCCCCCGGCAAACTGCTCGTCGCTGAAAGCGGGATTGCCGCCCCCGAAGATGTAAGGCGCTTGCGGGATAGGAAAGTGAGCGCCTACTTAGTTGGAGGCGCTTTCATGGCTGCCGACGACCCCGGAGAGGAGCTTTCGCGCCTCTTTTCGTGTGCCTGAAGGACGTTGCAGGAGAGCAACAAGCACCCCTATTTGTTGCAGATTTCCCACCCCCCCCTTGAGAGAAGGCTCCAGGTTTGGCATCATGCGGATGGCTTCTCAATAAATATCTGGGAGAAGTGCCAAGAATCGGGGCAAAGATCCCCATGCGGTTCCAAAGCGCTTTAGTGAATTCGGCCTCACTTCAATAAAGGAGATTTTTGATGAACAAGAAACTGATCGCTCTGGCAGTGGCGGGCGCTTGCGTTGCCCCGACCGTCATGGCGCAGACCGCAAACCCCGTGACTTTGTACGGTCGCATCTACTTGACCGCGGAATCGGTCAAGGCGGAAGGCAGCCCGATCGCAGCCAACAATGCCAACAATCGCACGCGTATCTCTGACCAGGCGTCCTACCTCGGCGTTCGCGGGACGGAAGATCTGGGTGGCGGCCTGAAAGCCGTCTTCCAGCTCGAGACGGCATTCGCGCCCGACGACGCGTCCGGCACCTTTGCCAACCGCAACAGCATGGTCGGCCTGCAAGGCAACTGGGGCACGGCGTTCTTCGGCCGTTGGGATTCCCCGATGAAGATGTCGCAAACCGCCGTTGACGTGTACGGTGACCTGACCATCGGCGACATCACCGGCGCCGCGCTCGACCAGGGCAACTTCAGCCGCCGCACGGCGAACCAGATTTCGTACTGGACGCCCGACTGGAGCGGTTTCAACGCGAAGCTGATGTGGTCCCCCAACGAAGGCAAGACCGCCACGGCGAACCCGCAGCAGTATGGCGCCTCGCTTACCTACGCCAAGGGCCCGCTGTACCTGGCCTACTCGTACGAAGAGCACAAGGACATGGTCGGCACGACCGCGACCCCGAACGCGAAGGAAGATGGCAACGCCTTCGCTGCCCGGTATGCGTTCGGCAACTGGCGCCTCATGGGCCAATACGGCGAGTACAAGAAGTCGGCCCCCGGCTCCAGCGTCAAGGACAAGTCGTTCTACGTCGGCACCGACTACGCCATGGGCAAGCATGTCCTGATCGGCTCGTACCAGCATGCCGAACAAGGCACCGGCGATTGCGACATGTGGTCCGTCGGCTACCGCTATGACTTCAGCAAGCGCACGTTCTTCATCGCGAGCTACGCCGAAGTGGACAACAGCAGCTCCACCACGGACGCAGCGGCGAACATGAACTGCAACTTCGGCACGGCTGCCCTGGGCGGCGCGGGTGCGGATCCGAAGGGCTTCGGCCTCGGCGTTCGCCACGTGTTCTGATCGGTTCCAGCGAAAGCTGCAAGCAACACCTGAAGGGCGCGGCGAAAGCCGCGCCCTTTTTCATTCCAACTCGCCATCGTGGAGCAAGCCCATGATCACGGCCTTCGATCGCTTCATCATCGTTGCGGACAACGCGCTGCGAACCGTGTCGGGTGGGAACTCAGCGTCCCGTCCCATCCCGGGCAACAAGGACGGCGGCGCAATGGGGGACAGCGATCGCCGCCATGTCGCGGGGTTGATGCGGGTGGACCATGCGGGCGAGGTGTGCGCGCAGGCCCTTTACGCGGGCCAGTCGCTCCTGGCGCGGGACGAGTCGATACGAGCGACGCTGGAACATGCCGGGGCGCAAGAGCGTGATCACCTCGCGTGGTGCGCGGAACGCCTTCGGGAGCTGGACTCGCGCCCCAGCCTCTTGTCGCCGTTCTGGTACGCCGGGTCGTTCGCGCTGGGCGTGGCTTCCGGAATCGCAGGCGATCGCTGGAGCATGGGGTTTCTCGTCGAGACCGAGCGACAGGTCGAGAAGCACATCGACGGACACATCGAGCAGCTGCCGCCGAAGGATGCGCGCAGCCGGGCGATCCTCGAGCAGATGCGGGAGGACGAGATCGGGCACGCGAATACGGGCACGGCCATGGGTGCGGCGGAGCTGCCGGCGCCGATCAAGGGCGCGATGCGCCTCATGGCGAAGGTGATGACGGAAACGGCCTACCGCCTCTAGCGTGCGTGGTCGCGCAACCCGCCGACGAAAGATTGGCCGGGGAGCGAGCCGAAAAGCAGCCGGGCCACGGCGATGTCACGCCTCGCGAATGTCGTAGTTGGAAGTAACCTCTGCGGTCTTCGCGAGCATGATCGTTGCGGAGCAGTATTTCTCCTTCGAAAGCTTGATCGCGCGCTCGACCTGCGCGGGATTGAGGCCCCGGCCGGTCACGACATAATGCATGTGGATCCGCGTGAAGACCTTCGGGTCCTCCGGCGCGCGTTCGGCTTCGAGTTCGACCACGCAATCCACCAGGTCCTGGCGCGCCTTGCGCAGGATGTGCACCACGTCGATCGCACTGCAGCCCCCGGCGCCCATCAACAGCATCTCCATGGGACGCGCACCGAGATCGCGCCCCCCAACATCAGGAGAGGCGTCCATGATCACAGCGTGACCGCTGCCGCTCTCGGCGACGAAGGTGATGCCCTCGACCAGTTTCACGCGCGCTTTCATGCGGGCTTCTTGAGATCCTGGGCCTTGAGCCATGCGGTGAGGAGGCTCCACGCCACGGCAAGCAGGGCCGGCCCGACGAAGATCCCGATGAACCCGAAGGCCACGGCCCCACCGAACACGCCGAGCACGACGAGCAGCATCGACAAGCCGCCGGCCCGGCTCATGAGGATGGGCTTGATGACGTTGTCGACCGAACTGATCACCAACGCCCCGTAGGCGAGCATGAACATGGCCCACCCCGATTCCCCATTCGAGTAGAGCCAAGCGGCCGCACCGCCCCAGATGATGGCGGGGCCCATGGGAATGAAGGACAGGACGAAGGTCAGCGCGGAAAGGGCCACGACGGCAGGGACACCCGCGATGACGAAGCCCACGAGGGCGACGGCGGCCTGGGCGAGGGCCGTTCCGATGAGGCCGTAGACCACGCCCTTCACCGCATTCTGAGCCGTTTCGATGACGGCCGCGCCCTTTTCCCCACCCGCAATGCGGGCCATTCCGTTGCGGATCATGAGACCCGCCGCCTCGCCATCCCGGTAGAAGAAGAAGGCCATGAAAATCGCGATCAGGATGCTCAGGAGACCCTCGCCGGCCGCGGAGCCGGCCCCGAGCAGCAGCCCTTTAGCGGGCTCGGCCAGGCGCCTGGCCAGGGCCACGATCTCCGACCGGTCGCCGACGAGGCGATGCCAGTACTCGTCAACGGAAGCGCCGACCAGGGGCAATCCGGTGAGCCAGGCGGGCAACTCGAAGGGGCCGCGGTCGACGAACCCCCGAACCGCGTCAATGGCCTGCGTGGAATGGGTGGCCAGGCTGACGCCCGCCAAGGCAACGGGCAGCGCGATGGCCATGAGCATGGCCAGTACGAACAGGAGTGCCGTCAGCGTGGTTCGGCCGCCAAGGCGGTCCTTCAGCCACCGGAAAGCGGGCCAGGTGGAAAGGCACAGCACGGCCGCGAAGAGCAGGGCAGCGAGGAATGGCCGTATCACGAAGAAGCAGCCGATCACCAGCAGGGAGATACTGGCGGTACGCGCGTATTGCTCGAAGCGGGTTGAGTCCATGGGCGGGGCGGAAAGTGTGTAGCGAATTCTATCCGAGGGACGGGTTGGCGTCCCCCGCTTCGGCCGGCCACCAGCGCCTTTGACACAAGAGCCTGATTTCCCTATAATTTCAGGTTCGCTTTTCCCAAACAAGGGGCCCAACGTATTTCCGGCGCCTGCCGGAAGCACCCAGGGGCACCCGTACATAAGGACCTTCATGAAGACCATTTCCGCCAATCCGCGGACCGTCAAGCGCGACTGGTACGTCGTGGATGCCACCGAGAAGGTACTCGGCCGCCTCGCCGTCGAGGTTGCGCGCCGGCTTCGCGGCAAGCACAAGCCCGAGTTCACCCCGCACGTCGACACCGGCGACTACATCGTCGTGGTCAACGTCGAGAAGCTTCGCGTCACGGGCGACAAGTCGAACGACAAGATGTACTACCGCCACTCGAACTATCCGGGCGGCATTTACGAATCGAATTTCAGCAAGTTGCAGTCGCGCCATCCCGACCGGGTTCTCAAGCTCGCGGTGAAAGGCATGCTGCCCAAGGGACGGCTGGGTTACGCGATGATCAAGAAGCTCAAGATCTACGCGGGCCCCGCGCACCCCCATTCCTCGCAGCAGCCCAAGTCCCTCGAGATCTAAGGAGCGACCATGATCGGCAAATACAACTACGGCACCGGCCGTCGCAAGAATGCGGTGGCCCGTGTCTTCATCAAGACCGGCAAGGGTCAGATCGTCGTCAACGAGAAGCCTCTCGACGAGTACTTCTCGCGCGAGACTGGCCGCATGATCGTGCGCCAGCCCCTCGAGCTCACGAACCACGCCCAGACGTTCGACATCAAGGTGAACGTCTTCGGCGGCGGCGAATCCGGGCAGGCTGGCGCGGTTCGCCATGGCATCACGCGAGCGCTCATCGAGTACGACGCGACGCTCAAGCCCGTGCTTTCGAAGGCGGGGCTGGTCACGCGCGACGCGCGCGAGGTCGAGCGCAAGAAGGTCGGCTTCCACAAGGCACGGCGCCGCAAGCAGTACTCGAAACGCTAAGGCGGGAGAGCACTGTCCGGTTTCGCCCGAACACGACAAAGCCGCCCCGCAAGGCGGCTTTGTCATTCGGGGAATGCGGGGCCGCCCCCGGCGGTCCACTGGGGAGATGTCGATAGATGATCAAGGTAGGCGTTGTCGGAGGCACGGGATACACGGGCGTGGAGCTCCTGCGGCTGCTCGTCGCCCACCCGGACGTGGAGATCGCCGCGATCACTTCGCGGGGCGAGGCGGGTACGCCGATCGCGCGCCTCTTCCCGTCGCTGCGCAAGCGCGTCGAGCTTTCGTTCAGCGATCCTGCCGCGACCGACCTCACGGGCTGCGATTGCGTGTTCTTCGCCACGCCGAACGGCGTTGCGATGGGGCAGGCGCGCCCGCTCCTCGAAGCGGGTGTGAAGATCGTCGATCTTTCCGCGGACTTCCGGCTCAAGGACATCGCTACGTGGGAGCAGTGGTACAAGATGAAGCATGCCGCTCCCGACCTCGTGGCCGAGGCGGTGTACGGTTTGCCGGAGATCAACCGGGAGAAAATCCGGGCCGCGCGCCTCGTGGCGAATCCGGGCTGTTATGCAACGGCGGTGCAACTCGCGCTTCTGCCCCTGGTCGAAACGGACTTCGTGGATCGTGGCCACCTTGTGGCGGACGCGAAATCCGGCGTGAGCGGGGCGGGGCGGAAAGCGGAAGTGGACATCCTCTATTCCGAAGCGTCCGATAACTTCAAGGCCTATGCGGTGGCTGGCCACCGCCACCACCCGGAGATCGTGCAGGGCCTGGGCGAGGCCGGGGGCAAGGACATCGGCCTCACTTTCGTTCCCCACCTCGTGCCGATGATCCGCGGGATCCTCGCCACGGTGTATGCCCGCGTCACGCAGGAGGCGGATTTCCAGCGGTTGTTCGAAGCCCGGTATGCCGGCGAGGCGTTCGTCGATGTTCTTCCTCCCGGCGCACAACCGGAGACGCGGTGGGTCAGGGGGTCGAACATGTGCCGCATCGCGGTGCACCGCCCGATGGGCGGCGACATGCTCGTCGTCCTGGCCGTGGAGGACAACCTCGTGAAAGGGGCGGCGGGCCAGGCCGTTCAGAACATGAACATCGCGTTCGGGCTTCCCGAGGGACGCGGCCTCGAGCAGGTGGCGTTGCTGCCGTGAGGGGCTTCGCCCGGCGCCTGCGCAGCAACTTCGGCATCCGCTCGTCGCGGATGACGATCCGCTCGCACCTTGCGTGGTACTGGCGCTCGCTGCTGAACATCCTCATGATGGCCGCCGTGGCGGGGGTCGTCTGGTGGCTCGTTGAAAACAGCTACCGCATCACCGGGTTCAACCGGGAGGAGGCGAAGCAACAGATCGCCACGCTCGGGGACGATAACGCCCGATTCAAGCGCGAACTCGAGGCCGCCCGGGTAGTCGTTGCGGAACGCGACCGGCAGCTGGCGATCGACAAGGCTGCGCAGCTCGAGCTGGGCAGGAACGTCACGCAGCTGCAGGACGAGAATGCCGCGCTCAAGGAGGACCTGGGGTTCCTGCGCAACATCATGTCGTCGGGGGCAACTCCGGAGGGCCTGGGAGTCGCCAACCTCAAGGTGGAACAGGAAGGGCAGACGAGCGAGTACCGTTACCGGATGCTGCTCACGCAGGGCGGGCAACGGAAGCAGGATTTCAAGGGCCGCATCCAGCTGCTGGCCCGTGTCGCGTACCAGGGGGCGGTGACAACACTCGCGTTCCCCGACCCATCGGCAGGGGAGGGGGCGGGTGACGTCGAGTTCCGCTTCTACCAGAAAGTCGAAGGCCGGTTCCGGATTCCCGAGGGGGCCATTCTCAAGGGATACGAAGTCCGGGTTCTTGCGCTTCCCGGGGGACAGGTTAAACTCTCCCGAAGCGTCAACGTCCAATAGGGGAATTCCATGTTCGGCAAGAGCAACAAGCCGAGCCCGATCGACAGCCTGATCGGTGCAGGGACCACGATCGAAGGGAACATCACCTTCGTCGGGGGGCTGCGCATCGACGGGAACGTGAAGGGCAACGTCAAGGCGACCGGCAACAAGCCGGGCACTCTCGTGCTATCCGAATTGGCCAAGGTGGAGGGGGAGATCGACGTCGCGCACGTGGTCGTGAACGGCACCGTTGCGGGCCCCGTCCGGGCCACCGAGTACGTCGAACTTCTGCCCAAGGCACGGGTCACAGGAGACGTGGCGTACAAGTCGATCGAAGTGCATGTGGGCGCGATCGTCATGGGGCGGTTGGTCTATGAGAACCCCCAGAAGAGCGAAAAGATTGTCGAATTGAAGCCAGCGAGCGGCGCGTCCGACTGACTCGGACCCCATACAACAGGAGATTTTCATGAACGACATGTCCACGACGATGCCCGACCCGCTGGTCTTCACGGACAACGCGGCCAACAAGGTGAAGGCCCTCATCGAGGAAGAGGGCAACACCGACCTCAAGCTGCGTGTCTTCGTGACGGGCGGGGGCTGTTCGGGCCTGCAGTACGGCTTCACGTTCGACGAAGTGGCCAACGAGGACGACACGATCATGCAGAAGAACGGGGTGAGCCTGCTCATCGATCCGATGAGCTATCAGTACCTCGTGGGCGCCGAGATCGACTACTCGGAGGGCCTCGAGGGGGCGCAATTCGTGATCAAGAACCCCAACGCATCGTCCACGTGCGGTTGCGGGTCGTCGTTCAGCGCCTGAGTCGCCGGCGCAACGCGTCCGAAAGGGGAGCCACGGCTCCCCTTTCGACTTTTCAGGCGGGGTAGAGAGCGCCCAGGATGCACGGGTGTGCGGCGCCGGTGATGCTGGTGAGGTCGATCTCCTCGCGCCGGGCGCACTTCGTGGCCAGCCACGCGAAGGCCATGGCCTCCACGTGCCCCGTGGGCACGCCCAGATCGTCCGTGGGGCGCACCGGCCGGGGCAGGGCGAGCGCACCGATTCGCGCCGCGAGCCGGCGATTGCGCGCGCCGCCTCCACAAAGATAGATCTCATCGGGCTTTCCGCAGAACCGGTCCATCGCGTCAACGATGGTCATCGCGGTGAAATCGAGCAGCGTCGCCTGCACGTCCGCGGGCGCACACCGACCATCAAGGCGGTCTGTCAGCCACACCTCGTTGAACAGCTCCCGTCCAGTGCTCTTGGGCGGTCTTTTCGCAAGGAAGGGTTCTTCCAGGAAGCGATGGAGAAGTTCAGGATCCACCTTGCCCTCGGAAGCCCAGCGGCCGTCCTTGTCGTACTCCTCGCCCCGGTGCCGTTTCGTCCATCCGTCCATCAGGACGTTTCCCGGTCCGCAGTCGAATCCAGAGATCGCATGATCCGGTCGCAGGGAGGTGATGTTGCCGATGCCGCCGATGTTCACGATGACGCGGTGGCGATCCTCGCTTCGGAAGACAGCATGGTGGAACACGGGGACAAGGGGGGCGCCCTGCCCGCCTGCAGCGATATCCCGGCGCCGGAAGTCTGCCACCACATCGATGCCCGACCGCTCGGCCAGGCGGGCCGCGTCGTTCAACTGGATCGTGTAGCCGAGATCCGGGCGGTGCCGGACGGTCTGTCCGTGACAGCCGATCACTTCGACAGCGGATGCAGGAACACCGGCGTCGGCCAGCAGCCGCGCGACGGCTTCCGCGTAGATCTCCGCGAGTTGACGGGTGCAGGCACCCGCAGTGTCGAGGCCATCGCCTCCCGGGGCGCTCAGGGCGAGCAGCCGGCCCTTCAGGTCCGCGGGGAACGGAACGAACGATGTGGCGACGCTGCGCGGAGGGCAGGTCGAAAAGTCGGCGAGGATCGCGTCGGCTCCGTCGAGGCTGGTCCCCGACATGACGCCGATGGCCAGGCTGCGCACGCTATTCGAATCGGAGCGATGTTGTCGCGCGAATCATGGCGATCCGCGCGCCCGCGTCGGCCGCCTCGGCATCGAACCGCGCCTTCAGCCGTGCCGGGACAGGCGTCGCCTTCGGAAGCGCGACCTTCATCGGGTCCTGCTGGATCCCGGACATCTTGAACTCGTAATGCAGGTGCGGACCCGTCGCCCAGCCGGTTGCGCCTACGAACGCGATCGGGTCGCCTTGCCTCACGCGTGCTCCCGCCCGCATCCCCGGGGAGAATCCGGACAGATGGGCATAAAGCGTCGAAATGCTGCCGCCGTGCCGCACCTCGAGGGTGTTGCCATAGCCGTTGCGCCAACCTGCGAACACGACTTGTCCGTCGGCCACCGAAAGCACTCGGGTTCCCTTCGGGGCGGCGAAATCCGTACCTGTATGGGCCCGCCAGTTGTTGAAGATCGGATGGAACCGCCTGCCGAATCCGGAGCTCACCCGGGAGAACTCGACAGGGGAGCGAAGGAAAGCCTTGGCGCGACTCGCCCCGTCCAGCTCGTAGTAGGCGTCGTTGTCCTCCTCGTCGTGGAACAGGACCGCGGTGTACGTCCGGCCCTGGTTCACGAATTCGGCCGCCAGGATCCGACCGGGCGCCACGAGCTCTCCGCCCTCGTAGGCCATTTCGTAGATGACCGAGAAGCGGTCGCCGCTGCGGATATCGACGTGGAAATCGATGTCGGTCGCAAAGACTCGCGCGAGTTGCATGGCGATGGCGTCGGGAATGCCCGCGGCATCGGTGGCGGCGAACAGGGAGGACTTGATGGTGGCCGATTTGTAAAAGGCACGGGGCAAAGCGGCGGCGGCGCGCATGCGTGCCGAATAGCCATCGGGACCGCGCGCCACCTCGAGGACGTTGGCCGGCCCGACGAAGTATCGCAGCGAGACAAGCCCGCCGGATTCGTCCGTTTCCGCCTGCATGATCCGGCCTGGGATGAGTTGCCGAAAGATCTGGCGGCCCACGGGGTCGGTGCGCAGGAAGGCGAGGGCGGCGTCGTCGGCAATGCCAAGGCGGGCGATCAGGCCGGCCACGGTATCGCCGCGAAGGACGCGCTCCTGGCTGGCGAACCGCTGAACCGCAGGCAATTCGTGCGGCACCAGTTCCGGTATGGGAACCGCGGCGGTGATCGCCGTGCGCTCCAGTGTGTCTGCGAAGGAGCCGGGTGCGATTCCAAATGCCGTGACGACCCCGATTGCCGGCAAGCCGAGCAGGAGCGCTCCGAACGCCAACTGCCGGGCAGGCAGGAGCTTGACAAGGCGCTGAGCTAGAATGGCGACCCTTTCGATGCTCATCAACGGTGCGGGATCCGAAGGCCGCAGAATAGCAGAAATATTCCGCAGTCAGGCAAAAAATGGAATCAAATCAATGAGTCAACAAGCGGATCTCGAGATAATCCGGCGCGGCACCCACGAGCTGATTGTCGAGGACGATCTCGTTCGCAAGCTTGCCAAGGGGAAGCCGCTTCGCATCAAGGCGGGGTTCGATCCGACGGCCCCGGATCTCCACCTGGGCCACACCGTGGTGCTGAACAAGATGCGCCAGCTCCAGGAGCTGGGCCACCACGTGATGTTCCTCATCGGGGACTTCACCGGAATGATCGGCGACCCGAGCGGGCGAAACGCGACCCGGCCGCCGCTCACGCCCGAGCAGATCGCGGAGAACGCCGAGACGTACAAGGCGCAGGTATTCAAGGTTCTCGATGCCGGGAAGACCGAGATCCTGCTCAACTCCACCTGGTGCAACCAGCTCGGGGCGTCGGGGATGATCAGGCTGGCGGCCACCTCGACCGTGGCGCGCATGCTGGAGCGGGACGATTTTTCGAAGCGGTACGCCGAGCAACGCCCGATCTCCATCCATGAGTTCCTCTACCCGCTCATGCAGGGCTACGACTCGGTGGCGATGAAGGCGGACATGGAGCTTGGCGGGACGGACCAGAAGTTCAACCTGCTGGTGGGGCGCGAGCTGCAGAAGCACTACGGGCAGGAGCCGCAGGTGATCCTCACAATGCCGCTCCTGGAGGGGCTCGACGGGGTCAACAAGATGTCGAAGTCGCTAGGCAATTACGTCGGCATCCATGATCCCGCTGAAGAGATGTTCGGCAAGCTCATGAGCATCTCCGACGACCTGATGTGGCGTTACGTCGAATTGCTTTCGTTCGAGTCGCTCGCCACGATCGCGGGGTGGAGGCGATCCGTCGTGGAGGGGGCCAATCCGCGCGACATCAAGGTGCGGTTCGCGCAGGAGATCATCGCCCGCTTTCACGACCAGGCGGCGGCGAGGCGAGCCCTGGAGGACTTCGAGGCGCGGTTCCGCCATGGCGAGGTTCCACAGGACCTTCCGGAACAGGTGATCGAGGTGCCCGCAGAGGGGGGGGGCATCGGCCAGGTGCTCAAGTCGTCGGGGGTTTGTTCCAGCACTTCCGAGGCGTTGCGGATGATCGAGCAGGGGGGGGTGAAAGTGAATGGGGAAAAGGTCACCGACAAGGCCTTGCGGTTGCCGGTGGGGGCGACGTACGTGGTCCAGGTCGGAAAGCGCAAGTTCGCCCGGGTCTGCCTTCGCGCGGCACCCTGATCCGCACGGTCGGGGATGCTTGACCGGACGTGGAAACACGCTATAATCGCAGTCTTTTCGCCCCTTCCCCAGTTCGGGGGAGACGCCGGCGAAACGCTCTTTAACAAGTTACAGCCGATAGAGGTGGGTGCTGTGGGTGCGCACCGAGAGCCACTGCATTGTGGGTGGTGATCGGAAATGAAGCATCTTGCAGTACTCACTTGGAATCCATGTGATTCTTTGTGAGTTTTGATTGGATTGAACTGAAGAGTTTGATCCTGGCTCAGATTGAACGCTGGCGGAATGCTTTACACATGCAAGTCGAGCGGCAGCGCGGGGCAACCTGGCGGCGAGCGGCGAACGGGTGAGTAATGCATCGGAACATGTCCATGTCGTGGGGGGATAGCCCGGCGAAAGCCGGATTAATACCGCATACGCTCGAGAGAGGAAAGCAGGGGACCGCAAGGCCTTGCGCGATTGGGTTGGCCGATGTCCGATTAGCTTGTTGGTGAGGTAAAGGCTTACCAAGGCGATGATCGGTAGCTGGTCTGAGAGGATGATCAGCCACACTGGGACTGAGACACGGCCCAGACTCCTACGGGAGGCAGCAGTGGGGAATTTTGGACAATGGGGGCAACCCTGATCCAGCCATTCCGCGTGAGTGAAGAAGGCCTTCGGGTTGTAAAGCTCTTTTGTCCGGAGCGAAACGGTACGGGTGAATATCCACTGCTACTGACGGTACCGGAAGAATAAGCACCGGCTAACTACGTGCCAGCAGCCGCGGTAATACGTAGGGTGCGAGCGTTAATCGGAATTACTGGGCGTAAAGCGTGCGCAGGCGGTTTTGTAAGCCAGATGTGAAATCCCCGGGCTTAACCTGGGAATGGCATTTGGGACTGCAAGGCTTGAGTATGGCAGAGGGGACTAGAATTCCTGGTGTAGCAGTGAAATGCGTAGATATCAGGAGGAATACCGATGGCGAAGGCAGGTCCCTGGGCTAATACTGACGCTCATGCACGAAAGCGTGGGGAGCAAACAGGATTAGATACCCTGGTAGTCCACGCCCTAAACTATGTCAACTGGTTGTTGGGGGTTTGACACTCTCAGTAACGAAGCTAACGCGTGAAGTTGACCGCCTGGGGAGTACGGCCGCAAGGTTAAAACTCAAAGGAATTGACGGGGACCCGCACAAGCGGTGGATTATGTGGATTAATTCGATGCAACGCGAAAAACCTTACCTACCCTTGACATGTCCTGGAGCCCGGAGAGATCTGGGTGTGCCCGAAAGGGAACGGGAACACAGGTGCTGCATGGCTGTCGTCAGCTCGTGTCGTGAGATGTTGGGTTAAGTCCCGCAACGAGCGCAACCCTTGTCATTAGTTGCTACATTTAGTTGGGCACTCTAATGAGACTGCCGGTGACAAACCGGAGGAAGGTGGGGATGACGTCAAGTCCTCATGGCCCTTATGGGTAGGGCTTCACACGTAATACAATGGCGCGTACAGAGGGTTGCCAAGCCGCGAGGTGGAGCCAATCCCAGAAAGCGCGTCGTAGTCCGGATTGCAGTCTGCAACTCGACTGCATGAAGTCGGAATCGCTAGTAATCGCGGATCAGCATGTCGCGGTGAATACGTTCCCGGGTCTTGTACACACCGCCCGTCACACCATGGGAGCGGGTTTCACCAGAAGCCGGTAGCCTAACCGCAAGGGGGGCGCCGACCACGGTGAGATTCGTGACTGGGGTGAAGTCGTAACAAGGTAGCCGTATCGGAAGGTGCGGCTGGATCACCTCCTTTCTAGAGAAGCACATCCTGCAGTGCCCACCATCTATCGGTTGTATCGTTTGGCGTAGCTGCCCCCGGCAGGGTCTGTAGCTCAGTTGGTCAGAGCACACGCTTGATAAGCGTGGGGTCGATGGTTCAAATCCATCCAGACCCACCACTCTTCGAACCAGGCTGGGCGGGGGGGTGGTTCACGGGATCCATCGGGGGGGCCATAGCTCAGCTGGGAGAGCGCCTGCTTTGCAAGCAGGAGGTCACCGGTTCGATCCCGGTTGGCTCCACCACGGCTGCGCGGCAAGTGGTGCTGGGGCAGGGGCGGTGGGCTGTGCACTACAGAGGGCAGAAGAGAGCGAGGTCTTGGGCCTTCGTTCTCTTCTGGCTTCTTCGGAAGTTGGACTGAAGCGGTTGCCGTTGCTGGCATCTGCTGTCCCGCAAGGGACCGGCTGATCTTTAACAATTCGGGAAAAGAAGGTAGTTCTTGTGGAGGGGTTCGTCCTGGGGTTTGGGGCGGGCTGTTTCGCAAGGACACTGGGTAAATGTATTGCATCGCGTGCTTGCCGTATTTAAAAGGGCGGCGAGCGCGCACAAGCGCTTAAAGAGAAGCCTTGTAGCTTGTTGATTCTTTGCTCTAAAGGCGAAGAGGGCAGAGTTATAGGGTCAAGCGAATAAGTGCATGTGGTGGATGCCTTGGCGATAACAGGCGATGAAGGACGCGACAGCCTGCGATAAGCTGCGGGGAGCCGGCAAATGGGCGCTGATCCGCAGATTTCCGAATGGGGAAACCCGGCCCGCAAGGGTCATCCGCACCTGAATACATAGGGTGCGAGAAGCGAACCCGGAGAACTGAAACATCTCAGTAACCGGAGGAACAGACATCAACCGAGATTCCCAAAGTAGTGGCGAGCGAAATGGGAGCAGCCGTCGAGATTTAGCACGCGCGTTAGCGAAAGGGTCTGGAAAGGCCCGCCGCAGAGGGTGATAGCCCCGTACGCGAAAACCCGTGTGTGGAACTGAGCTCGAGCAAAGTAGGGCGGGACACGTGAAATCCTGTCTGAAGATGGGGGGACCATCCTCCAAGGCTAAATACTCGTTATCGACCGATAGTGAACCAGTACCGTGAGGGAAAGGCGAAAAGAACCCCGGGAGGGGAGTGAAATAGAACCTGAAACCGCATGCATACAAACAGTCGGAGCCCAGCATCAAGCGCCCTTGCTAGCGGGGATCTTTTGTTGTCCGAGCGCGCAGTTGTTTCATGCGCGGGAGGCAAGCAAAAGCCGTTAGGAGGGGAGTGATGGATCGCATCGCGTCTGCAGGCCGGACGAGGGCGTTTGATGCTGGGTGACGGCGTACCTTTTGTATAATGGGTCAGCGACTTACGTTCAGTTGCGAGCTTAAGGCTTGGTGCCGGAGGCGCAGCGAAAGCGAGTCTGAACAGGGCGTTCAGTAGCTGGGCGTAGACCCGAAACCGGTTGATCTATCCATGGCCAGGCTGAAGGTGGGGTAACACCCACTGGAGGGCCGAACCCACGCCCGTTGAAAAGGTCGGGGATGAGCTGTGGATAGGGGTGAAAGGCTAAACAAAACCGGAGATAGCTGGTTCTCCTCGAAAACTATTGAGGTAGTGCGTCACGTATTACCTTCGGGGGTAGAGCACTGTTATGGCTAGGGGCCGCCACTAGGCTTACCAAACCATGGCAAACTCCGAATACCGAAGAGTAGAAGCGTGGCAGACAGTCCCCGGGTGCTAACGTCCGGGGACAAGAGGGAAACAACCCAGACCGCCAGCTAAGGTCCCCAATATTGGCTAAGTGGAAAACGAGGTGGGAAGGCACAGACAGTCAGGAGGTTGGCTTAGAAGCAGCCACCCTTTAAAGAAAGCGTAATAGCTCACTGATCGAGTCGTCCTGCGCGGAAGATGTAACGGGGCTCAAGCCAATAACCGAAGCTGCGGATCGCTGCAATCCACCATAGTGTTCTTGATGCTGCCAGGAGTTCTGGGCGGCGGTTGTTCGAGTGCGTTATGGGGATTGCAGCGGTGGTAGAGGAGCGTTCCCTACGCCTGTGAAGGTGTGTCGAGAGGCATGCTGGAGGTATGGGAAGTGCGAATGCTGACATG
Source organism: Betaproteobacteria bacterium (assembly GCA_016720855.1). NCBI lineage: Bacteria > Pseudomonadati > Pseudomonadota > Betaproteobacteria > Betaproteobacteria bacterium. The sequence continues at coordinate 554,696 of JADKJU010000003.1, read as the reverse complement.
AGTAGCGATAAACCGGGTGAAAGGCCCGGTCGCCGAAAGCCCAAGGTTTCCTGCGCAACGTTCATCGGCGCAGGGTGAGTCGGCCCCTAAGGTGAGGCAGAGATGCGTAGCTGATGGGAATCCGGTCAATATTCCGGAACCGCCGGCGGGTGCGATGTGGGGACGGAGAAGGTTATGCAGACCAGGTGTTGGACGTCCTGGTGAAGCGTGTAGGTGGATCTCTTAGGGAAATCCGGGGGGTCAACACCGAGGCGCGGGACCAGGGGAGTTTTACTCCCCGAAGCTGCAGATACCCTGCTTCCAGGAAAAGCCACTAAGCTTCAGCCCGTCGGGACCGTACCGCAAACCGACACAGGTGGGCAGGATGAAAATTCTCAGGCGCTTGAGAGAACTCAGGAGAAGGAACTCGGCAAATTGACACCGTAACTTCGGGAGAAGGTGTGCCTTTGGTAGGTGGAGGGGTTCGCCCCCAAAGCCCAAGAGGGCCGCAGAGAATCGGTGGCTGCGACTGTTTATCAAAAACACAGCACTCTGCTAAGACGTTGGAAGTCGACGTATAGGGTGTGACGCCTGCCCGGTGCCGGAAGGTTAAGTGATGGGGTGCAAGCTCTTGATCGAAGCCCCGGTAAACGGCGGCCGTAACTATAACGGTCCTAAGGTAGCGAAATTCCTTGTCGGGTAAGTTCCGACCCGCACGAATGGCGTAACGATGGCCACACTGTCTCCTCCTGAGACTCAGCGAAGTTGAAATGTTTGTGAAGATGCAATCTACCCGCGGCTAGACGGAAAGACCCCATGAACCTTTACTGTAGCTTTGCATTGGACTGTGACGTTGTCTGTGTAGGATAGCTGGGAGGCTTTGAAGCCGGGACGCTAGTTCTGGTGGAGCCGACGTTGAAATACCAGCCTGACGGCGTTGCGGTTCTAACCTGGGCCCCTTGACGGGGTCGGGGACCGTGCATGGTAGGCAGTTTGACTGGGGCGGTCTCCTCCCAAAGAGTAACGGAGGAGTGCGAAGGTCACCTAGGTACGGTCGGAAATCGTACTCATAGTGCAATGGCATAAGGTGGCTTGACTGCGAGACTGACAAGTCGAGCAGGTGCGAAAGCAGGTCATAGTGATCCGGTGGTTCTGTATGGAAGGGCCATCGCTCAACGGATAAAAGGTACTCTGGGGATAACAGGCTGATTCCTCCCAAGAGTTCATATCGACGGGGGAGTTTGGCACCTCGATGTCGGCTCATCACATCCTGGGGCTGTAGCCGGTCCCAAGGGTATGGCTGTTCGCCATTTAAAGTGGTACGTGAGCTGGGTTCAAAACGTCGTGAGACAGTTTGGTCCCTATCTGCCGTGGGCGTTGGAGATTTGACGGGGGCTGCTCCTAGTACGAGAGGACCGGAGTGGACGCATCCCTGGTGTACCGGTTGTGACGCCAGTCGCATTGCCGGGTAGCTAAATGCGGAAGAGATAACCGCTGAAAGCATCTAAGCGGGAAACTTGCCTGAAGATGAGATCTCCCGGGGGTTTAACCCCCCTGAAGGGTCGTCCGAGACCAGGACGTTGATAGGCTGGGTGTGCAAGGGCGGTAACGCCTTGAGCTAACCAGTACTAATTGCCCGTGCGGCTTGACTCTATAACTCTGCAAGAAAGCCTTGTGCGTGCGCGAACGAAGCGCCCGAGGCAATGCATCAACCCAACCTTCGATTCCCGAGACAAGCGCGTGGACGCCCATGAACCGGCGCCCACGACACAGAATTCCTGGCGACCATAGCGCGTTGGCCCCACCCCTTCCCATCCCGAACAGGGCCGTGAAACGACGTCGCGCCGATGATATTGCGGATTGCCCGTGAGAAAGTAGGTCATCGCCAGGGCCCTAAAAGTCAAACGCCCAACCCCCACAAGGGTTGGGCGTTTGCATTTGCGCGACGCGCCTCAGTTCATCTTGAGCCGGCTCGGCCGATGGCGTCGAAGACCTTGCGCGCCGCCTCGGGCACGGCCCTCCATTTACGCTCCGGCGCATAGCCGAAAGGGCGTGTAACCAGGCCGCTTCCGGCATCTCCGACGGTGATGCGTCCCACCATGCCCGCCGCCTCGTGAGGTTGAACGAAATAGTCGTAGACCCCAGGAACGGTAAACGTGTGTTCGAAGCTCGAACCCGGCATCGGCGACTGGACGAGCAGCATTCCAGAGTCCCAAGGCAGCGCGCCTTCCGGTATGCGCAGTTCGTGATTGCCGTTCGACGGGTGGTAGGCGGCCACCGAATGGTAGCCGCCGACCTGAACCCAGCGCACGGTATCGCCCGGCTCGATGTGGACGTGAACCGGATCGAAGAACACCTGCGCACCATCGTCCGACATGACGGCGCGAACTTCGATTGTTCGCGCCGCGGCCGAAAGCGCGATCGTCAACGCCGCGGCGATCAGCAAAGCGAATCGCGCGGGAGGCTTACTTGAGCTCATCTTGCTTCTGCTTGCTGATCAGCCATTCAGTCACGTGATAGTGTGGCTCTTCGACGCCGGGATGCCCGGGGTTGTACACGATGTCAATGTGGTCGATCTTCAAGCGGCCCAGCTTCGCCCCGAGTTCGGTGAAGTTCTTGTGGGTCATCAATCGGCCATGTATCGTCGTGCGTCTACCATCGAAGGAGAGTCCTTTGGCCTACACCACCGCGCAAGCCGGCAAGCTGCTCAACGCCAGCGAATTCGCACTCTTCGCGGCGAGTCGCGCGAGCGACCTCAAGACACTCACCACAGCGCGCCTGCGCGCCAAGCTCAAGCGGGCGCGCGCTCTGCGTGACAAGTTTCGGGATCTGTTCAAGCGCCAGAGGCTGGCGACGCGCGCGCGAACCGGAAGCAAGGCCGGCCTCAGCGGTGCCGCCAATCAACGCACCCGGCAAAAGGCCGAGGTATTCACGGAAGTGCTGCAGCGCTTCGAGAAACGCCTGGCGCAGCTCGAAGCCGCCGAGTCGCGCGCGGCCAGAACGAAAGCCGCCGCGCAGGCCCGCCTGGTCCTGTCGAGGAAACGACGTGCCGATGCCGCGAAGGTCGCGACGCGGCAGCCCAGAACCAGCTCCAAGGCACCTGCCAAGCCCCCCCGTCGAGTAACCACGGGGCCGCAACCCACCACCGAAAGGGCCCGCTCGGCGCGATACGCGATGCAGGCCAATGTCGCAGGCCAGCAGGCGATCCGCGGCCATGTCAGCACCAAGGGGAGGCGCAACCAGGCCAAGCGCGACAACCGCGGGTGACGCCGCCAGGATCGGCAATGGAATGGCCGCGACGAGGGCCATCTGCCGCGGCCGGATAGAACAAGCTCTGCCGCATCAAGGTCGTACTGAGCGGATTGCCGAGCCCCGTGATCGAGAATAAATTGCAGCGCGAGATTTTCGCGCCGGTGTCGGCGGCCGGCCACGCCTTTCAGTGGCTGCCCACGGGCGCCGCCGCGCTCGACGCCATGCTGCAGCACATCGAGCAGGCGCGACATAGCGTCGCATTGGAATTCTATATCTGCAAGCCGGGCGCCGTCGCCGCTCGATTTCGCGCCGCGCTCATCGCCGCCTGCCTGCGCGGCGTGCGCGTCCAGGTGCTGCTCGACGCATTCGGCTCCGATGGGGTCGCCGGCGGCTACTGGCGGGAATTTGAGCAGCACGGCGGGCAATTGCGCTGGTTCAATCCGATCCGCCTGCTGCGCCTGAGCTTCCGCAACCATCGGAAACTGCTGCTGACCGACGGCGCGGCCGCGATCGTCGGCGGATTGAATCTAGCCGACGAGTACGATGGCGACGGTATCACCGGCGGCTGGCGCGATTTCGCGCTGGAGTTGCGCGGCCCGGTGGTCGACGCGTTGGCCGTCAGCTTCGTGCGGATGTGGGCGCTGGCCGGATTCGGGGCCATCGATCTGCGGGAGTTCATCCGTACGCGCCCGCCTTCGAATCGCGATCCTTCCGGGCCGGCGTTGCTGCTGGCGGGCCCGGGATGCCGCACGGTCGACTTGCGCCGGCAACTATATGCCGACCTGCGCACGGCTTCCCGCGTGATCGTGCATGCTGCCTACTTCCTGCCTTCGCGGGAGCTTTGCCGCACGCTGGCAGACGTGGCCCTGCGTGGCGAAGTGCGGATTCTGATGCCCGCGAAAAGCGACGTGCCCGTGGCTCAGCTTGCCACCGTGCACGCGCTACGCCGCTTCCGCGGCACCGCGATCCAGTGCTTCGAGTATGTGCCGCAAATGATGCATGGCAAGCTGCTGGTCATCGACGACCTGGTGTACATCGGCTCGGCCAACCTCGACGTTCGCAGCCGGCTGATCAACTACGAGCTGACGCTGCGCCTCCCGGCGCCGGCATTGGCGGAGCAGGCGCGCCAACTGTTCGAAGCCGACCTGCAACACAGCCGCCCGAGCCGGATGTCCAGGCCGGCCTGGTGGCTGCGGCTGCAGCAGCGCGCCGCATACTGGTTGCTGGCGCGGGTCGATCCCTACATTGCCAGCCGCAAGCTGCGGATGCTGCAATAGTCCGCGTCGGCCTGCATCTCGTGCTCGCCTCCCGCGGACGCGCGAGTCGGGTTGGCCCGAAGTTCATTCATGACCAACTGTCAATCAATGCGCGGAACCTCGGATTTCCCGGCTCGCCTGATCGCAACGAGGAGTGCGCTGTTGCTGGCACTTGCCTTCGCCGCCGGCTACATCGATGCCCTCAGCTACCTCGGGCTGGGTCGCGTGTTCACGGCGAACATGACCGGCAACACAGTGCTGCTCGGCATAGCGCTCGCGCAGCTCGATGGCGACGCTGTGGCCCGGTCGAGCCTCGCGCTGGCCGGGTTTCTCGCCGGCGCTGCTGCCGGGGCCTGGATCGTGGAGCGCGATCACTCCGCAAGCCTGTGGCCGCGGGCAGTGATACTCGCCCTCTCGCTCGAGTGCGTCATCCTCATTGCCTTTGCCGTCGGCTGGCAGTTCGCCGGCGATGCGTTGCCGGCCGCGGCAGCGACCGCGGCCCTGATCGTGCTCTCAGCGCTCGCCATGGGAGTCCAGAGCGCGGCGGTCTTGCGCCTGGAAGTCGCGGGAATCGCGACCACCTATATCACCGGGACGCTCACCAATCTGGTGGCGCGCCTCATCGGCCAGACCCGCCGCAAGAGCGGGCCCGCCTACCCGCGCAGTGCCCTGCTGGCCGCTGTCTGGATCGTGTACCTCGGCGGGGCGGCAACGGCTGCCGTGGACCTGCAGCTGGACCCGGTACTTGCGCTGGCGTTGCCGGTGGCGCTGGTCCTGCTGGTGATCATCATCTCCGCGGTCGCTTTCCGGGGACGCTAGTCATCAAGCGCGAGCAGGCGACCGCGGCCGACCGGCGTGCAGTTCCGGCATTTCCTGCTCCGACCGTGATGGCGCGGCGTCGACAATCCGAAAAATGATGTCACCGGCTACAATGGCCGAACTGTGACCACCGATCCTCTGGGCACTACGGCGACACTCGCGACCGATTCGGGCGCGGCCTCCTACACCAGTCTCACCAGGCTGGCGGCAAGGTCCGGCGCGGATGTCGGCCGGCTTCCGCACACCGTGAAGGTCCTGCTCGAGAACATCGCGCGCCGGGCCGGGAGCCGCGACGTGTCCGAGGCGGACGTGCTCGCGCTCGCAAGGTGGCCGCACGGCACTACGGCCTCCATCGCGTTCATGCCCGCGCGCGTGTTGATGCAGGACTTCACGGGAGTTCCCGCAGTCGTGGACCTCGCCGCGCTGCGCAGCGCGGTGTCGCGGTCGGGCGGAGATCCCAAGCGGGTCAAGCCCTTCATCCCGGTAGACCTGGTCATCGATCATTCCGTCCAGGTCGATCGGTTCGGCAGCGCCGATGCCTACGCTGCAAACCTGGAGTGGGAATACCGCCGCAACCGCGAACGCTACGCTTTGCTCAACTGGGCGCAGCAGGCGTTCGAGGGCTTTCGAGTCGTGCCCCCGGGGATGGGGATCTGCCATCAGGTCAACCTCGAGCACCTGGGGACGGTCGTTGCGGCGCGCGACGGATGGGTGTTCCCGGACACCCTGGTCGGCACCGACTCGCACACGCCGATGATCAACGGACTTGGCGTGCTCGGCTGGGGCGTCGGCGGTATAGAGGCGGAGGCCGCGATGCTCGGCCAGCCGATGTTTCTGCCTCCGCCGGTCGTCGTCGGGGTCCGCACCCGCGGCACGCTTCCGGCCGGCACGACGGCAACCGACCTCGTGTTGACACTTGCCCAGATGCTGAGGGCGCACGGCGTGGTTGGAAAGTTCGTCGAGTTCTTCGGCTCGGGTTTGAGCGGCCTCGGCATCGCCGATCGCGCGACGCTGTCCAACATGTCGCCGGAGTTCGGCGCCACGTCGACGCTGTTCCCGGTCGACGCCAACACCTTGCGCTATCTGAAGCTGACGGGCCGCGGTGGGCTCGTCGATCTGGTCGAACGCTACACGCGCGAGCAAGGCCTGTTCAGGACCGACGCCGATCCCGAGCCGCACTTCAACGAGGTGCTCGATCTGGATCTGGGCAAGATCGAACCCAGCGTGGCCGGGCCGAAGCGGCCCCAGGACCGTGTCTCCCTGTCGGGCGTTCGAGCATCGTTCCACGCGACACTCGATGGGACAAAGGCAGCGGTGGACCGCAGGGACATCGCGCGGCTCGTGGGCGAAGGCGGTTCGACTGAGGCAGAGGTTCTCCACGTGCCGCTGGAATCGGACGGCAATCGTCGCGGCGCGGCGGCATCGGTGGCCGATGGGTCCATCGTCATCGCGGCCATCACCAGTTGCACCAATACCTCGAACCCTTCGGTCATGATCGCTGCGGGGCTGCTGGCCCGCAAGGCGGTCGAGGCGGGCCTGCAGTCCCGGCCCTGGGTGAAGACGTCGCTCGCGCCGGGATCGCGCGTCGTGACCCGTTACCTAGAGAAGGCGGGTCTCGCGCCCTTCCTGGACAAGCTCGGTTTCAACCTGGTGGGTTACGGATGCACGACCTGCATCGGCAATTCCGGTCCATTGCCCAACGAGGTCGCAGAAGCGGTCAGGAGCAAGGATCTCGCGGTGGTCGCGGTGCTGTCCGGCAATCGGAACTTCGAAGGGCGCATCCACGGCCAGGTGAAGGCGAGTTACCTGGCGTCGCCGCCCTTGTGTGTCGCGTACGCGCTGATCGGAACGGTGATGTGCGACCTGAGCGTGGATCCGCTCGGCACCGGCCCGCATGGCAAGCCCGTGTACTTGCGCGACATCTGGCCGAGCGCCGAGGAAGTCGAATCCCTGGTCGCCTCCTCGGTGTCGTCGGATCAGTTCGATCTCGAAAACGGCCGCATCTTCGAGGGCGACGCGAAGTGGCGGGGCATGCCCGCGCCCACGGGCACATTGTTCGACTGGGACGGGAGCTCGACCTACGTTTGCGAGCCGCCCTATTTCATCGATTTTGCCGGCACGCCGGCACCGCCCGCCGACATCACGGGGGCCAGGGTCCTTGCCTTGCTCGGCGATTCGATTACGACCGATCACATTTCACCCGCGGGCGGCATCACCGCCGAATCCCCGGCGGGGCAGTATCTCGTCGGCCATGCCGTGCCGCCGGCCGAGTTCAACAGTTTCGGATCGCGGCGCGGCAATCACGAAGTCATGATGCGCGGGACGTTCGGCAACGTGCGCCTGCGCAACCTGATGGTGCCCGGGGTCGAAGGTCCCTGGACCCGCCACGTTCCCAGCGGCGAGCAGATGAGCATCTATGACGCCGCCCTGCGCTACCAGCGGGAAGGCGCGCCCCTGGTCGTGATCGCCGGTAAGGAGTACGGGTCGGGGAGTTCGTGCGACTGGGCGGCAAAGGGCCCGGCGTTGCTGGGCGTGAAAGCGGTCATCGCCCAATCCTACGAGCGCATTCACCGCAGCAACCTGCTGTGCATGGGAATCCTGCCCCTGCAGTTCGAAGACGGCGCTTCGGCGCAGTCCTTGGGCCTGACGGGCGACGAGGCGCTTGCCATCACCGGACTCGGCGCCGGCATCGAACCGCGGCAGAAAGCGAGCGTTTCGGCGACGCGGCCGGACGGAACCCAGGTGCAGTTCGAGACCACGGTGCGGATCGATGCGCCGGCGGAAGTCGAGTACTTCCTCAACGATGGCATCCTGCCGATGGTCCTGCGCCGTCTTCTGCCGGCCTGAGACTCGACGACCAGCGCCGAACACAGCGTGATACGATTCGATCGACCCTTTGAGACTGGTGCGCGCCGAGCCGCAATCAAACGCCGCATTGGTGCGTTCTTCCTTGCTGGCAACGGAGCATCCCGATGGCCGAGTCGCCGCCAATCTATCTGACGCCGGGCGATCTGGAGCGACTTTCCGACTTGCTGGAAGCGAATGCCGCAGGCTCTGGCGGCCGGCGCTTCGAGAAGCTGGAAAGCGAACTGGTGCGCGCGGTTGTCGTGCCGCACGATCAGATTCCGAAAGACGTGGTGACCATGAACTCCCGGGTTCTGTTCGAGAACCTGACGACTGGCGAGCGCCGTGAAATCACGCTCGTGTATCCAGGCAGCGCGGATATCGATGCCGGAAGGATTTCGATACTGGTTCCGGTTGGCACGGCGCTGCTCGGACTGCGGGTCGGACAGTCGATCGACTGGGACCTGCCGAGCGGCGTGAAACATCGCTACCTGGTGATCGCCGTGCCGTATCAGCCTGAAGCGGCGGGCGCTCCGGGCTGAGACACGCCCGCGCGCCGCACGTCGATGTCATCGATTTCTCCGGATTGTCGATTGCGACGCACGCGCATGTTCGAGGCAGGCGATCGGATCATGCGGGAGTGACCAGATGCCTGGTTATCGGTTCGCTGATCAAGAAGCCGTGAAGGCGCTCCTCCAACGCATGATCGGCCCTGGTCACGCGCTCGTGCTGGCGCAGGTGCCCGAGCACGGAGGAGTGCGAAGGTCACCTAGGTACGGTCGGAAATCGTACTCATAGTGCAATGGCATAAGGTGGCTTGACTGCGAGACTGACAAGTCGAGCAGGTGCGAAAGCAGGTCATAGTGATCCGGTGGTTCTGTATGGAAGGGCCATCGCTCAACGGATAAAAGGTACTCTGGGGATAACAGGCTGATTCCTCCCAAGAGTTCATATCGACGGGGGAGTTTGGCACCTCGATGTCGGCTCATCACATCCTGGGGCTGTAGCCGGTCCCAAGGGTATGGCTGTTCGCCATTTAAAGTGGTACGTGAGCTGGGTACAAAACGTCGTGAGACAGTTTGGTCCCTATCTGCCGTGGGCGTTGGAGATTTGACGGGGGCTGCTCCTAGTACGAGAGGACCGGAGTGGACGCATCCCTGGTGTACCGGTTGTGACGCCAGTCGCATTGCCGGGTAGCTATATGCGGAAGAGATAACCGCTGAAAGCATCTAAGCGGGAAACTTGCCTGAAGATGAGATCTCCCGGGGGTTTAACCCCCCTGAAGGGTCGTCCGAGACCAGGACGTTGATAGGCTGGGTGTGCAAGGGCGGTAACGCCTTGAGCTAACCAGTACTAATTGCCCGTGCGGCTTGACTCTATAACTCTGCAAGAAAGCCTTGTGCGTGCGCGAACGAAGCGCCCGAGGCAATGCATCAACCCAACCTTCGATTCCCGAGACAAGCGCGTGGACGCCCATGAACCGGCGCCCACGACACAGAATTCCTGGCGACCATAGCGCGTTGGCCCCACCCCTTCCCATCCCGAACAGGGCCGTGAAACGACGTCGCGCCGATGATATTGCGGATTGCCCGTGAGAAAGCAGGCCATCGCCAGGGCCTTACCCCGTGCTCGCACAGCAGTGCCAAGCACAACCCAAGAAGCCCGATCTCCAACGAGATCGGGCTTCTTGATTTGCGCCGCCCACCTTGCGCCAGCAGGGCCGCTGACGATAACCTCGCGCAGGAACCCGCAGAGGAGATCGACTTGAAGACCCGCGCCGCCATTCTCCATACCGTGGGTGCGCCGCCGCCCTACGCACAGAGCCAACCCCTGCGCATCGAGGAACTCGAGCTCGCATCGCCCGGCGCGGGTGAAGTACTCGTCCGAATCCGTGCGGCAGGACTTTGCCATTCGGACCTCTCGGTCATCAATGGCGATCGGCCGCGCCCGGTTCCGATGGCCCTCGGGCACGAGGCCGCAGGCGAGGTTGTCGAGTGCGGGCCACTCGTGGCAGACCTGGTGCCCGGCGATCACGTGGTCATGGTCTTCGTCCCCAGCTGCGGGCACTGCGTTCCCTGCATGGAAGGCCGCCCCGCCCTTTGCGAGCCGGGCGCCGCCTCGAACACCGCAGGAACGCTGCTCGGGGGAGGCCGCCGCCTCTCGATGGGCGGCAAGCCGGTCCACCACCACATGGGAGTCTCGGCATTTGCCGAATACGCCGTGGTGTCGAGAAGGTCGCTCGTGAAGATCGACTCCGACCTCGCGTTCGACGAGGCGGCGCTCTTCGGTTGCGCCGTGCTGACGGGTGTCGGTGCCGTGGTGAACACGGCGAAAATGACACCGGGGTCCACGGCCGCCGTCGTGGGCCTGGGCGGGGTCGGGATGAACTGCATCCTGGCCGCGTCGCTGGCCGGCGCGCGGGTCGTCGTGGCAGTCGACCTCTTCGAGGACAAGCTCGAACTCGCCAGGTCGCTGGGCGCGACGCACTCCGTGAACGCCAGGGCGCCCGATGCGATCGAGCAGGTTCGCGAAGCGAGCGGTGGCGGCGTCGACTTCGCCTTCGAGATGGCCGGCTCCGTGCAGGCGATGGAACTTGCGTATCGAGCCACCCGTCGCGGGGGCACCACCGTGACCGCCGGCCTGCCGCATCCCGAGCACCGATGGCCCCTGCAGCACGTCAACCTCACGGCGGAGGAACGCACGGTGAAGGGCAGCTACGTCGGCTCGTGCGTTCCCGTTCGTGACATCCCACGTTACATCGCCCTGTACAAGGCGGGCCGCCTGCCCGTGGACCGGCTGATGAGCGACCATCTGAAGCTCGAGGAGATCAACGCGGGATTCGACCGCCTCGCGAGCGGACGGGTGGTGCGACAGGTCGTGATGCTCTAGGCCCCCGAGAACACACCGATCGCCCTCGATGGCGGCTTCCAGCGCACCCATTCCCGGCAAGGCCGCCCAGGCACGAGCATTGGGCTTGCTTGCACGCCGGCTCTGGAGCCAGCCCGGATCGCGCAGCCTCGTGCTCTACCTGCTGGTGATCCTGCTGCTTTTCGCGGCAAGCCGGCTCCCCGACGCGGATGAGTCGCCCCTGGCGCGGCTCGAGCGCACGGCGTTCGACTCGCAGATGCAGGTGCTTCGGGACCACTGGCCGCGCACGCTCGAGAATGACGTGGTGCTGATCGGAATCGACGAGGGGAGCGAGGAATTGTTCACCGAGCCCGTGGCCCTCTGGCATCCACACTTCGCCCGGCTCTTCGGCGCACTGGGCGATGCGCGGCCGCGCGCTGTTGGTGTCGATGTCGTGCCGCCCGAGCGCTCCTACGACAACATCGTGCCGGGCAACGACCTGGTGCTCTTTCGCGCCATCCGAGACCTGCGGCAGAAGGCCGTCGCCGTTTTCGCACTCACTGTCGATCGCGAAGGTCGAGCTGCTCGCATGCACCCGACCTTCGCCCGGGTCATCGGCGAAGAGGGTCTCGGCATCGACCAGCAATTGCGCGACCCCGATTCGGTCTCCAGGCGCTTCAGCGAGGCGGAACTCGGCAAGACGCAAGCCGCACGTACGCTGGTCGGGCAGATGCTTCGCGGCATGGGGATGCCCGTCGATGCCGGCTACATCGACTACAGCGTCGGTTCGCGCGTCCAGTACATCCCGATGCAGGACGTCATTTCGTGGAAGGAGCAGGGCGACGCAGCCCGCCTCCGGAAGGCCTTCGAGGGCCGAATCGTGCTCGTGGGGTATGTCCTGAAGCGCGCGGATCGATGGGAGCTACCCGTACAGCTGATCGACATCGACAACTCGGATGGACGCGCGCGGCTCAGCCAGCCAGGCGTCGTCACCCACCTGCAGGCACTCCGGAGCCATCTGGCGAGCGGCATGCTGAAGCCCTTGCCGGAGAGCGTGCGATGGGGGCTCTGCCTGCTCGCCGCAGGGCTCGTGTTCTTCCGCTTCCGGCTGGCGGCGGCGCTCGGAAGCGTTCTCATGCTCACCGCGGTCGTCTGCGGCGCTGGCCTGTACGCCATTCGCACGCACCAGGTCCTGTTGCCGGTCGCCTCGATCGCGTTCACGCTGTGGGCGGGCTTCGTCACCCGGGCAATCGTCGACGGCATCGAGAACACGATCGAGCGGGGCCGCTTGCGAAGGACGTTTGCCGGGCAGGTGAGCCCCGCGGTGATGAACGAGATGCTTGCCGGGAGCCTTGCCACGGGCTTGAGCGGGCAACTGGCCGAAGTCTGCATCCTTTTCAGCGACATCCGGGACTTCACCACGCTCTCCGAGCGCATGCCGCCAGTCGTCGTGACGGCCGTGCTGCAGCGCTATTTCGACCGCATGGTGGGGGCCGTCCATCGTCACGAGGGCACCGTAGACAAGTTCATCGGCGACGGCATGATGGTCCTGTTCGGGGCGCCCCGGAAATCAGCCGACCCGTGCGGCGACGCGGTGAAATGCGCGCTGGCCATGATGACCGAACTCGACGACCTCAATGCGGAGTTCCGGGCGGAAGCGCTTCCGACCCTCGTCATCGGAATCGGCATCAACTTCGGCGTGGTCACCGTCGGCAATATCGGCTCCTCCGAGAGGCACAATTACTCGGCCATCGGCGATGCGGTGAACGTCGCGGCGCGTCTCGAGGGCCTGACCAAGGAACTCGGGCGTAAGATAGTCATTACCGAGGCCGTGGTGAGCCGTATCGGGGAGGGTTTCCACTTCGATCCGCTGGGCAGCCATCAGGTCAAGGGGCACAGTCCCGTCAACGTCTGGGGTATCCGCACGGCGAGACCTGCGCCGGCGGCGACATGAAAGAGGGCCACATGAAAACCATACTTCGAGCACTCATGGCTTCCGCGACCGTCGCTTCCGCCCTCGCGGCCCAGGCGGCTGACGGTGTTGCGTTCATCACCGACCTCAAGGGAGAGGTTGCCGTCGACGGCTCTGCCCGGCCGATGCTCATGAGCGAGCTCGCCAAGGGCCAGAAGATCGTGGTCGGCAAGGATGCGCAGCTCTCCGTCATGTACATCCAGTCGGGCAAGGAGTACGCCCTCAAGGGGCCACAGGAATTCACGGTCGGCGAGCGCGAAATCGCCTCCACCAGCGGCATGCCGCCTGCTGCCAGGGAAACCGCCTGGCGCGCGAGCAACCAGGTCCTCGTGAAGGTTTCGCAGACGTCATCGGCCAGCATCCGGATGCGCTCGATCGCACCGGTCAAGGTCGACACGAAGCCGAAGCTCGATTTCCCGACGCATGGTGCGATCACGCTGTTGCAGCCGACGTTGCGCTGGACGGTACCCGAAGGAAAGGCGCCTGCCGAAGTCGCCATCGCAGTCGCCGGCAAGGAGGACAAACCCTTCGCAAAGGCGAAGGTTTCCGCAACAAGCCACCGCTTCTCGACGAAACTGCAACCCGACACGGAATACTCCTGGACGGTCTCCGTGGAGGGGCAGGAAATCGGCACCGCCCGGTTCCGGACGCTCAGCGCCAGCGCTATGCAGAACACCGAGAAGCGCCGTCCGTCCGACAAGGCCGGGTTCTCGGACCGCTTGCTGTACGCGCTCCTCCTGCAGGACATCGGCGCGGTGCAGGAAGCGCAAGAGGCCTGGGGCAAGCTGGCCCAGGAGCGTACCGATCTTCCCGAGCTTGCGAGCCTCGCCAAGTAAGCCTTCGGCGACTCCCGAGGTGGCATCCGTGACGCAGTCTTCCCGATCGGTCCTCGCCGGACTCCTTCTTTTCGTTGGGTTCCTCGCGCGTGCGGCCGACCCGGTGGCGTTCCTGTCCGACATCAAGGGTGACGTGGTCATGAACGGCGCGGGCCGTCCGCCGTTCCTCGCCGAACTCCTCCCGGGCTCGAAGCTCGCTCTAGGACCCGATGCCACTGCAGCGGTGATGTATGTGGTGAGCGGCGAGGAGTTCTCCCTGAAGGGGCCGGGCGAATTTGTCGTCACCAGGCAGGGAGTGAAGGCCACGAAGGGCCCCGCACCCTCCACCCGCACCCGCGCGCTGCGCCCGAGTACATCGGTGCTGGTGGAAACGTCCAGGACAGCTACCGCGAGCCTGCGCATGCGCAGCGCGCCCGCCCCCAAGGCCGATCGGTCGGGGCCGCTTTACCCGGTGAATGCCCGCATTGCCACTCTCCAGCCGACGCTGCGCTGGAGCGGCGAGCCCGGCGTCGCATACTCCGTCGTCGTGACCTCGGTCGCCGGCAAGGAGGTATTCCGCGGCAACGTGAAGGGGCCGTCGCTGCCGCTGCCATCGCGGCTCGTTGCAGGTCAGGGCTATTCGTGGACCTATTCCGCAGGCGAGGGCGCTCTGGGCGATGCCCGGTTCGAAACCCTGCCATCGGACGCAATCGCCACGGCCGACAAGGCGCGTGCGGGGGCCAGGAGCTTTTCCGACCGCGTTCTTTTCGCCCTCGTCCTCCAGGACCTTGGCGCGGTTCAGGATGCGCGGGAGATCTGGGCACAACTCGCTGCCGAACGCCCGGACATTCCCGAGTTGGCCGGATTGTCGCGCTAGATCCTCGCCGGGCGGTCAGCCGCGCCCTTCGCGCGCCTTCTTGGGCGATAATTCGCGATCCGGGCCGGCGCATTCCGTACATCGTCCCGCGACTACGATGACAACGGGGACAACCTCCAACATCCTTCGCGCACTGGCAGCCCTGACCGCATTCGCGGTCCTTTCCCTGTTCGCGCAGCCGGCGGCGGCCGAGAGTCGAGTGGCGCTCCTCATCGGCAACAACACCTATTCGACCTCACCGCTTCGCAACGCCGTCAACGATTCTCGCGATCTGGGCGCTGCGCTTCGCGAACTCGGGTTCAAGACGATCGTGAAGGAGAATACTTCGCGCGCGGACATGATCGCCGCGCTGCAGGAGTTCGGCAAGGCGCTCGACGGCGCCGACGCCGCATTGTTCTTCTACGCGGGCCACGCGATGCAGTTCAAGGACCGCAACTACCTCATTCCGGTCGATGCCGTCATGGGTTCCGAGGACGACGTCACGTTCTTCTCGGTGGAGGTCGGCCAGGTCTTCGACCGCATGGAGCGCGCCCGCACCCGGTTCAACTTCGTGATCCTCGACGCCTGCCGCGACAATCCCTTCCGGGACACGTTCAAGGTCAGCGCAACCGGCCTGGCGCAGATGAGCGGCCCTTCGGGGACGCTCATTGCATACGCCACGGCGCCGGGCGCCACGGCGGCGGACGGATTCGGCCGGAACGGCGTGTACACGGGGCACCTCCTGCAGAGCATCAAGGTTCCGGACATGCCCGTGGAGGTCCTCTTCAGGAAAGTGCGCGAAGGCGTGGAGCGCGACACGAAGCGCACCCAGACTCCCTGGGAGCTTTCGTCGATCAAGGGCGACTTCGTTTTCAATTCCACGGGACGATCTGCCGCCGCCGGCGCGGGCCAGGTTCCCGGTTCGCCGTCTGCCGACGTTTCCGCCCAGTTCGAGCTGCAGTTCTGGAAGAGCGTGCAGGATTCGTTGCGGGTCGACGACATCCAGGCCTACCTCGACAAGTACCCCAATGGGGTCTTCGCGGGGCTGGCACGCAACCGCATCGATGGGCTGACCGGGCGCCGCCGCGTCGCCTCCTCGCCTGCGGCGGCCGCGCCTACGTCGCCTGCCGCTTCCACCTCGGTCGCCGCTTCCACCCAAGGTGCAGAAAAGCCTGCGGCGCCGGCCCCCGCTTCCGCCGAACCAACGCCCAAGGACGTTCCGTCCCGAGTGGCCGCCAGGAAGCCATCCGAGGAAAGCGGCGATGGCAAACCGGCGGTCGAGACCATGGCCGCACCTCCGACGCCGAAGGCAGGGACGCCGGCGTCGGATGGAACAGCCCCGGCCGCGACTCCGCCAAAACCCAAGGAAGATCTTCCGGGACGCGAGATTGCGCCCGGTATCCGCGAGCTAACCTTCGCCGACGGTTCCGTCTACGTGGGGGCCATGCGCGGCATCCTGTTGCACGGAAAGGGGCAGTACACGTCGAAGGCGTTCAAGTACGAGGGTGAATTCAAGGACGGACTCAAGCACGGCACCGGCAGCTACGCCTGGGATAACGGCGACCGCTACGTGGGAGAGTTCGCCGAGGATCGCCCGAACGGCAAGGGCAAGTACCAGTTCTCGAACGGCGACACCTATGAGGGCGAGGTCAAGGCGGGCGTGGTCTCCGGCCGTGGCACCTACATCACGAGCACCGGAGACCGCATCGAGGGATCGTTCGTCGATGGCCGGGCGAACGGCGCCGGCACCTATCGTTTCGCGAGTGGCGATCGCTACGAAGGCCAGATGTCGGCGGGGGCATTGCAGGGCAAGGGACGCTATGTTTCCAAGAACGGCGACCGCATCGAAGCCGAGTTCATCAACGGGAAGGCCCAGGGCAAGGGGGTTTACCGCTTCTCCAACGGCGATCGCTACGAAGGCGACCTGAAGGATGGCGCACTCACGGGCACGGGGGCCTATTTTTACGCGTCCGGCCAGAAGTACGAGGGGGAGGTCGCCAACGGACTGCCTCAGGGCAAGGGGACCTTCTGGTTCGCTGACGGATCGCGCTTCGAGGGCACCTTCGACAACGGGCTGGTCAAGGCGAAGGGCGCGATGGTCGCGACGGACGGGAAGCGCACGGACGCGGAAATCGTCGACGGGGCGGTCCGGCTGCTGAACTGAACCCCTCCACCCGGTACAGTGCGTCGAGCGGCACAGTCCGGTATAATTAGCGGTTCTGCAACAAGGAGCTGGCCATGGCCGAACGCAAACGTACCCGCCGCAACACCCTCGAGCGCCGTTGCCTGTCGAAGGAATTCAAGCGCCTGTTCCACGGCGCCTCGAAGTCGACTTTCAAGGTGCTGGAGCAGATCAAGAAGAACTGACCGCGACTACGGTCCAGCTCTCCCGACAAGGGCCGCGAATGCGGCCCTTGTCGCATTCGGGGGCGGCGCGCGGCTCAGGCGAGCGCGCGGTTCACCACTTCAGCGACGTCTGCCGAAATCTCGCCGGCGCCCCTGATGGACTCGAGGGCCGCCTGCGCATGGGCCTGGCGCCCCGAATCGAATTTCCGCCAACGGTCGAACGCGCGTGCCAGGCGCGAGGCGATCTGGGGATTGAGCCGGTCGAGTTCCACGACTTTCCCCGCCACGAGCCGATAGCCCGATCCGTCCGGCGCATGGAAGTGCACGGGGTTGTCGATGGCGAACGCGTGCAGCACGGAGCGTGCACGGTTCGGATTGCGCAGGTCGAAGGCCGGATGCGCGAGGAGAGCCTCGACGCGTGCGCAGGCACCGGGCAGGTCCGACACGGCCTGCGCGCGGAACCACTTGTCGACCACGAGCGCCTCGTCCTTCCACTTGTCGAGGAACATGGCCAGCGCGCGGTCCTTTTCGGCCCCCGCGGAACCGGCGAGGCAGATGAGGGCTGCCATGGCGTCCGTCATGTTCTCCGCGCGCCGGAACTCGAGGAACGTGAGCGCGCGCGCGGTCGAGTCGTCTATGGCCATGATGTAGGCGAGTGCGGCATTGCGAAGCGCGCGGCGCCCCGCTGTGGCCGCGCCCGGCGCATAGGCGCCCGGCACCGTGAAATGGCGGAACGCGCCCTCGAATCGGGTGCGGTAGCGCTGCGCCACTTCGAGCACGAGGCGCTTCCTGGCCGCATGGATCGCGTCCGGGTCGGCCTCGGCCATCTGCTCGGCAAGGACTCCTTCGCCGGGCAGTTGCAGGCACTCGGCGGCGAAAGCCGGATCGCGTGCGCCGTCGGTGATCACCCGGCCCAGCGCTTCGACGAAGGCAGCGGGCACGACCATTTCACGGCCGCCGCGTATCGCAGCCACGCCGGCGAGCAGGATGCGGGTGGCAAGCACCTGTCCGGCCTCCCATCGATTGAACGCGTCGGCATCGTGCGCCATCAGGTGCGTGAGTTCGGCGTCGCCGTATTCGTGATGAAGGATGACCGGCGCGGAGTACCCGCGAAGGATCGACGGGACCGGGGGCTCGGCCACGTCGATGAAGACCAGCTTCGATTCGGCCGTCGTGATCGGAATCACGCGCGTGATCGCGCCGGTCTTGGGGTCTGGCACTGCGTGCGCCGACTCTTCGCCCTCCAGGCGCAGCGCCATGTCGTAGCCGTTCGGATCCACGAGGCCGATGGCCACCGGGATGTGAAAAGGCTGCTTGGCCACCTGCCCCGGCGTGGGCGGGCAGGACTGGGTGAGCGTCAGGGTGTATGTCTTCGCTTCGGCGTCGTATTCGCCGCGACTGACCAGCGTGGGCGTTCCCGCCTGCGAATACCAGAGGCCGAACTGGCCGAGATCCACGTCGTTCGCATCCGCCATGGCCGCGCGGAAATCGTCGCAGGTCACCGCCTGACCGTCGTGGCGCTCGAAATAGAGGTCCATTCCCCTGCGGAAGCCGTCGCGGCCGAGCAGGGCCTGGTACATCCGCACCACCTCGGCACCCTTTTCGTAGATGGTGGCGGTGTAGAAATTGTTGACCTCGACGTAGGCGTCGGGCCGCACCGGGTGGGCCATGGGCCCCGCATCCTCGGGGAACTGGCGCTCGCGCAAGGCCCGGACGTCCTGGATGCGGGAAACCGCGCGCGAGTACTCGTCGCCGCCGTACTCCTGGTCGCGATAGACGGTGAGGCCTTCCTTGAGCGAGAGCTGGAACCAGTCCCGGCAAGTGACACGGTTGCCGGTCCAGTTGTGGAAGTACTCGTGCGCGACCACGCGGTCGATCATCATGAAGTCGACATCGGTGGCGGTGTCGGCCCGGGCCAGCACGTACTTCGTGTTGAAGATGTTGAGGCCCTTGTTCTCCATGGCCCCCATGTTGAAATCGCCCACCGCCACGATCATGAAGCGCTCGAGGTCCAGTTCGAGCCCGAAGCGCTCCTCGTCCCAGCGCATGGCGCGCTTCAGGCACTGGAGGGCAAAACCGGACTGGTCCAGCTTGCCGGGCTCCACGTACACCTGCAGCAGCGCCTTCTTGCCCGATTTCGTGGTGAAGTGGTCCTCCGCAAGGTCGAGCTTCGCGGCCACCATCGCGAACAGGTAGCAGGGCTTCGGGAACGGGTCCTCCCAGCGGGCCCAGTGGCGGCCCCCATCCTCGTCGCCGGATTCCACGAGATTCCCGTTGGCGAGCAGGTGCGGAAACTCGTCACGCTGTGCGTGCAACGTGACCGAGTACCTGGCCATCACGTCCGGCCGGTCGGGGAAATACGTGATGGCGCGAAATCCCTCCGCCTCGCACTGCGTGAAGAGCCCGTCCTTCGAGGCGTAGAAGCCCTCGAGCCGCGTGTTCTTCCACGGGTCGAAGCGAACGGCTGTTTCGAGCAGGAAAGCGTCGGGGACTTCCGGAATGCACATCTTTCCGTCGCCCATCGAAAATCGGGAAGCATCGAGCGGCTTCCCGTCCACGGCGACCGAGATCAGATCGAGGTGCTCGCCGTCCAGCATCACCGGCCCGCCGCCGGCCGCCGGATTGCGGCGCATGGCGAGCCTCGAGCGAACCGTTGCCCAAGGGCGCTCGACAACCACATCGAGCATCACCGTATCGACGAGGTACGCGGGAGGTGCGTAGTCCTGCCGGCGGACCGGGCGGGCAGCCGGATCGTGCGTGGAGGGCATTCCGGGTCGGCCCCGATCAGGCGGCCTTGCGGCGGAAAAG
Source organism: Betaproteobacteria bacterium (assembly GCA_016720855.1). NCBI lineage: Bacteria > Pseudomonadati > Pseudomonadota > Betaproteobacteria > Betaproteobacteria bacterium. The sequence continues at coordinate 534,902 of JADKJU010000003.1, read as the reverse complement.
CGCGGGCACGGCGTGGCCCCCCCGCTTCCTCACCGGTGCTTCGTCGGGCTGCTCGATGGGCTTCGCGTTCGGGGACGGCTCGTAGGGCTTGGAAAAATCAATGTCGCTGGCCGCGGGCTTTTGCGCCGCTCGTGGCGGACGTTCCTCGGTCCGCTTCTCGCTGCGGGGAGGACGCTCCTCGGTCCGCTTCTCGCTGCGGGGAGGACGCTCGTCGGTCCGTTTCTCGCTGCGAGGCGGACGCTCGTCGGTCCTCTTTTCGCTGGAGGGCGGGCGTTCCTCGGCCCGCTTTTCGCCGCGAGGCGGGCGGCGTTCGCCCGGCTCATTGCTTCTGCGAGACCGGCCACGGCCGCGCTCGCCGCGCGACTCATCGGCGGGAGCCTCCCCGGGATACGTGGCTGGCCTCGTGCCGTCGAAGCCGGGTACCGGACGGACCTCGATCTTCTTCTTGATCAACGCCTCCACCGCCGCGAACAGCGGACGGTCCTCGGCGCACACGATGGAGATCGCCTCGCCTTCGACGCCCGCGCGGCCGGTGCGGCCGATGCGGTGGACATAGTCCTCCGGCACGTGCGGAATGTCGAAATTCACCACATGCGGCAGCGCTTCGATGTCGAGTCCCCGGGCGGCGATGTCGGTGGCGACCAGCACGCGAACCTTGCTGTCCTTGAAGCTCTCGAGCGCCTCGATGCGCGCGTTCTGGCTCTTGTTGCCGTGGATCGCCGCAGCGTTGATGCCGTCGCGCTCGAGCTGGGAGGCGAGGCGGTTGGCGCCGTGTTTGGTCTTGCAGAAGACGAGCACCTGCTCCCAGCTGTTCGTCTTCACGAGATGCGAGAGGAGTTCGCGCTTGCGCTTCGAGTCGACAAAGTGGGCCCACTGCGTCACCAGCTCGGCCGGCGTGTTGCGGCGCGCGACCTCGACGGTGGTGGGGTCGCGGAGGAACTGCGCGGAGAGCTTGCGGATCTCGTCGGAGAAGGTCGCCGAGAACAGCAGCGTCTGGCGCGAGCCCGGGATCGTGTTGATGATGCGCTTGATGTCGGGGATGAAGCCCATGTCGAGCATCCGGTCGGCCTCGTCGAGGACGAGGATCTGCACGTGGCGCAGGTCCACGGCCTTCTGGCCCATGAGATCGAGCAGCCGCCCGGGCGTGGCGACGAGGATCTCGACGCCCTTTCGCATCTCGGCGATCTGGGGATTGATGTTCACGCCGCCGTAGACCACGAAGGGCCTGAGCGGGATGTGCTTGCCGTAGGTCTTCACGCTTTCGTAGACCTGGATGGCGAGTTCGCGCGTCGGCGTGAGGATGAGGCAGCGGACGGGGTGCAGCGCCGGTGAGAAGCTCTTGCTCGCGAAAGGCGCGAGCCGCTGCAGCAGCGGAAGGGTGAAGCCGGCTGTCTTGCCGGTGCCCGTCTGGGCGGCGCCGAGCAGGTCCCGCCCGGCAAGCACGACGGGAATGGCCTGCGACTGGATGGGGGTGGGTTCTGTGTAGCCTTGCTCCGCAACGGCGCGAAGCAGCTCGGGCAAGAGCCCGAGACTTTCGAAAGCCTGGCTGATGGTTTTCTCCTGAAGTGTCGGCCTGGAAGGGCATTGCGCCCCTGACCGGTTCAGGCAGATGAAACGTGTTTCGTTGGGATTCCGCGCCTTGTGGGCTGGCGGTGGGGCTTGAGGCGCTAACCGGTTGAAGCGACTCGGAAACCTTGGATGCGAATTCTACCTGAAAAGGGTTCAGGTTACCTTTCAGCCGGCCATCGCCCGAAAGCGACGGCGACAGAAAAGTAACGTGACCCCTTTTCAGGTCCCAGGGTTGGTTAGTAGGCCCTTACACCAAAAAGCCACGGGTGGGCGACCAGGACGACCCCGTAGAGGACCAGGCCCACGCCGAAGCGCTTGGCGCCGATCTCGCCCGCCGAGAAGGTGTTGCGCCCCTCCACGATGGCCGAAAACGGCACGTTGGAGGTGACGGCGGCGAACTGCGCCCACTCCTCGCCCAGGGAGTCGGCCTTGCGCGCATCGATGAGGGCGGTGCCGGCAAGCGCCAGCAGGAGGTAGCCCCCGAAAAATATCACCGAGGCCACGTCGCCCCTCGCCACCAGGTGGACGCCGGCCCAGAGAGCGATGCCCCACATGACCGGATGGCGGGTCACGCGGAGGATTCCGCGCGCCGGGCCCTGGCCCTTGAGCGTCGCCGCCTGCCCAACGGCCGAGGGGTTCTTCGACATCACGCCCGCTGCCACCAGCACCAGCGAGAACGGCATCACCACGAGGGGCCAGAGCTTCACGCCCGGAACCTGCCACACCGGCTCGAAAGGCGCGTGCAGGTACGCCCACGCCATCCATCCGATGGTCAGGAACGACACCAGCGAATAGGCGCCCAGGTAGGCTTTCTCCCCGATCGCCTCCACGAGCGAGGTCCGGAGCGCCGTGCTCGAGACGAAATGCGTCGCGAGGAAGACGAGGGTGGCAAGGGCGAGGTGGGCGATGGGGTCCATGGAGGCTCTTTCCGTTTCAGCGCGAGTCGGTCGGACGCCTGGAAGCATCGATGTCGAGGTACTTCCAGAAGTTGTTGCTCTGCACCGCGGGGCGGCGATAACCGAGCACCCACGGATACCACATGTCCGTGAGGATGCGGTGCGTGTTCACCTTCAAGGGCGCGTAGGCCACCATCAGCTTCGCCATCTCCTGGTAGAGCTTCGTTCGCTCCGGGCTGTCGGGCGTGACGCGCGCCTTGTCGTAGAGGCGGTCGTAGGCGTCGAGCTTGAAGCGCGCCCGGTTGCCCTTGAAGCCGGCGTTGGGGCCGTACAGCATGGATAGCCAGGTGTCCGCATCGGGCGCGGAGGCCGCCCCGCCCAGCTGCCAGATCATGAGCTTGCCGGCGTTGGATTCCTTGAGCAGGTCGGGCCACTTCCCCTTCCTGAACGTGATCCTGAGGCCCACGTCGTTCATGCTGCGCTTCCACAGCTCGTCGATCTGCTGGTCGCGCGCCGTGGGCGAGGAGGCGAATTCCAGCACGAGGGGGCTGCCGTCGGGCATCTCGCGGTAGCCGTCGCCGTCGCGGTCGCGGTAGCCGTACATGTCGAGCAGCGCCTTTGCCTTGGGGACGCTGTACTCGTTCGCGCTCGTGTGGAAGTCCGGGTCGTAGCCCGCGACGCCGGGGCTGTAGGGCGTCTGGGCGGGAATGGCCTGCCCCTTGCGGACGATGGCGATCTCGTCACGCGTGTTGTAGGCGAGCGAGATGGCGCGGCGCAGGGCGACCTTCTCGGGCGTGTAGCCGCCGACGAGTGGATCTTCCATGTTGAAATAGGCGAACGTGAGGTCGAGGCCGGGAACCTGTGCCATCTGGATGCCGCGCTTGCGCAGGTTGGGCGCGAGGTGATTGTTGGGGAAGGCCACGTTCGCGAACTCGGCGGAGACCTCGTAGATGAGGTCGTGCTCCTCGTTGAGGAAGGCGAGCCAGCGCGGCTGCGCCTCCTCGATGATGTAGACCTCGACGCGCCCCACCGTCGGCATGCGCTTGCCCTTCCGGGCGGCGAGGATGGCCTGCCCTTCGGCGTCCCCCGGGCCCGGCTCGCCATCGAAGTATTCCTCGCGGAAGCCCGGGTTCTCCTCGAAGACGAGCTTCGAGGAACGCTTCCAGAACGCGAGGCGGTAGGGCCCGGTCCCGACCGGGTGCGAGCCGAAGTCGTCACCGTAGTGCTCCACCGCTTCGCGCGCCACGGCGCACGAGACGCGGCAGTCGGCGAGGTTGTAGATGAAAACGTAGTAGGGATGCGTGAGCTTCACCTGCCAGGTGTAGCGGTCCAGGGCCTTCAGCCCCTCGATGGGCGCGTCGTAGTCGAAATGATTGGCCTTGCGGGCTTTCGCGAGCGCCTCGTCGCTGCCGACGATGATGCCCTCGATCTCGGCGAGCAACGGGGCGGCCATCTTCGGGTCCATGAGCCGCTTGATCGTGTAGACGTAATCCTCCGCGACCAACTCGCGCCTCTTCCCGCCGAACACGGGATCGTCCGCGAAGTAGATGCCCGGCTTCACGCGCATCGTGTAGGTGAGACCGTCCGCGCTGATTTCCGGCATCGAGACGAGCGTGTTGGGCTTGAGCTTCAACGGGCGCGCGAGGTAGTCGTACTTGAGCGGCGCGTCGAACATACCGGCGTTGAGGATGTTCGAGTAGAGGTCGCTGATCTTCTGCGGGTCGAGCGAGGTCTCGGCCACCGGGAAGGCGTAGCGGAAGACCTTCGCGGGGTCGGCCGCAAGCGCCGGCGTCCCGGCAGTGAGCACGGCTGCCGCGGCGAGTAGCGGTGCGATTTTCTCAAGCATGGATCTTCGCCCGTTAAGGGCTGTGCATCACGTTGTCGCGCAGTATACTCAAGCCGACGGTTGCCCCGCCGGCTGGCGCACTACAGGCCGCGTGATGGGTGCCGCATCGATGACAACACTTCACGAGGAGAACACCCATGGCGAGGCTTGCCCCCGTTGCTCTGTTCGGCGCCCTGTTCGCTGCAGGCGCCGCCGCCGCAGCCGATCCGATCGCGATCGGCATCAGCATCGCTCAGTCGCCCCCCGGATCGGTCGTCCAGGGCACGCAAGTGAAGGACGGCGTCGAGATCGTGAAGGACATGATCAACGCCAAGGGCGGGGTGCTCGGACGGCCCATCAAACTCATCTACGAGGACAACCAGGGCATTCCCGAGAAGGGACGGGCCGCGACCGAGAAACTGATCACCAAGGACAAGGTGGTGGCCATCGCCGGCGGGCACCAGAGCTCCGTCTGCCTCGCCGAGATCGAGGTGGCGCACCGCTACGGCACCCCGTACATCAACACCAACTGCTGGTCGGACGACGTGCGCAAGAAGGGCTACGCGGAAGTCTTCAGTCCCGGCAACTACAACACGCGCGTCTCGATGGCGATGGCCGAAACGATCGCGGCGATGCGCGTGAAGAGCGTGGTCGCCTTCGCGGAGAACACCGACTACGGTATCGGGCAGGCCAAGCTCCTCGCGGAGTTCATCAAGGCGAAGGCTCCCGGCACCCAGTTCAAGTACGAGACACTCGACCGCGCCGGCAAGGACTTCACGCCGGCCGTGCTCGCGCTGCGCGCCAATCCGCCCGAGATGGTCGTGAACGTCATGCTGCCGCCGGCCGCTTACATCCTCATGAACCAGCTCTACGAGCAGGGAGTGGCGCCGAGCGCGAAGACCTGGTCGTACGACGGGGCGGGCATCGCCGACTATCCGGACTTCTGGCAGAACGTGAAGGAGGCGGGCAAGTCGATGATCGCCTTCGGCCTCTACCATCCGAAGATGCCGATGCCTAAAGTCGGCAAGGACATCGCCGCCGAGTACACGAAGCGCACGAAGGCCGAGCCCAACCGGCTCATCTTCCAGGCGGCCGATTCGCTGCTGCTGGTGGTCGACGCGATCAAGCAGGCCAAGAGCACCGAGCCCGCCGCGATCGTGAAGGCGCTGCAGACGATGAAGTTCGAGGGTGCGCGCGGCGCGTTCCAGTTCGGCCGCGATCCCGGCTACGGCTTCCAGCAGTGGGTCGAGATCCCGTACGTGAACTACCAGCTCACCGAGGTGAACCAGCCGGTGTCGAAAGCGACCCTCATCCAGGGGCCGGGGATGCCGCTGGACGTGAAGAAGCTGCAGAGGGCCAAGTAGAGCTTCCAGGCGATTGCCCGTCCCGCTTCCGGGGCGGGCGATCCCGATCGCCATGCCCGACCTGAGAGACGCGCTGATCGGATACGCCGATTGGCAGGGCTATCGCCATGCCGAACGCGCCGACGCCTGGCTGGCGCGCCTCGAGATGACGCGGCCCGAGATCGACTTCTTCCGCGCGCAATCCGTCCCGGACGATCCGCCGTACCTGCCCGTGCCGGTCGCCGTCGCTGCGCCCGATGGCGCAGCCGCCGAGTGGCCCGATCGACCTTCCGGATCGGCCGAGGATCGCGCGTCGGCGGCACTCGCCCGCGCGAGGGACCACGCCTCGCTCGCGGCCTTCACGTGGCTTCCCGATGCCGTCCCCGAAGCGAGGCAAGGATGGCTCGCGGGCCTTCCGGTGGCGGTGAAGGACCTCATGCACGTCGCGGGGTTCCCGCTGAGCGGCGGCAGCGCCGCGTTCGAGCGCGTGCGATCGAACCATGATGCGGAGGTGGTCGCCCGCCTGCGGCGCGCGGGCGCCGCGTTCATGGGCTTTGCCAACCTGCACGAATTCGCCTATGGCATCACGAGCGACAACCCGCACTTCGGGCGCGTGGTGAACCCCGTGGCGCCCGGGCGCATTCCGGGCGGGTCGAGCGGCGGGTCGGCGGCGGCCATCGCTGCCGGAATCGTCACCGCAGCGCTCGGCACGGACACCGCCGGTTCGATCAGGATTCCGGCGGCGTGTTGCGGAATCGCCGGGTTCAAGCCGAGCTACGACGCACTTCCGCGCTCGGGCGTGCTCGACCTCGCGACCTCGCTGGACCACGTCGGACCGATGGGCCGGTCGGTGGCCGATTGCGCCGCGCTGTTTGCGGCGATGCTCGACCTGCCCGCGCTTCCCCCCTGGAACTATCGCGACCTGGCCGGCAGGACCGTCTGCCGTCTCAGGGGGTACTTCGACGAGCCGCTCGATCCGGAGGTGCGCGCAGCGGTGGACGAAGCCATGGCCGCCGCCGCCGCGGATGGCGCTGCGTGCATCGAAGGTGAGGTCGAGGGCGCCGGGGCCGCACCGGCCATCCAGCTCATGACGATCGCGCCGGAGGCAGGCGCGGTGCATGCCGAACGCGTGCGCAGCCGCGGCCACCTCCTCGGCGAGGACGTGCGGGTGCGCATCGAGGCCGGACAATTCATCCCCGGCTACTGGTACACGAAAGCGCAGCGCCTGCGCCGCCGCTTCGCGGACGCCGTCGATGCGGCGTTCGGAAACGCGGACGTGCTCGTGTGCGCGACGCTGCGTACGCCGGCGCCCGCCGTGGGCGCGGGCCGCGTGGCCATCGGCGGCGAGGATCATCCCCTGCACACCGCGGTCACGCAGCTCACGATGCCGTTCAATCTCTCGGGGCTCCCGGCGATCTCGATTCCCTGGACGATGTCGGCCGCAGGCGTGCCGATCGCGATCCAGGTGGCCGGCCGGCGGGGAAGCGACTGGCGCACGCTCGCCATCGCGCGCCGGCTCGAGGCAGCCTCGCCCTGGTCGCGGCGCGGCGCGCGATAGCCCGGAGACCGCCATGCTCGCGCTCGACCTCCTCGTGAACGGCCTTATCTTCGGCCTTTTCTACGCGCTGATGGCCGTCGGGCTCGCCATGATCTTCGGCGTGCTCAAGGTGGTGAATTTCGCCCACGGCGAGTTCTACATGGTGGGCGCGTACACCTACGTCCTGCTCGCGCTCAAGCTGGACATCTCTCCGTGGGCTGCGCTGCCGCTCGCGGCCGTCGCGGGCGCTGGCCTTGGCTGGCTCGTCGAACGCACGCTCATGCGCCCGCTCTACTCGGGCTATGCGAGCTGGAGCCTGATGAAGGACGAGTACGCGGTCGTGGTGACGTTCGGCCTGTCGCTACTCCTCATCAATGTCGTGGACAAGGTCGTGGGCCCGTATCCGTTCCGCGGACCGGCGCTCATCGAGACCTCGCGCTTTTCCTTGGGGCCGGTGATGCTCAACGGCCAGAAGCTCATCGCCGCGGGACTCTCGCTCGCCCTCCTCGTGGGCCTCGCGCTCTTCATCAAGCGGTCGCTGTGGGGGCGGCAGATCCAGGCGGTCGCGCAGAACCGTCTCGGCGCCTCGCTCGCCGGCATCGACGCCACCCGGACCACGAGCCTCATCTTCGCGATCTCCGGCCTCCTCGCGGCGCTCTCGGGGGCCCTGCTCGCGCCCCTCATCAACCCCGCGCCGGACGTCGGCGCTTTCCCGGCGGTGAAGTCGTACGTGATCGTGGTGCTCGGCGGCATGGGGTCGATCTGGGGGGCGATGGCGGCGGCGCTGCTGCTCGGCGTGCTGGAGGCTTTTTTCGCGGTGTACGTTTCCTACGACTATCGCGACGCATTCGGCCTGTTGATCCTCATCCTCGTCCTTCTGTTCCGGCCGCAGGGCCTCATGGGCGAGAAGGGGCGCGAGGTATGACCGGCGCCGCCAACCTCTGGGCCAACCGCCTGCGCACGGACTTCCGCGCCGCTCTCGCGGTGGTGGTCCTGCTGGCCCTCCTGCCGGCGGTGGTGACCTCGCCCTACTCGCTCGGCATTCTCATCGTGAGCATCTACTTCGCAATGCTCGCGCTCGGGTGGAACCTGCTCGCCGGATTCACGGGGCAATTCTCGCTCGCCCCTGCCGCGTTCGCGATGCTGGGCGCCTATACGACCGCGCTCCTCGACTACCACCTGAAGGCGCCGCTCGCCATCGGCATCCCCGCGGCCGTGATCGGAACGGCGCTCCTCGGCCTGCTTCTGGGGCGCGTCGTGCTGCGCCTCAAGGGACCGTACCTCGCCCTCACCACGCTTTCCTTCGCGGAGATCGCGCGTGTCGTGGTCGGCAACTCGTACGAGTTCACGCGCGGTGACCAGGGGCTCAACGTGCCGACGCTGTTCGAGAGCCGCGTCGGCTACTACTACCTGTTCCTCGCCGTGCTGCTCGCGATGCTCGCGGGCCTGTACCGGCTCCTGCGCGGCCGTGCGGGGCGCTTCTGGCTGGCGATCCGCGACGACGAGACGGGGGCGGAGAGCCGCGGCATCGACGTGGTGCGCTACAAGGCGCTCGCCTTCGCACTCTCATGCGCGATCTGCGGGCTCGCCGGTTCACTCTACGGCACCTTCAGCCAGCTCGTGAGCCCGGAGCTGGGCCTGTTGATGCAGACGGGGCTCGTCATCTCGATGGTGGTGATCGGTGGCATCGGCACTCTCACGGGGCCGCTCGTCGGCGCGCTCCTCGTCTACCTCGCCTCGGAATGGATGCGGGGCTTCGGCAACATCCAGATGATCGTCTTCGCGGCGGTCGTGATCGTTTTCGCGCGCTTCTTCCGAACCGGGCTCTGGGGTCTCGCCACCCGCCCGCGGCGCGAGGCGGCGGCAGGCGGCGCCGCGGGAGTCAAGCCGTGAGCCTGCTGCGGATGCAGGGGCTCACCAAGCATTTCGGCGGCGTGGCGGCGGTCGAGGGTCTCTCGCTCGCCGTGGAATCCGGCGAGATCCTCGGGCTCATCGGCCCCAACGGCTCGGGCAAGACCACCGCGCTCAACATGCTCTCCGGGTTCCTCGCGCCGGACGCGGGCGAGGTCTGGCTGGACGGCAAGGTCGTGACCGGCATGGCCACCATGCCTCTCGCGCGCCGCGGCCTCCTGCGCATGTTCCAGATGTCGCGCGTGTTCGCGCGTATCACGGCCTTCGACAACCTGCTCACCGCGGGGCTCGCGATGGGCCTCGCCGAGGGTGAGGCCGAGCGCCGCGCCGGCTCCCTCCTCGAGGAACTCGGGCTCACGCCCGTGCGCTATCTCGACGCGGGCCAGCTCTCCGGGGGGCAGAAGAAGCTCCTCGAGTTCGGCATGTGCTTCATCGAGCCGCCGCGCATCGCGCTGCTCGACGAGCCTTTCGCGGCCGTGCACCCGGTGATGCGCGAGACGATGGCCTCCTTCATCCGCAACCGCAACGCCCAGGGCCAGACCTTCCTGCTCGTGAGCCACGACATGCCCATCGTGGTCGAGCTGTGCCAGCGCGCCGCCTGCATGAACGCAGGGAATCTCATCGCGATGGGCCCCACGCGCGCGGTGCTCGAGGACCGAGCCGTGATCGAGGCCTACCTCGGGGCCACGAGCGATGCCTGAGCTCCTGCTGCGCCTCGATCGCGTGACGGCGGGCTACGACCGCGACATCGATGTGCTGCGCGACGTCTCGCTCGACGTGCACGCGGGCCTCGTGAGCGGGCTCATCGGGCTCAACGGGGCGGGCAAGTCGACGGTGATCAAGACGGTGTGCGGCTTCCTCGCGCCGAAGGCCGGCACGATCGAGTTCCTGGGCGCCTCGATCGCGGGGATCGCCCCGCATCGCCTCATCGACCACGGCATCTGCTGCATCCCGCAGGAGTCGAGCCTGTTCCCGTACCTCACCGTCGAGGAGAACCTGCTCCTTCCGCTGCAGGGGCGCGCAAAGGTGTTCGCCGGCGTCATGCGCCAGCGGCACGAGGAGGTGCTCGAGATCTTCCCGGACATCAAGCGCAAGAGGCACTCGCAGGCCGGCGACCTCTCCGGCGGGCAGCAGAAGCAGGTGGAATTCGCCAAGGCCTGGCTGCAGGGGCCGAAGCTCTGCCTCATCGACGAGCCGAGCATCGGGCTCTCGCCGATCCTTGCCGAGGAAGTCTTCCGTTGGATCGAGAAGTTCGCGCGCTCCGGCATGGGCGTGCTCCTCATCGACCACAACGTGCGCCGCGTGGTGAAGATGTCCGACCACGTCCACGTCCTGAGCCTGGGGCGCATCGCCGCTTCGGGGCGGCGCGAGGATTTCGAGGGCGACCTGCACGAGCAGGTGAAGCAGTGGCTGGGCCTGGACTACTGATGCGCGAGATTGCGGCGCGGCCGATGGACGCCGCCGCGTTCGCGCCGTACGGGACGCTCATCGATGCGGACGCGGTGCGCCCCGAAGCGATCAACGACGGCAGCACGTTGCGCCATGCGGACCTTGCGACGCTGGACCTTCGCGGCCCCGGCCGCGACCCGGTGATCTCGATCTATGTCGCGAAGGCGCGCGCCTTCCCGCTCGCGATCGCAAGGCTCGAGCGCCATGCGCAGGCGGCGCAGGTCTTCATCCCGCTCGGCCCGTTTCGCTTCGTCGTGATCGTCGCGGGGGGGGGGCCGGGCGCCGGGACGGCGACGCCCCGCCCCGGGGCCTAGATGGACTCTCCTGGACGCGTTCGTCGCCGCGCCCCGGCAGGGGCCCGAGGCGCCCCGCTCGTGTGGATCGCGGCTCCTGGCATCACCGGGCTGGCCCGGTCGCGCTTGGCAACGGCGAGCGCGGTTCGCCGTGATCGGGGCGGAAACTCCGCGTCGACCCAGTGGAGGTCTGCCTCGCCGGCGCCGATCCGGCTCTTGCCGCCAGGTTGCCCGTCGTCGCGGGCGCGCCCCGCGGGCCGCGCCCGCCGGCCCGCCGCGCCATCGCCCAGTGGCGGGGCCGATGGGCGCGGCGCGCTCCTGCGCGGCGCGGTTCGCCCCCCCGGCCCCCCCCCGGGGGCGCGCCGCGCCCCGTCCCATGGGTCTCGCAGGTTCGCGGCCGCGGTGCGTACCTGCCTGGTTGCGGTGGCCGGCGCAACGGGTTGCGCCAGCGTACCGCCGACGCGACCTTCCGGGCCTCGGCGCCAGTGGGATTCGGTGGTAGTGTGTGGCGCCAGATGTCTCGGCTCCGGCGTTAACGGAGAATCACACTGGGCGCGGTCCTCAAAGCCGGGCTCAGCGCCATCCGGGCCGCCGCCGCCCGCGGCCCCCCCGGGCCGCCGGGGGGAGCCGCGGGCCCCGGGGGCGCGCAGGCCGGTCGGGGCGTCGCCGGTGTCGGGCGGCTGGCGCGGCCAGCAGGGCAGCGCGCGGGTGGTGGTGCATCGAGAAGACCCCCCGCGCTGGCGGTGTGCGGGAAGAAGGAAGGCCCGGCCCACCCCCCCGGGCAGGCGCGCCGGCGGAGCGTCGCCAGCGCCCGACGACGAGCACCGTCGAGCGCCGCGGGCGGGGGCGGCGCCCCCCCCCCCCCCCCCCCCCGCCCCCCCCCGGGGGGGCCCCCCCGCCCGGCCGCCCCCCCCGCCGGGGGCCCCCCCCCCCCGGCATCGGCCTGGCCGCGCTGCTGATCGTCGCCGGCGGTGCGGTCTATTGGCTGGCGCAAAGCAACAGCAAGGCCGCCCCCAGCTATGTGACCACCGAACTGCGCAAGGGCAACCTCACGCTCACCGTATCGGCAAACGGCACACTGCAACCCACGCGCGGAGGTCGGCGCACTCTCGCACAGGGGCGTGGGGGGACGGAACGACCGGGAGGCCGGCCGGGGAATCGACGCCCCGTGGTGTCGGCGCCGTGGGGTTCGGGGCGGCGCGGGGCGCGGCGGCGCAGCCGCGGCCATGCGACCGAATCGCGCGCCACGCCGCGCGCTTCGGCGGTGACGCCTCTCGCGGCCGCGTTCCTCGGCCACCGAACTCGACAGCGCGCGCGCCGCCGGACCGCGCCGGCCAGCGAATCCAGCGCCGCGGGTTAAACGTCGCGGCCCCCCCGCCCCCCCCGAACGAGACCGCCCTTCCGCCGCTCCGCTCGCCGCTCGGGGGGGGGAAGGCCGCCCCCGGGTCGACCCGGGCAGGGCGGTGGCGGCCGCCGGGCGGGCCGGGACCCTGTTTCGGGGGCGGAGAACCGGACGCAACGGAGCCGAAGCCGCGCGTCGGCGAGGCCGGCGTGGGCTCGGTGGAAGCGGGCCAGAAGCGCCGCCCGCGCGCCTACCTTTCGCGCCCTTTCCCGGCGACCATCACCCGCGTGGCCTTTCGGTCCCACCATGCCACCACCAACAACGCCGGACCTGGCGTTTCCCCCCGCGAGGAAACAACCCCCCCCCCCCCCCCCGCCGAGGGCTTACACCTCCCCCCACCGGAGCGGGATGAGGTCGTGCTTGTCCTCCTCCCTTTGTTTCCCCCCCCCCCCCCCCGCCCCACCCCCAAGTCCCGGGCACCACCTCCTCCGCCCCCCCCCCCCCAACAAGCAGCAGCAGAGTTCAAGGTGCCCGGCCCAAAGCGGCTTCCCCGGGCCCCCCAGTCGGGGTCCCGCGTGGGGTATTCCCCCCCAGATTTTATCAGCATTGTCGTTACCGAAGTCGGGGCACCAACCCCCCCGGCCCGCCGTAATCAACCCCGGGTGGCCCGGGTCCCCCCGGAAACGAGGAAGCCCGCCGGGCGGCGGAACACGGGTTGCCCCGGGGTACCACGGGGGTGGGGGCAGGGGCGGGGGTCCGGGGCCCGGGCGTCCCCCCCACAAACAGGGCGCCTTGGTCCCCGGCGCCCCCGGCCCCGGGCAGCCCCCGGGGGAAACCCGGGGGGTCCCTCCGGCACACGCGGGACCCCCCCGTCCCCCGGGAACGCCGGGGGGTGGGGGCGTCCCCGCGCGGGGGGGTGTCCCCGCCCCCCCGTGCCCCTGGGCTTGTCTCGGGGCACAATTCGGGGGAAGCCCCGGTGGGCGGGGGAGAACGCCGAGCCGCCCCGACGGGCGAACCTGCCGGCGCGCCGCGGCGCCGCGCGCGCGCTCGATGCCACCGGGCCAAGGGCTGGGAGCACCACACGCCGGGCCGAACCCCCGCGCCAGCAGCGCGGCGATTGCGCCCCCCGCGCCGGCCGTTCCCCCCCCAAACCCCCCGGCAACCCGAAGGGGCAAGGAGACAAAAACTGGGGGGGCACCAATGCCGCCTCTCATTACCGTGCTGATGGTCACGCACGAGCCCGACATGGCGGCTCTACGCGCGGCGTATCGCGTTTTATCCACGGTTCGCCATGAAAGAGCAGCGTCCCGCCCCCGACGCTGCGGCCAGGCACTTCCCCTCAGGCCGCCGCTTCTCCACCAGCCGCTCGATGCGGAGCTGGAACCCTACTTAACCGTGATGCGAATCTCCCGCCCCACCGCACTCGCGGCCCGGATGAGCGTATCGAGCTGGACTGTGGTGCAGGCCGGATCGAGCACCCGGTCGAGCTGCGACCGGCTCGTATGCATACGCCTGGCCATCTCCACCTTCGACAGGTTGGCCTTCGCCATGCCTTCCGCGATCGCCTCGGAGACGGCTCTCTTCAGCGCGACCATGTGCACTTCGTCGTAAAGGCCGTCCTCGCGCAGGAGAACGTCGAGGCGCGATCCCCGGTGCTTATTGGTCTTCGGCATCCTTCCACTCCTTCCAGCGCGCAAGCGCGAGGGCGATTTCATCAGCGGGCGTACGCTGCGACTTCTTGATGAAACCATGCAGCAGGACAATCTCACCGCCGGCAATCGCGAACAGCACTCTCGCGACTCGGGATCCCGGGTTGGAACGTACCTCCCACACGCTGCCTTGCAGGTGACCTGCCTGGGATGCTTCGGCCCGTGCACTGCAAGGCGGAACCTCAATACGGATCGAACGTGTTGCTGTCACCCGTGAGCAAGTTCATGAGCTTCGGGTGAACGAAGAGCTTTTCCTTGCCGAAGGCCTGCTCGACGAGCACACCGATCGAAACGAGTGCCTTGAGATAGCGCGCCGCTGCCTGCCGCCCCGCGATCCTGGCCTGCACGAGATTCGCGATGCGACAGTAGGGCTGCTCGAAGATCACGTTCAACAGTTCGTGGCTGTAGATCTTCGGGAGTTTCTCGCGCACGTGCCAAGTGGTCTCGCTGGCCAGTCTTCGAACCGCGCCGATCTTGGCCGTTGTCCACCCGGCGGTGTCTTCCACCGCGCGCAGCATGTAGAGCAGCCACGGTTCCCAGGCGCCGTCGCGTGTGACGGCGAGCAGCAGGCGGTAGTAGTCCGCCTTGTTCGCGATGATGTAGCGGCTGAGGTAGAGGATCGGGAGCGGCAGCAGGCCTTGCTCGACGAGGAACAGGCTGTTCAACACGCGACCGGTTCGCCCGTTGCCATCGGTGAACGGATGAATCGCTTCGAACTGGTAGTGCGCAGCAGCCATTCGCACGAGCGGTTCGATCGTGTCTTCCTCGTGCAGGAAGCGCTCCCAGTTGGCGAGCAGGTCGCGGATGCGCCCTTCGCCTTCGGGCGGTGTGTAGACCACCTTGCCAGTGGCGTCGTTGGCAAGCGCGGTGCCCGGCACCTTGCGCACGCTCATCTCCACGCCTTTGATCTGCGTGCAGATCGACTCCGCGGTCCGTGTCGTCAAGGGCCGATTCTTCAGCGCCGCGACACCTTCGAGCAGCGCGCGCCGGTAGCGCAGCGCCTCCCTGGTCGCGGAGTCGGCGCTGCTGTCGGCCTGCAGGTGCCGAAACATCTTGTCGGCCGTGGTGACGATGTTCTCGATTTCCGAGCTCGCCCGGGCCTCCAGCAGGGGAAGGGTGTTGATCAGCATCGCGGGGTTGGGGATCAGTTCCGCGGCCTGCTTCAATTCCGCGAGCGCCGCGCGCGCCCCGATGCATTGCTTCAACACCCGCTTCGTCTCGAGCTCCATGGCGGGAGGGAGACGTGGAAGATCGTTGTAGGGCCTGTCCGGCTGCCAGGCTGCGGGTGCGCTCATGTCGCCAGAACTCATTTTTTGCGCCATGTCGAGAGCTTATGTCGCTGGCGACGACACGTCAAGAGAACGTGTCGCAAAAGATCAACTTTTACGACACGAGCGGTGGCCGCTGTAGCTGCCGACCGTAAATTGAACTCCGCTTTACCCCCTCCGACATCACGAGGAAGAGCTTCATCGTCGCCCGCGTCGTAGCCGCCCGTGAATCTGTATAGCCGATGCGCGGCCAGCTGGTCGAACGCCCCGAGGGCCGAGCCCTCCCGCCTCCGGAAGGTCACCACCGCGATGCAGCAACGCGTGAACCCGTCACCAAACGATCATCCACTCCTCTCCAGCCCGGCGCAGAGCACTTCCAGAAGTCGACGCGCGCGCCCGAGTTCCATGCGGGACTGCGCTGCGAGGAGCATTGCGCCCTTCTCGTCCGCTTCCGGTCGCAGTATGGAAAGCAGTCGCTCGCAACCGCCTTCCCCGAGCAAGACGATCATGTCGCGAGCAAGAAGTGTCACGCCGGCCTCGACATGATCGAAATCCTCCGCCTCGAAGAGGTCGGGATGGTCTGCCGCGGCGCGGTCGAGATTGCCGAGATCCATGTAATGCCGAAGGAACAGGAAGAGATCGCCCGCGTCGAGCCCGGGGTGGGTGTACTTGCGATCGCGCCACGCCGTGATCTTGAGTATCGCCAAGGCAGCGACTGGTGGGACCCGGACGAGCGTTCCCTCGGGCAGCGATACGTCGACGCTTACCGCAAACGCCTCGTCCACGCCGAAGCAATCGAAGACCTCGCGCTCGTCTGGCGGCCAGGCGAACGTGCGGTCCTTTCGCTAGATGTCGCCAAAGGGAACGATGTCGAGCGGCCGCGCCCGGGCCGGCGGAGCGCGGCCGTGCTCCAGTTGCGCACCATCATGGCGAAGTCGGCGTCCTGCGTCGCGCGGTTGGGTTCGATGCCGTGGGCGTAATGCACCCTGAGATCACGCGCTGCCGCGCCCATCAGGAAGAACGGAATGCCGAGCGGCCCGGCCACCGCCTGCAGTGCGCGCACCAGGCGCGACAGGGCGGCCAGCTCAGGCTTGCTGGAAAAGTCGAGCGACATGCGTTTCGTAGACCAGCTTCGCCGTCTCGATGCAGCGTGCGTCGCTGGTAGCGAGCAGATCTGCATAGACGAGCACTGGCGGTGCTACATCGGTGAGACCCGTGTCGGGAGTGAAGTTCCAGAACCGGCGCCGCACTTCGACAACAGCGGCATGGCCTGGCTCTGGCTGCTTGAGGAATGTCCTCTGCGCGGCGAGCAGAGCCGGCAGCTTTTCGGCATAAATTGTCAGTTCGCCCGGTCGCAGGTAGTCGGTGAGCAGCGCGGCGGCAGGTTCCGCACCCCACAGCGCACCGTATTGCGCCAACGGCCACTCGCGCCAACCATCCAGCGCCGGCACGTAATAGCGACCGATCAGCATGCGCGGACGCAGTTGGCGCGCGTACGCATCCACCCACTGCGCGAGCAGGCGTTCGAGTTGGTGCATGCGCCGCGTACCGCGCTTTCCCTTTGCCTGCGCGACGAAGCCTTGCTGCTGCAGGTCCGGGATTACCCAACCGACAGTTCCATGCGCCACACCAGCCATGACAGCAAGTTCCCGATAGGGGCGGTTGACCCGAGTCGGATCGCAGAGCAGCGCGAATACCACTTGCAGGCCCGTGGGTTGGAAAGCCCGACCCATGGCGGGCGGCACAATCGGCGTGAGGGGTTTGTTCCCTTTCACCCAAACGAGCGTGCCCTCCTGCTCGAGATAGGCGTTGCCCGCCGCGTCAAGGAAAGGCACGCGGCGCGCCTTCAGCGTGTCGGCCATCGGCGGCGTCACGTAATCGGTGACGAGTAACGCCTGCTGGCCCAGCCGCTCAAGTTGATGCAGGACCACGCCCAATGTCGCCGGGCGCAGCGCACGCTTGATTTCCACGGCGTAAAGCGCGGTCTGAGGACCGCGACCGAGACGTACCAGCGCATCGGCGCGCGTGCGGCCGAGGGCTGGCTCTGTCTGGACCAGCTCTGCGGTCAGGCCAAGCTGGCGAGCGGTACCGAGGGTGGCTTCGAGCAGTCGGTGTTCAGCCGTGTCAGGATGATCATTCATGGAGGCAAATTGTCCACGAATCATGGACAAACGTCAATAGTGGACAATATGGAGTCAGACGTGATCGCGAATCCATAGTAATCCAATATACAGAGTCGTCCACGGGTCATGGACAAGCGTTCATGCTATCCAATGCCCTACAACCGCCCCAGCATCACCCCCGCCACCCCCTCCGTCATCACGAGGACGAGCTTCATCGTCGCCCGCGTCGCCCGATAGTCACGCCGCCTGCGCGCGAAATCGCACCCCGAGCGCCCGCGCAACCTTGAGCACGGTATCGAACCGGGGCTTGGCGCCCGGCGCCAAGGCCTTGTAGAGGCTTTCCCGTCCGAGCCCCGATTCCTTTGCCACTTGCGCCATCCCCTTGGCCCGGGCGACGTCGCCGAGGGCACGAAGCAGAAGATCGGGATCGTCCGCCTCGAGGATGGCCGTGAGGTATTCCGCGATTGCCGCGCCGTCGTCGAGATAGCGGGCTGCGTCGAAGGCGAGAAGCTTTCGAACCGGCTTGGTCTTCCTCATGGATGCTCTCCGATTTCGGCGGCGATGCGCACCTGGGCGCGCTTGTCCGCAAGGCTGTCCAGCCATTCGGAGAACTCCTCCGTCAGGCGAAGTGTGAAGGGCATGTTAGTGTATCCATGTGGATACTAGCGGTCTAGTCGTCAGTGGAAGAGCGCCCGGAGCCATGCGTACATCAACGCGAACGACAGGGCGTACGTGCACAGCCGCGCACGAAACGCCGACGGTTTCCAACGGCTCATTGGCCGCGCTTCCAAATTGCCCGCGTCGCCCCCACGAAGACCTTGCGCATCTCGATCTCCGCCAGCGCCTCGAAGTCGATCTCCGCGAGGATCACGCACGGCGCGCTTCGCCCCTTGAACCGGACCACCGAGTCCAGGAGCACCTCGTCCTCCTCCTCCTCGGTCATCCGACGACCGGCCAAAGACGTTTGATGCGAATGGGCTCCACCACGCCGATCGCCGATTCCATCGAGGCCAGCATCCTGCTCGTTCGCGGGCACCGGGTCCTGCTGGACGAGGATCTCGCCCGGCTCTACGGCGTCGAGGTCAGGGCCCTTAACCAGGCCGTGCGCCGCAATGCAGCCCGCTTTCCCGATGATTTCCTCATCCGCCTGACTCCCGAAGAGTCCGCCCGTCTAAGATCACAAACTGTGATCTTAGAAACCGGTCGTGGAAGGCACCGGAAGTTCGCCCCGACGGCATTCACCGAGCAGGGCGTCGCGATGCTTTCCTCCGTCCTTCGCAGCCCGAGAGCCATCCTCGTGAACATCGAGATCATGAGGGCCTTCGTGCGCCTGCGTCAGATGCTTGCGGGCAATGCCGAGCTCGCCCGGAAGCTCGCCGAACTCGAAAGCCGCTACGACGCACGCTTCAAGGTCGTCTTCGAGGCGATCCGGGGCCTCATGTCGGCCGAGACGAAGCCGAGGCGCCGCATCGGATTCGCCCCGTGGGGCGAGGACGGCAAATAGGCGGCAACAAGGCCTTAGGGATCCGGCTGCCCTGGCGCACCTGGGTCGCGTGTATGACCGTGGTTATCGGTGATGGTAGATCAGGACCGTCCGTCCAACCTCCCCAGCATCACCCCCGCCGCCCCCTCCGACATTACGAGGAAAAGCTTCATCGTCGCCCGCGTCGATGCCGGACTCAAGCGCGCCGCCTCGTCTCCTGCTTTTGTAGCTACTTCCCCGGTTTGCGCTTCATCGAATATCCGGCGAGAGACTCGGAGGCCTTCGATGCAGAGGCGCCCGAGCGTGCCCACCGCACCGCCGCCGCAATGTCCGGTTCATTCAGCCTGATCTCGTCCAGTTGCTCGGGATGGCGATCCAGGAGCTTGAGCAGCTGCACCAGCGAGAGCGGTGGCTTGGTCTTCCCGTTCTCATAGCGGGAAAAGGCATTCACACCACCGCCAAAGAGCTCACCCGCCTGCCTTTGGTCCAGCGCGAGTTTCCTTCGCACCTTTGCGATGAACGCGGGGTCGACAAAGTTGGCGTTTACGCGCTTGTTGAAGGCAAGCATGGCGGCACTTACACGGGCCGATTCGGTACTGTCGAGCACTGCCTCGCCACACGCGGGACAGAAGTCTCCCTTGACCCGGGAAATCTTCGTCGACTCCCCCTTGTAGGTGTATGGCACGTCGCGCACGCCGCGAGCCAGCTTTGCCGCGCCACAGTGAGGGCACTTCATGCCTGGAGTTCCTTGAACGAGACGATCAGTACGTCGGCGACGACGGTCAGTTTCAGGTAGACGCGTCCGGCGCGGGTCATTGGCCGGTAGACGTCCTGCCAGATCCGATGGTCAGCGTGCGTCGTCATGCTCTTGTGGAAGTCTGCCGCGGTTAGCGATCGCACCATTTCGACCACCTCCGAGAAGTCGAGACCCAACGCTGTGGCGCCCTCGAGGGCGGACCATGTCGCGTGGATTCGGCCTGCGTGAACGAGCTCGCGCACGATCGCCAGGCGGTAGTGGGGTTTTCGTTTTTCCAAGACGACGATAACCTAGTTGGTTAACAGCCGCAATGGCCGCTTCCCCGCCTAACGGGTTCGGTGCGTGATTCGTCTACAGCAAGCCGCGGTCACGCTCCTCCAGCCGCCCCACCATCACCCCCGCCGCCCCCTCCGACATCACGAGGAAGAGCTTCATCGTCGCCCGCGTCGCCCCCACGAAGATCTTGCGCATCTCGATCTCCCCCAGCGCCTCGAAGTCGATCTCCGTGAGGATCACGCACGGGGCGCTCCTCCCCTTGAACCGGTACACCGAGTCCAGAAGCAAATCGCCCTCCGAATAGACCGGACTGCCGCCCGCGTCGTAGCCGCCCGTGAATTTGCGCAGCCGATGCCCGCCCACCTGGTCGAACGCCCCGAGCGCCGAGCCCTCCCGCCCCCGGAAGCTCACCACCGCGATCATGTCCTTGCGGAATCCCGCCGTGATCGCCTGGTCGAGCGCGTGCCGGGTCTGGGCCATGATGCTGGCCGCGGACGATTCCGAAGCCTTGGATCTTCGCGAGGATTAGTTGGGTCCCGATGCAAGGTCAAATAAACTCTCCCAATGCCTCGCTCGAACCGTCGCGAAAAGACCGGCTGGCTGGATGTGCTGAGCCTCCTTCCGTGGTGGGCCTGCCTCGTTCTCGCCGTCCTTTCCTATCTTGTCCTCCACTGGCTGGCGGGCGAGCGTCCGGACCCGCAAATGGCGGGGAAACAGCCGGCGCAGTTCATCATGGGGTCGTTCTTGCAGGGCCTGGCGATACCCGGGCAATACGTACTGCCCTTTCTTTTCGTGATCGCGGGGTTGATGTCGGGAGCTCGAGCGATGACGAGGCGCGCGTCAACTCCCGCCCCCCGAAGCGAGCCGCAGAGGCAGCCGCCACTCCCAGCGCCTTCCGAGCCCGGGCGCGACCTCTATGACGTATGGAAAGACGCAGGCCGGGAGGAGGTCCCACCACCGCAGGTCGATACGAGCCGATGGAACCTCGATCTGCTCAAGGCCCTCGACTGGAAGCGATTCGAGCTGGTGTGCGCGGGCTACTTCGAGGAGCTGGGCTTCCGGGCCGAGACCGTGCGCGGCGGGCCCGATGGCGGCGTCGACGTGCACCTCTTTGCGAATGACAGCCGCCACCCCGCCATCATCGTGCAGTGCAAGGCGTGGCGATCCTGGGCCGTGGGCGTTGGCGTCGTTCGCGAGCTGCTTGGCGTGATGACGGCCGCGGACGTAAAGGAGGGCATCATCGCGACAACCAGCACGTTCACAACGGAAGCAAAGTCCTTCGCGCTTGGGAAGGAGATTCACCTCATCGAAGGGGAGGATCTCGTCCGGAAGCTGCGCGACCTGGCGCCGAATCGGCAGAAGAGCCTTATCGAGTTCGCGACAGAGGGCGACTACTGGACGCCTACCTGCCCGAGCTGCGGGATCGGGACGCGGATGGTGATGAGGACTTCGGGAAAGGATGGGGCGCGGTTCTGGAGGTGCGAGAAGTTTCCGGCTTGCCGCTCCACGATGCAGGCATCCAGGGCCCAGGCGTGAGAACACACGCTCATCGGCACTTTTCCCGAACCACCTGCTGCACCCCCTCGAGCAACTGCCGCGCCGATCCGATGCACGCGGCCGCGACGCTCTCGCCCACCGGGATGCCCTCGTAGTCGGACTTGTTGCGCAGCTTGCGATAGGCCTCCAGCACCACGACGGCTTGCGGCTCCCATTGCGCAGTCTTCACCAATGCCTGGATGAGCGTCTGGTGGTGCCCGGGCTCGCTGGTGACGGGACGGTAGCCGTTGGCGAGCATGGCGGCGAGCGCGGCCTTGAGGATGGCGTCATAGGCAAGCCCGAAGCGGGAGTCGGACCCAAGGCCGCGCACCGACGCATCCTGCAGGCGGAGGCGGGCGGAATCCAGCAGCCGATCGATCTCAGCCCTTTCGGCGACGTGCTGCCGGAGCTTTCCGATGCGGCGCAGGTTCTCCAAGGTCATCCGGCCCACCCACTACGAAGAGTTTCGGTCCCTGAATAACGCGCGAGAGGAACGGTTCGCTGACCGCCCTGCGCTTGCCCCACTCCTCTTCGCCAATCAGATTCGGGTTGATCTCGCGACGAAGCGCGCGCTGTGCCGGCTGGAGGGCGCCCACCAGGACCGCGAAATCCACGCCGCCCACGACCAGCAGGTCCACGTCGCTGCCCCGGCGCTCGTCACCCCGGGCCATGGAGCCGTAGACGAAGGCCACGCGGATGCGGGCAGCGAGCGGCCCCAACGCGGCACGAAGGACATCCGCAATGCCTGCGGTCTTGCGCACGATGCCGCGCAGTTCCTCGAAGATGGGGCAGGCCTCATTGGCCGAGAAGTGAACCTGGTTGCCGACGGGCGTGCGAGTGAGGATGCCGGCCTCGGCGAGCTGGTTCAGCTCGCGCAGGAGCGTGCCCGGGGCTCGGCCGGTGAGGCGGGCAAGCTCGCGGACGTGTAGCGATTCGCCCGGGTGCAAGAGGAGCTGCGCGAGGACGTCGCGGCGGGCGGCGCCGAAGAGAAGGGAGGCGAGGTCTGAGGACATGGTCGTTGCCGATCGGGCAACGATAGTTGCTCGTTTAGCAACAGTATGTCAAGATGGAACCTCGCCGCCCACGGCGGAGTCCAGGAGCACCTCGCCCTTCGAATAGACGGGACTCCCGCCCGCGTCGTAGCCGCCCGAGAACCTGCGCAGCCAATGCCCGCCCAGTTGGTCGAACGCCCCGAGTGCGGAGCCCTCCCGCCCCCGGAAGCTCACCACCACGGTCATGTCCTTGCGGAATCCCGCCGCGATCGTCTGGTCGAGGGGTGAATGGTCTCGAACTGGACGTGCGCGAACGCGGCGTCAGTCGGCCAAGTACTCCAGGACGAACTCCTTGACGCCCAGCACTGGGCAGAGCCCCGCATCCCCCGCCAACGCCAGCAGGTCGAGATCGCCCGTGACCAGCGCCCGCGCCTTGCCCGCAACGGCGAGCTGGAGAAAGGGGACATCTCTCGCGTCCCGGCATCGCGGCACATCCGGGGGTGGGTTGGGGATGCGCACGACGTCCACCCAGGGAATGTATTCCGCGAGCAACTCCTCGCGCTCGGGCACGGTGAGTTGGAACTTGGGGTAGCCGAATGCGCTCACTAGCTCATCCACGGTGGCCTTGCTCGCGAGCGGCACGAAGCGACCGGACTGCCAGCCGGCCCGAACGCTCGAAGTGGCGCCACCAGAGAAAAACAGCGCCGACAGGACGACGTTGGTGTCCAGGACCACTCTCGGCGGGGTCATCGTTGAAGCTCGCGCAGAAGGCGCACCGAACGCTCCGGCGTCATGCCGAATGTCAGGTCCGGCGCCGCGACTTGGCCTTCGATTTCGGGGTGGCCTTGGCCGGCTTTCGCCTGGACGCATATCGGGCCGATGGTTCGCCGACCGCCGGGGCGGAATCCCCGGATCGAGCCCAGCGCACCGCGTCAGATACGTCCGACGGTTTCAGGCCCAGCAAGGCCAGCTTCGCGCGCACTGCGTCTCCCCGCATGATGCGCACCGGCGTGAGGACAATCTGGCCCTCGCGTACCTCGACGTCGAAGTACTCCGTGGCCGCGACAGAGTCCACCACGCTCTTGGGCAAGGTGAGCTGGTTCTTGGAGGTCAGTTTGGCGAGCATTGCTATTTCCTTAAGTAAGGAATCCTTACTATAGCCAATTCGTGGGCCGATGTCGTTCGAGGCTATGGGTCTCCACCCCCGCCGCCCCCTCCGACATCACGAGGGAGAGCTTCATCGTCGCCCGTGTCGCCCCCAGGAAGATCTTGCGCATCTCGATTTCCCCCAGCGCCTCGAAGTCGATCTCCGTGAGGATCACGCACGGGGCCCTACGCCCCTTGAACCGGTACACCGAGTCCAGGAGCACCTCGCCCTCCGAATAGACCGGACTGCCGCCCGCGTCGTAGCCGCCCGTGAACCTGCGCAGCCGATGCCCGCCCAACTGGTCGAACGCCCCGAGCGCCGAGCCCTCCCGCCCCCGGAAGCTCACCACCGCGATCATGTCCTTGCGGAATCCCGCCGCGATCGCTTGAATGTGTGGGTTGAGTCGCACCTCCCAGTCTCTCAGACTCAGTTCGAATGGACACAAACAACCTATTGGGCCTTCACAGCTGGGCGTCACTCGTAGCAGACCGTCAGAATTCGTTGCCTTTCTGATCATCATCTTCGATTGGACTTCCGTAGATGTCTTCGTCGTCCTCGTAGTCAAATGCGTCGTCCAAGTTCTCGATCTCAAGCAATTCGGTGACAGACTGTACGTTGTGCCTCTGCAGCGCGTCTGGCTTCGGCGCAAAGAGTGGGGTGAGGGTGGTCGCTTCGTCGTAGAAGCGGACGTTTAGCTTTCGAAGCTCTTCAAAGTGCGGGTTGGATCGAATGTGGACGTCGGACATACCGCCCCAACCGCGAACTCCTGCTTCATAGCTCAGCATCCACAGGTCCTCCCAGAGTGCATCGGAGTGCTCAAAGGTGCGCCATCGAGTTGCGGCGGCCGCCTTTGGGAAGCGACCCGCAGCCGCGAGGTCGAGAAGAATGAGTATGCAGATTGACGAGTTCATCTCCACGACGAGGTCCACTGCCTGTGGTGTTAAGGAAAGTCCAAGTTCTTTACAGATCCACAAGCTCCATGCCACCTCACTGTGATGCTCCAGAGGAGCATGCTCCAGAACGAGCGCATTTATAAGACGAGACAACCGCGATTTGCCGATGGGATAGCCGATGCGGGAGTAGGTTGAGAGCAACCGAGCGACGGTCTGAAGCGCGACTGGGTGCGCTGTAGCCGCGATACACAGCTGGGCCTCAAAGGCTTGCCAGTTCTCCTTGCGCACAATCACAGAACCAGCGCGACGTAGGGCGTAGACCATGACGCTCTCGTCACTGTGCGTCTTTGCAAGGTCACGAGAGAGTTCAAAGAAGTGATTGAAATCGGACCGCTGCCGTTGGCCGCCGGTAGCTATCGCAAAGCTCCGCAGTCTATGGGTCCAGAAATCCTCATTCAACTCCTCAGTCTTGCAGATCCGGGTCTTATCGAAGTTGACCTGAAGTTCGAAATCCTTCAGGCACCTAACAAGTTGCGCAAGAGCGGACTCAGCGGCGGCATAGCTCTCAAAGAAGAGGTAGTAGTCGTCGACGTACCTAAAGCCGGCAGGTATTGCACGCAGTCTCTTCCCGAGTTCAACGTCGATTGTCGTCGCGATGCACTCCGCGATGATGTGCGATGTGTCGGGGCCGATGGGGAGCCCGAACGTCTGTTCGTCTTGACATTGGCGTATCGCCAAGTCGAGCAGGTTCCCGAAGTATTTGGGAGTGACTCTTCTGTTCTTCTTCGCTGTGGCCTTGCCGTGTAGTGCCCACGGGATGGAGTGTGTGTAGACAGTTTGGAATTCCCCCGCTTCTCCGGACACTACGCTAAGCCCGCATGAGTACGTTCGAACTCCATCGGGCTGACCTGCCCAAGCGTCGAATGTCGGCGCCGGGAATTGTAGAACACTTCGATGTAGTCGAAGATGTCGGCGCGCGCGACTTCGCGCGTGGCGTACGTCCTGCGATAGACACGTTCCTTTTTTGAGCGAGGCGAAGAAGCTCTCGACCGCGGAGTTGTCCCAACAGTCGCCGCGCTTGCTCATGCTGCAGGTGATGCCCTCGGCCGACAGCAGGCGCTGGAAGTCCTCGCTGGTGTATTGGCTGCCCTGGTCGGAATGGTGCAAAAGCTCCGAAGGTTTGCCGCGTCGCCACAGCGCCATTATCAACGCGTCCAGCACCAGTTGCGCGGTCATGGTGGGTTGCATAGACCAGCCGACCACGCGCCGGCTGAACAGATCCACCACAACGGCCAGGAACAACCAGCCCTCGCCCGTCCAGATGTAGGTGAAATCGGCTGCCCACTTCCGGTTCGGAGCAGCAGCGGCGAAGTCTCGCTCCAACACGTTCGGTGCGATGCTGTGTTCCGGACGCAATCCAATGTCGGTAGGCATGCGCCGCGGCTTGGGCTGCGCGCTCATGCCAGCCCCTCGCATCAGTCGCGCCACTCGATTCTCGCTGCAGGATTGGCCTGCGACGACCATGTCCTTCCAGACCCGCGGCGAGCCGTAGGTCTGGTGACTCAAGGCGAAGCTTTCCCGGATCAGCACCAGCAAGCCCGCGTTGGCGATCGAGCGCACGCTCGGCGAGCGTCCAAGCCACTCGTAGAACCCACTCGACGACACCTCGAGCAAGCGGCACATCATCCGGGTCGGCCACACCGGCCGATAGCGGGCTACAAACACATACCTCACGTTGGTTCCTTCGCGAAGTAGCCCAGCGCTTTTTTTAGAATGTCGCGCTCCATTCGAACTTTCGCCAACTCTCGCCGAAGCTGCTCGTTCTCCAGCTGCTGCGCAGCCTTCAACGGCAATGCCCGGTCCTTCTCGTATCGACCTGCCGCGAAGTTGTCCACCCACCCCCTTCAGGACCGAACGCTCCACGCCAAGCTCACGCGCAACCGCCGACACCGATCGTCCAGGTTGCTGTGTGAGTTTCACTCCCTCGCGCTTGAACTCGGCCGTAAACTTCCGTCTTTGCTTTGTTGCCATCGAACACCTCCAATTGCCAGGTTGGCATCATCAGATGTGTCCGGGGAAACGGGGGAATTCCAGCGACGCCTCGCTCACCTTCGCGCCGTGGTACTCGTGCTCGCCCGAGAAGGCGACGATGGCCTGGTACGGGCTCTTGCGCTCCACCAGGTACGCCTTGAAGGCGTGGAAGTACTGGATGGCCCGCTCGATGCCGCTGGTGATCACCATTGCGCGCGCCTGACCGCCGATCTTGCCCGTAGCCATCACCTGGTCGTGGAAGTGGTCTACCATGATCTCGGCCTTGAGCCGGATCGCGTGGTCGTGGCTCTCCACATAGCGGCGCAGCTTCTTGCGCGCCTTCTTGGTGTCGAACTCCGGGTCGTCCTCGGTCTTCTTGACCAGCTTGTAGTAGCTGTCCACCGGCGTGTAGGCCTTGAGCACATCGAGGATGAAGCCCTCGTCGACCGCCTGCTTCATGGTGTAGCTGTGGAACGGGCGGTGCTTGACCTTGCCTTCGGCGTCGGGCGGCAGCGCCTCGCCGAACATCTCGAGCGTCTTGTTCTTGGGCGTGGCGGTGAAGGCGAAGTAGCTGGCGTTGGTCAGCATCTTGCGTGCCGCCATGCGCTTCTCGAGGGCGGCGTTCACCGTGTCTTCCGGGTCGGGGCCCGCGTCCTCGTCGTCAGCTTGTGCACCGAGCACCTGGCTCATCGCCGCCGAGGTCTTGCCGCCCTGGCTGGAGTGCGCCTCGTCGATGACGATGGCGAAAGGTCTTGCCGCCCTCGGTCGCGATCTCGTCGAGGATGAAGGGGAACTTCTGCACCGTCGAGACGATGATCTTCTTCCCCTCCTCGATGAACTTGCGCAGGTCGCCGGAGCGCTCGGCGTGGCCCACGGTCGCGCCCACCTGCATGAACTGCTTGATGGTGGTCTGGATCTGGTCGTCGAGCAGCCGCCGGTCGGTCACCACGATGACCGAGTCGAAGACCTCCCCGTTTGCTGCATCGCCGTCGCGCTTGAGGCCGATGAGCTGGTGCGCGAGCCAGGCGATGGAGTTCGACTTGCCGCTGCCCGCCGAGTGCTGGATCAGGTAGCGCTTGCCTGCACCGTGCATGCGCACATCGCCCAGCGCCTGCCGCACGAGGCTCAACTGGTGGAAGCGCGGCCACACCTGCCTGCGCTTCTTCCGGCCCGTGCGCGGGTCTTTCTCCTCGACGATCTGCGCGTAGTTCTCGAGGATATTGGTCAGCCTCGCCGGCGTGAGCACCTCGTGCCACAGGTAGTCGGTCTTGAGGCCATGCGGGTTGGGTGGGTTGCCCGCGCCGTCGTTGTGGCCCTTGTTGAAGGGCAGGAACCACGAGCCCTTGCCGCGCAGTTCGGTGCACATCCGCACCTCGCTGTCGTCCACGGCGAAGTGCACCACGCAGCGGCCGAACTCGAACAGCCGCTCGCGCGGGTCGCGGTCGCGCTTGTACTGCTGGACGGCATCCTCGACCGTCTGCTTGGTGAGGCTGTTTTTCAGCTCGAAGGTGGCGATGGGCAGGCCGTTGATGAACAGACCAAGGTCAAGCGCGCGGCGCGTCTCGTCAGTGCTGTAGGCAAGCTGGCGCGTGATCGAGAAGCGGTTCTCGGCGTGGAGCCTTTCGGCCTTGGCGTTGCCCGGCGACGGCGTGCCATAGAACAGGTCGAAGTGCAGCGGCCCGTGCTCCACCCCCTTACGCAGCACGTCGATGACGCCGCGTTTGCCGATGTCGCTGGAGAGGCGGGCGAGGAACTTGAGGCGGTTGATGTCCTTGGCGTCGTTCGCGTCCGCCATGGCCAGCTTCGTGAACGCCTCGGGTTGCGTGCCGCGCAGGAAGGCGAAGAGCTGCGGTACGTCGAGCGCGTGGGCGCGGTCGTAGTCCTGCGCGCTGCCGGCGGTGTAGCCCGTGCCGCCGTAGGGCGGCGGACGCTCGGCGACCACGTTCGGTGCGGCCGCGAGACCGTCCGTGCCGGTCATGTGCCGCATGATCAGCGTTTCGAGGCCCTTCTCGCTGGTGTCGGTGGTCATAACGCGGCCTCCTCGTCAGCGGTGTCGGTCTCGTCGCTCAGCTCAGCGTCGTCCTCGTTTGTATCGAGCGGCGCTTCGTCGGGAAGCCGTGCTGCCGCTTCGCGTACGTCGAGCGTGCCGGTCACCAAGTCGGCAATGAGGCGGGTGCGGTATTCGCGCAGGAGTTCGATCTCGCGTTCGAGGCGGGAGATGCCAGCGGCAAGTGGAGCAGTGTCGCATTTGAAACTCTCGACGATGGCCTTCTGATCACGGACGGGAGGAACTGGGGCGTAGAGATTCTTTATGCGCTCAACCGCCAAGCCAGGCTGAGCCGCCGATTGTGAGTACTGATTTAAGTTCATTGCCCGAAGAAGCTCACCGAACCAAACTACAGACATGTCTGGCTGCAGCGTCGGGACTACAGCGTGTTCAGAGGCGAAGAACTGCCCAATGGCGAAGTTGATGTTTCCGCAAAGGGCACCTTGGCGCCCAATGAGTGCGTAGTGTCCGTCATGTGTATATCGGGTCGTGTAACCTCGCAGGCCGTTACCGCCGTAGACCGGATACGGCCCGGTCGCTTCGATTTCCAGGGAAGTAATTCCGTCGCCGCTCTCGAATCGCGCCAAGTGCTTCAGCCTGCGCACCTCCCAATGCTGCGGAATATCCCCGAGCCAGGGGATGCCGGAGGGCTTGAGGGGGACGGAGGGGTCGAGGCCGCGGGTGACGGCGCGGTGGATGATGGCCTGCTTCTGCTCGTTCAGCAGCGCGATCACCTTCCGCTTGGCCCGGATCGCCCGCTCCAGCCGCCCGTTCGCCCAATCCAGAAACCGCACAATCGCCGCCTGCTCGTCGGGCGGAGGAAGTGTGACGATGAGTCCCCTCAACTCATCTGGATAAATGTGCTTGATGGTAGTGCCACGGCCCATCGTGGATTTCTGATTCGCCGCATGGTGGCAGTCGAATGCGTAGCCCAAATACGGCGCATGAGCAGCGACGCTAAGGCGCAGGACAATGACGTCTCCGCCGCAGACTGCCGGAGCCGTCATCAGATTGACCGCGGACTTGCCGATCTCCTCGATCTTTTCACCAGATGCGGCGAACAACACGTCGCCAAAACGAATCGGCGTGTAATCGGACGCTCGCTCGGGCTTGATGAAAGTCCTGGTCGTGCGAATGAAGTTCTTGTAGGTCGTGTACAACTCGCCGTAGCGCACGCAGGGCAAACCCTCCGCAACAGCGTCCTCTTTCGTGCCGCCAACGCCCTTGAACAGTCGGCCAATGTGGCGAGCCTGCCGGACATCCCAATGCCCCGGCACCTGCCCGAGCCACGGCAGCCCCGACTCCTTGTATTCCGCATAGGGCTTGAGGTAGGCGACCTGCACGCTTTTCGCACTATCGGTCTCGTATAGAGCAGGAGGCGCTTCTTTCACAACAGGCGCATCGAACAGCGACGGCTGCTTATGGACGCGGCCACCGGCATTACCGCGAACGGGCGTAATGGCAGCATTGACCGATTCAAGATCGCGTTCAGGAGCCTGCGAGGCGACGATCTCAATTGGCCGCCCTCCCAGCAAGAAGTCAGGAATGTCGAGAGGCTTCACTTGAATAAGCGACTCACGGCCCTCATCCCTGATAGCTTCCCGCAACTCCATCAGCAAGCGGCCGAGCACGTTTATGCCGACCAGGGTCCCGTCGTCGTTTGCCTTGGCGCCCCAAAAGGCATCCTTCCGCGATTCCTCAACGATTGGCCGCTCGCCCGTCTCTAGCAGCAGTTCGCTGAATGTGCGCCAGTTCTGCGCGAGCTTCACCCGCAAACACCACCGCATGATCTTGACGCGGACCTGGTCCCAGTCCGGCCGCGAATTATGCCGATAGGGTTTGCTCTTCATCTTGGCCGTCATCGGACTCTTCTGCTCGATGATTAGCGCCTGAACCTCCGGCCGATGCGGGAACCGGCAGGTCTGGTACAGCGCCTCCGATGTGAGGATACGAATGCCGTTCACCCACAACGGAAACCCTCCGGCCATGTTCGACAGCCCGCCAAACGGTGCGTCAGTCTTGAGAAAGACGACACTGCTGGCGCGGTCGTAGGTGCGGGTCTGCTCCGCGTGGCGGCGGTCAGTGGATGACATCAAAGCCCTCCACACCGGCGTAGGTCTTGCGTGGCAGCAAGGGGTACCAGTTTCTAAATGGGTGTCCCGCGTGTGCATCAGGGTCGCCCCACCACAGCGCAAGCGGCGCGTTGTTCGGGCAGTTGCGGAAAGTCGCGATCATCGAACCAAAGCCCAGCCCAAACGGGCTGAAACCAAGTGGCCGGAGCGCCCGGCTCGGGTTCTTGCTGAACGAACGAATGCGCATGCCTGCAAGGAGCAACTGCTCCTCAAGCAGTTGCCGCCCAGCCTCTGAGGAAAAGATGCCGTGCTCGCACTTTCCGCCGGGCTGACGTGGCTGGAAGGGGAACTTCTCCTCCTCGGCCAGATAGGCCTCCAATGACGGGGCCTGCGGGATTACCGCTGGCCAGAGCACTTCGGACGTGTCGCGCTTCGCTTTCCGGTTCTCCAGGCGAATGGCCGCCCAACAGTGAATGTGCATCTTCTTGCCAGCATCCGCGGCAGCCTTCTTCAAACGCTCGGTGCACTGCCATTCGCCTAGCCGGTGGGTAGCGATTACCAGAATATGGACGGTGAACTCGGCTGGCGCTTGGTCTGTGATCCACGCCGAGAGATCGGTACCTATTCGCCCGCCAGTGAAAAGCACATCGTCGAGGTAGATGTACGCGCCACCAGCCGAGCCGCAATCCTTGAGTGCCAAGCTACATTGCTCTTGCAGCGCAATGCCGAACAGCTGGCGAATCTCGCGCTGGCTGTGTCCCTGCTTCTGGATATCGAGAACATGCGCCGCTCTCCAAAAGTCGCAAGGCGATGCACCAGCGAGCACGTGGTGTTTTATCTGATGGGCGAAGAATTCAGCGACGGCGCTCGTGGCGAAATAGGTTTGCCCTAGCGTATGGTCCATCTCGGTCAGCAGTGGCATTTGCACGTCCGCGTCAAACTGCTTGACCCATCGGTCCACATGGTCGGGCGATGGCTTGGCGATTTCGCCGGCTCGATAGTCCTCGATGGTGTGAGCGATTGAAGCCAAAAGATCGTCCCGCTCACTCATGACACACGCCCTCCAAGCAGATCGCCGAGCAGCCCCTCGGCCTCCTTCTCGATAGCGAGGATGTCGGCGCTGATCTCCTCCAACGTGCGCAGCGGCTGCGGCTTGTAGAAGTGGCGCGTGAAGCTGACCTCGTAGCCTTTCTTGGTGGCATCTTCCTTAATCCACGCGTCAGGGGTGTAGGGCAGCACCTCGCGGCGGATGAAGGCTTCGATGCCGCCCTCTTCGAGCAACGGCACCTGCTCGGTGTCGCGTAGGTCGGAGTCGGGCTCGTACTCCACGACGGCGGGCTTGCCGTCCACGGTCGCCTCGAACAGGCCGCGTAGCGGGTCGGCCTTGGCCTTGCCGGGCTTGTGTACCTTGGCGAGGACGGGCGGCGCGGTCTCGACGCGCCAGCTCACGGCCTTGAGAATCTGCTTCAGGTCGGCGGCGGCGAGCTTGATGCTGGCCTTGTCGAGCGCGGCGTCCACGCGGTCGCGAAACAGGTTGTGGTCCTCGAATAGCGTGTCGCCCAGTGCCACGCGCAGCTTGGTGGCGACTTCGACCAGGCGGCTGTCACGCTCCCAGGTCTTGGCATCGAGCAGTTTCTTGCGCTTCTTCTCGGGCAGACCCCTCTTGGCGCTGCCGCCCTCTTCGTCGTCGCCCTCGTCCTCGTCATTGCCCCAGTCGGCCAGGCGCTTCTCCAGTGCGGCTGAGACCTTGGCGAACCTGGTGAAGAGGTCGTCGCCGAACTCCTCGTAGAGCGTCGCGCGGATGTCCTCGTCACCCGAGGTGAACCGCAGCGTCTCGATGGCCTTGAGCGTGAGCTGGCTGTGCAGGCGCAGCGGGCGGTCGACCGTGACCTTCCAGTAGCCGAAGGCGGCGTTGGGAAAGATCTTCGACTCCGGCGTTTCCTTGAAGTCGAGGAAGGCACGGCTGATGCGCGCGATGTCCTCAGGCGAGAGTTCGCAATTCTTCTTGCCGAGGTTCTTGCGCAGCGGCTTGAACCACTGGCTGGCATCGATGAGCTGCACCTGGCCCTTGCGATGCGAGGGCTTCTTGTTGGACAGCACCCAGACGTAGGTGGCGATGCCCGTGTTGTAGAAGAGGTTGAGCGGCAGGGCGACGATGGCCTCGAGCCAGTCGTTCTCGATCAGCCAGCGGCGGATGTTGCTCTCGCCCTGGCCGGCGTCGCCGGTGAACAGCGACGAGCCGTTGTGGACCTCGGCGATGCGGCTGCCGAGCGCGGACTTCTCGTTCATCTTCGAGGCCATGTTGGCCAGGAAGAGCATTTGTCCGTCGCTGGAGCGCGTGACGAGCGACAGCTCCTCGCCCTGGTGCATGACCTTGAAGCGCGGGTCGCGCATGCCGTCCTTGCCGCCCATCGCCTCCAGGTCCTTCTTCCAGCTCTTCCCGTAGGGCGGGTTGGCGAGCATGAAGTCGAACTCTTGCGCAGGGAAGGCGTCGTGGGAGAGCGTGGACCATTCCGCGCCACCGACGATGTGGTCGGCGCTCTCGCCTTCGCCCTTCAGCAGCA
Source organism: Betaproteobacteria bacterium (assembly GCA_016720855.1). NCBI lineage: Bacteria > Pseudomonadati > Pseudomonadota > Betaproteobacteria > Betaproteobacteria bacterium. Next base: position 501,839 of record JADKJU010000003.1, on the reverse strand, counting down.
TGTCCGCCTTGCAGACGGCGTAGGTCTCGGGGTTGATCTCCTGTCCGTAGAGCAGGCACTTGACCTGCTGACCACGCTTGTCGCCGATTGCGGTGAGCGTCTCCTCAGCGACGGTGAGCATCCCGCCCGTGCCGCAGGCGCAGTCGTACAGCAGGTAGGTGCCGGACTTAATCTCGGCCTCGATGGGCAGGAACACGAGGTTCGCCATCAGGCGCACGGCGTCGCGCGGGGTCCAGTGCTCGCCGGCTTCCTCGTTGTTGTCTTCGTTGAACTTGCGGACCAGCTCCTCGAAGACCGTGCCCATCGAGTGGTTGTCGATGCCGGCCGGCGAGAGGTCGATGTCGGGGTCGAGGAACTTGTTGATCAGCGTGCCGATGGCGTCGGCCTTCGACAGCGTCTGGAGCTGGTTGCGGAACTTGAAGTTGTCGAGGATGTCCTGGACGTTGGGCGAGAAGCCGTTGAGGTAGTCCTCGAAGTCGGCCAGGAGCTGCTGCTGGCTGCCGCGCGACTTGAGGTCGCGCAGCGTGAACTTCGAGGTGTTGTAGAAGGCCTGCCCCGCGGCGTCGCACAGGGCGGCGCGCTGCCCGGTGATGCGCGCCTCATCGAGCATCTTCCTGGTCTCGAGCACCTTCTTCTTCGTCGGCTCGAGCACCGCATCCATGCGGCGAATGACGCACATCGGCAGGATGACGTCAGGGTACTTGCCGCGCTTGAAGAGGTCGCGCAACACGTCGTCGGCGATTCCCCAGATGAAGGAGACGATCTTGTTGTGGGTAGCTTGATCCATGTTCAAGCGGCTCCAAGTGGATGGGTGATCCGGGCGCAGTACTCGTCCAGGCCCTCAGGGTCGACACCGCCTTTCTTGTCGGCGACGAGCATGTTGTGCTGCTCCTCGAAGGCGTCCGAAATGTGCTTGAGGAAGAGCAGGCCAAGACCGGCGTGCTTGTGCTCGGCCGCGTCCGTGCTGCCGCGAAGGGCGTCGGCCATCTGCACGAGGTGGGCCTCATTGCCGACGGTGGCGGCGGAGTCGCTGCTTGCCAATGGTTTGTCTTTTCGTGGTGTGGCCATTGAGCTATCCGACGGGTTACGTGCGGTAACGAATCCGCTGACCCTCCGTCTATCCTGCTTTAAGGACCAAGTCTAACGGGTGTTATTGCGGGCGGCCAGCCTGGGAAGGACCTGTGAAGCCTCCCAGCGCTCGCAGCCGATGGGCAACAGGCCGCTTAGCGGATCTTCAGAAACCCCCGCATCGCCCCCGCCGTATGCGACCCCCTCGCCGCAGGTGCCAAAAACTCCTCCGGCACCCCCGCCATCACCACCTTCCCGCCGCCGTCTCCCCCCTCCGGCCCCAGATCCACGATCCAGTCCGCCTCCGCAATCACGTCCAGATTGTGCTCGATCAGCACCACCGTATTCCCCGCATCCACGAGGCGATGTAGGACGCGGATCAGCTTCTCCACGTCCGCCATGTGCAGCCCCACCGTCGGCTCGTCCAGCACGTAAAGCGTGTGCGCGGTACCAGGCCGCCGCCGAGGATCATCGATCGTGCGCACCTTGGCGAGTTCAGTCACCAGCTTGATCCGTTGCGCCTCCCCGCCTGACAAGGTCGGACTTTGCTGCCCCAGCGTGAGATAGCCCAGCCCCACATCCTGCAGCAGCCGCAGCGCATGGTGAATAGACGGGTGCGCCGCGAAGTATTCGACAGCCTCATCCACGCTCATCCCCAGCACCTCGCCGACCGACTTCCCCCGCATCTGCACCGCCAGCGTCTCGGGATTGAACCGCGCTCCCCCGCACGCCTCGCACAGCACCTTCACGTCCGGGAGGAAGCTCATCTCGATGGTCTTGATTCCCTGGCCCTCGCACGCGGCGCAGCGCCCGGCATCCGACACCACCTTGCCGCGCCCCTTGCTCTTCGCCTTGCCGCCGCCCGCGTTGAACGAGAACCGGCTCGCGGTGTAGCCGCGGATGCGCGCCTCCTGCGTATCCGCGAACAATTTCCGGATCGTGTCGAAGAACCCCACGTAGGTCGCGGGGCACGAGCGCGGCGTCTTGCCGATGGGCGTCTGGTCCACCTCCAGCACGCGCGACACGCTCTCCCAGCCGGTGATCGACTTGCAGCCGAACACGGAAGGAGCGGCCTTCCGATCCCGCGCCGCCCCCACCAGCCTCTCCAGGTTCTCGTGCAGCACATCGCGCGCGAGCGTGGACTTGCCCGAGCCCGAGACGCCAGTCACCACTGTGAGCCGCGCCAGCGGAAAGCGCACCGTGATGTCCTGGAGGTTGTGCAGGTTCGCGCCGACAACGTCAATGGAAGGCGTCTTGCGATTCACCGGCCGACGCGGCTGCACGGGATGCTTGAGCGGCTCGCGGAGAAAACGCCCCGTGATCGAATCCGGATGCCGTGAGAGCTCTTCCGCCGTCCCCTCCGCCACCACCCACCCGCCCAGCCGTCCCGCCCCCGGTCCCAGGTCGATCACGTGCTGCGCGTGGCGGATGGTGTCCTCGTCGTGCTCCACCACCACCAGCGTATTCCCCTTGGCGTTCAGCTTGGCGAGCGTGTCGAGCAGGATGCGGTTGTCGCGCGGGTGCAGGCCGATGGTGGGTTCGTCGAGGATGTAGCACACGCCGCGCAGGTTGGAGCCGAGCTGTGCCGCGAGCCGGATGCGCTGCGCCTCGCCGCCGGAGAGCGTGGGCGCGCCGCGATCCAGCGACAGATACCCCAGCCCCACCTGCTCGAGGAAGTCGAGCCGCGTGGAAAGCTCGGCGAGGATGTCGCGAGAGATCTCGGACTCGCGCGCCGTGAGACCCTCACCCCGACCCTCTCTCAGGAGAGAGGGAGAACGGAGTTTGTCGAAGAAGCGGTGCGCGGCCGAGATGGGCTGCGCGCTCATGGCGGCGATCGACTCTCCACGGAAGCGAACGGCCAGCGCCTCGCGGTTGAGTCGCTTGCCCTCGCACGCTGGGCAGGCCTCGTCCAGCTCGAGCCACGACACCCACGAGTCGAGCACGTGGTCCTCGGTGCCGGTCTTGGCGCGCTCGTCGCTCCAGTCCACGCCCTCCAGCTTCACGCCCGTGCCATAGCAATCGGGGCACCAGCCGTGCTTCGAGTTGTACGAGAAGAGGCGCGGGTCCAGCTCCGGGAAGCTCCTCGCGCACGAGGGGCAAGCGCGCTTGGTCGAGAACACCTGTACGTCGCCCGCGCCCCAGCCGCCCGCGAGCAGGTGCACCACGCCTTTGCCCGCATCCGCCGCCTGCGCGAGCGCATCGCGAAGGGCGTGTTCGTTCGCCGCATCGACCTTGAGTTCCGCGACGGGCAACTCCAGCGTGTGTTCGCGAAAGCGATCCAGCCGCGGCCAGCGCTCCGTGGGCAGCCACTCGCCGTCCACGCGCAGGTGCGACACGCCCTTGCCGCGCGCCCACTTCGCGAGGTCCGTGTAAAGGCCCTTGCGGTTGACCACGAGCGGGGCGAGCAGCCCCACCCGCTTCCCGCGATGCTCCTTGAGGATGCGCGCCGCGATCGACTCCAGGCTCTGCGGCTCGATGGGCACGTCGCACTCGGGGCAGTGCTGCGTGCCCAGCTTCACGAAGAGCAAACGGAGAAAATGGTGGATCTCCGTCTGCGTGGCCACCGTGCTCTTCGAACCCCCGCGCGATGTGCGCTGCTCGATGGCCACCGTGGGCGGGATGCCGAAGATCGCGTCCACGTCGGGCTTCGAGGCCGGCTGCACGAACTGGCGCGCGTAGGCGTTGAGCGACTCGAGGTAGCGCCGCTGCCCCTCGGCGAAGAGGATGTCGAAAGCGAGCGTGGACTTGCCGGAGCCGGAGACACCCGTCACCACCGTGAACTTGCCGCGCGGGATCTCGACGTCGATGCCTTTCAGATTGTGCTCGCGGGCGTGGCGCACGACGATGTTTGGGTTGATGGCCGCGCGGGCCGGGTGCAAACGCGGTTCCGCGGCGACGAGCGCGCCCAAAGGCCTCGCGAGCGCCGCCTCGTAATCCTTCAACGCCCGCCCCGTGTGCGAGGCCTTCATCGCCATCATCTGCGCGGGCGTGCCGGCACCGACCACCTCGCCCCCCGCATCACCCCCCTCCGGCCCCAGGTCCACGATCCAGTCGGCGGCGCGGATCACGTCGAGGTTGTGCTCGATGACGATGAGCGAATTGCCCGCGGCGATGAGTCGGCGGAAGGCCGTGAGGAGCTTGGCCACGTCCTCGAAGTGCAGCCCCGTCGTGGGCTCGTCGAAGAGGAAGAGCCGCGTACGGGCCGGTGCGACGGGGGGACGAAGGGCCACGATCACCACCTCCGCCGGCCGCTTGGGCAGCATCTTCACGGAGCCGCCCCCCGCCTCGACCAGGTGCCCCGCCAGCTTCAGGCGCTGCGCCTCGCCCCCGGAGAGCGTGGGCACCGGCTGGCCGAGCCGCAGGTAATCGAGGCCCACGTCCGCCAGCGGCCGCAGGCGCGCCACCACGTCCTTCTCGCCGGAGAAGAAGGCGAGCGCCTCGTTTACCGTCAGTTCCAGCATCTGCGCGATGGAGCGCCCGGCCACCTTCACCTCGAGCACCTCGTCGCGGTAGCGGCTGCCGTTGCAGTCCGGGCAGCGCAGGTACACGTCGGAGAGGAACTGCATCTCCACGTGTTCGAAGCCGTTGCCGCTGCACGTGGGGCAGCGCCCGTTGCCGGAATTGAAGCTGAAGGTGCCGGCCGTGTAGCCGCGCGACTTCGATTCCGGCGCGCGGGAGAAGATCTCGCGGATGGCGTCGAACGCGCCCACGTAGCTCGCGGGGTTGGAGCGCGTGGTGCGGCCGATGGGCGACTGGTCCACGAAGACGACGTCGTTCACGCGCGCGGCACCATGCATCTCGCGGAAGTCGCCGGGCGATTCCGTCGGCTTGCCCAGGTGCTTGCGCAGTGCCGGGTGCAGCACGTCCTGGATGAGCGTGGATTTCCCCGATCCCGAGACGCCCGTCACGCACACGAGGCGGTTGAGCGGGAACTCGACGTCCACGTCCTTGAGGTTGTGTTCGGTGACGCCGCGGAGGGTGAGGCGCGGCGTGTCGATGGCTGGCGGCCGGGAAGCCACGCCTGCATCCGCACGCTTCCGGCCCGAGAGGTATTCCGCCGTCACCGTCTTCGCGTGCTTCAGCTCCTCCGGCGTGCCGAAGAACACGATCTCGCCCCCGCGCTCGCCCGGCCCCGGCCCCATGTCGATCAGGCGATCGGCCTCCAGCATGATCTGCGGGTCGTGCTCCACGACCACGAGCGAATTGCCCGCGTCGCGCAGCCGCTTCATCACGCCGATCACGCGGCCCATGTCGCGCGGATGCAGTCCGATCGACGGCTCGTCCAGCACGAAGAGCGTGTTCACGAGGGAAGTGCCCAGCGCCGTGGTGAGGTTGATGCGCTGCACCTCGCCCCCGGAGAGCGTGCGCGACTGGCGATCCAGCGTGAGGTAGCCGAGGCCCACTTCGCACACGTAGCGCATCCGTGCGTTGACGGCCTCGAGCAGCAGCTCCGTAGCCTCGTCCATCGGCGGAGGGAGGGCGAGCCGTTCGAAGAAGGTCCGCGCCCGCTCGATGGGCAGCAGCATCACGTCGTGCAGGCACAGGCCGGGGAGCGCGGCCAGCTCGTCGAGGCTCCACAGCGTGCCGCGCGGGGGATAGCGCTTCTCGGGCGCCAGCACCGCGTCGGCCTCGGCCTTCGTGCCCACGCGCCAGAGCATCGACTCGGGCTTCAGGCGCGCGCCGTCGCAGTCCGCGCAGGGCGTGTAGGCGCGGTACTTGGAGAGGAGGACCCGGATGTGCATCTTGTAGGCCTTCGTCTCCAGCCACTCGAAGAAGCGCGCCACGCCGTACCAGTGCGTCTTGCCCGTCTTCTTCCAGCCGATCCAGCCCTCGTCGCCCTCGATCACCCAGCGGCGATGCTCCGGCGGCAGGTCGCGCCAGGCGATGTCGAGGGCCACGCCGTGGCGCTTGGCGTACTTCTCGATGTCGTCCTGGCACTCGTCGAAGCTCGCCGTCTGGAAGGGCTTCACCGCACCGTTGCCCAGCGACTTCGACTCGTCCGGGATCACGAGCCCGTAGTCCACCCCGATCACGCGCCCGAAGCCGCGGCACTTCTCGCACGCACCGACGGGGGAGTTGAACGAGAAGCGCGCGGGGCTGGGGTCGGAATAGTGGATGTCGCAGTCGGGGCAGTGCAGGTCGTTGGAGAAGCGCCACGCCTGCTCCGCTCCCTTGCCTGCGGGCGAGGCGTCGGGGGTGAGGGCATCCACGAACACGTTCACGCGCCCCGCCCCCACCCGCAGCGCCGCCTCGATCGCCTCCACCACGCGCGCCTTCTCGGCCGAGCCCATGCGGATGCGGTCCTGCACGACGTCCAGCCGCGAGCCCTTGCGGGCATGCACGCGCGCATAGCCCTGCGCCTCGAGGTGCTGCAGGATCTCGGCCTCGGTGAAGTTCTTCGGCACGTCGATGGGGAAGGTGATGGAGAGCCTCGGATCGCCCGCCTCCTTCGCCCGGCTTGCCATCTCCGCGAAGATCGACTCGGGAGAGTCCCGTCGCACCGGCCGCGCGCACTTCCGGCACGAAAGCCTTCCTGCCCGCGCGAAGAGCAATTTCAAATGGTCGTTGATCTCCGTCATCGTCCCCACCGTCGAGCGCGACGTGCGCACCGGGTTGGTCTGGTCGATGGCGATGGCGGGCGGGATGCCGTCGATGGAATCCACCTGCGGCTTGTCCATGCGGTCGAGGAACTGCCGCGCGTAGGGCGAGAAGGTTTCGACGTAGCGGCGCTGCCCCTCGGCGTACAGCGTGTCGAAGACGAGCGAGCTCTTGCCCGACCCCGAAGGCCCCGTCACCACCACCAGTTCGCCCGTGGGGAAGTCCACGTCGAGGTTCTTGAGGTTGTTCTGGCGCGCGCCGCGGATGGCGATTTTCTCGCGGGACTCGGCGTCGGCGGGGATGGGGGGCTTGGAGAGGTCGGTCATGGTTCCGGGATCGGCGGTGGCCACGGGGCCGGGCTTCGGTGCGGGGAAAGGGTCATTCTAGGCATGGAACGAGGCCGCCGTGGCGTATGTAGGCCCTGGGGACAAGCAATGTGGATAACTTCGCGGGAAGGCAACGCTTCAGCGCCATTCCCGTATGGGAGCTGGGCCCGGGCGGAGTGGCCCCCTCGATCGTTCCGCCCTTTCATGAATCATCAAGAAGAGCCATGATGGAGCACGCCATGGCCATGACTACCAACGATAGGTTCTCCTCCAAGGCAGCGCCCGAGGCGCTGGGCGAAGCCCTGAACGATTGCATGGACGGCCAGCAGACGGACAGCCCGCGCCGCCATGTGATGGGTTCGTTCGCCGCCAGTCTCGAGGAGTTCGGCAGCGTGTACCGCGAACTGGCGAAATAGGATGAGGACCCCCCTCGATATCGCCGACGATGTCCTTCGCGCCGCCAGGGAACGCGCGCGAAGCGAAGGCAAGACGGTCGGGGAGGTCATTTCGGAGCTGGCACGCGCTACCCTGGGCTCTACGGCCGAATCGCTGCCGACCGACTTGCCTCGAACCGTGTTCGGATTCCGCCCTTTCCCCAAGCGGGGTGCCGTCGTCACGAACGACCTCATCGACCGCTTGAGGGAGGGCGGCGACTACTGACGCGGCGGAAATCCGCCCCAGCGGGAAGGGACCACGAAGTGACAGACAAGCAGAAGACAGGCGATTCCGGCCGCGGCCACTTCCTCGCCGAAGGCTATCGCGAGATGGGCCGCAAGCTGGTCCGTTCGAAGACGCGCCGCACGATACGGCAGCAGGAAGCGGATCGCGCCGTCGCCCTCACCGCCCTCGGCCGGCAGGCGTGGGAAACCAAGATCGACCTCGCCGCGTTCGCCGGCCTTCGCGACCGGCTCGCCGGCCTCGACACCCGCGTCGGCGAGATTTCGGAGACGGCCAACAAGCTCGGTCAGGAGAAGGAAGGCCTCGAGCGCGAGCGGAGCACCGAGCTCGAGAAGTTTGCCGCCGGCCGAAAGGCGGTTGAAACGAAGAAGAGTCCCGTGGATGCGGCGCTGCGCGAGGCGCGGTCCCGCAAGAGCGCATGCGAGCAGGCGATCAGGCAGGGGGAATCGCGACTGGCGGCGATCGCCGGCAGGCTCGCCGTGCTGGATCGCGATATCGCCTCCCCGGGGGCTGGCGCAGCGGCCGACGCGCAGCAAAAGCTCGCCACCCTGCAGTCCGAGCGCGCGACGCTCGCCGCCGAGCAGAACGAACTGGGTGCGAAGCTGGCGGCATCGCGCGCGGAGCTGCCGGCGCACGCGACGCAGGAGAGCAGCCTCGCCGCCGAAAGCCAGAAGCACGCCGCGGAGATCGCCGCCATCGATGCGGAACAGAAGGCGGCCATCGCCCACATCGACACCAACCTGCGCCGGGTGCAGTCGGAAACGCAGGGTGCGTCGCAGCAGGCAAGCGCCGTGCAGAAGGATCGCGCCGGGACTTTCCTCGATCTCGGGACGGCGCTTTACGATTCCGCCGTCCGGGACCCCGCGCTCGTCGAGGCGATCGAGGGCGTCGCGTCGATCGACCGCAGCCGCGCGCAGGCGGAGTCGGCGCTCGACTCGTCGCTCGCCGAAACGCGGTCGCTCGCGGGCGGGACGATGGGGAAATTCTGGAGCGTCCTGATCGGCGTGCCGCTGCTGCTGGCCGCGCTGGGAGCAGGCACCTACCAGTTTCTGCACCGCCGCGCGGCGCCCGCGCCGGTCGCGCTGCCGACCCCTGCCGCACCGGGCCAGGGGTGCACCTATCAGGCGGCGCCCGCTCAAGGCGAAGGCGTGGCGGTCTCGAGCGATTGCACGCGCACCGAAGGCACCTTCGTCGAGGGTCGGCTGCACGGCAAGGGCAGCAAGGTGTGGCCCAGCGGGGAACGGATGGAAGGGCAGTTCTACAGCGGCTACCTCTATGGCCCGGGAGTGCGCGTCTACCGCGACGGGCGCCGCGTCGAAGCCACGTTCTCCGGGGGCCGCGCGATGGGGCCGGGCAAGATCACGATGCCCGACGGCACCGTCTACCAGGGCCGGCTCTGGGGGCCGATCGTGCTGGGGTGGGGCGTGCGCCGCAGTCCCGACGGCGAGGTGCTGGCCGGGGACTGGCGCGAGGCGCCCGACAACGGCATGCGTCCCATCGGGCTGATGTTGCGGGTCCGCCCGGGCGGCGCGCGTGAAAAGGTCGAGGCGGCGTCGCTCGATCCCGCAAGCGCGAAGCCGGCCGCGCCGGCGTCCCAGGGGCAGCCGGCATCCGATGACAAGCTCTATTGATCCAACCTTCCGGCCGAACGGAGTGGAAATGCAGATGCCGACGATTCACCGATTGGCGTTCATTGCCCTGGTCCTGGTCGCCGCGGCCGCGGGTCCGGCACGGGCGCTGGGATCGGCGTGCGACTGCGCCGATGTCACCGACCTGCGCAACCGGCTGTGCGAGGCGCGCGCGGCGGGCGCGGAGTACACCAGGCAGATCTCGATGATTCGCGCCCAGGAGAACAAGACCGGCGATCCGGTGATGTACACGGTGGCGCGCTACAAGGAGCACGTCCAGCCGTGCGTGCAGGAGGCGATCAACTCGGTCACCGACTCGGCCGCGCACCGCCCGACGGCCGACACCAACAACGCCTGCCAGATCACCTACAAGGGGGGATTCCACGTCGTGTCTCAAGGAGGTCCTCACGGCCCACGAAAGCATTCACGTGACGGTATGCAAGCAGTGGGGAAACGACAGGGACAAGGAAGGCTTCTTCGCTTCCCTGCGCGGGCTCTTCACCGACTTCCGCGAGGGCACGACGATGGTCGATCTCCTCAACGAGGAACGCACGGCTTACTACACCGAGATGAACCACGTTCGCGACGAACTCACGCGTCTTTCGCGCAACAAGCCGCCGTGCCGGGGGTTGCCGGCCGAGCCGCCGGGACCGCCGCGCATCCCCACGATCGAGCCATGCCCGCCGCCGAAACCGCGTCCGGATCGGCAGGACTCCCAGTGTAAGCATCGCTAGTCCGCGGCTCGCGGGCGGGCCATGCCTGGCGCATCACCCACGAAGCCGGTGACACCGGGTATCCGCGCCGCCCTCGCCGGCGTGTGCGTGCTCACCGTGCTCGCCTATCTTCCGGGAATCGCGGGGCCGTTCCAGTTCGACGACTACGTCACCGTGGCGACCGATCCCGGGGCGCGTTCGCTCGCCGCGTGGTGGGAGAACCTCGGCACGCATGTCCGCCCCTTGCTCAAGGCGAGCTTCGTGCTGACCGGCGCTCTCGGGCATGTCGTGGGTGATCTTCCGACCGGACATCGCATCGGAAACCTCGCCATTCACCTGGCCGCCACGCTCGCCTTCTTTCTCTTCGGGTCGCGGGTGAGCGAAATGCTGGAACCGTGGCGCGAACCGTCATCGCGCAGCGCGCACGCCTGGCTGGCGGCCGCGGTCTTCGCGCTCCACCCGCTGTCGACCGAGGCGGTGAGCTATCTCTCGGCACGCTCGGCTTCGCTTGCGACGCTGGCCTCGGTGCTCGCGCTGCTGTGCTGGTTCGATGCGCGCGAAGCGCGCGGCGCCCGGCGCGTGGCGTGCGCGATCGGTGGCCTGGCGGCCTGGGCGATCGCCTGCGGAAGCCGTGAAGTGGCTGCCGCGATGCCCCTCGTGTTCCTGCTGGTCGAATGGCTGCGGGTTCGGCCGGACGCCGACCCGCGCGCGCGCCGGCGCCTGCTCATCGGCCTGGCGAGCCTGGTGGCCGTCGGCTGCGTCGCGTTCCTTGCCTGGATGGCGAGCCACCCGCGCTACGGCCCGTTGCTCGAGCTTTCCGCGCGCATCCTTGCGGCCCGCCTTCACGAGCCCGCGATGGCCACCGCGCTGGGTTACCTGGGGTGCGTCGCGGCGCTGGTGTGCGCCCCGAACATCGACCCCACGCCGGTTGCGGCCAGTTGGCCCCAGGCGTTCATCCTGGCGGCCGGACTCCTGCTCGCCGCCACGCTTGCCCTGCGCGCACGTCGGCGCCGGCCGATGGCGCTGGTGGCGCTCGCCTGGGCGGCCCTGTGGCTCCTGCCGGTCTACGTGCTGCCGATCCGCCACGACCTTGTCGCGGAGCGCCACGCCTACGCGGCCGTGTGGAGCCTGGGCTGGCTCGTCGGCGCGATCCTGGTCCCGCTGGTTTCGTCGGCAGCGCGATCCGAGCGCATCGCGGGGCAGGCGCTCACCGTGCTTCTGCTGGGCGTGCTGGCGCTCCTGAGCGCGGATCGAAACCGGGAATACCGCAGCGAGGTGACCCTCTGGGAGGCGGCTGAACGCGATTCGCCCCCCAAGCTGCGCGTCCTGAACAACCTGGGGGCGGCCTGCATCGAGGCCGGCTGCTGGGAGCAGGCGGAACGCGCGCTGCGCGCGGCAAGCCGGCTGGACCCGGACAACGAGATCGTCGAAATCAACCTGGACCGCGCGCTGCGGCGTTCGCCGAACTGACGTGGAGCGAACCGGGCGGCCTTGATCGGGATCAGTCAGCGTGGCCTCGTAGCGTAGCATCCTGAATCGATCGCGGTTCGCCTTGAGAGGGATAGTGTCCGCAGCCGTCTTCCGCATGCGTGACGTGTCCAAGGTCTACCACGTGGGAGACCTGGAAGTGGTTGCGCTTCGCGATGTGTCCCTGGATCTCTTCCCCGGGGAGTTCATCGTGCTGCTCGGCCCCTCGGGCAGCGGCAAGTCGACGCTCCTCAACCTGCTCGGCGGCCTCGACGTGCCGACCACGGGCGAGGTCAGCTACCTGGCCCATTCGCTCTCCGAGGGCGGCGACGAGCGCATGACCGCCTTCCGCCGCGAGCACGTGGGCTTCGTCTTCCAGTTCTACAACCTCATCCCCAGCCTCACGGCCGCGGAAAACGTGGCGCTCGTCACGGACATCGCCTCGAAGCCGATGGATCCCCGCGAGGCCCTCGCGCTCGTCGGGCTTGCCGAGCGGGCGGACCACTTTCCCGCCCAGCTTTCCGGCGGCGAACAGCAGCGCGTGGCCATCGCGCGCGCCGTGGCGAAGAGGCCGGACGTGCTGCTGTGCGACGAGCCCACCGGCGCGCTGGACGTGGAAACGGGGCGCCTGGTGCTCGAGGTCCTCGAGCGCGTGAACCGCGAGATGGGCACCATCACCGCCGTCATCACGCACAACGCCTCCATCGCCGCGATGGGCGACCGCGTGATCCGCATGTCGAGCGGCCGAATCATCGAACTCACGGCCAATGCGAAGCGGTTGCCGGCCTCGGAGCTCGTGTGGTGAGGATCCCGGCACTCGACCGCAAGATCCTGCGCGACGCCTGGCACATCCGCGGCCAGATCCTCGCCTGCGCGCTGGTCGTGGCGGGTGGCATCAACTCCTTCGTGTCGCTGTCATCCGTCAACCGCACGCTCGCGGCCTCGCAGGCTGCCTTCTACGAGGAGTATCGCTTCGCCGATGTGTTCGCGGGCGCGGTGCGCGCGCCGCAGTCGGTCGCCGCGGCACTCGCGCGAATTCCGGGCGTGGCGGCGCTGGAGACGCGCGTGGTGGCCCGCGTGAACCTCGACGTGCCCGGGCTCGCGGAGCCGGCGCGTGGCCGAATCGTTTCCATCTCGCGCGCGGCCGACGGCGGGCTCAACGCGCTGCACCTGCGCCGCGGGCGGATGCCGGCGGCGGGCAGCCAGGACGAGGTGCTGGCAAGCGAGGCGTTCGCGCTGGCCAATGACCTGAAGCCGGGCGACTCGATCCGTGGCGTGATCAACGGCAAGTTCCAGGCGCTACGCGTGTGCGGCGTGGCGATCTCCCCGGAGTTCATCTACGCGCTGGGCCCCGGGCAACTGGTCCCGGACAACCGGCGCTACGGCATCCTGTGGATGGACCGCCGGGGGCTCGAGAAGGCCTACGACATGGAGGGCGCGTTCAACGACGTCACGGCGCGCGTGGCCCCCGGCGCTTCGGTGCGCGCGGTGCTGAACGAGATGGATGCCGTGCTCGGCCCCTACGGCGGCGTGGGCGCCTACGACCGCGAGGACCAGCTCTCGCACCGGTTCCTGTCGGACGAGATCGCGCAGAACCGCACGATGGCGCGGATCACGCCGACCATATTCCTGATGGTCGCCGCCTTCCTGCTCTATACGATCCTCACGCGCCTCGTGCAGATGCAGCGCTCGCAGGTGGGGCTCCTGAAGGCCTTCGGCTACTCCGGCGCCGAGATCGCGCTGCATTACCTCAAGCTCGCGCTCGTGATCTCGCTCTTCGGCGCGGCGCTCGGCGTGGCGTCCGGGTTGCCCTTCGCGCGCCACATGCTCGCCCTTTATGCCGAGTACTACTTCTTCCCCCTGTACGCCGGCAACCAGCAGGCATCCGTCGCCGCGGCGGGAGTCGCGCTGGCCGTCGCCGCCGCGGTGTTGGGCGCCGTTCCCGCCGCGCTTCGCGGTGCGCGGCTGGCGCCGGCGGAGTCGATGCACCCCGAGCCGCCACCGCGCTTTCACGCCGGCGTCCTCGAACGCTGGGGGCTGCGGCGCAACCTTCGTCCGGCGGGCCGGATGCTGATCCGCAACCTCGCGAGGCGCCCCCTGCGCTTCGCGGCCAACGTGACCGGGATCGCCATCGCCGTGTCGCTCCTCGTGATGATGTCCGCGATGCTCGACGGCGTGCGCTACCTCATGGCGTGGCAATTCACGACCGTGCAGCGCGAGGACGTGCAGGTGCTGCTCACGGAACCGCGCGCGCGCCCGGCCCTCGACGCGTTCAGGTCCCTGCGCGGCGTGATGGAGGTGGAACCCTTCCGCCTGGCCCCGGCCCGGATGCACAGTGGCTACCGCATGAAGCGCGGGGTGCTCTTCGGACTCGAGGAAAACCCTTCCCTGCGGCGGGTCGTCGACGGCAACGGCACGGCCTGGGCGATCCCTCCCGAGGGCGTCCTGCTCACGGCCATCTTCGCGAAGACCCTCGAGGTGCGCGCCGGCGACACGATCGAGGTCGAGGTGATGGAAGGCAGGCGCGCGCGCGTGGCGATGCTCGTCATGGGTATCGTGGACGAGCCGATCGGTTATGCCGCCTACGTGTCGCGAGCGACGGCCAACCGGCTCATGGGCGAGGGCGACGTGCTGACCGGCGCGTACCTGCGCATCGACGCGAACGAGCGGGCCCGCGTCTTCGCCGAGCTCAAGTCGATGCCGGAGGTGGCGGGCGCGAACCTGCGCGAGGCCGCCTACGCGCAGTTTTCCGCCATGATCGACCGCAGCGTCGGCATCATGATCACCATGAACCTCGTGTTCGCATGGATCATCGCGGTCGGGCTCGTCTACAACGGCGCGCGCATCGCGCTGTCGGAGCGCGGCTACGAGCTGGCCACGCTGCGGGTCCTGGGCTTTACCCAGCGCGAGACCGCCTCCCTCCTGCTCGGGGAGCAGGGCGTGATCACGGGCGTGGGGCTGCCCGCGGGGCTTGCGCTGGGCATCGCGCTCACGCTCTACTTCATCTGGATGCTGTCCACGCAGATGTGGCGGATGCCCTACGTGATGACCGGCGCCAATCTCGTCGGGGCGATGACGGCGGTGGCAGTCGCAGCGGCCGCATCGGGCGGGGCCGTCGCGTGGCGGCTGCGGAAAATGGATCTCGTGGCGGCCCTGAAAGCGCGCGAATGATGCGGAGAAGTCCATGAACGTCTCGAGGAGAACGATCGGCTATTCGGGCGCGGCGCTTGCGGTGGCCGCGCTTCTTGCGTGGTGGGCCTGGCCGGAGCCGCGCCCCGTCGAGACAACGCGAGTGGCGCGCGGGCCGGTGCAGGTCACGATCGAGGAGGATGGCGAGACGCGCGCGATCGATCGCTTCGGCGTGGCCGCCCCGGTGGCCGGGCGGCTGCTGCGAGTCACCCTGCGCGACGGCGACACGGTCAAGGCCGGGGAGGTGGTGGCTGAAATCGCGCCGCTGCCCATCTCGGCGGCGGATCGCGACATGCTCGAGGCGAAGCTCGAGTCGGCGCGTGCGCTCGGGCGGGAGGCCGGCGAACGGGTGCGCCGGGCAGAAACCGACGCCGCGCAGGCCGAGCGCGAGCGCGTGCGCGTGGCCGACCTCGTGGCGCGCAAGTTCATGTCCGAGCAGGCGCTGGAACAGGCGGACGCGGCGGCCAAGATGAAGGCGGTGGACCTCCTGGCGGCACGCTCGCGCGCGGTGGCGGCGGCGGCGGATGTCGAGGCCGCGCGGGCGACGCTCATCGCCGTGCGCGAGAAGGCGCCCATCTTGCGGGTCGCGTCCCCGGTGAGCGGGCGCGTGCTGCGGGTCGCGGAAAGAAGCGAGCGCGTGGTGCAACCGGGCACCGTGCTCGTCACCGTGGGCGACCCGAAGGCGCTCGAGATCGTGGTCGACGTGCTGTCCAACGATGCGGTGCGCGTGAAGCCCGGCATGCGCATGCTCATCACCGGCTGGGGCGGAACCGACGCGGTCGAGGCCGTCGTGCGCCTGGTGGAGCCGGCGGCCTTCAAGAAGATCTCGGCGCTCGGCGTCGAGGAGCAGCGCGTGAACGTCATCGCCGACTTCAAGGCCGTGCCGCCCGGCATCGGCGACGCCTATCGCGTGGACGCGCGCATCGTCGTCGCGGAGAAGGCCGACACGCTGCGCGTGCCGGTGGGGGCGCTCTTCCGCCGCGACGGGAAGTGGAACGTCTTCGTGGTGTCCGGAGGCCGGCTCGCGGCCCGTGTCGTGGAGGTCGGCCTGCTCGGGGCGCGCGAAGCCGAGATCGTGGCCGGCGCGGCGGCGAACGACGAAGTCGTCCTGTATCCGGGCAATGACCTGGCCGACGGTGCGCGTGTCAGGCCGAGGCGCTGATTGCCGCGTTGTTTCGCCGGGGCCGCGACGGGAGCGGTCCGGAAGCTAGGGTTCTGTCCCGCGCCCCCGGGACTAGGACAGGAACCGGCGCGGCGATATCGCGCCCGCCAGGTCGCGCGGCAGGGGTGATGGTTCACCTTCGAGACGCGAGGCGATGAGTTCGGCGCCGATCGGCGCCCACAGCAGGCCGCGCGAGCCCAGCCCGGTGGCCGTCCAGATGCCCGGGACCAGGGTTGCGCCGAAGATCGGCAGCCGGTCCGGCACGGTCGCGCGAAAGCCGGTGAGTCCCGAAAGGCTCGCGGGGTCGAGGTCGCCCGCAAAGCCGGGGAGCATCTTATCGAGGCGGGCGAGATTGTCGCGATGGTCGGCGACGCGGATGTCCTCGCCGGCGTCGTCATGCTGGTAGGTGGCACCGGCCACGTGCCCGCCGTCCGGCAGGGGCGAGATATAGCCGCTTCCGCTCACGACGACGTCGAGCACGCGCGTGGCCGAGGGCGGCACGAACGTCACCTGGCCACGCACGCGCGAAAGCGTGAGGCGGGCCTCGGGTAGCAGGCGCTTTGCATCGAAGGCGTTGGCGACGATGAGCGTGGGCGCCTCGGCGATGACCGCGCCGTCGGCGTCGATGGCCCGCCACTCGGCGCCCTCGCGCTCGAGTCGCTCCACGGACCGGCCGATGAGTCGGCGCACGCGCCCGCCCGCCCTGGCGAGGAGCGCGATGGCAAGGCTGCCGGGCGAGATCCACGCACCCGAAGGCATCCACCATCCCGGACCGCGAACCGGCCGGCCGGCGATCGCGCGCGCCTCGGCCGCGTCCACGTAGCGCAGGAAATCCGGCGGATGGCACTGCGCCTCGACGATCGCCGCCATGCGCGCCGCCTCGTCGTCTCCGTCGGCCAGTTGCAGCACGCCGCAGCGGTTCCACACGAGGTGATAGCCGTCGTGCTGCAGCGCGCGGAAGAATTGCAGGGCGAACAGGAAGGCGGGTCGCGAGACTTGCGCATTGACGGCATCGCGGAGGTTGGCAATGGGGCGCACCAGTCCCGCGGTCTCGACAGGGCGCTTCTCGCGGGTGTCGATGAGCCAGGTCTCCCAGCCGCGCGAGGCGAGTCGCTCGGCGCACATCGTGCCGGCGAGTCCGGCGCCCACGATGACGGCCCGCCGTTGCGTGGGTGGCGTCGGCGCGGATTCGCCGTCCCGGGTGCCGACGAGCATCTCCCGCTTCGGGCCGAACCCCTCGCGCTTCTCGACGTGAAACCCCGCTCCCGCAAGCGCTGCGCGAACCCCGCCGGCCACCGTCCAGGTCGCCAGCGTGGCCCCCGGGGCGGCAAGCCGCGCCAGCTCGCGCACCACTTCCGGCGACCACATCTCCGGATTCTTCGCGGGCGAGAAACCATCGAGGAACAGCGCATCGGCGCTGGCCTCAAGCTGGGGCAGCAGCGCGCGCGCATCCCCGGCCATGAGCGTGAGGTGCACGCGTCCGCCGTCGAACGCCAGGCGGTGGAACCCGGCCAGCGGGAGCGGCCATACGGCCAGCAGCGCGGTCGTGAGCGGGCGCAACTCCTCGAACGGCTCCAGGGCCGCCGCCAGGTCGCCGGGAGCGAACGGATGCCTTTCGACGGAGACGAAATGCAGCCGCGCCGGGCCGAGGGGATCGGCGCGCAGCGCATCCCAGGCGGCCAGGAAGTTGAGCCCGAGCCCGAAGCCGGTCTCGAGGATGGTGAACGAGTCGCGCCCGCGCCATCGCTCGGGCAACCGGTTGCCCGCGAGAAAAACCTGGCGGGCCTGGGCGAGCCCGCCCTCGGCCGAATGGTAGATGTCCTGGAATTGCGGCGCGTAGGGCACGCCTTCGGGCGTGCGCTCGAGTCGGGCGGGTACCACGCAGACGGAGCGGCCGGTCATGTCCGCATGATACCGCCAGGGTCGTGGCGCTCCGGGCGCGGCCGCGCGACCCTAGTAGAGCGTCGCGGAGAGACGGCGCCGGTAATCGGCCACGAGGTCGGGTTGATCCGCGGCCATCTCGAACACGGCCAGTATCTTGCGGCGGCCCACATCGTCGCCGAACGCGCGATCACGCCTGACGATCTCGAGCAATTGCTCGAGGGCGGGGCCGAATTCGCGGTTGGCGATGCGCACCTCGGCCAGGTCGAGGCGCGCACCGAGATCACCGGGATCGGCCTCGATGCGGCGCTCGAGATCACCGGCGGCCGGCAGCGTGGCCGCTCGTTCCGCGGCTTCGAGGCGCGCCAGCACCGTGGCGTAAGCGGAGGCCTGCGGGGCCTTGGGCGAAAGGAGCGGCCACAGTACGCGTGCGCCGGCGAGATCGCGGCGATCCATCAGGATGGCGACCATGTCCAGGCGCGCGGCGTCGTTCGACGGGTCCAGCGCGATCGCGTTGCGCAGGTGATCCTCGGCGAGGGATGCCTGGCCGCTCGCCAGCGCGGCGCGCGCATGGCGCAGCTCGAGCTCGCTCGGGTCCGGCACCAGCTTGTCGAGGAAGGCGCGGATCGTGCCTTCGGGCTGCGCCCCGAGGAATTGGGACACCGGCCGGCCATCCACGAAGGCGACGACGAAGGGAATCGAGCGCACGCCGAACTGGGCGGAAAGTTCGGCGTTCTCGTCGGAGTTCACCTTGACGAGCTTCCAGCGCCCCCCGGACTCGCGCTCCAGTTTTTCGAGGAGAGGGCCCAGCGCGCGGCAGGGGCCGCACCAGGGCGCCCAGAAATCGACGACAACGGGCGCATCGCGCGAGGCTTCGAGCACGTCGCGTTCGAAAGTGGCAAGGGTGGCATCGATCATGGGAGTTATATGGCGACAGCAGGGCCCAAGTTCAAGATAATGGCGCAACCTCCCGATTCCCGGGAAACGGGATTTCCCAGTCCATGGCCTTGCAGCTGAACCTGCCGGTAGGTCTCACCGGCACCGCCGAGCTGGTGGTCGGCGAGCAGCACACGGCGCCGCGCGTGGGCAGCGGGCGCATCCGCGTCCTCGCCACGCCGGTGATGATCAATCTCTTCGAGGCGGCCGCGCTCGCCGCGGTCGAGCAATCGCTGCCGGAGGAGCACCAGAGCCTGGGCACGCACCTGGACGTGACGCACGTGGCCGCGACACCCGTGGGCATGCGCGTCCGGGCCACCGCGGAAGTCGTCGGTGTCGAGGGGCGCACCATCCGCTTTCACGTCCGCGCGGAAGACGAGCAAGACCTGATCGGGGAGGGCACGCACGAGCGCGTGGTGGTGAATCTCGCGCGCTTCGACGAGCGCGTGCGCGAGAAGGCGGCTAGGCGGGGGCGCTTGCCTCCAGGAGCTTGAGCGCCTGGTAGAGGATGGGGTCGCCGGGCCCGCCGTTCGGCTTGACGATGTCCACCGTCACCTGCGGGCGCGCGACCTCCCGGGGTGTGCCGTTGATGTGGAAGACGCGGGCCGCGGGGTAGCGAAGGACGATGCCCGATTCCGGCAGCCTCAGTTCCCGGGTGTCGCCGCGCAAGCCCGCCATCGCGGTGCCCACCAGCGTGGCCCTGGCGGCCGCCTCGAGCCCGATGGCCAGCGACTCGCCTTCGCCGGCGGTCCAGCGGTCCACGAGCACCAGGGTGCGCGCGGAGTACGTGTAGGGTCCGCGGGGCGCAACCCGCTCGGGTGCAGTGTCCGCACCCCGCTTCACGGAGCGCGGGGCGCGCACGATCCAGGGTGATTCGGTGGTCACGAAACGCCCGAGCAGCGCACGGGCGACGGCGGGGGAACCGCCGGCCTGCGTCTCGCGCAGGTCGAGGATCAGGCCTCGCGTTCCGCGCATCTGCAGCAATGCCGCGTCGAAATGCGCGACGAGGGTCGCCTCGCCCAGGTTGTTCTTCACGCGCAGGTAGCCCAGGTTGCGGTCCTCGCCGATGCGGCGCGCGATGAGCGGCGGCGTGCCGACCGGCGGTATGTCGAGGCGGTCGATCTCGAGGCGGGACGCGCGGCCCGTGATCGTCGCATCGACGGCGACCTTGCCCGCCCAGGGTCCCGCGAGCAGGCGGCGCAGGGCCCAGTCCCGCGCCCGCAAATCGGTCTGGCGGCCGCGTCGCAGCAGCGCGTTCACCGCGACATCGACGGGCGCCTTCCCGATCGAGATCACGCGCATGCCCGGCACGGCGCCCGCCACATCGGCCACGCTGCCCGCGCGGACCGCGGAGATCACCGCCTCCGGCCCGATCCACTCGCCCCAGACGTCGGTGGCGGTGGGCACCGGCCGCGCCGAGCCGGGAAGGTGTGCGTCGAGCGTCACGTGCTCGTCGTTCAGCTCCGCGATCGCTCCCTCGAGGGCGGCGAGGAGTTCGTCGCGCGAGCGGGAGGCCGCGGCCCGCGGGCGCCATCGCGCGCTGGCGGAGCGCCAGTCCTGACCGCGCTCGAGATAGGCGTACTTCTCGTCGATCTCGCGCCAGAGCGCGTCGAAATCGCGCACAGGGCGGCCTGCCTGCGGCGCCGAATGGACGAGCGAGGAGCCGGACGCCAGGGTGGCGAGAGCGGCTCCCAGGAAGCGGCGGCGACCGTGCATGGCCGTTGACGCCTACGTCTCGAAGGGCGGGGGGACGCCGTCGGGCAGCGGCGTGCGCGCGACGTTCATCACCATCGCGAGGGTGGAGTAGTAGCCGCACAGGCCGCAGAGATCGACCACCCCGCGTTCCCCGAAGTGCTCCACGGCGCGGCCGTAGGTCGTGTCGCTGACGCCGAGGTTGTCATGCAGCTCCTGCAGGAAGTCGTGCACGACGGCCTCGTCGGGGGCCATGTCGTCGGGGCGCTGGCCCTGGGCCACCGCGCGGACATGCGCGGCCGCAACGCCGGCGCGTTCGGCGATAGGCGCGTGGATGTGCCATTCGAACTGCTGGTTCCAGCGGCGGGCCACGATGAGGATCGCGAATTCCGAAAGCCTGGGCGGGAGCGCGCTCTTGTACCGCAGGTACTCGCCGGCCTTCTGCAGGGGCGAGAGCAGATCGGGGCTGCGCAGCAGGGGGACGAACGGACCGAACACCGCCCCCCGCGGTCCGCTCGCGAGCTCCGCTGCTGCGCGCTGCTGCGCGGGGCTGAGGCTTGCGTCGGGAAGCGGGGGGAGGCGGTCGGGTCCCATGGCTAGACGATCTTCGCGTTGATTTCGTAGATGCCGTCGATGTGCCCGGTCATGATGTCGCCCCGAACCACGGGGCCCACATTCGCCGGCGTCCCCGAATAGATGATGTCGCCGGGGAAGAGTTCATAGAAAGTCGAGAGGTTGGCGATCTGCTCGGCCACGTTCCAGGTCATCTGGTTCAGGTCGGCATTCTGCTTGATCGCCCCGTTGACCTTGAGCCAGATCGCGCCCTTGGTCAGGTGCCCGGTCTTTCCGGCGGGGTGGAGGTGGCTGATGACCGCGGACTTGTCGAAGCTCTTGCCCACTTCCCACGGCTTCTTCTGGTCGCCCATGGCGCGCTGCAGGTCGCGGCGGGTCATGTCGAGGCCGACCGCGTAGGCGTACACCATGTCGAGCGCCTGCTGCGCCGTCACGTTGCGGCCGCCCTTGCCGAGCGCGGCCACCAGCTCCACCTCGTAGTGGTAATTCTTGGTGATCGGCGGGTACGGATGATCGATGGTGACTCCCGGCGGCGCGACCTGGATCGCGTCCGTGGGCTTCTGGAAGAAGAACGGCGGCTCGCGCGTGGGGTCGGAACCCATTTCGCGGGCGTGCGCCGCGTAGTTGCGGCCGACGCAGTAGATGCGGCGGACCTGGAATTGCTTGTCGCTGCCGACGATGGGCACGGTCGTCGGAGCCTGGGGAAACAAGAGGCTGTCGTTGCCCGCGCCGGCCTGTTGCGGCGTTGCGCATGCGGCAACGGCCGCGGCGCCGACGGCCGCACCGGCATTGAGGAACTGTCTTCTGGAAGCGCTCATCGATACTCCTCCTGGGGTGGTCGATTGTCCGGTCGTTTGCCGGGCCGATCCCATGCTAGCCGAACGGCGCCGGCCGCGCCGATGACCCAGGTCAAAGTCCCGAAGCCCCCGAACGCGAGTAGTCTTGTCGGTGCAGACTTCCCTTTCCCGATCCAGCCCAGGCGCAGACACCATGAAGCTCTACTATTTCCCGGGCGCGTGCTCCATCGCGCCGCACATCGTCGCCCGCGAGGCGGGCATTCCCCTCGAGCTGGAGAAGGTCGATCTCGGCTCGAAGCGCACCGCCACCGGCGAGGACTACAACACCGTGAACCCCAAGGGCTACGTCCCGGCGCTGCGCCTGGACGACGGCTCCGTGCTCACCGAGGTGTCGGCCCTCATCCAGTACCTCGCGGACCGGGCGCCGTCCTCCGGCCTCATCCCGGCCGCGGGCACGATGGAGCGCTATCGCGTGCTCGAATGGATCGGCTACATCTCGACGGAGATCCACAAGGGCTTCGGTCCCCTGTGGAACGCAAAGCTCGCTCCGGAGGCCCGCACGACCGCCCTTGTGGCGCTCGCCCGCCGCCTCGACCTCGTCGAGCAGACACTCGCGCGTCAGCCGTTCCTCACCGGCCAGGGCTTCACCGTGGCCGACGCCTACCTCTTCAGCGTGGCGAGCTGGGCCCCCTGGGTCAAGCTGGACATGGCGCCGTGGCCGAAGCTGCGCGATTTCATCGCCCGCGTCGCCGCGAGGCCGAAGGTGCAGGAAGTGCTCGTGGCCGAGGGCCTGTCGGAGTAGAGAAAAAAAGGGGACAGGCCCCTTTTCCGGAAAAGGGGCCTGTCCCCTTTTTCATGGGCTCATTCGACCTTGCCGATTTTTTTCACGACGTCGGCGAGCTTCTTCGCGTCGGCATCCCAGAAGGCACGGAACTGCGGCTGGTCGAGGTACTGGGGCGGAGTCTCCACCCGCGCGAGAGCCGCGAGGAAGGTGGCGTCGGACGCGACGGCCTTCGCGGCCTCGCGCAGCTTCGCGATCACGGGCTCCGGCGTGCCGGCCGGGACGAAGAGCCCCGTCCACTGCGAGAACTGCGCGTCGTATCCCAGCTCCTTGAGCGTGGGCACGTCGGGCAGGGCCGGGTGGCGGGAATCGCCCCAGCTCGCCAGCACCCGCACCTTGCCGGCCTTCACGTGCCCCATGATCGACGACGGGCCGGTGGAGAGCGCGTCCACGCTGCCGCCCAGGAGGGCGACCACTGCGGGGCCGGCGCCAGTGAACGGCACGTGCAGCATTTTCGTGTCCGCCGCCCCCATGAGCATCTCCATCGGCACGTGCATCGTGCCGTAGTTTCCCGACGAGCCGTAGGGGATGGCGCCCGGCGCCTTCTTCGCGGCGTCGATCATGTCCTTCGCGCTCTTCCACGGGCTGTCGGCGCGCACGGCGAGCACGGTCGGATCGGCGGTGAAGCGCGCGATGGGGACGAGTTGCGAGAGCTGGTACATCGGAGCGCGGCCGAGGATCCTGTCGGCCTCCGGGATGATCGAGATCGACGACAGCGCCAGCAGCACCGTGTAGCCGTCCGGCTTCGCGCGTGCGACGTACTGCATGCCGATGCCGCCGCCGGCGCCGGCCCTGTTCTCGACGATGACCGTCTGCTTCAGGTAGCGGCCCATCGCCTCGGCGGCAGGCCGCGCGGTGATGTCGGCCACGCCACCGGGCGGGAACGGCACGATCATCGTGACCGTGTGCGTGGGGTACTCGGTCTGGGCGTGGGCGGGAACGGCGAGAACGAGGGCGGCGCATGCGGCCCCGGCAAGGCGAAGGAACATGATTTCTCCTGGGTGGATCGGCGCCATGCTAGCGCGAAGCGAGCCCTCGCGCCTTCCTGGGCGCCGCAAGTTCCAGCTCCTCGCCGATCGGCATCGCCGGGAAATGGAACGGCACCGGCCCGTCGGGCTCGGCGTGCAGGAACTGGTGCACGAACGGGTCGTCGGAAGCCAGCATTTCCTTCGTCGGCCCGTGGCCGATGATGCGCCCTTCGCCCATCACGTAGAGGTAGTCGGCGAGCTTCAGGGCTTCGGGCACGTCGTAGGTCACGACCACCGAGGTGCTTCCCAACGCGTCGTTCAGCGTGCGGATCAGGTGGCAGATCACGTTGAGCGTGATCGGGTCCAGGCCGGCGAAGGGCTCGTCGTAGATGACGAGATCGGGGTCGAGTGCGATGGCGCGCGCCAGCGCCACGCGCCGGGACATGCCGCCCGAGAGCTCGCCGGGGTAGAGCGAACGCGCGCCGCGCAGCCCCACCGCGTTCAGCTTCATCTTCACGAGCCCGGCAATGATGTCCTCGGGAAGCTGCGTGTGCTCCCGAATCGGAAAGGCGATGTTCTCGAACACCGTGAGATCGCTGAACAGCCCGCCCTTCTGGAACATCATGCCGATTCTCCGGCGCAGGCGGTAGAGCCCCTCGTGGTCGAGCGCGTGCACGTCGTGCCCGCACACCTTCACGGTGCCCCGCGCCGGCTTGAGCGCGCCGCCGATCAGTTTCAGGAGCGTCGTCTTCCCGCAGCCGCTGGCGCCCAGGATCGCGACGACCTTCCCCTTCGGGATGTCGAGGTCGAGCTTCCTCAGGATCTGCCGCTTGCCGTACGCGAAATGCAGGTCGCGGATCTCGATCAGGTTGTCGCAGTCGGCAGAGAGCATGGTGGCATTGTAAGCTAGCGCCCATACACAGGGAGATGACCATGGCGGAAATCCGCAACCTCGCCGTTTTCTGCGACTTCGAGAACGTCGCGCTCGGCGTCCGCGAGGCGAAATACGACAAGTTCGACATCAGCAAGGTGCTCGAGCGCCTGCTGGTGAAGGGCAGCATCGTGGTGAAGAAGGCCTACTGCGACTGGGAGCGCTACAAGGAATTCAAGGCGCCCATGCACCAGGCCTCCTTCGAGCTGATCGAGATTCCGCACGTGCGCCAGTCCGGCAAGAACTCCGCCGACATCCGCATGGTGGTGGACGCGCTCGACCTGTGCTACACCAAGAGCCACGTCGACACCTTCGTGATCGTGAGCGGGGACTCCGACTTCTCCCCGCTCGTCTCCAAGCTGCGCGAGAACGCGAAGACCGTGATCGGCATCGGGGTGAAGATGAGCACCTCCGACCTCCTCATCGCCAACTGCGACGAGTTCATCTACTACGACGACCTGGTGCGCGCGCACCCGCCGAAGCGGCAGGCCGCGAGGAAGGCGGAGGACAAGCCCGCGGCCGCCGCGAAGGACAAGGACGAGAAGAAGGAAAAGGAACGCGACAACACCGGGGGCGGCGGCAAGAAGCAGGAAGCCATCGACCTGGTCCTGGAGACGATCGACGACCTTGTCGACGAGCGCGGCGTCGAGGAGACGCTCTGGGGCTCGATGGTGAAGCAGGCGATCAAGCGCAGGAAGCCCGGCTTCAGCGAGAGCTACTACGGCTATCGCTCGTTCAACCAGCTGCTGGAGGAACTGCAGGCCAAGGGTCTCCTCGAGCTGGAGCGCGACGACAAGAGCGGCGGCTACACCATCCGCAGCGTCGCGCCGGACGAGGACTAGCCGGCGCCCTCCGGGTAGCGCGGGGCTATTCCGGGGCGGGCCTGCCGCGCCGCTTCAGCGCGAGCTCGATGGCCTGGCTCGTTCGCGCCTGCCACGCGGAGGAAACGTCGAAGGGTGCGGCCGCCTCGGCGGCCCAGGGCGCGCTCCACGCCCCTGTTTCGGGCGCCGCCTTGTCGCTCGACGCGGCGGACGCCTTGGCCCCTGCGATTCGCGAATGGAACACCTCGTTGCGGTTGCCGGCTTCGCCCGTTGTGCGCACGAACAGCGCATGGAAATCGGCGCCGCTCCCGGCCAGCGCCATGTAGTCGCCGAGGAAGAGCCCGCTCGCGTTGGGCGCCGTCGACAGGTCGAAGGGATCCGCGAGCCGCGTCTCCTGCCACGTCTGTCCGCCGTCCGTCGATCGGGCCAGGAAGTAGCCGGCCCAGAGCGTGGCCGCATCGGGGGTGTTGTCGCGCAGGTCGAAATAGCTCACGCCGACGGTGCCGTCGCGCAGCACGTGAACCGTCGGAACGAATGCCTGCACCGCGGGATTCCGGTTCACGCGAACCGGGGCGGACCAGGTGGTGCCGCCGTCTGTCGACTGCGAATAGGCGATGGCGTCGCGGGCGCCGGCGCTGAACCGCGAGTCCTGCCAGACGACGTGCACCACGCCCCCCGGCCCGGCGGCCGCCGTCGGGACGATGTTGCCGTCGCGCACCGGCGTGCCGTTCTCCGGGTCGCGCACGCCGATGGCAAGGTCACTCGCAATACGAACCGGCGCGGACCACGTCTGCCCCCGGTCCAGCGAACGCATGGCGATCACGTAGGCCTCCCGGCCGGTGGCGGGCGAATTGTCGATCTGGAGAGCGACGTTGACCAGCGTGCCGCCCGTGGGCACGACAATGAGGTTGGCGATGGTCTGGCTTGAAATGCCGGGGTCGTAGATCGCGCGGGCGGGCTCCCAGGTCGCGCCGCCGTCGATGGTGCGCGCGAACGTGGCCGGTCCGCCGCCGACGTCCGAGATGCGATCCCAGACCGCATACGCGAAGCGGGCATCCTGCGGATCCGCGGTGAACGAGTTCTTGTCGTTGAAATAGAACGTCGTATCGGTGATGAGGGGAACCGAAGGGCCCCATGTCCGGCCCCCGTCGCCGGAACGCGAGACGAGCATCGCGTTTCGCGAGCCGGCCGTCGAGAGCGACATGGCCCACGCGGTGCCATCGGGGCCGAAGGACACCCACGGATCCGTGGCCCGGTCGAAGTTGCCACCGTTTACCGCCGTCCCGCCGCCGCAGCTCGAGAAGGCCATCGGCTGTGTGCTCCATGTGGCGCCGCCGTCGAAGGAAACGGCGGAAACCAGCCCGCGCGAGGAGCCGTTGGACCACCGGTCCTGCTGCCACATGGCCAGCAGGTGATCCGGATTGCCCGGATTGGCGGCGAGGCTCGGCTCGACTTCCGCGTTCACGTACAAGGTGCCGGCGCCCGCGCCGCAGGCCGCGGGGAACGGCGAAGGTCCCGACACCACGGTCGCCGTCGGCCGGTCGCTGCACGTGTAGCCGGTGAGTGGGCCCACCAGCCGCGCGAGGTCGAGGGCGAACGATTGCGCTCCTGCGTAAGTCAGGCGAACCTGCGAGCAGGAGACAAAGTCGAGCCGGGCCGAGCCGGCCGGGGTGGACCGGAAGTCGGCCGTCTGGAAGGCCGCGCCAAAGCGCGGACCGGAGCCGGTGAGGAGGGGGATCGTGATGCTGGTCGTGCCCGGCGAATAGTCGACGTTGCCCACCAGCCAGCTGGCCCGGCCGTCGGCCGTGTAGGTGAAGTAGCCGAGATAGGCCACGTTGCGCGTTCCCACCGACTCAAGGGTGATGAACTGCCCCTCGCCGTTGCGCGCCGCATTCCACCAGCCGCCGCTGAAGGCACTCGTCGGGGAAGCGGCTGCCGCGGAGGGTGGGGCCGCGGCCGTGCAATCGGCCCCGGCCAGGGGGCCCACGAGCCTGCGCAGGCTCAGGGTGATCCCGGCGATCGCCGAATGGCGCATGCGCATCTGGCTGCAGGAGACGAACTCGAGGGTCGCCGTGCCGGCGCTTGCCGTGGCGAGCGCTGCGGGATTGAATCCGGAGCCGAAGCCCGGGCCGGAACCGGTCACGAGGGGGATTTCAATCGTCGTCGCGCCGGGAGCGTAATCGATGTTGCCGACCTGCCAGGTGGCGGTGCCGTCCGGAGTGTAGGTGAAGTAGGCGAGGTAGACGACGTTGCGCCCGCCCGTGGACTCGAAGGTGATGAACTGTCCCTCGCCCGAGCGCGATGCGTCCCACCACGAGCCGGACATGAGGCCGGAGAAGGTCTGGGCGAGCGCCGGCGCGGCGCCCGTGGCGAGGAGGACCGTGAGCGCGGCGACTGCGGCCTTGCGCAAGCGTGACGGCATCCGGCCTCCCGATGGCAAGGGTGAAAGGGGTAAGATTTTCCCATACAACCAGCCGCCAGGGAGCACGCCATGAGCCTGATCGACCGCGTCAAGAACATCCTCCTCACACCAAAGACCGAATGGCCCGTGATCGCGGGAGAGGCGTCGACCACCGGCGAGCTCATGGGCGGCTATGTCGCCCCGCTCGCGGGCATCAGCGTGCTCTGCGCTTTCGTCGGCCAATCCCTCGTGGGCATGAGCCTGCCCTTCATCGGCACGTACCGCACGCCCGTCCTCGCGGGGATCGGGGTTGCCGTCTTCTCGTTCGCGATGGCCTTCGTCGGCACCTTCATCCTGTCGCTCATCATCAATGCGCTCGCGCCCAAGTTCGGCGGCGAGAAGAACCCGGCGCAGGCACTGAAGGTCGCGGTCTATTCCTACACGCCCGCGTGGATCGCGGGCGTCCTCGGCATCATCCCGGCATTGAGCCTCATCGGCGTCCTCATCTCGCTCTACGGCCTCTACCTCCTCTACCTGGGGCTGCCGCGGCTGATGAAGAATCCGGAGGAGAAGTCGATCGGCTACACCGCCGTGGTCGTGATCTGCGCCATCGTCATCGGAATCGTGTTCTCGCTGATGGCGGGCGGCCTGATGGCGCTCACGGGCGGCGGTCCGATGATGGGCGGAATGCACGGCGGGCGCGGGCCGGCCGTCACCTTCGACAAGGATTCCCCGATGGGCAAGCTCGAGGGATTCAGCAAGCAGATGGAAGGTGTGGGCAAGAAAATGGAGGCCGCGCAGAAGAGCGGCGACCCCAACGCGCAGATGAAGGCCGCGATGGAGGGGCTGGGCGTGGTGATGGGCGGCGGCAAGCGCTTCGAGCCCGTCGGCATCGAGCAGTTGAAGCCGATGGTTCCGGAGAAATTCGCCGGCCTGCCGCGCACGAGCCAGGACGCGGAGAAGGGCGGCATTGCCGGGCTGCAGATGTCGAAGGTCGAGGCGAAGTACGGCGACGGCGCCGGCAAGCGCGTCGAGCTCGAGGTGTCGGACACCGGCGGCGCCGGCGGCCTCATGGGGCTGGCGGGCTGGATGAACATCCAGGGCGAGAAGGAAAACGACGGGCGCATCGAGCGCACGCGCCGCGAGGGCAACCGCACGGTCCACGAGGAGATCTCGAAGCGCGGCGGCGACAACGAGTACACCGTGGTTCTGGGCGAGCGGTTCGTCGTGAGCGCCCGGGGCCAGGGCGTTGCGATCGACGCGCTCAGGTCGGGGGTGGGTTCGCTCGACCTCGGCAAGCTCGAATCGATGAAGGACGTGGGCGCGATCAAGTAGCGACTGCATGGGGTGGCCCCGCCCGGGTCACCCCTTCACGCACACCACCTGCCTGAGCGTGTGCACGACCTCGACGAGGTCGGACTGCTGCGCCATCACTTCATCGATGTTCTTGTACGCGGCCGGGATCTCGTCGATCACGCCGCCGTCCTTGCGGCATTCCACGCCCGTCGTCTGCCGCTCGAGATCGTCGCGCGAGAACCGGCGCCTGGCCTCGGTGCGGCTCATGCGCCGGCCGGCGCCGTGCGAGCACGAGCAGAACGAAGCCTCGTTGCCGAGGCCGCGCACGATGAAGGAGCGGGCGCCCATGCTGCCGGGAATGATGCCGAGTTCGCCCACGCCCGCGCGGATGGCACCCTTGCGCGTGATGTAGAGATCCTCGCCCAGGTGCCGCTCGCGCGCCACGTAATTGTGGTGGCAGTTGATCGCCTCGCTCTCGAGGGAGAACGCGGGCAGGTGGCGGCGCAGGGCCTCCACGATGAGGCGCATCATCTCGCGCCGGTTGGCGAGCGCGTAGTCCTGCGCCCAGCCCACCGACGCCACGTAGTCGTCGAAGAGGGGCGTGCCTTCGTCCAGCCAGGCCAGGTCTCGGTCCGGCAGGCGGCGGTCCAGGCGCTCGGCCTCGCGCCGGGCGCGCTCGATGAAGTAGCGGCCCATGGCATTGCCCACGCCGCGCGATCCCGAATGAAGCATCACCCACGCGCGCTGCGACTCGTCCAGGCACAGCTCGATGAAATGGTTGCCGCCGCCCAGCGAGCCCAGCTGGCGCGCCCACGTCTGCTCGAAATTCCTCTGCAGCTTCACGAGCCCGGGATGCCTGCGCGCGATCGCCTGCAGGCGGCGATCCATCGTGCGCAGCACGCGCCCGTCCTCGATCGGGCATTCGCTGTGCTGGTCGAAGCCGACGGGCACCGCGGCCTCGATGGCCGAGCGGATTCGCCCGAGGTTCTGCGGCAGGTCGTTCGCGGTGAGGGACAGCCGCATCGCGTTCATGCCGCAGCCGATGTCCACGCCGACCGCCGCCGGGATGATGGCCCGCCTCGTGGGGATGACGCTGCCCACCGTGGCGCCGATTCCCAGGTGCACGTCGGGCATGGCCGCCACATGGCCATGAACGATCGGGAGGCTGGCCACGTTTTCCAGCTGGCGCCGCGCTTCGGGTTCGATGTCGCCCGTCCAGGCCTTCACGGGAACGCGGCCCTTCGTGAGGGTGGCGAGGATCGGCACGGTCAGGAAAGCGCGAGTACGAACGCGCGGTCGCAGCGGCAGGTGTCGAGTTTTCCGGGACGCGGGACGAAGCTGGCGCTTTCGTAGAGCGCGATCGCTTCCTTCAGCACGGAGGCCGTTTCCAGCTCGACGCGGGCGCTGCCGGTGGCGCGGGCGAAGGCAAGCGAGCGTTCGAGCAGCCGCCGGCCGAGCCCTTTTCCGCGGAAATCGCGTTGTGCATACATCTTGCGCAACTCGAGGGCGCCGCCGGCCATGGGCTTCAACCCGCAGCAGGCAACGATGCGACCGTTCCCGTCGATCGCGACATCGAACATGCCGCCGCGCGAGAAATAATGCGCGTCCAGGTCCATCAGGTCCGCGTCGGTGCCGAAGGGTTCGGGCACGAGCCCGTATTCCGCGAGGGCGCCGAACACGACTTCGCGCGTGCCGGCGGCGTCTGCGCCCGTCGCCCGCCGGATGGCCACGCCCTCGAATCCCGCAGCCGACCGCGCCGCAACCGTATCCGCGCCCGTCAGGCGCTGCGCGAAGTCGCGCGCATGCGCACTTGCCGTTCCCGCCTTCAGGGCGACCGTGTACACCGTCGCCAGCTGGTGTTCCCTGGGCAGTGGCGCGACGAGCGCAACTCCGGGGGTCGCCACGATCTCCGTGGTCTGCGCGCACCCGATGGGGTGGCCGCCGGCTTCGGAAAGCGCTCGCATCGCGGCGCGCACGACGCCCAGGTCGGCGCAGAAATCAAGGGCCACGCGGTTGCGCGCGGTGAGCTGCGTTACCTGGGCATGCGTGAGGATGACGACATCGCAGGCATCGCCGGCGAGGAAACGCTCGATGACGCCGCCCACGGCACCGAAAGTGCCGGAGAGCTCGATGCCGGCCTGCGCCGCCACGGCGCTCGCCAGCCCCTGTGCGGCGCCGGCGCTGAGGATGTTGACGCCAGGTCCGCCGCTCGCCCGTTCATCGACCATGCTGCTGGTCCGCCTTCGCGCCGGAAATCCTCATGATGCGCGCTCGCTTTCGGGCCCGCCGGCCCCGGCCTCGGGCACCGACTCCATCGCGGCGGGCGGAAGGGCGGGCGACGCCGGTGGGGATTGCTCCTCCTCGTCGAACAACATCCCGAAATCGACCGGTCCGGCGAGCAGGAGCGAAGGAAGCGCGGTGGAGACGGCCGCATAGACGAGCAATCCGCCAAACAGGGCGTCGTCGATGCCATAACGCTCGCGCAGGATCGCGGCAAGTACGAGAGTGAAGATGAGCGTGGGCATCAGCGCGACGGCGACGCGCCGGCTGCTCTCCGGGCTTTCCCGCAGGAAGAGGCGGCGATGCAGCCACACGGTGCCGACACGCAGGGGCAGGATGATTGCCGAAATCGCAAGCCCTATCCCGAGCGCGTCCCACGTGAGCGCCTCTGCCGGCACATGCATGCCGCTCGCAAAGAAATAGAAGGGGATGAAGAAGGATGCGAAGACCTTCACGGCGTGCTCGTTCGCCGCCGACGAAAGCGCAGGCATGCGACGCCGCAGCAGGCGCGCGGTCAGGCCCGCCAGGAACGCGCCCACGAGGTAGTAGGCGCCCAGCAGCTTCGTCACGTAGGCGGCCACCAGGCCCACCATCACGAGCAGCGAGAATTCCGAGCCGGGCGCATGCGGGACGACGAGCCTGCCGAGCAGGAGGTAGGCGAAGGGCAGGAGGACGATCAGCGCCGCGAGCGCGGCTGAGGCCGTGCCGAGGCGCTCGAGGGAGGTGGACTGGAGAACCCCGAAAAGAACCGCCAGGGCGACGAGTTCGGCGGAGATCGCCTTGTTGGAAACCCAGAACCGCTCCTCCTCCGTGAGCCCCAGGCGGGAGAGCGATTCGAGGATGAAGCCCGTCGAAGGGGTGAGGAGGGCGATCGCAAGGAGCGTGGCCTCGGGCCAGCCGAGCCCGAGGTACTCCACGCCCGCCCAGGCGACGGTGGTCACCGACGCGACACGGATCGCGAGGTGGCCCGCGAGCATGCCCTTGCCCTTCCACAGGCCCTTCAGGTCGATCTCGATGCCCGCGAACAGGAACAGCGAGGAGATGCCCAGCGTGGCGAGCAGCGTGAGAGTGACGTCTTCGCGAAACTCCGAAGCCGCGATGCTTGCCCCGATGCCGAGCGCGACGCAGGTGAGCGGGGCCGGAATGCGGAAGCGCTGCAGGGCACGCGGGACGACGAGCAGGCCGCAGATCAGCGCGAGGACGAGTATCTCGGGGTCGATGGCGGGCATGGCGCGCGAGTCTAGCACTAGCGTCGATCATGCCGGTGCATCGGTGTCGCCCTGTGTCCTGCGTCCGTCGATGCCGTTGTGGCCCATTGCCGTGCCGGCCGGTTCCCCACAATTTTTTCCTTTGGCGGCGCTTGACGATCGGTGATGCTGCATGGCAGCATCGGGGCTGTACGAATCACCGAGAGTTTTTTCGAGAGACATGAACGCAACCTTCATTTCCAAACCGGCCATCGCGCGACCGCGCGTGTCCTGCCTGTGGCAGGCGCACGTTGCGTGCGGCGCCATGGACGGCAACGTCTCCGGGAGAACGATCGGGTAGAACGCCGCATCGTCAGCGAAGAATCCCTCGCGAAGCCCGGAGACCCGAAAGGACTCCGGGCTTCGCGCTTTTGCGGACCTAAAACGATGACGAGGGAATAGACGATGAATGCGGCGAATGCACTGAAGGCGGCGTGGTGGGTAGGCAAGCCCGCCCGCGCCGTGCGCCTCAAGCGTCCCGAGGCGGGCTACGCGCTCTACGAGGCCGAGCGCCGCGCCGGGCTACCGGGACGGGTGGCCAATGCCCACGCGCGCTTCGACATGGAGGCCCGCGCTGCGCTTCGCGACTGGCTGATGGTGTAGCACCGGCAACTTCGCGGGCTGTGCGCGGCCCGCCTAGCGAGGAATTCGGGTTGCCGCCCGCAAGCGCGATGGAGGGACGCCTTCCTGCGCTGCGCGGGTACGACGACGAAGCGGCTGGCCCCCCGGGGCCGGCCGCGGTCGGAAACGCGCGTTGAGAGACCGGCCCCTGGCAGCGTTAGGGACCTGTCCCTCAAGGCAGGTTAAAATAGAAGGCTTTCCATCCTGTCCTGCCCCTTTTCGCCCGAAAGTACCGCCATGGCGCAATACGTTTACACGATGAACCGCGTGGGCAAGATCGTCCCGCCCAAGCGCCAGATCCTCAAGGACATCTCCCTTTCCTTCTTTCCGGGCGCCAAGATCGGCCTCCTGGGGCTCAACGGCGCGGGCAAGTCGACCGTGCTCAAGATCATGGCTGGCCTCGACAAGGAGATCGAGGGTGAAGCCACGCCCATGCCGGGCATCAAGATCGGCTACCTGCCGCAGGAGCCGCAGCTCGAACCGGGCCACACCGTTCGCGAGGCCGTCGAGGAAGGCCTGGGCGAGGTCCTGGGCGCCAAGAAGC
Organism: Betaproteobacteria bacterium; assembly: GCA_016720855.1. Lineage (NCBI taxonomy): Bacteria > Pseudomonadati > Pseudomonadota > Betaproteobacteria > Betaproteobacteria bacterium. Next base: position 468,181 of record JADKJU010000003.1, on the reverse strand, counting down.
GCCTGGACGAGGTCTATGCGGCCTATGCCGAGCCCGATGCCGATTTCGAGAAGCTCGCCGCCGAGCAGGAGCGGCTGGAGAAGGTGCTTGCGACCGCAGACGTCGCCTCGCTGGAAGCGCAGCTCGAGATCGCAGCCGACGCCTTGCGGCTGCCGCCGTGGGATGCGCAGATCGACAATCTTTCCGGCGGCGAGAAGCGCCGCGTGGCCCTTTGCCGCCTGCTCCTGTCGAAGCCCGACATGCTGCTGCTTGACGAGCCCACGAACCACCTCGACGCGGAGAGCGTGGACTGGCTCGAGCAGTTCCTCCTGCGCTATCCCGGCACGGTGGTGGCGGTCACCCACGACCGCTACTTCCTGGACAACGCCGCCGAGTGGATCCTCGAGCTCGACCGCGGCCGCGGCATCCCCTGGGAGGGCAATTACAGCTCGTGGCTGGAGCAGAAGAGCGACCGCCTGAAGAAGGAGGAATCCTCCGAGAGCGCGCGCCAGAAGGCGCTCAAGAAGGAGCTCGAGTGGGTCCGCCAGAACGCCAAGGGGCAGACGAAGAAGAACAAGGCGCGCCTGCTGCGCTTCGAGGAGCTCAACTCCTACGAATACCAGAAGCGCAACGAGACCTCCGAGATCTTCATTCCCGTCGGCGAGCGCCTGGGCAACGAGGCGATCGAGTTCGTGAACGTCTCCAAGGGCTATGGCGACCGGCTCCTCATCGACAACCTGTCCTTCAAGATCCCGCCCGGCGCCATCGTCGGCATCATCGGCCCCAACGGCGCGGGCAAGTCCACGATCTTCCGCATGATCACCGGCAAGGAAAAGCCCGATTCCGGCGAGGTGAAGGTCGGCCACACGGTGAAGCTCGCCTTCGTGGACCAGTCGCGCGAATCGCTCCCCAACGACAAGAACGTGTGGGAGGCGATCTCCCACGGCCAGGACATCCTCACCATCGGCAAGTTCGAGATCCAGTCGCGCGCCTACCTGGGCCGCTTCAACTTCAAGGGCCAGGATCAGCAGAAGCTGGTGGGCAACCTCTCCGGCGGCGAGCGCGGCCGGCTGCACCTCGCGAAGACGCTGCTGGACGGGGGCAACGTGCTTCTCCTCGACGAGCCCTCCAACGATCTCGACGTGGAGACGCTGCGCGCCCTCGAGGACGCGCTGTCCGAGTTCGCGGGAAGCGTCATGGTCATTTCCCACGATCGCTGGTTCCTCGACCGCATCTGCACGCACATCCTCGCCGCCGAGGGCGACTCGCAGTGGACCTTCTACCAGGGCAACTATCACGAGTACGAGGACAACAAGCGCGAGCGCCTGGGCGACGAAGGCGCCGCCCCGCATCGCCTGCGCTTCAAGGCGCTCAAGTAGCCCTGTAACAATGGGGTCAGGTTCGCGAACCTGACCCCATTGTTACAGAGTGGGTCAAACGGGGGAGACATGACCGGAAATGCCACTGTGCTCACGCAGCTCTTGCGGCAGCGCCGCAGCGTGCGTGATTTCAGGCCCGACCCGGTCCCGGACGAGGTGCTGGAGGCGATTCTCGCCGACGCGTGCCAGTCGCCGAGCTGGTCGAACACCCAGCCTTACCGTCTGGCCGTCGCTTCCGGCGAACTGCGCAATCGACTGGCGACCGAGTACTGCGCGGCCTGGGACGCGAGCCTCGCCGCGCTCAAGTCGGGTGCGATCGGAAAGCTGCGCCTGGCGCTCGGTGCCGAAGGCAGGCCCGACGGGGACTTCAACACGCGTTTCCCCTACCCTGCGGATCTCCTTCCGCGCCGACGCGCAACCGGCTTCGGCCTGTACAAGGCGCTCGGCATCGCGCGCGAGGACATGGCCGCGCGCAACCGCCAGATGCGCCGCAACTTCGAGTTCTTCGGCGCGCCCACCGTGATCTTCCTTTTCGTGCATCGGGGGCTGCGTGAGTTCAGCGTGCTCGATGCGGGCATCCTCCTGCAGTCGCTCATGATGTCTGCGCAGGCGCGCGGTCTGGCCACATGCGCGCAAGGTGCCCTTGCCAACTGGGCCGGGCCACCGAAGCGCGCCTTCGCCGTGCCGCCGGACTACAAGCTCATCTGCGGGATCAGCCTCGGATACGCATCGACAAGCGGCGTCAACCAATTCAATCCGGGGCGCTCGCCGGCCGCCGAGTTGCTGCTCGCGCCGCGCTGACCCCGGATTCGCGGCCAAAGGTCCGTGCCGGCGAACGATTACAATGGCCATCCCGTCACGGCCCGCCGCCGAATGCGCATCGCCCCTCCCGCCTTCGCCAACATCGCCTACCTGCGTTTTCCGCGCTTCGACGAGCGCCCCGTCGTGGAGCAGGCGGCGCTCAAGGAGCGTCTGGAGGCGCGCGTGCGGGATGCGATTTCGGGCATTCCCGCCGAGGAGCGCATCGTGCTGGACGCCACCGACGGGATGGCGCTCGTCTTCTTCGGCGAACCTGTCCGGGCCCTCGACATGGCACAGGCCCTGCGTGCGATGCCGGGCGAGGAGTCTCTCAAGGTCGGCCTGAACCACGGACCGATCGCCGTCACCGCTCGCGACGCTGGCGCGATGGTGTTCGGTGACGGGCTTGCCGCCGCCGCCGCCGCCGCACGATTCGCCACGGGCGAACGGCTTCTCGTCACCGCCCCCTTCGCGAAGATGCTCGAGGCCACGCGCCCCGACCGCGCCGCCGAACTCGCCCCGGCAGGGGAATTCACGGACGGGCGCGTTCGCCTGCATTCCTTTTACACGCCGGAGCCCCGCCGCCTCATCGAGCGCAGGAACCGGCTCGCGACCTACGCGTTGGTCGGCATGGCGTGCATCCTCGCGCTCGGCTTTGCCGGCCGGCAGGTCAACCGGCACTTCTTTCCGCCCCGTCCGGCCGTGGTCGAGTTCGACGTGAGGCCGCGCGGCGACGTGGTGATCGACGGCTATTCGCACGGGCGCGCCTCTCCCCTGCGGCAGGTGGAGCTGCCGCCGGGCAAGCACCACGTGCAGGTGCGCAATGGAAATTTCGCGCCGCTGGACATCACGGTGAACCTGGAGCCTGGCGAGCGCATGTCGATTGCGCACACCTTCGCGGGCGAGCGTCCCGTGGCCAGGTCCGGCGGGTTCTGGCGCGACCTCAAGCGCAATCTCGGATTCTGACGATGGCCGAGCCGGTTCCCGCGCAGTTCGGCCGTTTCCGCGTCCTGGGCGAGCTCGGGCGAGGCGCGATGGGGGTGGTGTGGCGCGCGGAGGATCCCGCGCTGGGCCGGATCGTGGCGATCAAGACGGTCATGCTCACCGGCAACGAGGAGGAGCGGGAGCATTTCGAGGCGCGCTTCCTCCAGGAGGCGCGTGCGGCCGGCGGCATCGGCCATCCGTCGATCATCACGATCTACGACGTGGGCCGCGAGGGTGACGTCGCCTTCATGGCCATGGAAATGCTCGAGGGGCGGGAGCTTCGCGACCTCATTCGCGGCGGCTCGCTCGCGCCCTCCGAAGCCGTGGAGATCGCGGCCCGGGTGGCCGAGGCCCTGGCTTGCGCCCACGAGTGCGGCGTGATCCACCGCGACGTGAAGCCCGGGAACATCATGGTGCTCTCCGACGGGCGCGTGAAGATCATGGACTTCGGCATCGCGAGGCTTCGCGACCCCGCGGTGAAGACGGCAACCGGTCTGATGCTGGGGTCGCCGCGCTACATGCCGCCCGAGCAGGTGGCCGGAAGGAACTTCGACCACCGCGCGGACGTCTTCTCGCTGGGCGTCGTCCTCTACGAGATGCTCACCGGGGTGACGCCCTTCTCGGGCGAGGACATCACGCAACTCATGCACCAGGTGGTGAACGCGGCCATCGCGCCCCCCAGCCATGTGAACCGGACGCTGCCCCCGGTTCTCGACTACATCCTCGCCCGGGCGCTCAAGAAGAGCCCCGACGAGCGCTACGCGAGCGCCGCGGAATTCGCCTTTGACCTGCGCGACTCGATTCCCGACGTCCTCGAGGCAGAGGCGGCAGTGCGGGCGCGCGCGGAGGCCGGCGGGGAGAGCACGGTGCCCGATCTCGACGGCACGCGCACTGCTGCGCACGGGACGTCATCCCTCGATCGTAGCGAAGAGGTGGTGGAACTGCGCCCCGCTCCGCGCTTTGACTGCGTCGAGGGCCTTGCGCGCCTCGCGGTCCTTCCCGTGGACGCCGACGCCACGCGTTCGCGAGCGGGGTTCACGGTGCCCAAGGGCACGAGGTCGCGGCGCGCGCTCCGGCGCATCGACCTGCCCTTCGTGATGGTGGTGGCGGGCTACCTGGTCGCGACGGTGGTCGCGGCCGTGATTGTGCTTCGCTAGGGAGTGAGCAAAAACAAAAGTGAGGTGGGTTTTACATTGGTCCTTGGCCAGATGAGATTGCTGATAGCTTCGACTCCGGGGCGACCTCGATGCAGGCTCGAACCGTGACGCCAGAAGCAATTTGACCTGGCCAAAGACCAATGTAAAACCCACCTCACTTTTGTTTTTGCTCACTCCCTAGCGAAGCTCGCCACCAGGCACGCCTTCGCCCTACGCTCCCGAGGCGAAGCTCGCCAGCAGCCACACCTTCGCCCTACGCGCCCAGGGCGAAGCTCGCCAGCAGGCACGCCGTGAAGACGACGAACACGAGCGAGATGCCGCCCATGTTCGGTGCCTTGGTCGCGTGCGACCACCCGCGATGCCTCATGGCCGCGAGGGTGCGCCAGGCGAGCGCCGCGGAAAGCGCCATCGGCAGGAACGCCCACGGCGCGAGCACGCCCAGGGCCGCGAGGAGCGCCACCGCGACGTAGGCGGCCGCGACGAGCGCGAATACGGGCCAGTGGGAACGATCCGGGCCCAGCACGATGGCGAGCGTTCGCCGTCCGGCCCGGGCGTCGCCGACCCGGTCGCAGGCGTTGTTGGTGGAGAGGATGCCCGCGATGAGGAACGACGAAGGCACGCCAACCAGGATCGTGGCGGCGTCGAGGCTTCGCGTGTGGACGAACGCCGCGACGACGATGAGCACGCCGCCCAGCAGCCCGCCCGCGAAGAACTCCCCGGCGCGCGTGCGCGAGATCGGGCGCGGGCCCCCGGAGTAGAAGTAGGCGAAGAGCATGCAGGAGGCGCCTGTTGCCACGACTCCGGGGCCGGCACGCGCACCGATGGCGAGCCCGAGGGGCACGGCGACGGCGAACAGGACGAAGGACAGGTGCAGCGCGATCCTCGGGTCGATGTCGCGTTGCACGAGGGCCTTGAACCGTTCCTGGTCCGACTCGCGCGTGTCCACGCCGGAGACGAAATCGAAGTAGCTGTTGAACCCGGTGGTGCCCATGTCGATGAGCAGCGTGGCCGCGGCCATGAGGCCGAGCAGGCCCCATGAGAATCGATCCGGCGCCGTGGCGAGCGCCCAGCCGCTGCCGATGAGCAGCGAGGAGACGCTCACGATCTTGGTCCGGATATCGACGATCTTCAGCAGGTCAGCGAAAGCAGGCCGGGTGCCGGAGTAGCCTGCCATCCTAGAGCCGTCGGTCCATGCTGCGCAGGCGTGCGGCCATGACGCGCATGATCTCGAGGGCAAAGTCGGGGTTTTCCTTCACCAGCGACCTGAAGCGCTGCGCGGTGACCGGTACCAGGGTGCAGGCGGTGAGGGCGCTCGCGGTGGCGCTGCGCGGTGCAGCGTCGATGAGCGCCATTTCCCCGAACACGCCGTCCTTGACCACTTTCTCGACGGTGCGTCCCGTGACCGACAGGCGCACCGAACCTTCGAGGACCACGTACATGAGGCGGCCCTCGTCGCCCTCGACGAAGATGGTGTCGCCGGGCGCGAACGCCTGGGTGTCGCCGGCGTCGCGGAAGAGCGAAAGGTTCGGCATGGCGCCCCGGTCAGTTGACGCCCTGGAGCACGGTGCGAAGCGTGCCCACCATCTCCGCGATGTGCGATTCCTCGACGATGAGCGCGGGGGAGAAGCAGACGGTCTCGCCGGCCTGGCGCACCAGCAGGCCCTTCTCCCAGCAGCCGAGGTAGGTGTCGAACGCGCGCGCGCCCGGCGCGCCGGCGCGAGACTCCAGTTCCACCGCGCCTGCGAGCCCGCAGTTGCGGATGTCGATCACGTGTCGCGTTCCCTTGAGCGCGTGCAGCGCCTCCTCCAGCACCGGTGCCATCTTCCGTGCGCGCGCGAAGAGATCCTCGTCCTTGTAGAGCTGCAGCGTGGCCACGCCGGCGGCACACGCGAGCACGTGCGCCGAGTAGGTGTAGCCGTGGAAAAGCTCGATCGCGCCGGGAGGGCCCACCATGAAGGCGCCGTGCACTTCCGAGGACGCGATGACGCCACCCATCGGCACGCTTCCCGAGGTGACACCCTTGGCGAAGGTGATCATGTCGGGCACGACGCCATAGATCTGCGCGGCGGTTCCGCCGCCCAGGCGCCCGAAGGCCGTGATCACCTCGTCGAAGATCAGGAGGATGCCGTGCTTCTTCGTGATCTCCCGCAGCCGCTTGAGGTAGCCTTTCGGCGGCACCAGCACGCCGGTGGAGCCCGCCATCGGCTCGACGATGACCGCGGCGATGGTGGAGGCGTCGTGCAGCGCCACGAGGCGCTCCAGCTCGTCGGCAAGGTGCGCGCCCCATTCGGGCTCACCGCGCGAGTATGCGTTGTGCCCCAGATCGTGCGTGTGCGGCAGGTGGTCCACGCCCGCGAGCATCGCGCCGAACATCTTGCGGTTGGCGACCATGCCGCCGACCGAGATCCCGCCGAAGCCCACGCCGTGATAGCCGCGTTCGCGGCCGATGAGGCGCGTCCTCGCGCCCTCGCCCTTCACGCGGTGATACGCCAGCGCGATCTTGAGCGCGGTGTCCACGGCCTCGGAGCCCGAGTTGCAGAAGAAGACATGGTTCATGCCCTCCGGGGCAATCTCCACGATGCGGTTGGCGAGCTCGAAGGCGAGCGGGTGGCCCATCTGGAAGGCGGGCGCGTAGTCCATGGTCGCGGCCTGCTTCTGGATCGCCTCCACGATGGGCTTGCGGTTGTGCCCCGCGTTGCAGCACCACATGCCCGCAAAGCCGTCGAGAATCTTGCGGCCCTCGGCCGTCCAGTAGTACATGCCCTCGGCCTTCGCCACCATTCGAGGCGCGGCCTTGAACTGTCGATTGGAGGTGAAGGGCATCCAGTAGGCGTCGAGCTGGTCGGGGTGCAGGTGGGGCGGGTCGGAGAGGATCGTCATGGCGGATTCCGGGTCGGCTCGGGAGGGGAAAACCCGTATTCTGCACTCATGCCCATGTTCCTCACCACCGCTGCCTTGCCCGCGCTCCGGGCCGGGAACACAATGGGCGGCTCGAGCATGACTTCACGCGACTACACCAGCAGGACATTCCCATGAGACTCGTCACTTTCTGCGTCGGGCCGGCCGGCCCCGCACGCGCCGGCGTTCGGGTCGGCCATCGCGTCCTCGACATCGAGGCGGCGTCGCGGGTGAAAGGCGAGCCCCTGCCCTCGTCCGTCAGGGCGCTCCTGGCCGCGGGGCGAGGGGCGCTTGCCCGCGTGCAGGCGCTCGCCAAGGCCGCGACGACAGAGGCTCGCTCCTTCTCCCATGCCATGCTCGAGGAGCGCGCCATTCGCCTGTTGCCGCCCGTGCCGGATGCCGACAAGTTCCTGTGCGTGGGCAAGAACTACCGCCAGCACCTCGACGAGCTGGTGAAGACCGACCTGATCAAGGAAATTCCCAAGGAGCCCACGGCGTTCGTGAAGCTCAATTCGTGCCTGGTGGGGCAGGACGCGAAGGTCGCCCGTCCCGAGGGCATCGTGCGCCTGGACTACGAGCCGGAGCTGGTGTTCGTGATCGGCCGGCGCGCGCTGGGCGTGAAGAAGGCCGACGCCATGGACTACGTGGCGGGGGTGACGATCCTGAACGACCTGACCTGCCGCGACCTGCAGAAGAAGGAAGTGGACTCGGGCTCGCGCTTCTGGACCGCCAAGAACATTCCCGGCTTCGGTCCGCTCGGCCCCGAGATCGTGACGATGGACGAGATCGCCGATCCCTACGACCTGTGGATGATATGCAGCGTGAACGGCGTCGAGCGCATGCGCGTCAATACGCGCGACCAGATCTGGAAGATGCCGGACATCCTCGAGCATTTCTCGCGCAACATCCCCGTCGAGCCCGGCGACATGTTCTCCACCGGGGCGCCCGGCGGCGTGGCGGTCGGCAAGGCCAATGCGGCGGAGCTCTACCTCAAGCCCGGCGACGTGGTCGAGTGCTCGATCGAGGGCATCGCCACGCTGCGCACCTTCATCGTCGCGCCCGGAGAGACCTGATGCCGTTGCGTCGTCGCCTGCTGCTCGCCGTACTTCTCCTCGCCCTGTCTCCCGTTCCCGCCGCATTCGCGCAGGCCTTCCCGTCGAAGGCGGTGAAGGTCATCGTCCCCTTCCCGCCGGGTGGGGGGGCGGACACACTGGCGCGCATCATGGGCCCGTACCTCACGAGGATCTGGGGCCAGGCGGTCATCGTGGAGAACAAGCCGGGCGCGAGCGGCCACATCGGCGCGGATGCGGTGGCTCAGTCGCCCGCAGACGGGTACACGCTCCTCATGGCCTCCACCGCGGCGCTCGACGGGAGGAACGTGAAGCAGTTCGCCCCGGTGACGCTCACTTCGGCCTCGGCCTACGTGATCGTCGCCAACCCGAAGGTGAAGGCGAACACGGTGAAGGAGCTCATCGCCGAGGCAAAGGCCGCGCCCGGAAGACTTTCGTTCGGATCTTCGGGCACCGGCGCCGCCTCGCACCTCGCGGGCGAACTGTTCGCGGCCATGGCAGGGATCCAGCTCCTGCACGTGCCGTACAAGGGCACGGGCCAGGCGGTGACGGACCTTCTCGCGGGGCAGATCGATCTCATGTTCGCGCCGGCGCAGACGGCAATGCCGCACGTGCATGCCGGCAAGCTCAAGGCGCTTGCAGTGACGAGCGCGAAACGCGCGTCTGCGCTGCCCAATCTCCCCACCGCCGCGGAATCGGGGCTACCCGGCTACGAGGCGCTGGGCTGGTTCGGCCTCCTCGCGCCGGTGGGCACGCCCCGGACGATCGTCGAAAAGCTCAGCACCGACGCCAACACGGTCCTCGCGTTACCCGAGGTGAAGGAAAGGCTGCTTGCCCTGGGAAGCGAGCCTTCGGGAGACAGGCCCGACGAGTTCGCCGCCTTCATCCACGCCGACCAGGCGAAGTGGGCGAAGCTCATGAACGACCTGGGGATCAAGCCCCAATAGCTAGCCGCGCCCGACGAACGGCATCTTCGTCGCCATGATCGTCATGAACTGCACGTTCGAGTCGAGCGAGAGCCCGGCCATGAACACGATGGCGTTCGCGACGTCCTGCACGTCCATGCGCGGCTCCACCATCATCTGGCCGTTGGCCTGGATGATGCCCTTGGCCATGCGCTCGGTCATCTCGGTGGCGGCGTTGCCGATGTCGATCTGCCCGCAGGCGATGTCGAAGGGGCGCCCGTCGAGGGAGATGCACTTGGTGAGCCCGGTGATCGCGTGCTTGGTCGAGGTGTAGGCGGCCGTATTGGGGCGCGGTGAATGCGCCGAGATGGAGCCGTTGTTGATGATGCGGCCGCCGCGCGGCGTCTGCTTCTTCATGAGGGCCATCGCGGCCTGCGCGCAGAGGAACGATCCATTGAGGTTCGCGTCCACCGCCGCCTTCCACTTTTCCCACGGAAGCTCGTCCATGGGAACGGGCGGGGCGCCCGTCCCGGCATTGTTGAAGAGCACGTCGACGCGGCCCCACTTCGTCTTCACGGCCTCGAAGAGCGCCTTGACCGAAGCCGGGTCGCTCACGTCGGTGGCGACGGCGATGCCGTTGCCGCCGGCTTCAGCAAGCGCCTTGTCGAGAATGTCCTGCCGGCGGCCGGCAAAGGCCACCTGGTAGCCCGCCTTGGCGAGCGCGAGGGCGGATGCCTTGCCGATGCCGGTGCCGGCACCGGTGACGATGGCGACCTTGAGCGATGCGTTCATGTTCCTGCTCTCCTGGGGTTGTGCTTCATTCCGGTTCCTCGTCCTCGTCCCGCGCGATCACGATGACGCGCGTGCGCTTCGGCCCGGCCGCGAACTTCTCCAGCCCGACGAGTACGGGAAAGAGCGCTTCCAGCTTCGCCCGGGCCTCGGCTTCCTTGTCGAAGACGTAGAGCCTGCCGGCGGGGTCGAGCACATCGTGCCACAGTCGGGGGTCGGTTTCGTCCTCCTGCACCTGCAGCTTGAATGTCGGCGGGTGGGGCTTGCGGTAGGGCATGGGGCTCAGGCGCTCGCGCGGGCGAGCTTCTCCATCGCGCCTGCATCGAGCACGAGTCGCGTCGCGTCGATGAGGGCCTGCACCTGCTCCACTGTCCTGCCGCTTGCGATCGGTGCGGTGATGCCGGGCTGCGCCATGAGCCAGGCGACGGCCACCTTGCCGGGCGTCGAGCCGAGGCCCGCGGCCACCTCGTCGAGGGCCGCGACGATGCGAAGGCCGCGCTCGTTGAGGTAGCCTTTCGCGCGCTTGCCGCGAGCGCTCGAGTCGAGATCCGCCTGCGTCCGGTACTTGCCCGTAAGGAAGCCCGCGGCGAGCGCGAAGTAGGGAATGACGCCGATGCCCTCGGCGCGGCACAGCGGGCCCAGCTCGGCCTCGAACTCCGCGCGGTCGTAGAGGTTGTAGAGCGGCTGCAGCGTTTCGTAGCGTGGCAGGCCGAGCCGCCCGGCGACCTCGAGCGCGTCCCGAAGCGTCTGCGGCTGAAGTTGGAAGCGCCGATGGCGCGCACCTTGCCTGCCTTCATGAGCTCCGCGTAGGTCGAAAGCACCTCCTCGTGCGGCGTGGCCGGATCCTCGACGTGCGACTGGTAGAGATCGATGTGGTCCGTCTGCAGGCGGGCGAGCGAGAGGTCCACCGATTTGAGGATGTGCGCCCGCGAAAGGCCCTTGCCGCCTTCCTTCATGTCGTGCCCGACCTTGGTCGCGATGAGCACGCGGTCTCGCTTGCCCGATTTCGCGAGCCACCTGCCGATGATCGCCTCCGACTCTCCGCCGCCGTTTCCCGGAACCCAGATCGAATAGACGTCGGCCGTGTCGATGAGGTTGCAGCCGGCGTCCACGAACGTGTCGAGCAGGCGAAAGGAGGTGGCCTCGTCCGCCGTCCAGCCAAAGACATTGCCGCCGAAGGCGAGCGGCGAGGCGAAGAGGCCGGAGCGGCCGAGGGGGCGCTTTTCCATGGGACGGGCAGGAGGCAGACAGCCTCATTCTAGCGCCCGTTTACCAAGGCGCCGCGTCCGTGCAGAATTCGCCGGTCGCGCCAACTGCCCGGGATGGAAAATGAAGACAATCTTTCGCAGCATCGCAACAACGGCAGCGTTGCTCGTCGCCGCGACGGCGCTTGCGCAAGCGCCGAAGAAGGCCGAGCTGCTGTGGTTCGGGCAGTCCGCCTTCCGCCTCACCACGCCCGGCGGCAAGGTCATCATGATCGACCCGTGGCTCACCACGAATCCCGGGACGCCCGAGAAATGGAAGAACCTCGACGAGCTGGGCAAGGTCGATCTCATCCTCGTGACGCACGCCCACGGCGACCACTTCGGCGATTCCCCGGCCATCGCGAAGAAGCACAACGCCAGGATCTGGTCCAACGGGGGCCTGGGCTCCACGATCGCCACGCTGGGCATCGTTCCCGGCGAACTCGCGCCGCGCATGAACACGGGCGGCACGATCACCCCTTTCGACGGCGTCAGGATCACGATGGTGCACGCCGAGCATTCGTCCGAGCTCGTCTGGAAGAATCCCGACACCGGCAAGAGCCAGGTCTACCCGGGCGGCGAGCCCGTGGGCTTCATCATCGAGCTGGAAAACGGCCTGAAGATCTACCACATGGGCGACACCGGGCTCTTCGGCGACATGAAGTTCATCGGCGAGTACTACAAGCCCGATGTGGTGCTGATCCCGATCGGCGGCCACTACGTGCTGGATCCGAAGGACGCGGCCTTCGCCGTGAACAACTGGCTCAAGCCCAGGCATGCCGTGCCGATGCACTACGGCACGAACATCTTCCTCAAGGGCACGCCGGAGGAGTTCATCGCGGCGCTGGGCAAGACCTCGACCAAGGTGCATCACATCCACCCGGGGGACAAGCTGGAGTTCTGAGCGGGGAAGCCGCGGCTACTTGATGAAGCCGGGCAGCGCGTCGCCCCAGCCCTGCAGCGGGCCCAGCGGTTGCTTGTTGGTCTCAAGCTCGCGGATGACCGGTTGCCCGCCCTGGATCACGTAAACGACCCGGTCTTCCACGGTCAGGATGAGGGCATTGAACGACCAGCCCTGCACGTCGATGACGCGGTAGAAGCTGAGCGCGTCCAGCCAGAAGTTGCCGACGCGGTCGCGCTTGGTCTCGCGCACGGAAATGAAGTACCCCTGGCAGCCCTTGCCGGCCTCGAGGCATTCGCGAAGGCCCCGGTCCAGCCTCTCCATCGGCATGCTGCCGAAGGGGAAGCGCAGCACGATGTCCGAATAGCTGAGGAGCTGGACGTTGGGCGTGACGTACGGGTCGATGCCGGCGGCCTTCAGTTCCATGGTCGTCGTCTTGTAGGGGACGATCTTCTCGATCGCGTGCTGAGCCTCCTCGAAGCTGTGCCAGGGACTCGATACTTCGGAGCTGGCTTTCGGGAGAAGGTCCGAGCATCCGGCCACCACCAGCGCGGCGACGGCGCAAACCGCCACCCGAGTCATCATTTGATGATCCCTGCCATCGGCCATTCGCGCCACGCCTTGCATTCCATTTCCCAACCGGCACTGGTGATTTCAGGCTATAACGGTCCGGATTCGTGGCGTTGACCCGTGTCAAGAAGTCACGCGGCCCGGTGCGCCCCGCGGCCCGTCGGAGATTGCGGCCCGAGCACGATCGGCACGACGAAAAAGGCTTTCGATGAAACCGGACTTCTCTGTTCGACGGCGGGTGCTGCAGGGCTGCCTTGCGGCTGGCTCGCTTCTCCTTCCCGCGCCATGGGCCTGGGTCTGGGCGCAGTCGGGAGGTGCCGCCAGGCTCGTGCGCGCCCCGAAGATCGCCCTGGTCGTGGGCAACAGTGCCTACCGGAGCGTGCCGGCGCTGAAGAATCCCGGCAACGACGCGCGCGCGATTGCGGATGTCCTTCGCGATTCCGGATTCGAGGTGACGCTCGCGCAGGACGCCACGCGCGGGGAGATGCTCGCGGCGATCGAGGCGTATGCGAAGGCGCTCGCCGCAAGGAAGTGCGTGGGCCTCTTCTATTTCGCCGGTCACGGCCTGCAGATCCAGTGGCAGAATTTTCTCCTTCCCGTCGATGCGAAAATTGCGACTGCCGCCGATGTCGCTGCGCAGTGCGTGGACGTCACGAGCCTGATGGGGGGCGTCCGCAAGGCGGCCAACCCGATGAACGTGATCATCCTGGATGCCTGCCGCGACAACCCGTTCGGAACGGGGCTGCGCGCGGAACAGAAAGGCCTGTCGCAGATGGATGCGCCGACGGGCACCCTGCTCGCCTACGCGACGGCGCCGGGAAACACGGCGGACGATGGAGCCGGGGCCAACGGCCTTTACACGGAGAATCTGCTGCGCGAGATGCAGGTGCGCGAGGCCAAGATCGAGGACGTGTTCAAGCGCGTTCGCCTCGGCGTGCGGCGCGCCTCCAACGGCCGGCAGATCCCGTGGGAAAGCACGTCGCTCGAAGAGGACTTCTATTTCCTGCCGCCCGAGCAGTTGCGGAAACTCTCGCGCGAGGAGGAGGAGCGCGAGTTCCAGGCGGAACTCGCGGCGTTCGAGAAGGCGAAGGCGGCGAAGGAACCAGGCCCGCTGGAGGTGTACCTGCGCGCCTACCCGAGCGGGCATTTCGCGGAGCTGGCGCAGCAGCGCCTCGACCAGGTGCTGGCCGGCCAGGGCGAAGTGCCGGTCGAGGCCGCTCCCTCGAAGGGCAACCCGTTCACGACCGGCTCGGCCCGCGCCGACACGCGCTTCCGGGTGGGCGACCGCTTCACCTACGCCGAATTCGACAACACGCTGTTCGGGAAGAAGCCGGGGCGGTTCACGGCCGAAGTCACCGCCATCACCGACGATCGCGTGATCATCAACGGCGGGGAGGCAGTTCGCGACCTGCTCGGCAACCAGGTCCGGTTCCGCGACGGCCGCGAGATGACGCCGCGCCAGGACCAGCCGCTCGACTATGTCGTGGGCAAGAAGTGGGCGACGCGATATGCCATTTCGAAGGGCGGGAAGTTCCTGGGGAACGTCGAAGTGCATTTCCGGGTGACTGCCCGGGAGGCGATCACGGTGCCCGCCGGCACCTTCGACTGCTTCCGGATCGAGGCCCGCGGAATCAACCGGAAGCCTGGGCGCCCTGACCTGGAAGTTTTCGTCACCCGGTGGGACGCGCCCGGGCGCGTTCGGCTCTCGGTCGCGAAGGAAGAGACCCGGCGAATGGTGGTCGGCGGCCATGTGAAGATCATGTTCTCCGACCGGATCGAGCTGGTGTCGTTCGAGCAGCGCTGAGGCGCCGAGTCCGGCCGCGCCGCGCAAGTCGCGTACAATGCCGCGCTTTGCCACCCACCCTGCAAGCGATGAAAAAGAGCAAGCCCTTCCCCGTCCCCGTGCGCGTCAACTTCTCCTGCAAGAAGTGCCCCGCCTATTGCTGCACCTATGAGGAGATTCCCGTGACGGCCCGCGACATCGCGCGGCTTTCCCGCCACTTCGGAATCGACACCGAGCAGGCCAGGGAGCGCTTCACCCGCCCGGACGAGAACGACAAGGCGCGCGTCCTGCGCCACCGCAAGGACAGCATTTTCAAGTCGGCCTGCGCATTCCTCGACCAGGAAAAGCGCCGCTGCACCGTTTACGAGGCGCGCCCGGGCATCTGCCGCGATTTCCCCGGCGGCTCGCGTTGCGGGTATTACGATTTCCTGAAGTTCGAGCGCCACCACCAGGACGACCCCGGGTTCATTGCCCTGACCTGAGAGGATGCCTTCAGCGGCAGGCAACGGGCAATGCGCCCGCTTGCGTCCCGCCCTGCCCGGGCAGCCTATGGCCCGCTGCGAAGGCGAAGGAAGTCGCCGCGCAGCGCCACGATGCTCTTGCCTGAGGCGCTTCTCGCCCATTCGAGGAAGCCGGCTTCCTGGAAATCGCCATTCACGACGACGACGGCGCAACGCGCGACCGCCGCTTGCGTGCAACGCTCGATGGCGGCATTGACGGCAAGGTCACGCGTGCTCTCGCCCTGCGTGCGCCCCCGCGCGAGCTTTCCGCCGGCGTTGATTCCGAGCGCCAGCGCGCTGTTGTAGCGCTGGTCCTTCTGGCCGCGTTCCCTCTCCACCAGGACCAGGAGCTGCTCGTCGGTGAGCGGCTCGAAGAGCAGCGCCACGGCCTTGGAAAAGCTCAGCTTGCCGCGCTGGCTCTCCAGGAGCTCGATTCGGCGCGCCCATTCCTTCGCGGCGGATTCGCGACGCACGACGGAAGGGGCCGCGGCCGCGACCCGGGTTTCCTCGGGGCGGGCGGCAGCCATCGCCTTGCCTGATGCGTCCAGCGTTCCCGGCAGCTTCTTGCCGGCAGGTGCGGTTTCCTTTGCCGGGGCAGTAGGCTCCTTCCTTGGCGAGGCAATGTCCTTCGCCGGCACCGAGGATTGCTTTTTCGCCGGAGCGGGCTCTTTCGCGGCGGCCGGCGCCGACGACTGCGTGAGCCGCCGAACCTCCTGCCGAAGCGACTCCATCTCGGCCTTGAGCATTTGCGCGTCCTTCTCGCGTTGCTTGCGCTCGGCATCGAGTTTCGACTGCATTTCCGCCTGCTTCGATTCCGCGTCCCGGGCGATCTTGACCGCATCCATGGCCGGGGCCGGGGCCGCGGCGGGGCGGAAGTAGTAGTCGCCCGTGAGCGAAGACGATTCCCACGGGATCTGCTGGCTCGCCGTGGCCTTGATCACGTTCACGCGCACGACCTTGAACACTTCCTCGACCTTGATGCCGGGAATGTCCATCGCCTTGAGGAGTTCGGCCGTGTAGAGGCCGTTCGCGCCATTGCCATCGGAGGCCACCTTGCCCGGCGCGGTGGCGTAGGCGAGCAGCGTGCCCTTGGGGGCATCCACCTGCGCGAGGCCGCCACCGGCGGTGGAACGGAACCGGCCTTCGAACGGGTTGTTGCGGCAGGCGTCGAGGATGACCATGCTCAGGCGCGTGGGTCCGAGTTGCTCCAGGACGAGATCGAGATCGACGGCCTCGCTGCGCGCGGAGGCTTCGCTCTGGATGTCCGCGTCAACGGGAATCAGGAAGTTGCGCCCGCGCACCTGCATGCCGTGGCCGGCGTAATAGAACAGGCCGACGCTTCCCGGCTTGAGGCTCTGGCCGAACTGGCTCACGGCGCGCGTCATCTCGCGCTGCGTCACGTCGGTGCGCAGGGTGACTTCGTATCCCAGGGCGCGCAGGCGGTTCGAGATCGCCGTCGCGTCATTGACCGGGTTGCGCAGCGGGGCGGTGGGGTAGGCGGCGTTGCCGATGACGAGCGCGACCTTGACCTCGGCCGGCGGGTTCACGGCGGCCACGGTGGCCATCACGGACGCCAGGATGACGGCAGCGGCGAGCTGGCGGCGCAGGACGGAGGCGGTGATCATCAGGGCATCTTGCACCCCCATCCCGTGCCGTTCAAGCGGCCCGAAGCAAGGTTACGTCGCCCGCTCCCTCCTCCTTGAAGGACTCCAGCGCCTCATCCAGGCAAGCCGCCTTGAGGAGCCGCTCCTGGACTTGCGCCGGCGACCAGCGCTCCGGCGCCACCGAGTCGGCGAACCGGACGGCGCAGGCGCGGTCATCGATGAACTTCACGAACATGCGCTCGAGCTGGTCGCGGTCGCACAGCCCCAGCTCCAGCCGGAAATCCACGCGCCCGGAGCGGATGGCCGCCTCGTCGATGAGGTGCGGATGGTTGGTGGTGAGGAACACCACCGACCCTTCGTGAGCCGCCACGCCGTCCAGCGCGTTGATGAATCCGGAATAGGACACGCGAACTTGCGCGTCGGCCTTGGCGCGGCTCTGGAAGAAGGCGTCCACGTCCTCGATGAGGATCACCGAGCGGCGCGGCACGCTGGCCAGCAGGTTGCCGATCTTCTCGTCCGTGACGTTGGGGGACGCCAGGCTCAGCACGCAGACGTTGAGGGCGAGTTCGGAAGCCAGCGCCGTGACGAGCGAGGTCTTGCCCGTGCCGGGCGGGCCGTACAGCAGGTAGCCCCGGCGCCAGGGAATGCCCAGGGTCTCGTAGCGCTCGCGGCTGGCGAAGAAGCGGCCCAGGTCGGCGATGATCGCTTCCTTCTGCCCGGCCTTGAGCACGACGGAATCGAGCTTGCGGTTGTTGCCCAGGCGCGCGCGCGTCCAGTCGTTGCCGTAGCTGCTGGGCACGTAGATGGCGATGCGGTTCAGCTCGCGGGCGATGCGGTGCTCCATGGCGGCGTGAACGAGCGCTTCCAGCGGGCGCTTGTCGCGGCCCAGCGTGGAGAGCGTGATCTTCTCGATCACCGAGACGCCCACCTGCACCTCGCGCTTCATCCACATGAGGCGCCCGTCCAGGATGAAGAGGTGAAAGCCCTCGCCGGGGGAGAATAGCGTCTCCGGCCTGCCGCCCTGCTGCAGCTCGTCGTGCAGGCTCTGGTAGCTGGAATCCTGCTGGCGCACGGTGCGGACGGTGAAGTTGTTCAACCGGCGCAGGGCCTCGCGCGTGTCCATGTACTCCACGAGCGCGGGGAACAGGAGTTCCTCGCGGCTGTCGATCGAGAGCGTGGTCACGAAGAAGTGCTTCGCCCACCGGGCGATCTTGACCGGCACCTCCCGCAGCCACATGGCGGCGACGCCGAGGGCGGCGAGCAGGATGCCGCCCGAGACCAGCTGGTTGGTGGCAAGCGCGGACTGGAGCGTTTCGAACACGGAGCCTCCCGAGGCAGGCGGGCCGAAGTGGCCGCTGGACATTAACGCGCGAAGGACCGTCCGGGATGACAGGGGACTTACAATCCCCGGCGATGGACACTCCTTACGACGCCATCGTCCTCGGCCTGGGGGCCATGGGCAGCGCGACGCTCTACCAGCTCGCGAAGCGCGGCGGCCGGGTTCTGGGCATCGACCGGCTCTCGCCGCCGCACGACCGGGGCTCCAGCCACGGCGACACGCGAATCACGCGGCTCGCCATCGGCGAGGGCGAGCCGTACACGCCGCTCGCGATCCGTTCCCACGAGATCTGGCGCGAGATCGAGGCCGAAACCGGAATGGACCTCCTCACCACAACCGGCGGGCTCATCATCTCGGGCGCCGGTCCGCGTGCCGCGTGCCACGTGCCGGGCTTCTTCGAGAACACGCTTGCCGCCGCGAGCAGTCACGGCATCCGTCACGACCTGCTGGACGCAAGCGACATTCGCCGCCGCTTCCCGCAGTTCGCCGTGCGCGACGACGAGGTGGGCTACTACGAATACGAAGCCGGCTTCCTGCGGCCCGAAGCGTGCGTCACCGCGCAGTTGAAGCTCGCGGAACACTTCGGCGCCGTCATTCACTGCAACGAGCGGGCCTTGCGCTTCACCGAGGAAAAGGGCCTCGTGCGCCTGTGGACCGAGCAGGGATCATACGAGGCACGCCGGCTCGTGGTGACCGCCGGGCCGTGGTTGCCGCAGTTGCTCGGGGAAACCTGGGCTGGACGTTTCACGGTTCGGCGACAGGTGCTCTACTGGTTCGCGATGAAGGGCCCGGTCGAGGCGTTTCAACCGGAGCGCTTTCCGGTGTTCATCTGGGAACTCGCCAACCACGCCCAACCGATCTACGGCTTCCCGGCGATCGAGGGCCCGGACGGCGGCGTGAAGATCGCCACGGAACAGCACGAGCTGGCGACGACGCCGGAGACGGTCGCGCGCGGGGTGGATCCCGGCGAAGCCACGCAGATGTTCGAGGAGAAGGTGGCGCCGTACTTCCCGGCGCTTTCAGGCGACTGCGTGAAGGCGGTCACGTGCCTGTACACGATGACGGCGGATTGCCACTTCGTGATCGAGGCGCACCCGGACTGCCCGGACGTGATCGTGGCCTCCCCGTGCTCGGGTCACGGATTCAAGCACTCCGCGGCGATCGGGGAACGGCTCGCGCGCCTCGTCATCGGCGACGAGCCGGCCGTCTTCTAGCGGAATCCGGCGAGCCTTTTCACGAGGTAGGCGACAGCCAGGAAGGCGAGTCCGGCACCGCCGGCCATGAGGATCTCGAACGGCCAAAGATTGTGCGACGTGGGGTCGCGGGCGGTGTCCACGACGATCCGGGCGACGACGAACGCAATCGCCACCAGCGGGAGCGCCGCCGCGAAACGCCATCCGCCCTGCCAGCGCCGTATCGCCCACACGGGCGCCGCCACGCCGCCCGCCAGCAGACCCAGGACGGCGAGCATGAATCCCGGGACGATGAGGCTGTCGAAAACGGAAGCCGGGCGCGCCTTTTCCTCCGCCATGTCGCGCCGCCGTTGCGCGTCGCTCTCGCGTTGCATCGAGTCGACCCATTCGGCACGCGGCGCGCTTTCGCCGGGCACTCCGGTTCCGCGGACATCGACGCGCAACCGCGATACCTCGAATTCCTTGAACGGTCGGCCGCCACCGGCAACGATTCGCACCTCGTCGACGGCGTCGGCCTGGTCGAGCGAGAACCACCCCAACGCCGAGCCGGAACCTGCGTAACGACTCGAGGCATTGAACTTGATGCGCTTGACCGGATCGCCCCGGAAATAGGGCTTCGCCCAGAAGTGGTGTCCGTCGGCGTCCGCATAGTCGATCCGGACATACAGCGGCTGGTTGCGTGCAAGGACGGCAGGAGTGGCGGGGTCGATGCCCGCGACCTGCGCGCGAACCTCGGCCCGCACGGCTGCGCAGGCCAGCGCGAGGAAGGCGGCGAAAAGCCATTTCATGGCCGCTGCGCGATGCCGGTTCCCGGGCGGCATGCCGCCTACTTGCGCTTCTTCATCTCCGCCTGGACCAGGTCCGGCCGGTCCGAGATGATCCCGTCGACGCCCATGTCCAGCAGCTTGTTCATCATGGCGGGATCGTTGACCGTCCACGGGATGACGATGATGCCGAGCGCGCGTGCCTCGGCGAGCATCGCGGGCGTGAGGAAGGTCTGGTTGGGCGCCCAGATCTTGCCGCCGGCCGCCTTCACGGCCCTCGGAACCGAACCCCCGTGGAGCTCCGGAGCAAAGCCCGCCAGCCAGGGCGAGGGCTTCCCCTCATCGGCGGGCTTGAGCGTTCGCGGCGAGGAGAGGTACATCGTGCGGATCTCCGGCGCTTCCTTCTGCACCACCTGCAGCGTGTTCCAGTCGAAGGACTGGATCATGAGCCGCTCCTGCATCCCGGCCTTGCGGATCTCCGCGATCGTCCGGCGCGTGAACTCCTCGAGCGGGAGGGTGGCGGCGCGGTCGGTCGGATCGACCTTCGTTTCGCAGTCGAAGCCGATCTTCGTGTTGCCCGACTTCTTCACGAGGTCGAAGAGATCGGACAGCCTCGGAATGCGCGTGCCGTCCGCCGGCTTCTGGTCGGGGAACTGCTTCGCGTAATCCGAGCCCGGCTTCAGGCGGCCAACGTCGTATTTCTGCAGCTCGTCGAAGGTGAGCTCGCTGATGGCGGGGCCGCGCTTCTCGAGCCACTTCCCGTCGGGCCCGCGCGTGGTGCCCGGATTGAGGTACAGGTCGTGGTGCACCACGACGACGCCGTCCTTCGTGATGGCCATGTCGCATTCGATGGTGTCCAGGCCGAGATCGAGCGCCCTCTGCCACGCAGGCGGCGTGTTCTCGGGCGCCAGGCCGCGCGCGCCGCGGTGGCCCTGCAGGTCGAAGGCGTGGGCGGGGAGGGCGAGAAGCAGGCAGGGCAGCAGGGCAAGTCGCATGATCGGTTCCGCAGGTAGGTGGGTTGCGCGGCCAACTCTACCATTCCCGGCGCGCGCCGCCTTCGCGAGCCGCAGACCCCGGGTGATTCCCCTTGTCGGTGCGGATTAACGGGCGCAAGATTTGCGGCGTTTCGACCCGACAAGGAGAGAACAGGACCATGAATGCGAAAAGGATTGCGGTCGTTGCGCTGGCGCTCGCATTGACGGCCTGCGCTCACGACGCGGCGCGCCACGAAATGGCTCCGCGCAGGCCCGACTGGAAGCTTCCCAACGTCCAGGTCATTGGCGACAAGTACCTCGTCGTCGACCAGGAACCGATCATCGTCCCGAGCGGGTCCAGGGACGATATCGCCTTCGTGCTCCAGCACGACTCCGATTATGCGTTTTACCGCGACGGCGTCGTGGTCAGCGCGCCCAAGGGCGAGTTCGACTGCAGGGTCCAGGCCGGCGGGCAGCGTGTCGTCTGCAGGAACAGGCATTCGAATCCCCCGACCGATCCGAAAACCTACAAGTACATGATCCAGGTGGCGCGCCCGGGCGCAAAGCCGATCACGCTCGATCCTTTCGTCGTGAACGACTAGTCCAGTCGCGGGCCTCGGCCAGCGATTCCTCGTAGCCGGAATCGCGCCCCGCGGCCTGCGCGCCGTCGAATGCAGCGGCGCCCAGCCGCGCGCGCGCCATCGCAACCAGGGGAGCAAGAAACGCCTCGTCCGCCGGGTCGCGGTGCAGCCCGGTCAGGGCGAGCTGTGACTGCGCCATCCCGTGGAAGCGGGCCGCCTGTTCCCATTCCTCGTGCGATGCGGCAAGGCCCGCGCAGACATCGAGCACGCCTTGCCCCACCGGCTTCGAGCCGATTGCCGTGGCGATGTCGATCGCCTCCACCAGCATTGCACCGGCGCGATCCGGCTGCCCGCGACCGACGGCCACCATGGCCAGGTTGAGGAGGCCAATGGCGATCGTCTCCCGATCCCCCAGCTCGCGGGCGAGCGACACCGCCTGCCCGTAGAGTTGCTCGGCCGAATCCAGCCTGCCCTCCACGCGGTCGAGCTGCGCCAGGGCGATGAGGGCGGCGGCCAGGTTGCGCTTGTTGCCCAACTGTCGCGCCAGCGCGAGCGCCTCCTCGAAATGCCCGCGCGCCGCCTTCACATCACCCTGCCCGAGCGCCGCGAGGCCCAGCGACTGCAGCGCCGCCTCCACTCTGCCGGGGTCCCCGGTCTCCCGGGCGATCGCGAGGCTCTCCTGCAGGTAACCTTGCGCTTGCGCATACCGGCCCATCCACGAGTCGAGCTGACCCGCGTCGAATAGCGCGCGGCAGCGGACCAGCGTCCGTTCTTCCGCGCCGCGTCGCGTGAGGGCCTCGACGACCAGCCGGTAGGCGAGGCCCGGCAGGCCGCGATTGATCCAGTACGGCCGCAACGCGCGGACCAGCCTCAACCCGGAGTCGGATCCTCCCTCGGCCCGGTCGCACCAGGCATGCGCGGCGAGGATGTTTTCGCGGTCGAGGTCGAGGCGGGCCAGCCAGGCGGCCTGGTCGGGGCCTGCGATCTCGACGCGCGCCTTCTCGGCGAGCGCCAGGAACCAGGCCAGATGGCGCGCCTGGACCGCGGCGGACTCGCCGGATTCCTCGAGGTGCTCCCAGGCGTATTCGCGGACGGTCTCCAGCAGCCGATATCGGCTGCCGTCCGCCTCCAGGGACACGAGCGACTTCTCCACCAGGGAGGTCATGAGGTCGAGAACCGCCGGCTCGTCGATCGCCCCGCCGACGGTCACGGCCTCCGCGGCTTCCACCATCCAGCTTCCCGCGAACACCGCGAGCCGCCGCAGGAGCGTGCGCTCGGCGTCATCGAGGAGGTCGTGGCTCCAGTCGATCAACGCGCGCAGCGTCTGCTGGCGCGGCAATGCCGTCTTGTCGCCTCCCGCGAGCAGGCGCAACCGGTGGTCCAGGCGGCTCGCGATCGTGTCGACGGACAGCGCGCGCACGCGGGCGGCGGCCAGCTCGATCGCGAGCGGGATGCCGTCCAGGTGCCGGCAGATCTGCGCGACCTCACCGGCATTGCGGTCGGTCAGCCGGAAGGAAGGCTGCGCCGCGGCCGCACGGTCGACAAAGAGGCGCGCCGCGTCATTCTTCGCGACTTCGCCGGCGGCACTCTCCTTGTGGAGGCCGGTCACTGCGAGCGGCGGCAGGGGAAAGGTCGTTTCCCCCGTGAGGTGCAACGCCTCGCGGCTGGTCGCCAGCATCTTCAGCCGGGGGTTCGATTCCAGCAGCGCGCGGGCGAGTTGCGCGCAGGCCTGCACGACGTGCTCGCAGTTGTCGAGGATGAGCAGGAACTGCCGGTCGCGC
The DNA here is from genome assembly GCA_016720855.1 of Betaproteobacteria bacterium. Classification (NCBI taxonomy): domain Bacteria; kingdom Pseudomonadati; phylum Pseudomonadota; class Betaproteobacteria; species Betaproteobacteria bacterium. The sequence goes on along the minus strand of JADKJU010000003.1, from coordinate 444,988 downwards.
GCGTGTGTCACCAGCGCCTCGAGGACGGGGCGCCCCGCCACTTCCTTGACGCCGAGCACCGCGGCGACCGCCTGCGGCACCAGCTGCGGATCGGACAGGGGGGCCAGCTCGACGAACCAGGCGCCATCCGAGAAGCGGTCGGCCAATCCGGCCGCCACTTCCAGCGACATGCGGGTCTTGCCGGTGCCGCCGAAGCCGGTGAGCGTCACGAGCGGCCCGGCAGCGAGCAGCTCCCTGACTTCGCGAATCTCGCTCTCGCGGCCGATGAAGCTGTTCAGCGCTGCGGGAAGGTTGTGGTGCCGGGATGGCGGCCACGCGGGCGGCTCCGACCCGGACGCGTCGGGCTCGAGGGTGAACCGGTAGCCGCGCCCGGAAACTGTCGCGATGGCGTCCGGGCCGAAGATCTTGCGCAGGGTGGAGACCTGCACCTGGAGATTGTTCTCCTCCACGATGACGCCGGGCCACGCGAGCTCGAGCAGCTCATCCTTGGACACGACGCGGTCGCGACGCTCGATGAGGCCGAGGAGGACATCGAAGGCGCGGGCGCCGAGCGCGGCCGCGCGCCCGCCGACGAGCACGCGTCGCTCGGCGGGACGGACATCGATCGGGCCGAATCGATAGCTCTGTGGCACGCCCCCTCCCCGGAGCGGCGCCGCCGCCGGTCAGGCAGCCGTGATTGCCAGGGAATATTACCCCGCTCGCGGTCTTTAAGAATCTTTCAGGAACGCCCAAGGACCGCAGGAGGGGCCTGAGAGGACAGTGTGGCCATCGACAACGCATCCCCGCTGCACACACAAGGAGATCGCCATGACCGCCCGATTCATCCGCGCCGACCCGGAAGCCCGCAAGCAACGCCTCCTGCGCGAGGCCCTCCTCGACGTGCGGGCGCTCGTACCGTTCGTCGAGCATCCGGAAGCATGCCAACCCGCCGAACAGGAACCGGCCATGAATGCCCATCACGCAAAGGCCTGGAATGCCGGCGTCACGATCGACGGCATCGCGAACCTGGCCGTCATCGGCGCCGGGGTCCTTGTCGTCCTGGTCGCCGCGGCGACGACCGGCCCGGAGGCCCTCGCCCACGTCCAGCAAGTCGCGGTGGCCCTCGCCATCGCCGGCTGACCGCGGCCCAGGAACCCGCAACCCACCCCACGCAAAAGGAGGTCGCCATGAATCGCATCGTCGTGCTCGTCACCGTCCTCGTCACCGCCGCTGCGGGAGTGCTGCTCACGGGCATTCCGACCGCGGGCTTGGCCGACGCCTCGCAGAAGACGACAGTCGCCGGGAAGAACTACGGTGTCCCGGATGCCGCAGCCGTGCTCGATCCGCGCCTCGAGATCGAACCGCAGCCGCCGACGTTCTAGCTTCCGCCACGCGGCGCGAGCCCACCGAAAATGCCCTACCTCCTCGGGGCTTTCTGGGGGTGCCTGAGGGTTCAGGCGCCCCGTTTTTTTTGCGCGGAACGGTGCCTGCCGATCGGGGCGCGATAGGGGATGCGCCGACGATCAGTCGCCCGAAACCGGCCCCGGCGCCGGGTGGGACCTTGCCGTGCGCTGCGTTACCTTCAGGGTCAGCCTCTTGAGAAGCCGGTAGGTCATCCGCAGGCCCGTGAGCGCGAACAGTGCCTCGACGAAGGTAAGCACGAAAGCGGTGAAGGGGTTCCACCGCGCTTCCCGGAGGTGGTACTTGGCGAACGCCCGGTCCCGCGCGATCTCGATCGAGTCGTAGAAGGTCGGCACCACCAGCAGCGTGAGGATCGTCGAGGTGATCGTCCCGCCGATGATCGCCACCGCCATCGGCCGGTAGAACTCGCCGCCCTCTCCCAGGCCGATGGCCACGGGCGTCATGCCCGCGATGAGGGCGAGCGTGGTCATGAGGATCGGGCGCAGGCGCACGCGCCCGGCGTGCATCAGGGCCTCCTCGCGGCTCACGCCCTGCGCCTCTTCCTTGCGCGCGCAGTCGAGGAGCAGGATCGCGTTCTTCGCCACCAGCCCCATGAGCATGATCACGCCGATGAAGCTCATGAGGTTGAGCGTTCCCCTCGTGACGAGCAGCGCCAGGACCACGCCGATGAGGCTCAGCGGCAGCGACAGCATCACCGGCAGCGGCGCGGTGAAGGAGCCGAACTGCATCACCAGCACCAGGTACATGAGGGCGATGCCCATGACCAGCGCGGCCGCCATCTCGGAGAACACTTCCTTCTGGTCGCGCGAGGCGCCGCCCAGCTCCAGCCCGTAGCCCGCGGGAAACTCGATCTGCTTCGCGATCTTCATCGCGTCGGACGTGACCTCGCCGGGCGAGCGGCCCTGCGCGTTGGCCGACACCGCGATCATGCGCTTGCCGTCGGAGTGCTGGATCTGCGCCGGGCCCTTGCCCATGGTGACGGTGGCGATCTGGTCCAGCGGCACCATCATGTTGCTGCCGGTCACGGCGATGGGCAGGCGCTCGATGTTGGCGGCCTCCACCCGGTCGTCGGGATGCAGGCGCACCGCGACGTCGCGCGATTCGCCCGTGGGATCGACCCAGTCGCCCACCTCCACGCCGGCGAACGCCACGCGCAGCGCCTGGGCCGCCTCGCCCACCGCGATGCCGAGCGAGTTGGCGAGGCCCCGGTCGAGCTCGATCTTCAGCTCGTCCTTGGGCTCCTGCTCGGAGAGCCCGACGTCGACCGCGTTGGGCACCCTGGAGAGCTTCTCCATGAAATCGCTGGTGATGGCCATGAGCCGGCGCGAGTCCGGCCCGGAGAACTGGATCTGCACGGGCTTGCGCGCACCATTGTTCAGGTCGTCGAGCACCACATACTCGGCGCCGACCAGCCTGGTCATGAGCTTGCGCAGGTCCACGGCGATCTCGGCCGCGGAGCGCTTGCGCTTCGTGCTTTTCCCCAGGTCCACGTAGACGCGGCCACCGCTCGCGTTCACCTGGCTGTTGGTGGCGATCGTCTCGGGAAGGGTGCGCGCGAGCTCCGCGCCCTTCTCGACCTTGAGCTTCGCGTACTCGAGGCTCGCGCTCGAGGGCGTGCGCACCTCGATCGCAATCATGCCCACGTCCGAGGCGGGCAGGAAGCTCGAGCCTCCGACCATCACCTGGAGCGCGAGGGCGCCCGCGAGGCTCAGCACCGCGATCGCGGTCATGGAACGGCGGTGGTGCAGCGCCCAGGAGATCACGTTGCCATAGCGGTCCGCCTGGTGGTCGAACCAGACGTTGAAGCGCGAGAGCCAGAGGCGAATGCCCTTCTTCTCGTGCTGCTGGTAGCCCACCGGATCTCCCCAGTACGCCGACAGCATCGGGTCGAGCGTGAAGGAGATGAAGAGGCTCACCAGCACGGAGGTCGCCACCGTCAGTGCGAAGGGGCGGAACCACTCGCCCGCGCCGGCTCCCAGGAAGGCGACGGGAATGAACACCGCGATGATAGAGAACGTGGTGGCGGTCACCGCCATGCCGATCTCGGCCGTGCCGGCGCGCGCCGCCGTCATGCGGTCGGCTCCGCGCTCCATGTGGCGCACGATGTTCTCCCGCACCACGATGGCGTCGTCGATCAGCACGCCGATGGCGAGGGACAGGCCCAGCAGCGTCATGAAGTTGAGCGTGAATCCGCAGGCCCAGACGGCGATGAACGCGGCGATCACGGAAGTCGGCAGCGACAGGGCCGTGATCAGCGTGGAGCGCCAGGAATTCAGAAAGGCGTACACCACGAAGATGGTGAGCATCGCCCCGAAGACGAGCGCCTCGATCACGTTCTCGAGGCTTGCCTCCGCGTCCTCGCCGCCGTCCTGGGTGACCTCGAGCTTCGTCCCCGCCGGCAGCGACTTGCCGATCTCGGAGACCATGTTGCGGACCTTCGTGGCGACGGTGACGGTGCTCGCGTCGCGCGAGCGGGTGACGGAAATGCCGACATTGGGGTGGCCGTTGCGCACGCTGAAGCCCGCAAGCTCGGCGAACCCGTCCACCACGCTCGCCACCTGGCCGAGCCGCACGATCTCGTTGCCGTTGCGCTTGAGCACGATCTGCTCGAATTCCGAAGGCGATTCGATGCGCCCGACCAGGCGGATGCTCTGCTCGTCGAGCGGGCCCTTCACCCGCCCGACCGGGGCGGTCGTGTTCTGCATGCGCAGGGCGTTCACGACGTCGGTGACGGAGACGTTGAACTCGCGCAGCTTCTCGGCGCAGCAGCACGGAGAGCTCCCGGCGCAGGGACCCGTTCACGTTGACCACGGCCACGCCGTCGATGCTGCGGAAGCGGTCCGCCAGCACGTCCTCGGCGAGGCGCGAGATCTCGGCGTGCGTCTGCCCGGTCGAGGAAAGCGCCAGCTGCATGATGGGCTGCGCGGAGGGGTCGATGCGCCTGAGGATGGGCTCGCGCATTTCCACCGGCAGCTTGTGCCGCACGGATGCGATGGCGTTCCGGATCTCGTCGGAAGCCTCCACCATGTTTTTCTTGAAGTTGAAGATGATGACGATCTGCGCGTTGCTCTCCGCGGATGTCGAGCGGATCTGGTAGACCTGCGGGATGCTCTGCAGGGCCTTCTCCACGCGGTTCACGATCTCGCGCTCCACGGTCTCGGGGGAGGCGCCGGGGTAGGGGATGTTGACCACGATCACCGGCTGCTCGACGTCGGGAATCTGGTTCACGCGCAGGTTCTTGAGCGCGAGCAATCCCAGGCACATGAGGCCGATGATCAGGACGACCGTGCTCACCGGCCGCTTGATGCTGAAGTCGGAAAGGAACATCGCTCAATTCCTGGCGGGTGCCGCCGCGCCATCGGTGGCGGCGGCCTTGGTGGGCGCGGCGGCGGGTGCCGATGCCTGGACGGCCTGGCCATCCTTGAGCAGCGCGCCGGGATAGCGGATCACCTGGTCGCCCTCGGCCAGCCCGCTCTTCAGCGCGTAGTCCCCGGTGCGCGGATCGCGGTCGCCGACCACGAGGGCGACCTTCTGCAGCTTGCCGTCCTTCACGCGCCAGGCGGAGGACTTGTCGCCGTCGCGCACCAGCGCAGTGGCCGGAATCGTGAGGCTGGTCGCGCTGTCCGTTTCCACACGGCCCTCGGCGTAGAGACCGGCGAGCCGCGGCTGCTTCGGCCCCGTGAAATCCACGAGCACCTCCACCTGGCGGGTGGTCGCGTTGGCCGCGGGATTGACGCGCCTCACCTTGCCGGCGAACTCCTGGTCCGGATAGCCGTTGACGCGGAAGGACACGGCCTGCCCGGGCTTCACGTTGCCGATGTGATCGGCCGACACCAGGCCCTCGAAGCGCATGCTGGCCGGGTCGATCACCTTGAGAAGTTCCTTGCCGACCTGCGCGGTATCGCCCGCGGAAACCTTGCGGTCGCTCACGACGCCGTCGAAGGGCGCGCGAACCTCGGTGCGCTGGAGCTGCTGGCGCGCCAGCACCACGCGCGTCTTGGACGCCTCCACGTCGCTCTGGGCGTTGTTGCGCCGAATCTCCGCATCCTCCACCTGCTGGGCGGAAGCCATCCCGGAGCCGCGCAGGGTGGTCATGCGCTGGAACTGCCGCTCGGCCTGCTCGTAGGCCTGGGCGGCGGAGCGGCTTGCCGATTCGGCGCTGGCGAGACCGTCGCGGATGGCCGTATCGTCCATGCGGACGAGAAGATCGCCGCGGCGCACGACGTCGCCGTTTTCCTTCAGCACCGACAGGACGGTGGTGGAGACTTCGGCCCGAAGGTCGGCACGGCGCTCGGGCTGCACCGAGCCGGTGATGGCCGGGCCCGAGGCGAGGGCGCTGTTCCGGATGGCGTGTACGTCCTCGGTGGCGATGAGGAGGGGTAATCCGCCCGGCGCGCCGGCGCCCTTCTGGGGCGATTCCGACCCCTTGCCGCAGGCGGCGAGGGTGAACGCGAGTGCGATTACGAGGGTGAGGCGATGCGTCATGGCAGGACTTCCGGGGTTCGGGAGTTGCGAGAGGGTAGGCCGGCCGGGGGCGGGTATCCAGCCGGGGGGGACGAACTGCGTATTTCGGGGGGTGAATTGTAAGGGAACGGCGCCAGCGGCGGGGGAGTGGCTGCGGAGCCGTGTCGCCGGCCCGCGGAACCCGCCTGTACACTGGCAGCCAGTCCCGCAAGAAGCATTCGAGCCGGCCATGGCAAGGGTCACCGAAGCGGCAAGGCGGCGCTCGTGAAGGCTTCCCCGGTGTATTCCATTCAAGGGAGGTAGCGCATGGACTCGACCTCGATGAAGATCATCGTGACGCACCGGGGAGCGCTCGTGTCCAAGTACGGCGCCTCGGCAACCCGCGTGTACAAGGCGGTGGACCGGCTCATTGCGGCCGACGCGAAGCGCGGGATCGCCTCGCGCCTGGTGGCTCTCGATGACGCCGGCGACATGGCTCCCTTCGGCTGCGCACCGATGGGAGGCCCCAGGGGCGACACGGAAGGGGCCAAGCGCTGCATCGATGCGATCGACGCCAGGCTCGCGCCGCACTATTTTCTCATCCTCGGCGGGCCGGACGTGGTGCCGATGCAGCCGCTCGTGAACACCGCCGGATACCTGCGCAATGCCGACGGCTGCGGCGACGAGGACGCCAACATTCCGAGCGACCTGCCCTATGCCTGCGACGAAGGGTATTCCGTCGAGCCGGATGTCTTCCAGGGGCCGACGCGCGCCGTCGGGCGGCTTCCGGACCTGCCGATGGCGAAGAGCCCTGCGCTGCTCGTGAAGCTGCTCGACAATGCCGCCGCGGCAAGACCGCTCCCGCCGGAGCGCTACGCCAGGTGGTTCGCGCTTTCGGCCGACGTCTGGCGCGGTTCGACGCGCTCGACGGTGAGGAAGATCTTCGGTGACGATGCGGGCCTGATCCTGTCGCCGCCGCAGAAGGACCGTTGGTCGGCCGCCCGCCTGGCAGCGCGCGTGCACTACTTCAACTGCCATGGCGGAAACGGCGACGTGGAGTTCCTCGGGCAAGCGCGGCCGCAGCGCGACGGCACGGAAGGCGACCAGACCCGCGCAATCAGCACGGCAAGCCTGCGCGGGCGCGTGAAGCCGGGCACGGTGGTCGCGGCGGAGTGCTGCTTCGGCGCCAGGATATTCAGCACGCTTCGCGAAGAGGCCGCCGATGCCCCCGGCGTCCTGCCGATCCCGATGGTGTACCTGAAGCAAGGAGCGTACGGGTTCTTCGGCAGCACCACCACCGCCTACGGGCCATCGACCGGAAACGGTTACGCCGACATTCTCTGCCGGCGCTTCGTCCAGAGAGTGCTGGCGGGTTGCTCGCTCGGCCGGGCCGCCCTCGAGGCGCGCATCGGCTACCTGAAGTCCACGCAATTCCATGACCCCGTGCGCCTGAAGACGATCGCGCAGTTCTGCCTGCTTGGCGATCCGTCCATTCACCCGGTTGCCGTCGGCCGCTCCGCCGTCGAATCGCTGATCGAGATGACGCCGGCCGTTCGACGAGAGTTGCCCGCGCCCGCGGGCCAGCCGTCTCAGGGCGAAGCGCGATGGCGAGCGGTTGCAGGCGGCACGCCAGACGCTGGTGGGCGTCGGAAAGGAGCCGCCCGTCAGCGTTGCAAGCGACTTCTGGGCCGAAATCGAACGCCTGGGCCTGCGCTCGAAGGTCGTCAGGCTCTACGAAATGAAGGCAGCCGTGCTCGCCGCGCAGCATGGCGACCGGTCGCCTGGCGTGGCTCGCGGCGTGACCCAGGTCGTCTTCCTCATCGAGAAAGCCGGGGAGGCGCTAGGTTTCGACGAACCGGCGCAGGAAGTGCGGCCCGGCGCGAAGGCCTCGCGCAAGACGCGCCGCGCGCCGGCCAGGCGATTTCCATCCTACGGGGGCGTGATCGCCTTCGTACGCGACGGAAAGATCGTGAAGACGAACCTCATCGTCAGCCGTTAAGGCAGGGAACTCAGCCCGCAGCGCGCGCGAGCAGGTGCTGGAGCAGGCTGCGAAGCTTCGCGGGTGACACGGGCTTGTGCAGCAAGGGTAGCCGCTTTCCGCGATCCGCGCGAGCTCTTCCGCCGACGATTCCCCCGAGATAATGAGCACCGGGATGTCGCTTCCAAACGCGTCCCGCAAATCGTTTGCCGCCTCGATGCCCGTGGTGCCCGCGCGAAGGCGGTAATCCACGACGATCAGCGAGGGCCGCAGCGAACCGAACTGCAGAAAGTCCCGCGCGACCGCTGCGGTCGGGAATGCGAAAGCCTTGCAGTCCCACGTGCGAAGCAGCGCCGCCATGCTGTCGCGTACGTCGCGTTCGTCGTCGATCACGACGATGTGGGCTCCGTGCAGTGAGGCCTGCACGAAAGGTGCCATCGGCGCTGCCTCGTCGTGCGGCAATGCGGCGGCCGCCTCGAGCCCGATCCGGAAGGTGGTCCCGTGACCCGGGCGCGAGGCGAGCGTGATCCCGTGGCCGAGCAGGTCGCACAGGCGCTTCACGATGGAAAGACCGAGCCCCAGGCCCTGGCGGCGGTCGCGCTCGATGTTGCCGACCTGGTAGAACTCGTCGAACACGCGGGCCTGGTGTTCCCGCGCGATGCCGATGCCGGCGTCGCGAACCTCGAGCGCGAGACAGTCCGACCGGCGCCGCACGCCCACGAGGATTCCGCCGGACTCCGTATAGCGAATGGCGTTCGCGACAAGGTTGCGCAGGATGCGCTCGAGCAGGACGGGGTCCGATTGCACCACGCGCGCCGTGGGCACGAATCGCAGCGCAAGGTTCTTTTCCTCCGCAGCGGAGGACAGGTCGTTCGCAATGCGGTCGAAGAGCGGCTGCAGCGGCACGGGCTGGGGATTGGCAGACACGGCGCCCGCGTCGAGCCGGGAGACATCCAGCACCTCGCTGAAGAGCGACTCAAGCGCGGCGATCGACTGGTTGATGCGGCCGATGAGCTCGCGGTTCCCGGGATCCTTGACGCGTTCGTCGAGCGCGGAGGCGAAAAGGCCCAGCGCGTGCAGGGGTTGGCGAAGGTCGTGGCTTGCGGCGGCGAGGAAGCGCGACTTGGCGAGGTTGGCGCTTTCGGCGCCGGCCCGCGCTTCGGCCTGTCGCTTCACCTCGACTTCGAGCGCGGCCGATTTCTCCGCGACGCGCTGCTCCAGCTCGACGTTCAGCGCCTCGTACAGGCGCAGCGTTCTCACGAAGCGGTCGATCATGATCCACCCCACGAGCGCGAAGAAGAAGAGCGCCACGTAGGGCACCAGGTACATCGGGCGCAGGTTGTCGGGGTCCTGCGCGGCAATCCAGTCGTGGGCGCCGAATGCGGCGGCGACCCCGCCGGTGGCGAGCAGGATCCAGCTCAGGGCGTCGCGCTTGCGCAGCGCATTGTCGATCACGGCGTAGAGCGCGATCAACGCGGCGAGAAATGCGCCCAGGCGCACCGCCGCGGCGACGGGGCCGAGCACTCCTGCGGCGGCGGCGACATAAAGGGCCGGGATCGAGGCCGCCGCGTAGAGGAGCGCGGCGCGCTCGTAGCGTGGCCAGCGCGCCCCTGCGAAGCGAACGCAGAAGAGGCAGAGCAGCACCACCCACAGCACATAGACCGCATTCCACCAGACCGCGTAATGCGGCGGCGGCAAGGGCTCGCGAGGCAGAAGCGTGGCCCCGGTGTGCAAGCCCCACAGGATGGTCGCGGCGGCGAAGAGCAGGTAGTCGTGGTCACTGCGCACGCGTAGCCACAGGATGAGGATGAAGAGTCCCAGCGTGAAGATGGTCAGGCTGGCCGCCGCGGGACCGATGGTGTGCCCGAACTGGTCCGCAAGCTGGCGCAGGTAGAGCGCTTCCCAGGTGCCGAAGAGGACCTTGCCGATGCCCGCCGGCTCGCCTGGCGGCGCGTAGATGCGCAGATCCACCCGGTTCTCGCCCTTCACGAAGAGCGAGGCCGGCACCACGAGGAGCTGCGCTGCCTCCCAGCGTTCCGGCCGTTCGCCCTGGAGGTCGCCGGACTGCGCGGCCAGCACGCCGTTCACGAACAGCTGGCTGTTGGACAGGGTGGCGGTGAGATAGAAGCCATAGTCGCGCTCCGCCGGGTCCGGCAACGCGATCGTGAAGCGATACCAGCCGAACCCCGAGGCGCCCGGATGGTGGGTTCTCCACTCGTCCGGGAGTCGCTGCTCCACCCAGGGCGCGCCGTCGCCGGGCGGGCGCGAGTCGGAGCTCTGAACGAACAGGGCGCGGGAAAACTCGACCGGTGCGCCATCTCTCCCAGCCTGTGCGCAGGCGGCGAGGAGGCCGGCGATCGCGAACGCCGCCAAGCCGCGCACGAGCCGGAGCAAGTGCCCACGACGCGTCGCGCGATCCTGGTTGAGCCGGCCATTCATCGGGTATCGAAGCCTCGCCTCGCGCCCATGCTGATATGCACCCGGCGGCTATTGTAGTATTCGCGGAGCATTTGTCCCTCGGCGCGTTCGACCCTTACCGAGTCCGGCCCATGAAAGTGCTCATCGCCGACGATCACCAGATGGTACGGCTCGCGCTCAAGGTGGCGCTCGCGCCGCTCGGGCCGGATGCCGTGTTCGTCGAGGCGGACACCGCGGAAAGCGCACTCGTCGCGGCCGGCGCGAACGCGGATCTCGACCTCGTTCTCATCGACGTCAACATGCCGGGAATGGGCGGGGTCGAGGGGGTGCGAAGGCTGCGCAGGGCGCATCCGGCGCTGCCCCTCGTAGCCTGCTCCGCCGCGGAGGATGTGGCGCTCGTGAGGGAGCTGCTGGGGCTGGGCGTTTCCGGCTTCATCCCGAAATCGGATTCCACGCACGTGATCCTGCAAGCCGTGCAGCTCGTACTCGCCGGAGGCACTTACGTTCCGCCACGCCTCATGGCAGTCACGGACGCGAAGCCGGCCGTGGGGCGGATCACCTCGCTCACGCCGCGGCAGCAGGACGTGCTCAGACTCTCTCGCCGAGGGCAAGCCCAACAAGCTCATCGCGCGCGACCTGGATATCAGCGAGGCGACCGTGAAGGTGCACCTGCTCGCCGTGTTCCGCGCACTGGGCGCGCGAAACCGCACGGAGGCGGTGGTCATCGCGCAGCGCCTCATGGCGCGCGGCGAAAGGGACGGGGCGGCCTGACGCCGACATCGCAGGCGCGCCCCGGGTCCCGGAGGAGGGTCGGGCGAAACCGTCAGCGCGCCTTCGCCGGCTCGTCCGCAAGGGGCCAGCCGGAATCGTTGCGTAGGGTCCACGGCAGGCCCGCGCGCTTCCCTTCGCTTGCGCTTGCGGTGAGCACGCCGTGGATGCCGCCCGCCACCGTGAAGACCTGGAGATAGCCGTGCTCGATCATCAGGCGAGCGGCCAGTCGGCTGCGCTCGCCCGACCGGCACAGGAGAACGATGGGGTCGCCATGGTGCAGGTGCGCGGCACTGAGCAGGTCGTCCATGCGCTCGACAAAGCGCACGCTGGCGTCCATGGCCAACGCACTGCGCCTGCCCCGGGCGTCGTCCGGCAGCGGTTCCATGAAGGGCGCATGCGCATCGATCCCGAGCAGCATGCCGGTGTGAAAGACCTCGGCGCGGGTGCGAATATCGACGAGCAGCACGCGCTTGCCGAGGTCCTGGCTGATCTGCCACGCCTGCATCGCGCTGATCGGCATGGGCGCGATGAACTCCATGCGGGTCGCCAGGTCGTCCGGACCGACAGGCCCGGGGGCGGCGCCGCCGTCGCAGGTCACGAACGACTCGTTGTCCACGGCGCGGACGCCGCACGCGCCGTCTCCCGAAACCTGTGGCGTCGCGCCCACGGCACCGCACAGGGTGAGCAGCAGGGCGGCGATGAGGGACTTTTTCATGGTGTCCTCCTCAGAACGTGGGAGGTTGGACTTCGACGTCGGAGCGCGGATCGAGCGAGGACCCGGCATCGGGAACCCCGTGGTTCGCCCCGGCCGGTGCCGACTCCTCTGCCCCTTTCGTGGCGCCGGGGCACACGCTGGCGATTTCGAGCATCGCGTCGGATAGCGTGCCTGTCGCGCTCGTATCGACCGCGCAATTCGTCGTCATGAGCTGGCGCTCGGGCGCGGTGGCGCCGATCACCACGGCGCCAGCGATGACGGCGAGCAGCACCGCGGATTGAAGGACTGCGGCCTTGGCCCTGAAACGTCGAACTTCGGATTCTGGATTGCATGCATGAGCTGCCTCCTGTGGAAAAGTGTCGATGTCGACAGGAGCCAGTCTGGTCGCGGCATTGCGCCGCGCCCATTCCACAGGCGGCTTATGCAGGGATGTCCATTGGGCCTAATCCGAACGGATCAGGTTGCGTCCTCCCATACCCATGGCAATGGGTCGGGCGTGCATGAAGTTCCCCCTCGGCCTTCGGAGGGGGCCGGAGTGAGGGTGCCTAGATCGTGGAAACGCTCGTCCCCTGCGCGCCCACCGCGGTGTATCCGAGCTGGGTTCGCGCCACGGCGTTGAGATCGTTGGTGGTTCCGGAGTTGCGCGCCACCCAGGTGATTCCGTCGGTGCTGGTGAAGATGACGCCTCCAGCCCCGACAGCCACGAACTGGCCGCCGTAGGTCACCGCGTTGAGGTTTTTCGGCGAGAGGGGGCTCTGCACTGTCCACGCGAGTCCGTCGTTGCTGGTGAGGACCGTTCCCGCCGCCCCGACCGCCACGAACGTATTGGTGAGGGTTATCGAGGAATCCGCATTCGTCGTCGCCAGCGTTGCATAGGTGACGCTGCGCAGGTCGCTCGTCGTGCCGGATGCCACGGGCGTCCAGGTTGCCGCGTCGGCGCTGGTGAGAATGGTGCCGCCGGCGCCCACCGCCACGTAGAGGCTGGCGCCGAAGGCCGCGGAATAGAGGTCCATCGGCGTTCCGGACGTTCCGATGTTCCAGGTCGAGCCGTTGCCGCTCGTGAGCAGGGTGCCGCCCGCCCCCGTCGCAATGTAGCCGGCGGTCCCGACCGGAGAGACGCCGAGGAGCGTGGCGGTGGTCCCGGAGGTCTGCGCGGTCCAGGTCGTCGAATCGAGGCTCAGGAGCAGCGTGCCGCCTGCGCCGGCCGCCACGAGCCCGTACGCGCCATAACACACGGCGTTCAGATCGGCAGGCGCCGCGGGGTTGACCGGGGTTGTCGCTGCGCCGCCGGCGATGCTCGCGTAGATCGCGCCGCCCGAGCCGACGCTCACAATCGAGAATCCAGCCGTCGTGGTGCCGGTGGTCACGCCGTTGAGCGTTCCGCTGCCCAGCGGCGCGTCGGGTGCCCAGTCGGTGCCCGCAAGCTTCGGCACGGCCTCCAGCGTGGGCGCGCCCGGGCCGCCGGGCCCGCCGTCCTTGCGGCCGTTGATGGTGAAGGAGTAGGTGACGCCGTTGGTAAGGCCCGAGATCACGGCCGGGGTCACGGCACTCGGGATGGCGCGACCGCCTCTGCCAACCCAGTTCGTGGTGGTGATGTCGGAGCCCGGGCCGTAGAAGAGCCAGTACTCGACATCCGGTTGCGGCGTCCAGGTCAGGCGCACCGAGCCGTCACCCGCAACCACCTTGAAATCGGTGGGCGCATCGGCGGCGCTGCCCTGGGCGCCGCCGCAGCCGGCGACCAGGAGCGCCAGCGCGAGAGAGGCGAGGAGGAGGGCGAGTTTTTTCACGGTCGATCCTTGTGATCTTCGGGGCACGGGCGAGGGGGGAGAATTATCCCACAGTCGCCCGGCGTGGCCCTGCCGTGAGGTAATGAACCTGTCGAGAAGGGCGCGTCGGCGGCCTTGATGGCAGCCGGCACGGCTGCCGGCACTACGGAACGACGGTAGGCAGGTACGTCCAGACCCAGTTCTCGGCGCCTTTCATCGAGAACGTCTTCTTGTCGGCGGAGATGGAGAACGGCCCGCCCGGCGGCAACGTCATCCCCAGGACTACGGGATCGGCGGGTCCGATCGTCAGGAACTTGTCTTCCTTTCCTCCTGGAATCGGTCTCTGCTTGCAGCTCGCCGGATACTGGGAAACGCTGGCCGGCGGATAGGTCCGGAAGCCTTTCAGCATGATCTGGCCGGACGGATCCGCCGACTGGCTCACGTACTGGAAGTGCTCGTAATCGCCTTTGAGCTGCGGGGGAGGGCAGTTCGTGCCGTCGGACTTGATGTTCTTAAGTGTCGTCTTCGAGTCCGTGACCTTCACGTCGCCGATGATTCTCCGCGCCTTCTTGTTCCAGACGAACTCCACCGTGATGCGGTCCGTCACATCGGCCTTGCCCTCGTAGTCGCCGAACACGACCATCGCGCGCGCATCGTGCACGCCGACGACCACGAACCGGATCACCTTGGCGTCTTCCCACTTCTTGATTACCGCCATGTCGTAGCCCGGCATCTGCGCCGGCGACTCGAAGGCCACCGTTGCCCCAATGACGAACAGGATCGATTTTGCGTTCATGTGCGCGAGCATGCCATCAATCCACGAACAGCATCGCCGGGCACTCGAGGAAGGCGCGCAGCGTCTGAACGAATTCGGCGGCGTGCAGGCCATCGACCACCCGGTGATCGAACGACGATGACAGGTTCATGATCATCCGCGGCACGACCGCGCCGGTGCGGATGACGGGTCGCTCGACGATGCGGTTCACGCCGATGATCGCCACTTCCGGCGCGTTGATGATCGGCGTCGTGACGATGCCCCCGAGGGACCCCAGGCTGGTGATGGTGATCGTCGAGCCGGAGAGCCCCTCCGCGCTGCCTTGCCGGTGCGCGCGGCCTCGGCCAGACGCGCGACCTCGGCCGCGCTGGCCCAAAGGTCGAGCGATTCGGCATGGCGCACGACCGGAACCATCAGGCCGCGCTCGGTCTGCGTGGCGATGCCGAGGTGCACGGCGGCGTATCGGGTCACGATTGCGTTCTCGTCGTCGAAGAGCGCGTTCATCTGCGGGAAGGTGGGCGTGGCCAGCACGATGGCGCGCATGAGGAACGGCAGCACCGTGAGGCGCCCGCGCGCTTCTCCCCGCTCCTGGTTCAGCCTCGCGCGCAGTGCTTCCAGTTCCGTCACGTCGACTTCCTCGACGTAGGTGAAGTGCGGGATGCGGCCCTTGGAGTCCTGCATCCTTTGCGCGATCTGGCGGCGCAATCCGATCACCGGCACGGCTTCCTTGCCGCTGCGCATCGCGTATCGCGTGTCGTTTGGGGCCTTCGGGGCGCCGCGGTCGGCGTGGCGCAGGAGGTCATCGTGCAGGACGCGGCCCTCCGGCCCGCTTGCGTTCACGCTTGCCAGGTCGATGCCCAGCTCGCGGGCGTGGCGGCGAACGGAAGGGGAGGCGAGGGACTTGTCGGCGGGCGCGTGTCCGGCGGGGGCCGCGGCAGGGGGAGACGGTTCCGTGTCCGGCAGCTTGGCGGCCGCGGTGCTCCCGGCGCCCTCCACCTCGAGCCGGAGCAGCTCGCCGCCCACCGCAAGCTTCGCGCCGGCCTGGCCGCCCAGCGCGATGACCCACCCGGAGACGGGCGAGGGGACCTCGACGGTCGCCTTGTCGGTCATCACATCGGCGATAACCTGGTCCGCGACGACGGCATCGCCCTGCTTCACGTGCCACTCCACCAGCTCGACCTCGGCAATGCCTTCGCCGATGTCCGGCACCTTGATCACATGAATGGTCATCGAGCCTCCATCGCACGCTGGAATGCCGCGCCGACGCGGGCGGGCCCGGGAAAATAGGCCCACTCCTGCGCATGCGGATAGGGCGTGTCCCAACCCGTCACGCGCTCGATCGGCGCCTCGAGATGGTAGAAGCAATGCTCCTGCACCAGCGCGGCCAGCTCGGCGCCGAAGCCGCTGGTGCGCGTGGCTTCGTGGACGATCACGCAGCGCCCCGTCTTCGCGACGGACGCGACCAGGGTCGCCAGATCCAGCGGCCAGAGGCTGCGCAGGTCGATGATCTCCGCGTCGATGCCGGTCTCCTTCGCCGCCGCCTCCGAGACCCACACCATCGTGCCATAGGTGAGTACCGTGAGCGCCGAACCGGGGCGCACCACTGCCGCCGATTCCAGCGGCACGGTGTAATGCCCCTCGGGCACTTCCGCGAGCGGATGTCCGGTCCACGGCACCACCGCCCGCTCGTGGTGGCCGTCGAAGGGCCCGTTGTAGATGCGCTTGGGCTCGAGGAAGATCACCGGGTCGTCGCACTCGATCGAGGCGATGAGTAGTCCCTTGGCATCGTACGGGTTGGAGGGCATGACCGTGCGCAGGCCGCACACGTGGGTGAACAGCGCCTCCGGGCTCTGGCTGTGCGTCTGCCCGCCGTAAATGCCGCCGCCGCAGGGCATGCGGATGGTGATGGGTGCCGTGAAGTCGCCGGCGGAGCGATAGCGGATCCGCGCCGCCTCGGACACGATCTGGTCGTAGGCCGGGTAGATGTAGTCGGCGAACTGGACTTCCACGACCGGGCGTAGCCCGTAGGCGCCCATGCCTATCCCGACGCCCACGAGCCCGCCCTCGGCGATCGGGGAATCGAACACGCGCGAGGTGCCGTACTTGGCCTGAAGGCCGTCCGTGCAGCGGAATACGCCGCCGAAATAGCCCACGTCCTCGCCGAACACCACCACGTTGTCGTCGCGCTCGAGCATCACGTCCATCGCGGAGCGGATCGCCTGGATCATGGTCATGGAGGCCATGGTCAGCCCTCCAGCTCGCGACGCTGGCGGACAAGGTGCTCCGGCATGTCCTTGTAGATGTCCTCGAACATCGAGGAGGCGTCGTGGACGTGGCCCGAGGCGAGCGTGCCGTGGCTTTCCGCTTCCTTCTGTGCCGCAGCCACCTCCTCCTCGATTGCCTTCACCGAGCGCCCGTGCTCCTCTTCGGACCAGGCGCCGATCGCGATGAGGTGCTTCGCGAGCCGCGCGACGGGATCGCCCAGCGGAAAGCGTGCCCAGTCGTCGGCCGGCCGGTACTTCGACGGGTCGTCGGAAGTGGAATGGGCGCCGGCGCGGTAGGTGGTCCACTCGATGAGCGTCGGCCCGAGGCCGCGGCGCGCCCGTTCCGCGGCCCACCGCGACGTCGCGAGCACCGCCAGGAAATCGTTCCCGTCCACGCGCAGCGAGGCGATGCCGTTGCCCACGCCGCGTGCCGCGAAGGTGGCCGCCTCGCCACCGGCGATGCCCTGGAACGAGGAGATCGCCCACTGGTTGTTCACGATGTTGAGGATCACCGGCGCCCGATACACGGCGGCGAATGTCAGCGCGCTGTGGAAGTCCGCTTCGGCCGTGGAGCCGTCGCCGATCCACGCGGAGGCGATGCGCGTGTCGCCCTTGATGGCCGAGGCCATGGCCCAGCCCACGGCCTGGATGTACTGGGTGCCGAGGTTTCCGGAGATCGAGAAGAAGCCGTGCGCCCGCGACGTGTACATGACCGGAAGCTGGCGCCCCTTGATCGGATCGTGGTCGTTCGAGAAGAGCTGGCACATCATGTCCACGAGGCCGTAGCCGCGGGCGATGAGGATTCCCTGCTGGCGATAGGTCGGGAAGCACATGTCGTCCGGCTCGAGGGCGAGCGCCTGGCCCACGCCGACGGCCTCCTCGCCCAGGCACTGCATGTAGAAGGACGTCTTCTTCTGCCGCTGCGCGATGAGCATGCGCGCGTCGAAGATGCGGGTCTTGAGCATGGCGCGCAATCCGGCGCGCAGGAATGCCGGATCCGCCTTCGGGTCCCACGGGCCCACCGCCCGGCCGTCGTCGTCGAGCACGCGGATGAGCGCCTCGACGATGTCGCCGGTCTCCGAGGGGCGCGCCTCGACGGGCGGGCGCCGGACCGCCCCGGCGGGCGAGAGGTTCAGGTAGGAGAAATCGGTCTCGCGGCCCGGGCGGCCGGGCGGTTCCGGCACGTGCAGCCGCAGCGGAGGGTACTGGCTCATCCCTGTTCCTTCGGACTCGGGTGGCATGGCCATGCGGCCCAGTCGAGGATGACCTTGCCGCTCGCACCGCTCAGCATCGCCGCGAAGCCGGCCTCGTATTCCTCGACGGGGAAGTGGTGGGTGATGATCGGCGAGAGGTCCAGTCCGCTCTGCAGCATCGCGACCATCTTGTACCACGTCTCGAACATCTCGCGGCCGTAGATCCCGCGGATCTCGAGCCCCTTGAAGATCACCTGGTTCCAGTCGATCGCCATGCCCGGGGGCGGGATGCCCAGGAGCGCGACCTTGCCGCCGTGATTCATGTGCTCGAGCATCTGCGTGAAGGCCTCGGGCGAGCCCGACATCTCGAGCCCCACGTCGAAGCCCTCGGTCATGTGCAGGCCCGCCATCACGTCGCGCAGGCTGTCGCGGCCGACGTTGACGGCGCGGGTGGCGCCCATCTTCTCCGCGAGCCCCAGCCGGTAGTCGTTCACGTCGGTGATCACGACGTGGCGCGCGCCGACGTGGCGGGCGATCGCCGCGGCCATGATGCCGATGGGACCGGCGCCGGTGATCAGCACGTCCTCGCCCACGAGGTTGTACGCGAGGGCGGTATGCGTGGCGTTGCCAAAGGGGTCGAAGATCGAGGCGAGATCGTCGGAGATGTCGTCCGGGATCTTGAACGCGTTGAAGGCCGGGATCACGAGGAACTCGGCGAACGCGCCCTCGCGGTTGACGCCGACTCCCACGGTGTTGCGGCACAGGTGCCGGCGGCCGGCGCGGCAGTTGCGGCAGAAACCGCAGGTGATGTGGCCTTCGCCGGAGACGCGGTCGCCGATGGAGAAGCCGCGCACCTCGATCCCCATCTCGACGATTTCGCCCACGTACTCGTGGCCGACGTGCATCGGCACCGGAATCGTCTTCTGCGCCCACTCGTCCCATTTCCAGATATGAATGTCGGTGCCGCAGATCGCGGTCTTGCGGATGCGGATCATGACGTCGTTGTGCCCTACCTCGGGCCTCTTCACGCGCGTGAGCGTGAGGCCGGGGCGCGTTCGAGCTTCGCGAGTGCCTTCATCGGTCCACCTTTGCCTTGGTGCCAGGCACGCGAGCCGGGTTCATCGGATGGCGCCGAGCGAGCGGCCGACCTTGGCGAAGGCTGCCGCGGCGCGATCGACCTGTTCGGGCGTGTGCGCCGCGCTCATTTGCGTGCGGATGCGGGCGCGGCCCCTGGGAACCACGGGGTAGGAAAAGCCGATCACGTACACGCCCTCGGCCAGCAGCGCATCGGCCATGCGCGTGGCAAGCGTCGCTTCGCCGAGCATCACCGGGATGATGGGATGCCCGCCGGGAACGAGGTCGAAGCCGAGCGCGGCCATTTCGCGGCGGAAGTGCTCGCCGTTCGCACGCACCTGCCGGCGCAGCCGGGCGCCCTCATCGCTCGCCAGCAGCTCGAGCACCTTGAGGGAAGTCGCCGCGATGCAGGGCGCAAGCGAGTTCGAGAAAAGGTAGGGACGGGAGCGCTGGCGCAGGAGCTCGACGATCTCGCGCCGGCCCGCGGTGTATCCGCCCGAGGCCCCCCCCATGGCCTTGCCGAGCGTGCCGGTGAGGATGTCGATCCGTCCCTCGACGCCGCAAAGCTCGGGCGTGCCGCGGCCCGCTTCGCCCACGAATCCCACGGCGTGCGAATCGTCCACCATGGTGAGCGCGCCGTAGCGCTGCGCCAGGTCGCAGAGCGCCTTCAGGTTCGCGACGATGCCGTCCATCGAGAACACGCCGTCGGTCGCGATGAGCTTGAAGCGCGCACCGGCGGCATCGGCCTCCTCGAGCTTCGCCTCCAGGTCTGCCATGTCGTTGTTCCGGTAGCGGTAGCGCTTCGCCTTGCACAGGCGAATGCCGTCCACGATGCTCGCATGGTTCAGCTCGTCGCTGATGACGGCATCCTCCTCGCCCAGCAGGGTCTCGAAGAGGCCGCCGTTCGCATCGAAGCAGCTCGAATAGAGGATGCAGTCGTCCATCTTCAGGAACGCCGAAAGGGCCGCCTCCAGCTCCTTGTGCACGTCCTGCGTGCCGCAGATGAAGCGCACCGAGGCCATCCCGTAGCCGTAGCGGTCGAGCGCCGCCTTGCCGGCGGCCACGAGCCGCTCATCGTCGGCCAGGCCCAGGTAATTGTTGGCGCAGAAGTTGAGCACTTCCGACCCGTCGGCCAGCCGGATGGCGGACGACTGCGGGCTCGCGATCACGCGTTCCGATTTGCTGAAGCCGTCGGCGCGAATGCGTGCCAGCGTGTTGCGCACATGGGACAGATAGCGGTCGCTCATGGCGGGCCTGTCCTCCCCGGGGGTGGTGGGATGCAGCGTATCTTAGCCTGTCGCTGTGGCGCGGCAAGTTGCGCGCGCGCAAAAAAAGCGGCCGAATCCCGCGTGCCCCATGGCCTGGCGCCGCAATCCAATCCACCAAAGTTCCCGCCAATACGGTCACAATTGCGGCATGTCCGAGCCTACCAGCCCCACGCAGGAACAGCGAAAGAGCGGCCTCGCCACCCTCAGGGGACTCATCCCCTTCCTCGCCCCCTACAAGCGCCAGTTCCTGATGGCGGGCGTGGCGCTCCTGGTCGCCGCGGCCGCCACGCTCGCGATCCCGTACGCGTTCAAGCAGATGATCGACCTGGGCTTCGGAGCCGCGGGCTCGAAGAGCACCGAGAACATCGATCTGTACTTCCTCGCGCTCTTCGCCGTGGCGTGCGTCCTGGCCGTCGCGACCGCGGCACGGTTCTATGCGGTGTCCTGGCTGGGCGAACGGGTTACCGCGGACATCCGCAATGCGGTATACCGGCACGTGGTCACGCAGAGCCCGCAGTTCTTCGAGGTCACGCGCAGCGGCGAGGTTCTCTCTCGCCTGACCACCGACACCACGCTCATCCAGTCCGTGGTCGGCACCAGCATCTCGATGGCGATCCGCAACGCCTTTCTCTTCGCAGGCGGGCTGGCGATGATGTTCGTGACCAGCGTGAAGCTCTCGTCCATCATCATCGTGCTGCTGGTGGGGGTCATCGTGCCCATCATCGTGTTCGGGCGCCGCGTGCGCAAGCTCTCGCGCGATTCCCAGGACCGCATCGCGGACTCGTCGGCCATGGCAGGGGAGATCCTGAACGCGATGCCGATCGTGCAGGCGTACACGCACGAGCACATCGAGGCGGAGCGCTTCGGTGTCTCCGTCGAACGCGCGTTCACGACCGCGATCCGGCGCGTCCGTGCGCGCGCGCTGCTGACCAACATCGCGATCCTGCTGGTCTTCGGCGCCATCGTGTTCGTGCTTTGGCTGGGGGCGCACGCGGTGATGCAGGGAAACATGACGGGCGGGGACCTGGGGCAGTTCATCCTCTACTCCGCGATCGTCGCCGGGTCCGTGGGCGCGCTGGCGGAGACGCTGGGAGAGGCGCAGCGGGCCGCGGGGGCGACGGAGCGCTTGATGGAGCTGCTGGCGGCGCACTCCCCGATCCAGTCGCCGGAGCATCCGCTTGCGCTGCCGCCGCGCACGAAGTCCGGCGCGTCTCTCGCGCTCCGGGACGTGACCTTCCACTATCCTTCGCGCCCCCAAACCGCGTCGCTCTCCGGTCTCTCGCTTGCGGTGCAACCCGGCGAAACGGTCGCGGTGGTCGGGCCATCCGGCGCGGGGAAGACGACGCTCTTCCAGTTGTTGTTGCGCTTCTACGACCCGCAGGAAGGCTCGATCACGCTCGATGGCGTCGAGATCCGCAGCCTGCACCTTCACACCCTGCGCGATGCGATAGGCATCGTGCCCCAGGACACCGTGATCTTCGCCGCCGACGCGATGGAGAACATCCGCTACGGACGCGTCGATGCGACGGACGAGGAAGTCGTCACGGTCGCGCGGATGGCGGCGGCTCACGAATTCATCGAGAAGCTGCCGCAGGGGTACCAGTCGTTCCTCGGGGAGCGCGGCGTGCGGCTCTCCGGCGGGCAGCGCCAGCGCATCGCGATTGCCCGCGCGCTCCTGAAGAACCCGCCGTTGCTGCTGCTCGACGAGGCGACGAGCGCGCTCGATGCGGAATCGGAACGTCTCGTGCAAGGGGCGCTCGAGGCGGCCATGGCCGGGCGCACGACCTTGGTCATCGCGCACCGCTTGGCGACGGTGAAGCGCGCCGATCGCATCATCGTGATGGACGAGGGCCGCATCGTGGAGACCGGGACGCATGCCACGCTCGTCGCGATGGGCGGGATTTACGCCAATCTGGCGGCCCTGCAGTTTCACGGGATGGGGTAAGGCGCTCACGCCGGCCAGGGCGTCATTGGTCGTCGTCGGTCGGCGCGACGATCGGAGGCCACATCGATGCCCAGCCCTGCGCAATGTCACGTAGGGGAAGCCCGCCGGACCTGGCGCCCGAATGGAGGAGCGTGGGTTGAGAACGCTATTTTCGTCCCCGGTATCTCTTCCTTGCCTCCGACGCAGCCTGCGCAGCAGGCTTGTACCTCGGTGCCGACGCGAGCGCACCCTGCAATCGATCCTGCTCTACCTCCAGGTCGTAGCGCGTCTGCAGGTTCATCCAGAATTGCGCCGAATTTCCGAAGTAGTGGGCCAGGCGCAATGCCGTGCCTGCCGTGATGCCGCGCCGCCCGAGCACGATTTCATTGATGCGTCGCGGCGGCACCGCCATGTCCACTGCCAGCCGGTACTGACTGAGGCCGAGTGGAGTGAGAAACTCCTCGTCGAGAATTTCGCCGGGATGGATGGGCGTGAGCTTGGCCATGAAAGTGCCTCAGTCGTGGTAATCGACAATCTCGACGTCTTCGGCGCCTGCGGCTGTCCAACGAAAGCAGAGGCGCCACTGACTGTTGATGCGGATGCTGTGCTGCCCGGTGCGTTCGCCCCGCAGCGCCTCGAGGTGGTTGCCGGGCGGTACCCGAAGATCCTGCAGCGACACCGCTGCTTCGAGCATCTCCATCTTTCGACGCGCCTGGCGCTCCAATGATCGGAATCGTGCCACCGGTTCGCGATCAAGGACCCGTGAGGTGTCGCGGTTGCGGAACGAACGGATCACGGTGGATGTTAACGGGGAACGTTATTAACGACAAGCGTCAATGGACTTGGGTCGGGATCATTCCGTAGAACGCGGCGGGCTGCGAATCGGTGCACCGCAGGATTTGCGCTACTCTGTCGGCCCAGAGTCCCAGGCGACCCGCCAACCGGAGATCCAGATGAACATTTCCATGTACCAGGCTTCCGTTCCGACTTTCACCCGCGTGCTCGCCAACCTGGCGGCGGTCCTGGAGAAGGCCGCATCCCATGCGGAAGCGAAGAAGCTCGACCCCGCGGTCCTCATGGGCAGCCGCCTGTACCCGGACATGTTTCCGCTCGTGAAGCAGGTGCAGATCGCGGCCGATGCCGCCAAGGGAGGCGCGGCGCGGCTCGCGCAGGTCGAGCCCCCGGCCTATGAGGACAATGAGGCCTCGTTTGCCGACCTGGTGGCACGCCTGCGCAGGACGATCGCCTACCTGGAAACCCTCAAGCCCGAGCAGATCGACGGCTCCGAGGACCGCACCGTGACCTGGAAGACGCGCACCGCCACCAAGTCGATGCATGCGATGCCGTACCTCCTGAACCACGTGCTGCCGAACCTGTACTTCCACGTGACCACCGCGTACGCGATCCTGCGGCACAACGGGGTGGAAATCGGGAAGGGGGACTTCCTCGGAAGGTCGTGATATTCCGGGTTGCCGCGAACGATTTCGCGTTCCTGCGGTCCAATGCCCGCAACGACAAACTCCTGCCGCCTGCGCCACCGCTTCATCTCCGCGCGGCGGAATAGACAGGATTGCCTATCCCGACCAGGAGAAGACCATGCTGAAGCAGCTCAGGAACGAGAGAATCGCCGTGTCGATCGAAGTGGACCGCGCACGAAACTGGAGAAGCTCGGCGGCGCTCGACCAGATCAAGAAGGGCCTGGAAGCGAAGCTGCTTACGCTCGACAAGGCGATCAAGGACGAGGTCGAAAAGCAGGCTTAGCCGGCACGGTGCCGAGAAACCTCGTTGCTACGCGTTCCCCAGCACGAGGTTCACCGCCTTCACCAGCCCGCTCATCTTGAACGGCTTGGACACGTAGCCGTCCGCGCCAGCGGACAGGCCCGCGGCCACATCCGATGCCTCGGACTTCCCCGTCATCATGATCACGGGCAGCTTCTCGAGCTTGGGGTGAGTGCGTATGCGTTGCAGGACCTGCAGGCCGTTGGCATCGGGCAGCATGATGTCCATGAGGATGAGGTCGACCGTCGGTTTGCGGTTGATCTCGGCGTTGATTTCCGCGCGATTCGACGCCCAGTGCACCTCGAATCCCGCGAGCATGAAGATGTCGATGAGCAGTTGCGCGAGATCGCCATCGTCCTCGACGACGAGGATCACGTACTTGCTCCCGTTGCGCGGCGGGATCCGGACTTCGGAACGACGCGCGATGCTCACGTAGAACCCCGAATTCTGCAGTTGCGGGGTGCCTTCGCGGGCCTCCTGGCGCGCCTGCTGCACCCGCTCCGGCGCGGGCTGCGGCATGGGGGCGGCGCTGGAGGGCGTGAAATCCAGCTCGTCCTCGTGCGGCGGATTCGAAGGGGAACTCATGGGCGTAGCTGCGCTCCGAAGATGGTCGCTTCGTCCTGGCGAGCGGAAAAATGCCAATGCGGTTGCGGCCATGGCCGCCCCGCTCATCGAGCAAATGTTACACCGTCCGTCACATCCGGCTCTTGCGTCGGCGCAATGCGTGGAGGTCGCGCAAGCCCGCAATTCGATCCGCCTCGACTCCCCGTCGAAGTCCGGACGGGTATCGTCCGGGCTCGGCGCAGAGGGTCATGGCTCTGCAAGCGACTTCAGCGGCTCCAGGGCATCGTTCAGCAGGCGCCGCCCCGTGGCCTCAAGCAGTTCGCGCGTCACTCGATACGAGCTCAGCAGGCCGTTCGCCACGCAATGGCGCGCCTCTTCCAGATCCTCCCCGCTTGCGAGCATCGCGCGAATGCCGTCACCCGCTCGATGGGCGAGGAGTCTCCAGTCCTTCGAAAACCGATGGCGCAAGGCCGCGGACCAAAGTGCCGGCCACGCCACGAGGGCGTCCTGATCTTCGCGTTGCGCGAGCGAGGCGATGGCGAGAACCCGGCCCAGGTCCTTGTTGCTTCGCTTGATGCGGCGGCCCTCGATCAAGCCACCCATTCGCTCCGGGCCTATGGCCGGATGATGGAGCAGATTGGCGAGCGCCATCATCTCGGGGCGCGCAATGCGGATTCCAAACTCGGTGACGACCGGATCCTCCTCCGCGAGGGCAAGATAGCCGAAGCTGCAGAGTACGAAGTGACCGACGGCTGTCGGGATCCGCGTGTAGGTCTTTCCGCGATCCGCGGGTGACGACGGAGCACTGAGAAGCTCGATGTTCCAATCGCTCGACCGAGGCGGCACGAGCCGGATCATGGGAAGCGCTTCCACGGGTGTCGAATCGTTGCCCGGCTGGATGCCGCCGGGGCCGGGACTGGGCTTCCAATGTTCGGCGATCAGGCGTTCGGCGACGGTTTGCCCCGTTTGCATTGCAGTTACGTGGGGAGAGAGCATGCAATCGACATCCTTGGTGCGCATGAGCCGTTCCGGGTCCCGCCCGAAGTAGTAGTAGCCTGCGGCGAGGCTGCCGATGACGATCACGTTTTTGCGGCAATCGTCGGGAAGCGCCTCCGCGACCTGCTTCAGTGTTTCGCGAGGGGAGAGATCACTCACGACCGGGAAGGCCTGCCTGTCGGAGTCATCGCGCTTTTCCGGCTTGTGAAGAAGTCGAGGAGTTCGTGCGCCTGCTGCTCGAGACGGGCCTCGTGCAGGTCGAGCAGGCATTCGACGGGATCGGCGTATCTCACGCGGTCCCGGCCGACGACGAACAGTGCTTCATTCCGGTTGATCTGGTGCACGACCAGCGTTGACGGGTCATCCTTTCTGTCGGTCCTGCGCAGCGCGGGGTCGAGGTCCTCGACGAACGCGAGATCCGCGCCCCGGATCGCGTTGACGGTGAGGTCGAGGCGCGGAGTCCCGGCGAGGTCGAGCGAAGGCAGGTAGTGACGCGCCGCAATCACGCCACCCACGGCGACGTCGGGCAGGTTGTGATTGCCCAACCGGCGATACAACGATTCCGGTGACCTGGGTTGACCCGATCGATCGGTGAAGCGCACGGTCGATCGCGCGCGGTCGGACA
The DNA here is from genome assembly GCA_016720855.1 of Betaproteobacteria bacterium. Classification (NCBI taxonomy): domain Bacteria; kingdom Pseudomonadati; phylum Pseudomonadota; class Betaproteobacteria; species Betaproteobacteria bacterium. Next base: position 419,034 of record JADKJU010000003.1, on the reverse strand, counting down.
CGGCCACGAGCGCCGCCCATTCCTCCATCGGAAAGCGGCTCAGTTCGACCCGGCGGTCCGAGTGGCGAACGAGCACGTGCTCATAACGCTTGAGCGCACTTGCGACGGTCGGATAGCTTGCACCGGATATCTTCCTGATCCGGTCGCTGGTCATCGGCCCCCTGTCGAGGAGCCACTCGTGCAGGAGGATCTTGAAGACGGAATATTCGGAAAGGCGCCCCCTCATCGCACCGGCCTTTCGCCTTGCGGTCTCCTCCCTGACGAGGTGCGCCAGCTTCGCGGGAAAGCCTGGCAAGAGGTCCACGGGAAGCCCGCGAAAAAGCCCGTCCGTCTCGATCGTGGCTCCAAGCCTTTTCATGACGTCGGGTGTGAAGACTTGCCGGGCCAGGGCCAGTTCGCGCTCGAGGCGGGGTTGGGTGATGCGGGTGTTGGTCAGGACGAGCAGCGCCCTGGCTTTCTTGTCGTGCGCCAAGTGGTAGGCAAGTCCCAGCAGCGCTGCGCGCACGTTGCGGAAGCTGCTGGCCCCATCGCTTACTTCGACCAGCACGCCGTCTATCCGGGCGTCCGGTTCGTAGCCGATAAGGGACCGGGTTCGGAGGTTTGTCCGTGGCATGGATATCAAGATGCCACAAAAATATTAAAGTTGCACCTTCATATAAAAGGTGCAACTAGAACATCCGCACACGCTACTTATAAGACATTGATATGTAATAGTTTTATGTTTGGCTCATGGTCCTGCGGCCGACGTTACCGACGGGCAAGCTCCACGCGACGATTCTGGGCACGGCCCATGCCGGTGTCATTGCCGGCGACGGGCTTTGTGGCGCCGAATCCCACCGGGTCGAGCCGCGCTGCCACGATCCCCGCCTTCACCAGCCATGCCTTCACCGCCGCGGCACGACGCTCGGAGAGCGCCTGGTTGTGCTCAGGGGTGCCGGTGGCGTCGGTGTGGCCCTCGATCACGAAGCGCCACGAAGGGTTCTCGCGCGCGAGCTTCGCAATGCTGTCGAGAGCCGGCGTGGAGTCGTCCCGCAGCGTGTCCGAGTCGAGATCGAAGCGTATGCCATAGATGCGGGCCTTCTCGCCCCGGCCCAATTGCGCGGCGAGTTGCTTCGAGGCGCCCGCGGGCCCCCTCCAGTGTGCGCAGGCACCGGGCTTGTCGCCGGTCCGCGTGCCGCGCCAGATCTCCCCGCGCTTGTTGGTGAGTGTCTCGTACCACCACAGGCCGATGAACTGCTTTGCGTCAGGCGAGAAGACGAAGAACGCAGGACCGCGTGGCAGGGGACCGCCGGAAGAATCCTGCGCCCACGTGAATCGTGCGACACGGCCCTCGATGCCGCCGTTCTCCACCAGCCCGTGCTTGTACTCGTAGCAGCCGGTCAATGTGGAGCCCTGCTGGACCATGCGGAAGGTGCTGAAGTTCGTCCGGTAGGCACCGGTGAAGGAGGGCACCGGCGCCGGCTGGCCGAGAGCCTCGCCAAACGCCCTGAACTCGAACAGCTCGATGTATTCCGTCGAACCGTGGTTCGATTTCACCGTGAGGCGAATCCATCGGCCGGCGATGGGAGAGGCGATCGCGAAGCGCTGGCGGTCCTTGCGGGGCTCTAGCCGGACGGCCGCCACCGATCGAAAGCCGCCTTCCGCGGATTCATCGGAAATGTCGACGGTGATATCGGCCGCCGCGCGGCTGCCCTGCGAATCCCCGTCGACGCTGGCCGTGTCGAACTCAACGGAACGGATGAGCGACTTCTGAGCGAACTCGATCACGACCTCGTGAGGTCCCGCGACGAGGCCTTTCGGCGTCGCCCAGCCGGAGTCGGAACGCTCGTCCAGCAGCCAGTAGGCACTCCAGCTCTCGTCGAACTCGCGTGGGCGCTTGGCGATCCAGGCACCGGAGGCATAGGAGGCGAGGTTCGCTTCAAGGCCGGCGGGCGCTGAGTCGGCGCTTGCCGTATCGATCGGAAAGGCGAAGACGCCGACTGCGAAAATGACGAGGAAAGGACGCATGGGGCCGCCCTGGCGACGCGATCGGGGTATTTCACTCCAATTGGCGGCGGCACGCCACCGAAACGACCAGGGAGGCTAGCTGTGGTCGAGAAAGGGCGAGCGCAGCAACTCGTTTTCGCGATGGAATTGGAGATAGTGCCGCTGCCCCTCGGAGAAACTGCCAACGTTTCGGTGCGCTCGAGGATCAATTCCCATCCGCAGAAGCGAGGCCAAATGAGCAACCGGTGAAATCAATAAATCGCCATTGCCCTCGAAGCCAATGAAGCCGCGATCGAAGAGGTGGTCTATGGACGGGGTGAGTAGCAGACCATTCTCTCCGTCCAGTCGCTCCTCGTTGGTCGAGTTGCGCCAAGGCTTGCAGTGGCTCGCTCGCAAATGCTCTTCACGATCGACTCCAGTTATGCGGCAACGAGTCTCTCGCTTCATGACGCGTGACTTGAAGAGTCCTTGGCCACGCCGCGCCAGGACGATGGCCTCGCGATCAGTTTCCGGTACGTGGGCATCCGCGCGGACCTTCTCCAGTTCGTGCTCCTCCCACTGGATGAGACCAATTGCGGGTTGGATCGGGGAATCATCCATGGCGAAATGGCCCTTGACCAACGTGCGCGCTTCCGTCCCTACGAGGTCGATCATGGCGCCCGCGAATACGTCAGGCAATCGAGTCAGATACACGCCTTGAAGTCCCGATCCATTGGGACGAAGGGGCGAATATAGGCCGGGAAGCAACGGTCCAAGGATGTTCATGTGTTCGGAGGGCCGAATCGGCAGGCGGAGTTCCGTGAAGAACACGTCAACCCGCCAACCGATCGTTCCCCAGTAAGCCCCTGTCTGACCGAACTCAAGCGGTTTCGGGGCTTCGTAGCCATGCGATCGAGCGATCCCGATTGCCTTGATCAACGTATCAGCAAAAGAGAACACGACATCGCCCGGTGCAACTTCCCGCATGAAATCGTAGAAGGGATTCTGGTGCCCATTCGACTTGCGCTTAGGTGACCAAAGATATCCCCCCAACACCTCGTGTCGGTAGGTCTGATTCTGATTGACCCACCAGTAGCGCATGACTTTAGGGAGCTATCCCTTGTGAGATTGGTTTCCCCAGGAATCGCGGAGGGTAACGGTGCGCGTGATCGACGATGGTGATGTGCCCGTATCGAAGACGAAATACCCATGCCTCTCGAATTGAAACCGCTCCTCCGCCGTGGCCTCCTTCAATGAAGGCTCCAGATACGCCCGGATCACCTTCAGCGAATCCGGATTGAGATCGTCCAGGTAATTCCCCGTCGCCTTCCCCGGATTCGCCACCTTGAACAGCCGATCGTAGAGCCTCACCTCCGCCTCGTACGCGTGCGCCGCCGACACCCAGTGGATCACGCCCTTCGTCTTGTGGTGATCCGCCCCGGGCGTGCCCGACTTCGAGTCTAGGATGTACTCGCACATCACCTCGATCACCTTTCCGTGTGCATCCTTGGTGCAGCCCGTGCACTTCACCACGTACCCGTACTTGAGCCGCACCGAGTTGCCCGGGAACAGCCGGAAGTAGCCCTTGGGCGGTTCCTCGTTGAAGTCCTCGCGCTCGATCCACAACTCGCGGGAGAAGGGCATCAGGCGCTTGCCCCATTCCGGCTTCTGCGGATGGTTGGGCGCGAAGCATTCCTCGGACTGCCCCTCCGGATAATTGGTGATCAGGAGCTTGATCGGATCGAGGACGGCGATGCGGCGCGGAGCCACCTCGTTCAGGTGCTCGCGCATGCAATCCTCGAGCACGGAGGGATCGATCCAGTTGTCCGCCTTGCTCACGCCAATCCGCTCCGCAAACATCCGGAACCCCTCCGGCGTGTAGCCGCGACGGCGCGCCCCCACGAGCGTCGGCATGCGCGGGTCGTCCCAGCCATCGACGAACTTCTGCTGCACGAGCGTGAGAAGAAAGCGCTTGCTCATCACGGTGTGCGTGAGATTCAGGCGCGAGAACTCGATCTGCTGGGGAAGGGGCCGCTGCAGCATGCCGTGAGTGGCCAGCTTCTCCAGCACCCAGTCGTAGAACGGGCGCTGATCCTCGAATTCCAGCGTGCAGATGGAGTGCGTGATGCACTCCAGTGCGTCCTCGACGGGGTGCGCGTAGGTGTACATCGGGTAGATGCACCACTTGTCGCCGGTGCGGTGGTGGGTCGCGCGCTTGATGCGGTAGATGGCCGGGTCGCGCAGGTTGATGTTGGGCGAGGCCATGTCGATCTTCGCGCGCAGCACGTGGGCGCCGTCGGCGTGCTTGCCGTCGCGCATCTCGCGAAAGAGTGCCAGGTTCTCGGCCGGCATGCGTGTGCGGTAAGGCGAATCCCTCCCCGGCTCGGAGAAGGTGCCCCGGGTGCGCTGCATCTCGTCGGCCGACTGTGAATCCACGTACGCTTCGCCGTGCTCGATCAGGCACTCGCCGAACTCGTACATGAGATCGAAGTAGTCGCTGGCGAAGTAGAGGTACTCGTCATTCGCGCCGAAATCGAAGCCCAGCCACTTCACCGCGGCGATGATGGTGTCGACGTACTCCTGCTCCTCCTTCTCCGGGTTCGTGTCGTCGAAGCGCATGTGGCAGATGCCGCCGTACTCCTTCGCGAGACCGAAGTTGAGGCAGATCGACTTCGCATGCCCAATGTGCAGGTAGCCGTTGGGCTCCGGGGGGAAGCGCGTGCGGATCTTCGCGGGGTCCAGCGGCGCGTTGGCGTGCGCCTCCAGCTTGCCGGGCCTGCCGCCCCACTTGCGCTCGGCGTACTTGCCGGATGCAAGGTCCGCCTCGATGCGCTGCTTGATGAAGTTGGTGATGTGGGCGCCTTCCGGCGCCTTCGTATCGTTGGGCATGGGTTCTCGAGGCGGTTGCTGCGGTGCGGAAAGGGCTATTTTGGCTGATTCCGGGGTTTTGGGGACGGTTCTCCGGAACCGTCCCCAAAACCTGTCCCGTCAGCCGTTCCGGGGGCTGCCGCGTTTCAATGTAACGGGCCCGGATTCGGGTGGGCCGTTATGATCTTTCGGGTGCCTTGGGTGCCGATGCCAGGCGGTATCAGATCCAGGCTGTGAAGCTCGCCGTGGAGGAGTCGAAAAAATGAAGGACAGCGCTCGGTACGCCAAGATAGTTGAGTGGTCCGAGGAGGACCAATGCTATGTCGGGAGCTCCCCGGGCCTCGTCTATGGCGGCTGCCACGGCCCGGAAGAGAGGGCCGTGTTCGACGAACTCTGCCGGGTTGTCGAGGAGGCGATTGCGCTGTACCGGAGGGAGGGCAAGCCCTTGCCGCCGACCATCTCGGGCCGCGACCTCGCCAATCGGATGCAGGATGCGGCCTGACCTGCTGCACGAGTTCGCCTGATGCCGGTTCACGATGCCTTTCGGCCTCATCTACTTCGTCGATGCGGAAACCCTCGTCGTCGTGGTCGTTGCCCATCACCGGCGGCGCCCGGGGTACTGGCGATGATCGCAGGATTTTGGCAGACGGCTTCCTCGACCCCTATAGGCGTGAGCCGCGCGAATCCGGCATTGGCTTTGCCCATGAGGACGTGGCCGAGTGGCTGCGCGCCAAGGTCGCCGGAAAGAAGCAGAAACGGCTGAAGCCGGTGTGGTGGCGCAAGTAGTCTATGCGGCACGATCCATCGATGATCTCGGAAGGCTGGCTGAATTTCTGGTCGACGCGGCGCCGGAATCAGCGAGGTCCGCGGTGGATGCGATCATCGAGGCCTTCGGGATCCTGGAGCGCCACCCCCTCCTGGGACGACGGATCGGAGGGGAAATGCGGGAACTCGTCATATCCCGGGGTTCAACCGGGTGCCTCGCGCTCCACCGGTTCGATCCTTCAGGCGATACGGTGCGGATACTCCGCATCAGGCACCAGCGAGAAGCGGGATACGTGGATTGAATGGAGGTCCGCTCCTGCCCCGCGGGGCTGCATTCCGGGCGCGCGGCCCGTGAATTCGCAGCGACGGACCTACTCAGGCTCCCGCTGGGACAGATACACATCCCGGGCGGCCCGGCGCGAGATCTTGCCCACGGCGGTGCGCGGCAGCTTCTCCGTGCGGATCATGACGTCGGTGGGCTTCATATACGAACCCAGCTCCCGGGCAACATACTCGCGCACCTTCTCGGACGACACCGACGCATCGGGGCTGGCCTGGCACAGGACGATTGGTGTCTCGCCCCATTTTTCGTGCGGGATGCCGAACACGGCCACCTCGAGAACACCTTCGACCTGTCCCACGATCCGCTCGAGGTCGGCGGGATAGATGTTGTGCCCGCCGGAGATAATCATCTCGCCGACCCGATCGACCAGGTGCAGATAGCCGCGCTTGTCCAGTCGCCCCAGGTCTCCCGTCCTGAACCATCCGTCGACGAAGCTTTCCCTGGTCTGCTCGGGTGCGTTGTAGTACCCGTCCGCCATGCCGTCGCAACGCACCGTCACCTCCCCGATCTCGCCGACGGGGACCGTTTTCCCGCCTTCGTCCCTGAGTTCCAGGTCGACCAGGGGCAACGGCCTTCCCGCCGAGAGAAGTGGTTCGGCGTCGTCGCACTCCATGAACCATTCCTTCGGTCCCATGCCGGAGATGGGCACGGCCTCGCTCGTCCCGTACGTCTGGTAGAGCACATCGTCGCCGAAGCAGTCCCGTGCGGCCTGGATCACGCGCCGGCTGATCGGCGCCGAACCTATCGCGAGGCATTTCAACGCCAGTCTGGGAATGTCCAGACTCCCGGCGACGGCAGTGATCGAATCCAACAACGTTGGCGGCGCGAAGAGATACTGTATTTCCTCGCTGCGAAGCAGCTCGACGATGCGATCGGGCGCCGTCGAAGGCGAAAGTACCTGGCGGGCACCGGCGGCCCAAGCAGGAAGAAAGTAGTATCCGGAGGCATGGCTCATCGGCGCGACATGCAGCATCGAATCACCCGGTGCTATCAGCGGCTTGAACGCGACTTCGTCGCGCCCGATGCAGGCCCACTGGCGCTGCGTGCTGGTGATCCCCTTCGGACGCCCGGTCGTCCCCCCGCTGTGCCTGATCATGCTCAACCAGTTCTCGTCGATACGTACCGCAGGATCGATGTCGTCCTGATTCTCGAGCCAGCGCTCAAAAGCCGCCCCGCGCACCATCACGTTGCGCTCGCCCACCGCATCGACGATTTCGCTCACGACAGCGTCGCCGACCTCGTCATCCACGACGATGAATCGGCTTTGCGCGTTCTCGATCATCGACAGGTGCACGCTGACTGCGTTGCGCCAGTAGAGCGGCACCCGAACGAACCCCGCGATAGCTGACGCTATGTAGAAGTCGACGGACCATATCGTGTTCATTTCCAGAACCGCGACGTGGTCTCCAGGCTTCACCCCACGAGCCATCAGGCCCCGCGCCAAGCGCACTCCCCGGCTCCAGCACTCGTCGAAACTGAAGGCGCGGGATTCGGCGGCCACCGCGATGTGGCCACCGAATGCTCGCCGACTGCGTTCCATGAGGTCGCGCACATTCATCGCGTCGCCTCTGCGCCTTGGCTTCCCCGATCCTCCGTGCTCCCGGATGGCGGACGGAACTTCGCCCTGGGAACGATCGCGCGCGTATGCGCGGCTCGCGCGACGAGCGTCTGACCCTCGAACGACTCGACCTCCAGCTCGATGCGCCGGCCCGACACCTGCCGCACGGTTGCTCGCGTCACGATCTCGGCGCCGGCGTAGGACGGTTGCAGATGCTCGAACACCATCCGGGTTCCTACTGAGGTCAATTCATCGGGAAGTTCCCGCTCGACCAGTTGCAGGCTGGCGAGCTCCATGAGGAACATCACGGCGGGCGAGGCGAGAACCACGATGTCCGGCTTTCCGTAGCGGGGGGTCAGCAACGAATCGTCGACCGTCCTGACGATATCCAGGCTCTCTCCCTCGGCCGGCAGCTTCGGTTCCCCGGTGCTCATGCCGACACCCTTCTCTCCGTCGTGACGGCCTTCACCGTCGCCTCGCCGGTTCCCTTGACGATCCCCTCTTCGTCGACCAGCCAGAGATGAATCTTCGCGGTGCCATCGCGGATCGAGTGAACCCTGCTGAAGCTGATCAGCGTCTCGTTCGGGTACACGGCCCGGCGCTGCACGTTCTCGTAGTCGCTGATCCACCAGCCGGGCCCGAGCGATTCCTCGAGCGCGGCGACCATGACGGAGGCCAGCTGTGGGCCCGCCACGATGTTCCGGCCGCCGCCGTACCGGTGCGACTTGGCAAAATCCGGGTCGTAATGCGTCGGCGAGTACTCGCTCACCGCGGCCAGCCATCCCATCATCGACATCCAGGTGAACTTCGGATGGCGTTTCAGGTGGGTAGTTTGATCGACCTTGAAGGCGGATTCGACGTCCACGGCGCGCAACCATGTCGGCGTCCCCGAATCCGGTGGGAGGTCGACCCTGTTATCGGCAGGAGACGTGAGCTCCCCGGATTCGCCGAAGTCGAGGGCGATCCCCTTGCGAATGAGCCGTGCAGCCAGCTCGTTGCGCTGGTTGTACATGCGCCACTCGTCGCTGAAGAACTCCAGCTCTCCATGACGGCCGGTCTTCTTGTAGCTGGGCAGGATCGTGGCAGTGACGGCGAGGATGTCTCCGCTCAGGATCGGGCGATGGTAGTGAAAATCGTCGCCGGCGTGAAGCTGTGCGCGGCCGGACGGAAGCCCGGCGATGATCGTCTGTTCGTAGACCCGATAGGCGCGTGTATTGTTGAGCAGATAGAACAAGTACGCATGCGGCGCTTCGATCGGGCCCCGGCTGGCGCCGGACAGCAGTCGCCAGTCGTGCGCGGCTCCGCACGCGTAGGCGACCTGCTCGATGGATTTGTCGTCGACAACGATCAGATACGGCTCCGAGGTTCGACCAATGAACGTTTCCGATCGGCCGCTGTTTGCATAGTCCAGCAGCAGGCTCTGAACGTTGGATGTCCCTTTACCGATGTAATGCATAGCCGATCCTTTTCGATGAGGCCCCGGTCACTCCGGTTTCATTCCGAGGCCCTTGACCAGCTGTCCCCACTTGTCCGTCTCGACGGACAGGAAATTCCGGAATTCCTCCGGAGAGCCTCCGCCCGCAATGGCGCCGGCCGCCGTCAGTTTTTCCACGGTGTCGGGCGAGCGCACCGCCCAGGTGATGTCGTCGGCGAGCTTCTGAATGATCGCGGCGGGCGTTCCCCCCGGCGCAAGGACGCCGTACCAGGCCGCCGCTTCGTAACCCGCGAGCCCCTGCTCGATCATGGTCGGGGTATTCGGCAGCCACGGCACCCGTTTTGCGGAGGTGACCGCGATCGCCTTCAACTTCCCGGACTTGATGAGCTGCAGCGACCCGTTGTCGAACATCATCGAAACCCGTCCCGCCATCAGGTCGACCTGCGCCGGCGCGCTGCCCTTGTAGGGAATGTGGTTGAGCCGAAGGCCGGCCATCTTCGCAAACAACTCGCCCGAGAGGTGCGTGGAGGTGGCCTGACCGGTCGAGGCAAACGAGATCGACCCCGGCTCCGCACGGGCCAGTTTGATCAGGTCGTCGAGCGAATTGACCGGCAGCCCGGGATACACCACGAGAACGTTCGGAATCGTCGCAAGCAGCGTCACGGGCACGAGGTCCGTGGCGGTGTTGTACGGAAGCTTGGCGATCAGCATGGGATTCAGCGCGAACGGCATGGCCGTGAGGAGAACGGTGTGCCCATCCGGCGCCGCCTTGGCGACCGCGTCGGTCGCGATGACCGTATTGCCCCCCGGCTTGTTCTCGACGATCACCGGGACGCCCCATCGCTCAGTCAGCTTCGCCGCCACCAGCCTTGCCTGGAGGTCGGTGGCCCCCCCTGGCGGGTACGCGACGACGATGCGCACCGGCTTTGTCGGCCATGACTGCGCGCTCGCCGACATCGGTGCAAGCAAGGAAAGCGCTGCTGCGAGAAGAGCGGCAACTGCTCGGATCATGGCGGGTCTCCTTTCCAAGAGATGATTCACTCGACGAATGTGAACGGTTCTTCCGATCAACGATTGAGACCATACGGCAGCCGCACCGGCGGAACTAGCCCGTGATCTGGTTAGCTGGTATACATTCTGCGCATGACGGACAGCCCACCCAACCTCGAAGCCCTTCGACTCTTCGTAAAGGCGGCCGAACTGGGCAACCTGTCGCATGCGGCAGCCGTCTTGGGGACGACGCAGCCTTCTGTGAGCCGGGCGCTGCGCGCGCTGGAGGACAGCCTGCGGGCCACGCTTTTTCACCGTACCGGTCGCGGCGTGAAGCTCACGGCAGTCGGCGAGCAGACCTTGCTGAGGGCCCGGGCACTGCTGGCCCATGCCGATCAGTTCTCGGCCGACATCCGCGACCAGACGCGCACGCCGACCGGCACGGTGACGGTGGCGCTTCTGACCATGTACATGCGGATGCTGGCCGCCGAACTTTTCGAGGACGTGCGCCGGCAGTTTCCCGGCATCGTGCTTCGCCTGCTGGAGAGCTTCAGCGTGGAGCATGAGGACTGGCTGTCGAACGGCTGGGCCGATATCGCGTTGGTCACCCGCTATCGCAAGACGGGCCTGGAAAAGCAGGATGTGCTCGCCATTTCGGACGTGATGGTGGTGGGCAACCCCGATCTCGGGGAAGATGGCAACGAGCTGCCTTTCTGCGCGCTGGCATCGATACCGCTGGTGCTGCCGGCCGCGCCGAACGAACTACGGCTCCGCGTCGACGAGGAAGCCCGCCGCCGTGGATTCCGCCTGAACGTGGTGCTGGAGGCCGACTCGGTCGAAGCCCAGCACGCGATCATCTCGCGCGAGCGCTGCTACGCGCTCTGGAGCCAGCACTCGGTACGGCTACAGCGGTTTGATGCGTATTTCGCGGCGCGCCGCATCACCGACCCCAGCCTGCCCCGCTGCGTAATGATGAAGACCACGACCCACCACCCGCTCAGCCGCGCGTCACGCGAAGTCGCGCGGATCTTGCGCCACCTGGTCCTCGCGGTCCACGCGTCGTAGCTTCCGAGCCCGGCGGTGCGCCGGCCGGCGCTTTCGGGATACGCATGGCTGCATTCCAGCCGCGCAGTGCGCTACCATCAGCCACCCCGCAAAGACGGGCCGCGGCCGCTCCGTTCCGGCAACCGCGATACGACAAGGCCATTCTTCCCGGTGAATCCGCTCTCAGGCCTCGACGCGGCGTTCCTCTACCTGGAAACGCCCGAAACCCCGATGCACGTGGGCTCCCTGCACCTGTACCAGGTGCCGGCCCGCCAGCGCGCCACCTTCTACGACCGCGCGGTGAAGCACATCGCAGGCCGCCTGCACCTGGCCCCCGTCTTCACGCGCCGCATCGCCACGCTGCCCCTGGCCATCGCGAGTCCGATGTGGGTGGAGGACCAGGAAATCGACCTCGGCTATCACATGCGCCGGATCAGGCTCCCTAAACCCGCCACGATGGCGACGCTAGAGGCCACCGTCGCGAAGTTGCACGGCGAGCCGCTCGACCGCAACCGCCCGCTGTGGGTCTTCACCGTGATCGAGGGCCTCGCCTCGGGTCAGGTCGCGTGGTACTCGAAGATCCACCACGCCACCCTCGACGGGGCGGCCGGCGTGCAACTCGTCACGGCCATCCTCGATACCTCGCCCGTGCCGCGGAAGGTGGCGAAACCGAAGAAGCGCGTGCTCGACAGGACGCCCGGCACGGGCGAGCTGCTGGCCGCCGCGCTGCGCAAGAGCGCGGGCGAGTACACCAAGCTCATCCGCCAGATTCCGGAGCTGGCCCGCGTCGTCAAGGCGGGCCTGGCTTCCGGCACCGGAAAGGCCGGCGCGTCGAAGGGCAAGGCGCCGGGTCGCGGCTTGCCCATCGGGCCCACGACGGTGCTCAACGTCCCGATCACCGCCGAGCGCACGTTCGCGACGGCTTCCCTTCCGCTCGCCGAGATCAAGGCGATCGCCAGGCGCCACGATGCGAAGATCAACGATGTCGTGCTCGCCCTGGTGAGCGGTGCGCTTCGCCGCTATCTCATGCACCACGGGTCGGTGCCCAGGAGCCCGCTGGTGGCCGCGATGCCGGTTTCGCTCCGGGCCGAAGGCGACACGAGCTACTCGACGCAGGCGACGATGGTGCTTGCCAACCTCGCCACGCACCTCGCCGATCCCCTGAAGCGCCTGGAGGCCATTCGCGCCTCCGCCGGCAACGCGAAGGCCATCACATCGAAGGCGAAGTCGATCATCCCCACGGATTTCCCCTCGATCGGCGCGCCGTGGGTGCTGGCAGCCGCGGCGCGCGCCTACGGCTACACGCAGGGAGTGAAGGCGTACCCGCCACTCGCGAACCTGGTGATTTCGAACGTGCCCGGCCCGCAGGCGCCGCTCTACCTCGCCGGCGCGAAGATGCTCACCTACTGGCCCGTCTCCATCGTCGAACACGGACTGGGCCTAAACATCACGGTGGAAAGCTACTGCGGCTCGCTCGATTTCGGGCTGCTGGCCGCGAAGAAGGCGGTTCCGGATATCCACCGGCTGGCGCGCGCATTGCACGAGTCCCACGAGGAACTGAAGACGATGCGATGCCCACCGTAACGGCGAACGGAATCTCGCTCGCGTACGAAGTCGCCGGTGATCCGGGCTCCCCCGCGCTGGTGCTGATCATGGGGCTCGGCATGCCGCTCGTGTTCTGGCCGGATGCCTTCGTGGACGGGCTCGTGAACGCCGGATTTCGCGTGGTGCGCCTCGATAACCGCGATTGCGGGCTTTCGCAGCGTATCGACGAAGGCCCGCATCACACGCCGATCCCGGTGGCGATGGCGCGGTCGGTGATGGGGGTTCCGGTGAACGCGCCCTACAACCTCGCCGACATGGCGCAGGACGTGGTGGGCCTCCTGGATTCGCTCTCGATCGACAAGGCGCATGTCGCCGGGGCTTCGCTGGGCGGCATGGTCGCGCAGGTGCTGGCGGCGCGGTGGCCGATGCGCGTGATGAGCCTTGCTTCGATCATGTCGTCGAGCGGCAACCCCTTCGTCGCCATGGCACGGCCGCGCGCGTTGAGCGCGATCCTGCATCGCCCGGACAACCCGAAGGATCCCGCCAGCGTCACCGAACACCTCGTGCACGTGATGGGCGTGATCGGAAGCCCCGGATTCCCCGCGGACGCCGTGGCCTTGCGGGGGCTTTGCGAGCGCGCGGCGAAGCGCGGCTACGATACCCGCGGCACGGCGCGGCAGATGCTCGCCATGCTGGATTCCGGGGATCGCCGGCGGGAACTGGACACGATCCGCGTGCCCACGCTCGTCATCCATGGCACCGACGATCCGCTGGTCCCCAAGGCGGCAGGGCGCGAGGTGGCGCGCCATGTGCCCGGGGCGAAGCTCCTCGAGTTCGACGGCATGGGTCACGACCTGCCCGCCGCGCTCATCCCGCAGATCGTCGCCGCGATCGTCCAGCATTGCCGGGCCGCCAGACAGGACAACGGCGCTCGATGACGTAAATGGGGTCGGATTGCCTTGCACAAGAAATGTGCAAGGCAATCCGACCCCATTTACCTGCTGCGCCCTACTTCTGAAGCGTCGCTTCCTCCACCAGTACCTTGTAGGAGTAGCCCGACCCGAAGTCCGCATCGGTGCGCACGAGCCCCTTGGCGTTCACGATGTCGCCCACTGCGGCCACCTGCTTGGTGGTCACCAGCAGGTCGTTCGAGCCGTCCGTGGACGACCCCGTTCCGTCGCGCAGGTGCACCCAGTTCTTGCCCATGATCTCGGCGGAAAACTTCACCACCTTGCCGCGAACGATGACGGTCTTGCCCTTGAGCTGGGCCTTCTGGGCGGTGACCTCGGCCACGGTGCGGGCATCGGGGCCGGCGGCCTTGGCGACTTTCTCGACCGGCACGTCCGGGGTCTTCGCGATGCCGGAATGCGCCGACATCACATCGGCGCTCGCCGTCGCCCCGCCCGCGCCGGCCAGCGACCCGAAGACGATCTTGTCGAAGGTCCGCTTGAGCGACTTGCTCTCGAACCCCGACATCACCATCGGGTTCTCGATCGTGACTTGCGTGCCTTTCTTGACGGGCGCCTTTGCGACCGCGGCCCAGGTTTCCCCGCCCGTGGTCTTCAGGCGCAGGTAGGTGTAGGGGTTGGCGTCGATTACCTCGAGCACCTCGCCCTTCAACGGCGCGGCAGCGGGCGGATTGGCCGCCCATGACGCGCCCAGGAAAAGCGTGAGAAAAATCGCGAGCAGCGTTTTCATGCGGAGCAGGTCCCTTCGAATGGGCAAGCCCGCATGGTGCGGGAACGGCGCGGCGAGGGCTTGAGGCAGGTCAATCGCCGCACCCCGGTGTGCCGGGAGGACTTCTCGCCGGGCATCGCCGGCCTGGACGGCGCGGGGGCCAGGGCCGGCGCTGCCGGGGGCAGGCTGTATAGTTATGCCACGACCGCGGCGTGCGCGGCACGGATTCCAAACTCACCCGCCCCGAGGAACATCACGGAAGCCCTCAAGACGTCGTCCGACGTCCTCTTCATCCTGCTTGGCGGCATCATGGTTCTTGCGATGCACGCCGGATTCGCCTTCCTGGAACTGGGCACCGTCCGGCGCAAGAACCAGGTGAACGCCCTCATGAAGATCCTCGTGGATTTTTCCGTATCCACGATCGCCTATTTCTTCATCGGCTACTCGCTCGCCTACGGGGTGAACTTCTTCGCCGGCGCGGAGAGCCTGGCGGCGAAGAGCGGCTACGAGCTGGTGAAGTTCTTCTTCCTCCTCACTTTCGCGGCCGCCATACCCGCCATCGTCTCGGGTGGCATCGCGGAGCGCTTCCGCTTCAACCCGCAGATCATCGCCACCTTCCTCCTCGTGGGTTTTCTGTACCCCTTCTTCGAGAGCATTGCGTGGAACCAGGCTTTCGGCTTCCAGGCATGGGTGAAGGGCGCTTTCGGCGCGGAGTTCCACGACTTCGCCGGCTCCGTGGTCGTGCACGCGATGGGCGGGTGGGTTGCGCTCGCGGCAGTGTTGCTGCTGGGACCGCGGCACGGGCGCTACACGCGGGACGGGCACGTGGTGGCCTTTCCACCCTCCAACATCCCGTTCCTCGCGCTCGGCGCCTGGGTGCTGACGGTGGGTTGGTTCGGGTTCAACGTGATGAGCGCGCAGACAATCGACAAGATCACGGGGCTCGTCGCCGTGAACTCCCTGATGGCCATGGCGGGCGGCACGCTCGCGGGCCTGGTGGTGGGTCGCAATGACCCGGGCTTCGTGCACAACGGTCCGCTGGCGGGCCTGGTGGCGATATGCGCGGGCTCCGACGTGATGCATCCGCTGGGCGCGCTCGCCACGGGAGCGGTGGCGGGCGGGCTCTTTGTGGTCATGTTCAACTCCACGCAGAACCGGCTGAAGATCGACGACGTGCTGGGCGTGTGGCCGCTGCACGGGCTTTGCGGCGCGTGGGGCGGCATCGCCTGCGGCATCTTCGGCTCGAAGGCGCTGGGCGGGATGGGTGGCGTCTCGTTCATGAGCCAGCTCGCGGGAACCGTCCTCGGCGTCACGATTGCGCTGGCAGGCGGCTTCGCGATCTACGGGTCGCTACGCGCCACCGTCGGCATTCGCCTCGATCTCGAGGAGGAATTCGAGGGCGCGGACTTGTCGATTCACAGGATCACGGCCACGCCGGAGCGCGAGGAGCGGTAGCAGCCTCGGCCGAACACCTCGTGAATCATTCCGGCGCCCGCGATTCGCGCGAGCGCCGCAGGCGGTGGAACACGACGCCACCTATGCCGGCCGCCACGATGGCCGCGAAGAGCCACCCTTCGTAACGGTGCACGTCCACGAGGAAAGCCTCGACGGCCTGCCCGAACACCCATCCCGCCCCCGCGACGAGCGGCGCCCAGATCGCGGCGCCGATCGCGTTGAAGACGACGAACTTCCACGACGGGCATCGTCCCATGCCGAGCAGGATCGGGCCCAGGACGCGAAAGCCGTACAGGAACCGGATCATCACGATGAGCGGCGCGTGCCAGCGCGCAAGCATCTCGTCGAAGCGGTGCCCCCTTGCCTGCGCGTCGGGGAATTTCGCCAGGATCTGCGCACCCTTGCAGCGGCCGAGAAAAAAGTAGAACTGGTCGCCGGCGAAACCGGCAATGCCCGCGATCCACACGACGGTCGCGAAATCGAGGTAGCCGCGGTGTGCCGCGAAGCCCGCGAGGGCAAGGATCGTTTCGCCTTCGACAAAGGCGCCCAGGAGCACTGCGTAGTACCCGTATTGCGCAACGAGGCCCGGAAAGTCCATGGCCGGCCATGATAGCGCCTGTCCCGTCGCTATCGGGATTCACCCTACGCGGGCGGCGTCAGCTCATGCATGCACAGATCCATCCTGATGTCCCCGAGCGGGCGCCTTTCGCAGACCGTCGCCGTTTGGGGATCGTGGCTGGTGACCCGCTCCTCGAGCGCCTCCCGTTCGCGCACCGCGGCATCCCAGGCGGGCGTGCCGGTATTCGCCTGACGCTTGCCGACCAGGGATATCGCGTCGAGTGCGGCGGCGGACCCGATCCCGGAGCCCGCATTGCCCGGGTGTCTTTCGAAGTAGTCCAGGTACCAGGCCGCTTGTTCCTCCACCCAGGCGCGCACGGCGGGCTCGCTTGCGGTTTCGTAGTAGGCGTAGGCGAGATTCCTCACGACGATGGCGCGTGCGGTGTCGGCGCTCCACCCTTCGCCCGGGCGATTCGGGTCGGCGAGATCGTCCAGCACCCCGCGAAGCCGAGCCAGCCCTTTCTCGCGCTTGCCGCTCTGCAGGAGGGCCACGCCATGGTTGTTGGCCAGCCGGACCGCGGCCAGCCGGGAGAGCCCGCTCGTGTAGGAAGCCAGAAGGCGCTCCTGCAGGGGCAGCGAGAGCTCGGGCTTGCCAGCCTGCGTGGAGGCCTCGATTGCGCATTCGGCGAACATGAGGGAGCCTTCGACGTTTTTCGTCCCGTCGCTCCTGCGGAAGGCCTTGTCGCAGGCGGCGAAGGCGGCGTCCCAGTGCTTGCCCATCCACATCGCCATGACCGCATCCTTCGATTCGGCCGGATTCGGGCCGGAGCGCCCGCAGGCGCCGAGGGCCAGGGCGAAGAGAACGGCGATGATCGGGGCAGGGACGCGATTCATGCCGGCGGGCTCAACTCGCGCATGCATACTTCCAGCAGCAACTCGCGCAGCGGCAGGGTCTCGCAGCCCCGGGCAATCTGGGGGTTTTGCGCATCGATTTCCGCTTCGAGCGGCTCCCACGCGTTCGCCATGGCTTCCCACGCCGGCGTTTCGGGAAGGGCCTGGCGGCGTCCGATCTCCACGAGCGCGCGCATGGCCGACGAGGCACCCATGGACAGGTGCACGCCTCTTTCGTTTCTTTCCATGTGCTCGAGAAACGCAGCGCCCTGTTCCCTCACCCACGCCCTTGCTTCGGGATCGCTCGCTGTTTCATACCAGGCCCGCGCGAGGTTCTTCACCAGCATGGCCCGCGCCGGGAAGGAGCGCGAGGCGCCCAGGTAGTACGGCGATCCCGCATAAACCTCCAGGGCGTCGCGCAGCACCGCGATGCCCTGCTCGCGCCGACCCTGCTCGATGAGGAGGACGCCATCGTTGTTGGCGAGGCGGTGGCGGCCGCTCGAAGCGCGCAGCATGCCGGGATAGGCCTGGAACAGCCGCTGGAGGTGGGGCAGGGCCAACCCCGGCTTGCCCATGCGCGCGGCGGATTCACCGACGCACTCGGCCGCGGGAATCACTTTCGTGTCGCCATCGCGATCCGCGTACTTGAAGGCGAGGTCGCACGCGGCGAATACGTCGCTCCAGCGATTGAGCGCCAACTGCTTCGCGGCCAGGATCATCGCCTCGCCATAGTTCGCGGGCGCCGCGGGTGCCGCGGGGCCCTTGCCGCATCCGGCCAGGGCCGCTGCGATGGCCAGCGATGCGGAAATCAGGAAGCGAGGGCCGGAGGGCATGAGGTCGATGGGGGACGTGTTCGCGAACACGCCTCCGAATGGGTTCATGGGAGGAAGGGGGCGGTTTCCCAGTGGAAGCCGAGGGACCAGTAGCGGTCTTCCACCGAGCCACCGGAACGAGTGACGTAGGTGAGGTCGATGTCGAACTTGTCGAAGAGCGCGTAGCGGCCGCCGGCGCGGATGAAGGGGTTCCTCGAGTTCTCGCCGAAGGCCTCCGCCAGCAGCGTGAGCCGATCGGTGGCGGGTTTCTCGATTGCAACGCCCCACAGCGTGAGGTTTCGGCCCTCATCGCGCACGCGAGCGGTGCCGATGTTCAGGTGCAGCAGGGCGCGCGTCTCCTTGTCAGCACCGAAACCGATGCTCAGCGGCACGATGAAATACGGGTCGCCCCAGTCGTTTTTCTCCTCACGCTGGGGGTATCGCGAAAGCCCCGCGACAAGGCCGATCCCCCAGTCACCGTCGTCCACGCTTTTGAAGGCGTGCTTGGCCTGCACGAAATTCAGTACCGTGGCGCTCCGGCCGCCCGCCCATGCGCGGGAGGCGCCTGCCTGGAATTCCGTGTCGAACCAGGAGCAGGCGGGGACGAAGAAAGCCCCGGTGACATCGCCGCGCGTGCGGTCCACCCACGACTCGAGCTGGCAGGCCTTGTCCTCGAGCGTCGAGGCGTCCTCGGTGCTGAGCGGGCGGCCGGCCAGCGCGAGGCCGGGGAGCACCAGGGCGAGGAGGAAGGCGGAAATTCTCACGATCGGATCTCGAAACGCCCCTTGGCGGGGTCTTGCGGCAAGGAGGGCGAAGGCGGTCGGCGCTAGCTCGGCGCCATTGACCGGGACATCGATTCCGTGAGCGGATTCGTGGCACTGCGCGAGCGGATGTTGGCGATCCAGTCCGCGGGCACGGCGAAGTTCAGGTTCTGCCCGGTGCGGTGCTGGAAGGTCATGATGCCCACGAGCCGACCATAGACGTCGAAGAGCGGTCCGCCGGAGGAGCCGGGGGAGATCGGCGCGGTGGTCTGGATGACGCGGCCCTGGGGCAGGTCGCGCATGCCGGAGACGATGCCGTCGCTGATGGTGAGGTCCAGTCCCTGGGGCGCGCCGATGGCGAAGACTTTCTGGCCCGTCTTGAGGGATTCGGCCGTGCCGATGGTGACGGCGGGCGCGGTGAGGCCGGTCACCGAGAGGCGGCAAAGGTCGTATTCCTCATCCGCGATCTCGATGCTGGCCGAGAACTGCTCGCTGCCCACTTTGACGGTGAGGCTCCCGCCGGCCGTGGCCACGTGGCAATTCGTGATGACGCTGCCCACGCCGATGACAACGCCGCTTCCCAGCCCCACCGCGCGGCCGGACACGTCGTGAACTGTGATGCGCGCGGTGCTGCGCGAAAGCTCGCCGAAGAGTTCTTCCGCGTTGCGCGGCATGAGGACGGGAACGACCGGGGCCTGCGGGACCTGCACTGACGCTTCCGGCCTGAGCTGTTTCTGGGCGACGATCGCGGCCTGGGGCTTCGGGGGCGATCGCGCCAGCCAGAAAGCCAGCAGTGCGAGCAGGAGCGCGCCGCCGGTGAGGACGAACTTGTTCTTCCACACCGGTCCGGCTTCGGGCTCCTCAGGCTCGAGGATCAGGTCGGGGCTCAGTGCTGCCTGCCTGGCCGCGGCCTTCTCGGCCATCGTGATGAGCTTTGCGTCGTAGGCCGCGCGCTCGTTGGGCATGCACAGGACGTGATAGGCCTCGTGGACGAGATTGACCTCGTTTGGATCCGCGCCGGCGTCACGCTGCAACGCTTCCGTCCGCGTCTTGTACGCGATGTGGATGTCGATGGCGTTCGCTTCCTTGTCCACGCCAAGGATGTCGTAGAGGGTGCGCTTTCTTGCAGGCGCGGGGGCGGGCGGGGTGGCCATGGCCCAATGATCCGGCTTTTCGGGCGTCGGGGCAAAGGGCACCCCAATTCCTGTAACAATGGGGTCAGGTTCGCGAACCTGACCCCATTGTTACAGTCCCCGATGATTACGCTCGAACGTCACCTCACGGCATGGGCCTGGCAGAATGCCTGGGCCAACCATCGGCTACTCAAGGCCTGCGCGGCCTTGTCGCAGGCCGATTTCGTCGCGCCCCGCACCAGCTACTTCCCCTCCCTCAAGGCCACGCTCAACCACATCGTGACCGTGGACTGGCTGTACGCCGATGCGATGGAACGGGCGATGGCGGACCTCGATCCGAATCCGGACGTCGCGGGTTTCTTCAGGCCCGAGGAGCCCTTCGAGCGAGTGGCGGACCTGGCGTCTGCGCAGGGCGCGGTGGACCGGCGCTTCATCGCGCTTTGCCAGTCGATGACCGCCGCCGACCTGGAGCGCCCCGTGGTCATCCTGCGCCGCAAGGGCCGCGTCGAGGAGGCGATGCACCGGCTGCTCGCGCACGTCTTCAGCCACCAGGTCCACCATCGCGGGCAGGCGCACGCCATGCTTGCCGGCACGTCGGTGGCCCCGCCGCAGCTGGACGAGTTCTTTTGCGCCAATGAGGCGGACCTGCGCGCCGCTGATTTCGCCGCGCTCGGCTTCTCCGAGAAATCGATCTGGGAATGAAAACCTTCGGTGCCAGGCACCGTTACTTGAAAAAGGGTTCTGTCCCCTTTCTCATTCGCCGAAGGCGTAGCAGTCCATGCCGAGGCAGCCCATGTCGAAGCCCAGGGCCATGTGGCGCGCGGGCAGGCCGCCGGCGCCCAGGGCCACGAAGAACGGCACGAGGTGGTCCTCGGAGGGATGGGCGAGTTCGGCCTGCGGCGCGAGCTTCCGGTAGTCCGCGAGGTCGTCGATCGCGGCCTCATCGACCTTTTTCGCCATCCAGTCGTTGAACGCCACCGCCCATGGTATCGGGGCAGGCGCGCCGCCTTCCCAGTCCAGTTCCTCGAGGTTGTGCACGATTCCGCCGGAGCCGATCACGAGCACGCCCTGTTCCCGCAGCGGCGCGAGCGCCCGGCCGATCTCGAGGTGGTGGCGCGCGCCCAGATCCGGCTGCACCGAGAGCTGCGTGACGGGAATGTCGGCGTCGGGATACATCCAGCGCAGCGGCACCCAGCCGCCGTGGTCGATGCCACGGTCCGGGTCGCTTGCGGGAGCCTGGTCGATGGCGGCCAATAAACCCGTCACATGCCTCGCAAGGTCCGGCGCCCCGGGCGGCCGGTAGCGAACGCGGTAAAGCTCCTCGGGAAAGCCCTGGAAGTCGTGGATCGTCTCCAGCCTCGGGGCGGTGGACACGACGGGAAAGGGCGTGTCCCAGTGCGCCGACACCATGAGGATGGATTCCGGCCGCCCGAGCACGACGCCCAGCTCCGCCCAGGTGTGGGTGAAAAAGGTGTTTGCCAGCGCCAGCGTCGGCGCACCGTGGGAAAGGAAGAGGGCGGGAAAGGTCATGGCGTCTTGGGAGGAAAGGCGGTGGCGTGCCCACGGCGTTCATCCACCGCGGACAGGCATGCTATCGCGATCACGAAGAATACGCCGGTCACGAGGATTGCGAGGCGGTGGTTGCCGCCCGTGCCCCAGGTGACGGCGCCGTAGGTGACGGGGCCGAGGATGGAGGCAAGCCGCGTCGCCACGCCCCACAGCCCGAAGAATTCCCCGCTGCGATCCGGCGGGGAAAAATAGGCGACCAGCGCGCGCCCCGCGGACTGCGACGAGCCCATCGCGAGCCCCGCGAGGTTCGCCGCGACCCAGAACACCACCTGTGTGGTGCCGAAGTACGCCACGACGACCATCACGATCCACCCGTAGAGCGTGAGCCGCAGCGCGCGCACCTTGCCGATGCGGTCCTGCGCGTAGCCGAAGCCGAACGCGCCGATGGCCGCCGTCACGTTCACCGCGAGGACGAGCAGGATCGTGTCCTTCGTCTCGAACCCCATCACCTGCTCGGCATAGATCGCCGCGAGCGCGATGACGGTCGCCACCCCTGCCTGGTAGAACGTGCCGCAGACGAAGACCGCGGCGAGGTCGCGATACGAAGTCGCCTGCCTCGCGGTGCGCGCCAGGCGGGCGAAGGCGTGCGACTGGCGTGCGGCGGTCGGAACGGGCACGGCGCGCTCGCGAAGCAGGAGGAAGGTGGGGAGCGAAGCGAGGGCGAAGACGCCTGCCGTGATCAGCATGGCCCCGGAAACGGATTGCGCGGTGGTCGAGCCGCGCGCCGGCGCGCCCATCACCCACGCGAGGCACAGGCCCAGGGAGAGGATGCCGCCGCAATATCCCAGACTCCATCCCCAGCCCGAGACCTTGCCCGTTGCCGCAGGGCGAGCCAACTCCGTGAGGAACGCGGCCGCCAGGTTTTCGCCAAGCGAATAGGCGACGTTGGACACGATGATGAAAGCGACAGCCCAGGCAACGTCCCCGGGACCGGCACCGCTCAGGAGCGCCGTGCCGGCCACGCAAACGACCGTGGTCGCCGCGAGAGCGCGCTTCTTGGCGGCACGCCCGTCGGCCCACGCGCCCACGATGGGCCCCGCCACCATCACGATCGCATAGGAGATGCCCAGCGCCACCGTCCACGCAAACGTGGCCCAGGGGGCGTTTGCCGCCACCGTCGCCACGAAGTACGCGTTGAACACGGCAGTGAGCACGACGGTCGTATAGCCGGAATTGGCGAAGTCGTACATCGCCCAGCCGAATACTTCGCGTCGGCGTACACCGGGGTTCAGCGCGGAGGGGGCGGTGGCGTTCAAGGAATGGAGAAATCTTTAGAACACGGATGAACACGGATGAACACGGATAAATACTGATAAATATCGATGCACACGAACGAACACGGATGAATGCAGGCAATTTGGTGGAGCAGGAATGTGGAGGCTGGCTCCAGGCGCCAATCGATCACGAGTCCGCCTGCGGCTTTCGGTGACGGCCCATCACTTGTCTTCATCCGTGTTCGTTCGTGTTCATCGGTATTTATCCGCGTTCATCCGTGTTCGTTCGTGCTCATCGATATTTATCAGTATTTATCCGTGTTCATCCGTGTTCATCCGTGTTCTAAAGATTTCTCCATCCCTTGAACGCTTCCGCCAATCCCGATCACGGCTTCATCGCCCGCAGCTTCCCCTGCGCCTCCTCGAGCACGCGATCGCGATCCACGAGCAGGTCCGCGATCGTGAGCGCGACGGGCACGTCGGGCACCACACCCTCGCCCTCGATGCGCTTGCCGCCGGGAAAGACGAACCCCACCTCGCTGTAGGCGAGTTTCCCGCCCCCCGGCACATCCGCATAGCCCATGTAGGCGAGCAGGCATCCGCACGTGGTCCGCCCCATGATCGTCGCGCGGCCCTGCGATTGCAGGATTCCGGCGAACAGTTCGCTGCCGCTGGCGCTGCCCTCGCTCACCAGGACGACCAGCGGGCCGGAATAGGTACCGGTGCCCTCCAGTTCCTGCTTGAGCTTGACCACCTCGATCCAGTCGAAGGCGAGCGTGATGGGCTTGCCGGTGCGCGTGAGCGCGCGGCCGAACTCGAGCTTTCCCTTGAAGAACCGCGCGGCGACGTTTCGCACCATCAGCGCCGAACCGCCCGGATTGCCGCGCAGGTCGATCACGAGGCCGGGCGTGCCCTTGAGGGACTCGATCGCCGCGATCGTCGCTCCCTGCAGGGACTGGGTCCAGCTGGTCAGGCGGATGTAGCCGAAGCCCGAGGGAAGGATGCGGTGCGTGACCCGCGGGGGGCTGACGGTGCGCTTGCGCGTGAGCGACACGGTGAAGGGCGTGCCGTCGCCGCGCGCGAAGGCGAGGATCGCCGCCGTGCCTTCGTCGCCCCGGAGGGTGCGGCGCGCGGCCGACGCAATCCTGGCCTGCGCGGTGGAGCTGTCGCGCGTCTCGGCCAGGGCGCTCGCATAGGCGGCCTGCGCGGGTTCGCCACCGACCTCCAGGAGCGCCATGCCGGGGCGCACGCCGGCCCAGAAGGCATCGGACTCGGCACTGACGCTCGTCACGGCAAGCCTGCCCTCGAAGGGGCGAAACGCGAAGCCGAGCGTGACGGATTCGTGGCGCTCGATCTCCATCGCGCGCCGGGGCGATTCCACGCGCGTGTGCGCATCGTGGATTTCGCCGGTCATGCGGTCGAGCAGGTCCCAGAACTGCTCGTCGGTGCCGGCTGCGAGAGCCCGCGGGCCCCAGCGCTCGCGAGCCGCATTCCAGTCAACCCCGTTGAAGCGGGAATCGTAGTAGCGCTCGTTCACGGTGGACCACACGAAATCGAGCGCTGCCTCGCGGCCCTCATTGCCCAGGGTGAGGCGTGCGGGCGGCGGCACCGGCGTGTTCGGTGGCGTGTCGGTGGGCAGCGCGTGCCGCAGCAGCAGGTTGTGGGGATCGAAGGCCGCGCATCCGGTCGCGAGGACGGCGGCGAAGGCAAGGGCGGCAGCGCGGCGGATCGTCGTCATTCGGGTCGGTCGTGACGGGGGCACGGCAACGAGTGCGAAACGCGGCTAGACTGTCTCCACCCCGTTCCACGGCCAGAATAGCCGATAAAGCGATGCGTCCGGCGCACGCCAGTTTGCTGGCAGCCTTCTTCGCGGCCTCTTGCGCGAGCGTTCCCGCGCCCGCGCCGCCATCGGCTGCGCCCTCCTCGCCCGACCCCACGCCCTTCTCGACAGCCGTCTCGCTCGACGCCCTGCCTGCGGGCTGGAAGCCCTTCCGGATCACGCGCTTCAAGAAGCTCACCGAGTACCGGCTGGTTCCGCTCGAAGGCACGGTCGCGCTGCAGGCGACCGCGGACGCCTCGGCCTCGGGGCTGCATTTCGACACGGTGGCGGACGTGCACGAGTACCCGTGGCTCAGCTGGATGTGGAAGGTGTTCGCGCTCAACGAAAAAGCCGACAACACGCTCGCGCACGTCGAGGATTCGCCGGCGCGCGTCATCGTCGTCTTCGAGGGCGGGCGCGACAAGCTTCCGGACGCGGAGAAGTTCAACGCCGACCTCGTCAAGGCCATGAGCGGCAACGAGATGCCCTACGCGACGATCATGTACCTCTGGGAGAACCGGCTCCCCGAGGGCGCGATCATCCCGCACCACCTCACCACGCGCATCAAGATGATCGTCGCCGGGAGCGGGCGCGAGAGCCTCGGCGTGTGGCACAAGGAGCGGGTGAATCTCCTGGAGGACTACCGCCGCGCCTTCGGCGAGGAGCCGTCGCGCGTGAAGTCCGTGGGGGTGATGACCGACACCGACAACACGGGCGAGCGCTCCGTCGCCTGGTACGGCGACATCCGCTTCCACCGCCGCTAGTGCTTTCGGTGCCAGGCAGCGGAAGTGACCTGAATCCGCTTCGCTACTTCTTCGGCGCGGCGGGGGCGGTGCCGTTCTCGGCGGTGGGACAGGACACGGCGCGAAGGGTGGAAGCGGGATGCTCGCGCTGAAGGAGGGCGAGCCTCGCGACCAGTTCCGTGTCCGGGTCACGCACGAGGAACACGGAATCCTTCACTTCCTTGGCGAACGGTCCCACCTGCGCGCCCTTGGCGCCCTTCGCTTCCACCAGCACCAGGTAGCGGCGCGCGGCCTCCTCCGTCGAGAACACGCCGAGCGAGATGGACTGGTCGGGGCGGATCGAGAGGTCGCTCATGCCCTGCCTGCGCAGGATCGAAGCGGCCTGCTCGGCGGATCGGCGGTCCTTCGCCGGCGCAATGAAGACCCAGTGGCGCGTGATCTCCTCGACCTTGCGCTCCATGAGGCGATCGCCCAGCTGCATCGCGGCGAAGGCTTCACGCGCCTGGGGAAGCTCCGCCGCGGCCACGCCGGAAAATTCCACGCAGGCCGCGCCCGCGAGCGCCTGCACCTGGAAGCGCGTCTCCTCCGCCTTGCGCGCCGCGACGATCGGCGGGATGACGGCGACGACTTTCGCCTCGTCGCGGTTCCTCTCGCGCCTCGAGAAATCGGGCTCCGCCGGCGTCGCGGTGAGCCACAAGTGCGCGCCGAAGGCGATGTTGGCGATGAGGAGCAGGAAAAAGAGGAGTCGGGACACTTGGCGTCAGGAAGCGCGCGCGATGAGGACCAGGCCGTCGAGGACCAGATTGTCGTTCAAGGCAAGGGGCATGGGAAGGTGCGGGCCCAGCGCGGACGCCGCGCCGCCGGAGAGCACGGCGCGCTCCGGCGTGCAGCCCGCGGCGATCATGGCCTCGCGCATGCGCTCGATGGCGCCAATGGCCGCCTGCACGCATCCCGTGGTGATCGCATCCGGCGTGCTCCTGGGAAAGGGGTCGAAGGCGCCCTCGGTGAGGCGCAACTGCGCCGTGCTGGCGTCGAGCGAGCGGCGCATGAGCGCGGGCCCCGGCACGATGAGCCCGCCCATGAACAAGCCGCCGGCCTGCAGCGCGTCCACGGTGAGCGCAGTGCCGGCGTTCACCACGAGCTGGTGCATGGCGCCCGCCTGGTGGGCCGCGATGAGCGCGGCCCAGCGATCGGTACCGAGCTGGCCGGCGTCGCGATAGCCGCTCGTCACGCCCAGTTGTTCGCGTCGCGACGCGATCAGGCTGAGGAGCAGGTCGTGGCGCGCGCAAGCCTCGTACACCAGGCGCTGCACCTCGAGCCCGCCCACGTTGGAGCCCAGCGCGCGGGTTCCCGCGGGGAACGGCGGCCAGTCACGGCCCAATTTCGCGGCCTCGGCCGTGAGAATCGCGCCGCGCGCCGCCCAGTCGTCGCCGACGCGCAGTCCCCATTTCACGCGCGTGTTGCCTGCGTCGATGGCAAGGACGGGAAATGAGGTCGAGTTCATTTTCGCGGAATGCAAAAAAAGGGGACAGACCCCTTTTCCGGAATTGGGGTCTGTCCCCTTTTTTTACATTTCCCGTTCATGCTGGCCGCAGCGAGATCTCGGCGGAGGTGAGGCGGCGGGTGGCGCCGCCGGCGGCAACCAGAAGCGCGCCGTCGTCAGCGACATCCACCACCTCGGCTTCCTGCGCGGGCTGGTTGCCGTCGAGAATGGTGACACGCCGCCCGGCATAGGCGTGGCGCGCCTTCCAGTCGTCGCGGAACGCCGCGAAGCCGGCGCGGCCGAAGCGCTCCAGGCAGTCCACGAGTTCCGTCACCAGTCCCCCGAGGAGGGCGTTGCGCGACACGGAAATCCCTCCGCAGGAGGCCACATCTGTCGCCGGCTGGTCGATGCGGCCTTCGAGCATCGCCCCCAACCGATAGTTGAGTCCCACGCCCACGATGGCCGCAGTGGGCCCGAGCATCTCGCCCGAGGTCTCGACGAGGATGCCGCCGAGCTTCTTCCAGTCGTGAACGAGGTCGTTGGGCCACTTCACGCCGACGCCGGGAATGCCGGCGCGCTCCAGCGCGCGCGCCACCGCGACCGCGACCGCGAGCGACACTCCGGCCAGGTGGCCCGGCCCCTGTTCGAAGCGCCACAGGAGCGAAAAGGTGAGCGAGGCCCCCAGACCTGCCTGCCAGCTTCTCCCGCGCCGTCCGCGGCCCGCGCGCTGCCACTCGGCGGCCACGCACGTGCCGGAGGGAGCGCCTGCCAGGGCCAGCGAGGATAGCCGCGTGCTCGTGGAATCCACTTCGTCGACCAGCGTCAGGCGCACTCGGGAGGCCGCGGGGCCGAGGGCCGAGACGATGGCGTGCGCATCGAGGAACTCGATGGGGTGGGCCAGCCGGTAACCCTTGCCCGGCACGGAGAATACCTCGACCCCGAGCTCTCCCGTGCCCTTGAGCGTCTCCGACAACGCGGAGCGCGACCGGTCCAGCCGGCGCGCGATGTCCTCGCCCGAATGGAATCGCCCGTCAGCCAGGAGACGCAGCGCCTTGAAGGTGAGCGGCCCCATCTATCTCGCCCGGTGCTCGGCGCGGCACCCGAAAGCTTCGCGGCGATAGGCGATGTCGGCGATCACGGCGTCGAGCAGCAGCTCCATGCGCCTGGACAGCTTGCTGCCCTTGCGGTAGTCGGCTTCCGCGACGAAGTCGGCGCGGCCGGCCTCCAGGAGCTTCACGCAGGTGGCCTTGCCCCTTTCCTGCGCAGGGTCGTACACCGCGAGCGTGTGCCCTCCGCTCTTCTTGGTGAGCGCCATCGAGGGCACGTCCGTCATCCCGTCGCCCACGTAGATCATGTTCTGGAACGGGATCGGCCGGTCGGCCTCGGGCATGTGCTCGTTGATCGACTCGGTGACCGACTCCTTGCCCTTGTTGATGCGGAAGAGGAACTGGGTCTTCAGCGTGTCGGTGACCAGGAGCTTGGGGAAGGTGGCCACGCCGTGGTGGTTGAAGTGGTACTCGGAGGCGTAGATGCGCTTGAAGTGCCGCCGGATGGAGACGCCTTCCAGGATCTCCTTCTGCCCCGCGGAGATCACGTAGTGGCGCAGCTTGGCCTTGCCGCCGCTTTGCGCCCTCACGTAGGCGTTCACGCGCGCGAACCAGCCCTCCACGCCGGGAAAGTAGCGGATGGCGCCTGCCATCCTCGCGAAGTCGCCGCGCTTGACCGCGATTCTCTGCCGGTCGAGGGACTCGAGGATGTGCCGCATGTACACCAGCATCATGTCCGACTGCGTGGCCACGGCCTCGTCGTTCACGCGCTTCCAGAATTCGCGCGGCGCGATCCCCATCCGGGGAAGCACGGTGTACTCCTGCATCGGCTGCGGCGAGAGCGTGCCGTCGAAGTCGTACACGAGCGCGATGGTGTTCTGGAAGAAGCGGGCGGGCATGGCGTCAGTCCGCAGGCGGCGTGCGCTCGGCGTGCATGCGCGCCAGGTTGTCTTCCATCATCTTCCGGTACTGCGCGGCGAAGAGATCGAGCGCCTCCGTGGTGGACTGCTTGCCGGGTGCGCCGCTCAGGGCCCAGGCGAAGGCGCCATAGCGCGAGGCGGCCCAGAGGATGGCGGCGGCCACGCGCGGCGGGCCGTGCTCCTCGGCCAGCTCGTTGGCGAGCCCGACAAAACGGTTGGCGACGTCGTAGAACGCCTGCGCGTCTTCCGGGACCTGGGGGTTCATGGGCGGAGCACCTTGCCGGGATTCATGATCCCGCGCGGATCGAGGGTCTTCTTGATGGCGCGCATGAGGTCGAGCTCGAGCGCCGGCTTGTAGTGCGGCAGCTCGTCGCGCTTCAGGGCCCCGATGCCGTGCTCGGCGCTGATCGAGCCGGCCAGGCGGTGGACGATTTCGTAGACCACGCGATTGACTTCCGGCGACCAGGCGAGGAAGTCGCGCCTGTCGCCGGGCGGCGGGAAGGCGTTGTAGTGGATGTTGCCGTCGCCCACATGCCCGAAGGCCACGATGCGGATGCCGGGGAAGGCCGCCTCCAGCGCGCGGTCGGCCTCCTCGATGAGCTGCGGCACGCGGCTCACCGGGACGGAAACGTCATGCTTCACGGAGACGCCTTCGGCCTTCTGCGCGTCGGACACGTTTTCCCGCAACGCCCAGAGCTCCAGGCGCTGCGCCTGGCTCGCCGCGACGACGGCGTCCTGCACGAGGCCCTCCTCGATCGCCGCGCCCAGCGCCCCCTCGAGCATCCCGGCGAGGCCGGAACCCTGCGTGCTGTCGAACAGTTCCACCAGCACGTACCACGGGTGCGGCTGCGCGAAGGGATCGCGCGAATTCGGGATATGCCTGAACACGAGATCGAAGCACGCGCGTGCAATGAGCTCGAAGCCGGTGAGACGCTCGCCGCAGGCCTTGCGCAGGCTCGAGAGCAACGCGACCGATGCAGCGGGATCGGCGACCGCCACGAGTGCCGTGGCCATGGCGCGCGGCGCCGGGTAGAGCTTGAGCACGGCCGCCGTCACGATGCCGAGCGTTCCCTCCGCCCCGATGAAGAGGTGCTTCAGGTCGTAGCCCGTGTTGTCCTTGCGCAGGCCGCGCAGCCCGTCCCACACGCGCCCGTCGGGCAGCACCACTTCCAGGCCCAGCACCTGCTCGCGCATGTTTCCGTAGCGCAGCACCTGCGTGCCGCCGGCGTTGGTTGAGATGTTGCCGCCCACCTCGCAGCTGCCTTCCGCGGCGAGCGACAGCGGAAAGAACCGGTCGTTCTCCGCGGCCACCCGCTGCAGGTCCGCCAGGATGCAGCCGGCCTCGATCGTGATGGTGTTGTTGTCGAGGTCGATCGCGCGCACGCGATTCATGCGCGAGACGTTGACGATGACCTGGGTGCCGGAAGCGTCGGGGATGGATGCGCCGCACAGGCTCGTGTTGCCGGCCTGCGGGACGATGCCCACGCCGGCTTCGGAGAGCAGCGCCACGACCTTCGACATTTCCTCGGTGGAGGCGGGCTTCACGAGCAGCGCTGCGTGTCCCCTGAACTGGCCGCGCCAGTCGATGGTGTGGGGCTCCAGGCCGGCGGCGTCGGTCACCAGGCCGCGCTCGCCCACGAGGACGCGCAGCCGCTCGAGCAGCGCGGCGGGGAAGGCAGGGCGGTCGTTCATGGCGTTCTGCGGGTGCCTAGAGCCGGATCTTCTCGAGCAGGCGCGTGGTCGATCGATCGTGCCTGAAGGCGATCGAATGCACGGTGCCGCCCCAGCCCTGCACTTCCGGCGCGCCGACGATCGTGTCCACCGGCCAGTCGCCGCCCTTCACCAGCCGTTCCGGGCGGCATTCGAGGATGCGCGCAAGGGGCGTGTCCTCGTCGAACCAGGTGACGAGCGAGACGCTTTCCAGCGCAGCGACCACGGCCAGGCGGTCCTCGAGCACGTTGATGGGGCGGTCTGCGCCCTTGCCCAGACGCCGGGCCGAGGCGTCGGCATTGAGCGCGATCGCCATCGCGGCACCCAGCGCGCGCGCCTGCGCGAGGTAGGTCACGTGCCCGCGGTGCAGGATGTCGAATACCCCATTCGTGAAAACAAGCGGTCGCGCAAGCGCCTTCACCCGCGCGGCGAAATCGCGCGGATCGCAGATCTTCGATTCGAATTCACAGGCCGCCATGCGGACATTCTAGTGCAAAGGGGGCGGCTCTTTTGGGGACGTGTTCGCGAACACGTCCCCAAAATCAAGGTGACCGCGTTCCGGTCGTCAGGCCGCGACCGCCTTCGGCTCGACGCCGGCGATGAGTTCCTTGCGGTACCGGTTGAGCTCGGTGGCGTTCTCGATGCTGCGGTCGTAGAGGGTGGAGTACTTGGAGAGCACCTTCTGCACGACCTTGCCATCTCAGGCCTTGTCGAAGTGGATCTGCGTGTCCAGCCAGCGCTCGAACCACGGCGGATCGGGGAGCCGGGACTGCACGGTGTCGAGCGGGTAGAGCGACTTGTTCACGTGCAGGTTCGTGACGAACGCAATACCCCTACTTGCCGCTGTAAGACCATCGTCCGATGCGCGACTGTCCCTGCTGCCCCAACCTGTCGCCCCATGTCGAAAATTGCGATCATCGGAGGCGGGATCTCGGGGCTGGCGTGCGCCTGGCTGCTCGCCCGGCGCCATGACGTCGTGCTTTTCGAGGCCGGCAGCTACGCCGGTGGCCATACGAACACCGTGGACGCCACCGTGGACGGGATTTCCCATCCGGTCGATACGGGCTTTCTCGTCTTCAACGACCGCACCTATCCGAACCTCGTGAAGCTCTTCGCCGAGCTCGGCGTGGAGAGCGCCGATTCGGACATGTCCCTGTCGGTGCGCATCGGCCAGGGCGAGCTCGAATGGTCCGGGAGCAGCCTTGTCACGGTTTTTGCGCAGCCCTCGAACCTGGTGAGACCGCGCTTCCTGCGCATGCTGGCGGACCTGCTGCGTTTCAACCGGGAGGCCGCCGCCCTGGCCGCGAGCGCAGCGCCGGTCACCGGCACGCTGGGCGAGTTCCTCGATGCGCGCGGCTACGGACCCGAGGTGCGCGAGCTCTACCTCATCCCGATGGCGGCCTGCATCTGGTCCACGCCCGCCACGCAGATCAACCGCTTCCCGCTCGCGACCTTCCTGCACTTCTGCTCCAACCACGGCTTGCTCGCGGTCTCGAACCGGCCGCAGTGGCGCACCGTAAAGGGCGGGGCGCGCGAATACGTGAAAAAGCTGGTGGCGGCACTGCCCGACGTGCGCCTCGCGACCCCCGTGCACAGGGTCCGCCGCTTCCCGGACCGCGTCGAGGTGGCTACCGGGCACGGCACCGAACCCTTCGACCAGGTGGTGCTTGCGACCCACACCGACCAGTCGCTGGCGCTCCTCGAGCACCCGTCGGTCGAGGAGCGCGCCGTGCTCGAGGCCATTCCCTACCAGGCCAACCGTGCGGTGCTGCACACCGACGAGAGGCTGCTGCCGCGCCGCCGCAGGGCATGGGCAAGCTGGAATTTCCACGCCCCGAAGCCCGGCATTTCCGACGAGCCGGTCTGCCTCACCTACCTCATCAACCGCCTGCAGCCGCTGCCTTTCACGTCGCCGGTGATGGTGACCCTGAACCCCGTCGAGGCGCCACGCGAGGAGCGCGTCCTCGCGAGCTTCGACTACCACCACCCCGTGTTCCTCGAAACCTCCGACGAGGCGAAGCGCCGCGTGGTGTCGCTTCAGGGGCGCGAGCGCACCTGGTTCTGCGGGGCTTGGACGCGGTACGGATTCCACGAGGACGGGCTCGTCTCTGCGCTGAACGTGGCGGGCCAGATGGGCGTGCCCATTCCCTGGACCGCATGAGCGGCGCACGCATCCTCTTCGGGCGCGTTTTCCATTGCCGCCGGCGGCCGGCACGGCACGTGTTCGCCTATCCCGTCTTTTTCCTGCGCGTGCCCCTATCGGACATGGCGGGCGCCGGCCGCGGCGTCTTCTCCGTGGACCGCTGGAACCTCCTGTCGCTGATGTCGCGCGATCACGGACCGCGCGACGGAACCCCGCTCGAGCCCTGGGTGCGCGCGCGCCTCGCGCAGGCCGGCTTGGGCCGGGCCGACGGCGAGATCCTCCTGCAGGCCTTCCCGCGCGTGCTGGGCTACGTCTTCAACCCGATCTCCCTCTTCTACTGCCACGGTCGGGACGGGACGCTCCGGGCCGTGCTGTGCGAGGTGTCCAACACCTTCGGCGAGCGGCACAACTACCTGCTCGCCCATCCCGACGGCCGTCCCATCGAGCCGCGCGACCGGCTGCGCGCCGACAAGGTCCTTCACGTCTCGCCCTTTTGCGAGGTGGAAGGCCACTACCGCTTTCGCTTTGCGGGCGACTCGGCGCGGCAGTTCGTGCAGATCGATTATCACGACCGCGATGGCAAGCTCATCGTGACCGCGATCGAGGGCGAGGCCCGGCCCGTCGATGCCGCCGCGCTCGCACGGGCCTTCTTCGGCTACCCCCTCATGACGGCGGGCGTCGTTGCCCGCATCCACTGGCAGGCGCTGCGGCTCTGGCTCAAGCGCGTGCCGTGGTTCTCGAAACCCGAACCGCCGACCCAGGAGACGACCCGGTGAACACCGCCGCGCACATTGCGCAACTGCCTGCGCCCACCTACTCCGCACGCCTGCTTTTCGAGGTGCTTTCGCGCCTCGAGAAGGGGCGGCTCACCGTCACTACGCCCGAGGGCACGCGGCGCACGTTCGCCGGCGCCGAGCACGGGCCCGTGGCCGATCTCGAGATCCGCGACTGGAAGGCGGTGGGCCGCATGGTGCGCGCCGCCGAGATCGGCGTGGCCGAATGCTGGCGCGACGGCCTCATCGCCACGAGCGACATGACGGCGCTCCTCACGCTGTGCGAGACCAACCAGGCGGCGCTCGAGCGCATCTACTACGGCAACCCGGTTGTCGCGTTCTTCTTTCGCCTCGCGCACTGGCTGCGGCCCAACACGCGCGCCGGCTCGCGCAAGAACATCCACGCGCATTACGACCTGGGCAACGAGTTCTACGGGCTGTGGCTGGACCGCACCATGACCTACTCGGCCGCCCTCTTCACGGAAGGGCGCGACGACTCGCTCGAGGCCGCGCAGGACGCCAAGTACGAGCGCATGCTCGAGACGCTGGGCATCACGGCGGGGCACCATGTGCTGGAGATCGGCTGCGGCTGGGGCGGGTTCGCGGAGTACGCGGCGAAGACGCGCGGTTGCCGCGTGACCGGGATCACCCTCTCGAAGGCGCAGCTCGAATTTGCCCGCGAGCGCATCGCGAAGGCGGGGCTCGCCGGCCTCGTGGAGCTTCGCTTCCAGGACTACCGCGACCTCGAGGGACAGTACGACCGCATCGTCTCCATCGAGATGATCGAGGCGGTGGGCGAGCGCTGGTGGCCGGCCTATTTCCGTAAGGTGCACGAATGCCTCAAGCCGGGCGGGCGTGCCTCCATCCAGGCGATCACGATCGACGAGGCCGCATTCGAAAAATACCGGCGGTCGAGCGACTTCATCCGCGAGTTCATCTTTCCCGGCGGCATGCTGGCGTCGGTGGAGCGCCTGTCACGCGAGGCGCGGGCGGCAGGGTTCGCGGTGCACGAGCCGTTCCGCTTCGGCGCGCACTACGCGGAGACGCTGCGCCGCTGGCGCGAGCGCGTGGACGCGAAGGAACGCGAGATCAAGGCGATGGGATTCGACGCGAAGTTCCTCGCCATCTGGCGCTTCTACCTGCATTACTGCGAGGTGGGATTCAACGCCAGGCGCACCGATGTGATCCACCTCGAGGTCGAGAGGCCGGCGTGACGCGAGTGCTCGCCGCCACGCTTGCCTTCGCCGGGGCCACCGCGTTTGCGCAGGCCATTCCGACGCTGCCGGCCGCGCTGGTGGCGGAGACTCCGGCGTTGAGGCTCCTGGGCGACGGACGGTTGCGCTGGTTCGGGCTGCACGTGTACGAC
The DNA here is from genome assembly GCA_016720855.1 of Betaproteobacteria bacterium. NCBI lineage: Bacteria > Pseudomonadati > Pseudomonadota > Betaproteobacteria > Betaproteobacteria bacterium. The sequence goes on along the minus strand of JADKJU010000003.1, from coordinate 384,448 downwards.
TCGGCGCTGTGGGTGACCGGGGAGTCCTGGGTGGCCGGGAAACCCTTCGCGCTCGACATCCGATACGCCATGAGCATCAAGGGCCGCGACCTCACGCAGCGCAGCCTCGCGGAGATGAAACGGCTCGGCTACACGGACGCGGAGAAGCTCGCGCGCTGGGAGGTCGCGATGGACCGTGTCTTTCCCGACATCCGGTCGGGCGACAGGCTGGTGGGAGTGAACGTGCCGGGCAAGGAGGCACGCTTCTACAGCCAGGACCGCCTCCTCGGCACGGTGGCGGACCCGGAATTCGCGCGCGCCTTCTTCGCGATCTGGCTGGACCCCGAGACCTCGGAGCCGACGCTGCGCGCGCAGATGCTGCGGGTCGAGCGGTAGGCGCAGGACGTGGCCGCGCCTTCCCCGACCCTGCGGCTCGCAGCCTACGGCGCACTCGGCCTGCCGCTCGCCATGGCGGCGCTGCCCATCTACGTGCACGTGCCCAAGTTCTATGCCGACACGCTGGGGCTCTCGCTCGCGGGCGTAGGCGCGATCCTGCTCCTCGCGCGGATCCTCGACGCGGTGCAGGACCCGCTGCTGGGCTGGTGGAGCGACCGGCGCCGCGCGAAGAGCGGCAGCCGGTGGATCTTCGTGGGCGCGGGAACGCCGTTTCTGGCGCTCGGCATGCTCGGTCTCTTCAACCCTCCCGCCCTCGGCACGACCGGGCTGGGCTGGTGGCTGGTCGCAAACCTGCTGGTCGTTTACACGGCGTTCAGCATGGTCACGGTGAGCTACCAGGCGCACGGCGCGGAGATCTCCGACGACATCGCGCAGCGCACGCGCATCACCGCCTGGCGCGAAGGCTTCGCGCTCGTCGGCGTGTTCCTCGCGGCGGCGCTGCCCGAAGTGCTCAAGCGCTCGGCGGGCGAGCGGGCCGGGTTCTCGCAGTTCGCGCTGCTCTTCGCGCCGCTGGCGATCGGGCTCGCGATCGTCACGATGCGCGGCTCGCCGCCGGCGCACGCTCGCGTGCCGCCCTCGGCAACAAAGGCCGTTCGCGCCTTCGCGCTGCCGCTTCGCAACGCATTGTTCCGCCGGCTGGGCACCGTCTTCGTGCTCAACGGGATCGCGGCGTCCATTCCGGCGACCCTCGTGCTCTTCTTCATCGAGGACGTGGTGCGCCGCCCCGACCTCGCGGCCGCTTTCCTCATCGCCTATTTCGCGGCCGGGGCGGCGGGCCTGCCGCTGTGGGTGTGGCTCTCGCGTGTGATCGGCAAGGGCCGGGCGTGGCTCGCGGGGATGGTGCTGTCGATCGCTGCCTTCGTGTGGGCGTTCCTCCTCGGGCCCGGGGACGTGGCGGCCTACTTCGCCATCTGCGTGATGTCGGGCGTGGGGCTGGGCGCGGACCTCGCATTGCCGCCCTCGATCCTGGCCGACGTGATCGACGATGACGAGGCGCGCGGAAAGGGCCGGAACGAGGGGGCGTATTTCGGGCTTTGGAACCTCGCCACGAAGATGAACCTTGCGCTGGCGGCCGGCATCGCGCTGCCGCTCCTGCAGGGCTTCGGCTACGGGCCGAAGACGGACAATTCGACCGACGCGCTGTTCGTGCTGGCCGCGGTCTATGCCTTGCTTCCGTGCGCGCTCAAGGCGATGGCGGCGGCGGCGCTCGTGGCATCACCCTTCATCCAGGAGAAGAGCCAATGATTCGATACCTCCTCGCCCTTGCGGCGTTCCTCCTTGCCTCGTGCGCCTCCGTGACGCCGCAGGACTACGCGGCCGCGAAGCCCGCGCTGGACCTGAAGGAGTACTTCAACGGCAGGGTCGATGCCTGGGGCATGGTCCAGGACCGTTCCGGAAAGGTGATCAAGCGCATGACGGTCGAGATGACCTGCACGTGGAACGGCGACGTCGGCATGCTCGACGAGCGCTTCACGTACGCCGACGGGACGAAGGAGACGCGTGTCTGGACGATCCGCAAGACCGGGAACCTCTACACGGGGACGGCGGCGGACGTGGTGGGCGAGGCGAAGGGCGAGGCATCCGGCAATGCGCTGCGATGGAACTACGTGCTCGACGCGAAGCGCGAGGACGGCGGTACCATCCACCTCGACATGGACGACTGGATGTGGCTCGTGGATGAAAGAACACTCATCAACAAGACCGCCTTCTCGAAGTTCGGCGTCCCGTTCGGCGAAGTGACGATCTTCTTCAGGAAACGCTAGGCACCCCGGAGTCACGATGGCCCTGAACCCCCCGATTCGCGACTGGCAAGACAGGCGCTGCTGGATCATCGGCGCCTCCACCGGCATCGGTGCCGCGCTGGCGGACAAGCTCGCCGCGAAGGGCGCGCGCGTGGCGCTCTCCGCGCGCCGCGCCGGTCCGCTCGAGGAAATGGCCTTTCGCCACGGCAAGGACCGGGCGCTGGCGCTTCCCCTCGACATCACCGATGCCCCTGCGCTCGACAAGGCGGCCGCAAAACTCGCGAAAGCCTGGGGCGGCATCGATCTCGTCGTGCTCATGGCGGGCGAGTACAAGCCGATGCGCGCGTGGGAGCTGGACCTGAAGGTGGCCCGCACGATGATCGAAGTGAACCTCATGGGTTACTTCAATGCCCTTGCGGCCGTGGTCCCACGACTGCTCGAACAGGGCAGCGGCACGATCGCGCTCGTGTCCTCCGTCGCGGGCTATCGCGGGCTTCCGAAGAGTCTCGTCTATGGGCCCACGAAGGCGGCGGTGATCAACCTGGCCGAGACGCTGTACCTGGACCTCAACCCGAAGGGCATCGGCGTGTGCGTGGTGAACCCGGGCTTCGTGAAGACGCCCATGACCGACCCGAACGATTTCAGGATGCCCGCGCTCATCGAGGCGCCCGAGGCCGCGGACGAGATCGTGAAGGGGCTGGAGGCGGGCGAGTTCGAGATCCACTTCCCGAAGCGCTTCACGCGCTTCCTCAAGGTGCTGCAGCTGCTGCCCTACAGCCGCTATTTTCCCGCCGTGCGCAAGGCGACCGGGTTGTGAGCCGCGAGGCGCTGGCCGCGCTGAAGGCCTACTGGGAAAGCTTCACGCGGGAGCGCGTGGCGAGGCTCGAGACGGTGTATGCGCCCTTGGCGTACTTCCGCGACCCGTTCAACGAGGTGCGCGGAATCGACGAGATCAAGCGCATCTTCGGACACATGGTCGAGACCCTCCACGAGCCGCGCTTCACGATCACGGAGACGATCCTCGAAGGCGACCGTGCCGTGCTCATCTGGGACTTCGACTTCCGCGTGAAAGCGTGGAAGCCCGAGGTCGTGCAGCGCATCCACGGGCTCTCCGTGGTCCGCTTCGATGCTGAAGGGCGGGTCGCGTACCACCGGGACTATTGGGACGCGGCAGGCGAGCTCTACGCGAAGCTGCCGCTGGTGGGGTCGCTCATGCGCTACCTCGCGCGGAAGATGGGCTAGCGTCCACGGTGCGGGGGTAGGGTTTCGCCCTCTCCGCTAGAATCCCTCTTTTTCATTTCATCGGGGCGGGGCATCGCCTTGGGCAGCACACCTCCCATGGAGGTCCGCGACGTGCTCTGGCGCGCTTCGCCCCTGATGAGAAGCGGATCGCTCTTTCGATTGAAACCCTCAAGGAGAAACCATGAAGGAACTGCAAAGGATTGACGTGGTGATCGGAACCGGCGCCGAGTCGGGACCCGGGACGGTGACGGTGCACTACACGGGGTGGTTGCATGACCCGGCGCAGTCCGACGGCCATGGCAGGAAGTTCGACAGTTCCGTCGATCGCGGCTCTCCCTTCGAATTCCGTCTCGGGGCCGGGCAGGTGATCCGGGGCTGGGACGAGGGCGTGGCCGGCATGAGGGTGGGCGGAAAGCGTACGCTCGTGATCCCGCCGGAGATGGGTTACGGCGCGCGCGGCGCAGGCGGTGTCATCCCGCCGAATGCCACGCTTGTCTTCGACGTGGAACTCCTCGGCGTTCGCTGAGAAGCCAGGCCAACCATTGCCCGGGCGGTTCCGGAAAATCCGCCCGGAATCTTCACGCCGGGATCGAGAATCCCGAAGAGCGGTAAGTGGCGCACGCATGCATCCGAACGCGCATGGCGCCCGCGTCGGGCAAGCCCCCTACGGAGAGCCCCGTTGCATCGCGAGAATCGCCTCCGCGATGTCCCCGCTCAGGCGGGCCACTGCCTGGCTATGCGCGGCGGCCAGCGCTTCGTAGCCGCCGTCCGCCGGCGTTTCGCGCGCGGAGGTGCGTCCCGTCCGCGTCTTCCCGTCCTTCGTCTGCCGGATCGTCCAGACGGCATCAAGCGCTGCCGACTTTGCGGGCGTCGAATCGAACGTGCGGACCTCGATGGCAACGCGATAGTCGGGACTCGTGGCGAGCGGTTGCGGAAACAGGATCACCCGCGGCGTGCCGAGAATCGCGACGAGGTTCTCGGCAACGGCGCGCGACAGGTTGTCCTGCAGCGGCGAGGCCCATCGATTGAAATCGTCGATCCGCAGCTCGTTCGGGCTTGCACTCAAGACGAACTCCGGCCGGTCGACGACCGCCGGCACGGTGACGGGGCCCACGGCGACAACCAGCGTGGTCGGCGACGCCGTGGGTGCCGCGGTGGCGCTCAGCGTGTAGAACCGCGACGGGGGCGTGGTCCCGCATCCGGCCGCGAGCATGGCCGCGGCGCACAGAACCGCGAGGACTTCCGGTCGGCCCATCATTTGCCTCCGTTCGTTGTTGCAGCCTTGCCGCGGATCGGCGACTCGGGGTGGCGTTCGAGGTAATCGACCAGCACGCGCATGCTGCGGGCGGCACGGGTGAATTCGGTCAGCGCATCGCGCAGCTCCTGCTGCGCGGGGGCATTGGGCCCGAGGAGCGTTGCATCCGCGTTCTGCAGCGCGCGCTCCATGCTGCCCAGCGCGCGGTTGAGCGCATCGAGGTCCGCCTTCAGCGTCGGAACCACCTCCGCATCGACGCGCGTGATGAGCTTGTTCGCGCTCACTAGCGTCTCGCCCAGGGCCTCCAGGTCCGTCTTGAGCGCCTGCCCCATGGCCTCGAGCGGGAGCTTGTCCATCTTGTCGAGAATGCTAGTCAGCCTGTTCTCGATGTCGCTGAGGGTGCTGGACACCACCGGCAGCTCCGGCACGTCCCGGTTCCAGTTGATCGTTGCCTTGGGCGCCCTCGGGAAGTATTCGAGAGCTACGTATAACTGCCCGGTCAGGAGGCTGCCGCTCTTCAACTGCGCGCGCAGGCCGCGCTCGTCGATCAGGCGCTGCAGGAAGACGTTGCGGCCCTTGTCATTGCCTCCCAGCATCCCGTCGCTCCGCGCTTTCCGGCCGGCATCTGCTTGGGCCAGGGAACGCTCGGGATTGAACGCGATCGTCACGCGTGCACGAAGGCTCGCGTTGGCCACGTCGGGATCCAGGCTGATGCCGGTGACTTCTCCGGCGGGCAGGCCGAGGAGCGTGACGGGCGCGCCGACGGCGAGGCCGCGCACCGACTCGTTGAAATGCAGCACATAGTTGCGCGCATGGGCATCGGGCGCCTTCCATGCGGCGGCCCGGTCGGCGTAGAGCGTGAACACGGTATTCTGGGGCGCGTCCGTCGTGTCGGGCGTGGACGCCGCTGGGGTATCGAACGAGACGCCGCCGACCAGCAGTGCGACCAGCGACTCCGTGCGTATGTCCAGGCCACCGCCATCGACGACGACATCGACCTTGCCTGCCTTCCAGAACCGCGTTCCGGGCTTCACGAACTTGTCGTAAGGCGCGTGGATGAACACCCGGATCTCGATGGTCGTGCCATCCGGGGCGAGACCGTAGGAAATGACCTGACCCACAGGCAGGCGCCTGAAATAGATCGGCGAGCTCGTGGAGACCGAGCCGAGATCCTCGGCCTTCAGGATGAACTCGCGCCCCAGCTGGCTGGCGACGAACGGTGGCGCGGCAAGCCCGATGAACTCGTTTTGCGAGTTCTCGGAGGTCCCGGCCTCGAAGCCGATGTAATTGCCCGACAGGAGCGTGTTGAGACCGGAAATCCCGGTGAGGCTGATGGTCGGGCGGACGACCCAGAATCTCGCATCCCCGACCATGAGCGACGCGGAGCGTTGGGTGATCCTGGCCGTGACCTCCACCTCGGAATGATCCTCGGTCAGCTGCACGGCGCTCACCTGGCCGATATTCACGTCCTTGTACTTGATGAAGGTCTTGCCGGCCTCGATGCCTTCGGCGGAAGGGAAGACGATGGTGATGATCTTTCCCTCGCTGCGGATGCGCTGGACCGCGATCCCGATGGCCACCAGCGCGGCGAGGATCGGGATGACCCATACGATCGACAGCCGGCGGCGCTTCGGCGCCACGACGATGGCTTGCGGAAGTTCGCTGCTGTCGGCGGGCTCAGCCATGCGGGCTCCGTTGAAGGTTGCCGGGATTCCAGATGAGGCGCTGATCGAACGAATGGGCGGCGAACATCGTCAGCACGACCACCGCCATGAAGAACACGACGCCCGGACCCGGCGCCACCGACATCATCGGCCTGAGCTGCACGAGCGCCACGCTGAACGCGACGACGAAGACGTCGAGCATCGACCACCGGCCGATGAAGTCGATCAGGCGATACAGCCGTGCCCGATCGTGGTTGCTCCTGACCGAGCCGTGCTGCACCGTGGCTAGCAGGTAGGCAAGCGCGACCACCTTGCCCATGGGAATCATCACGCTCGCGATCAGCACGATCAGCGCCAGCGGCCAGGAGCCCGTTTCGTAAAGGCTGGCGACGCCGCTGATGATTGTGTCGGGCTCCGATGACCCCAGCGTCGTGGTGATCAGCACGGGCAGCGCGTTGGCCGGGACATACAGGATCGCCGCCGCGATCAGCAGTGCCCAGGTGTACTGGATCGAGTGACGGTGGTGCGGCGCCAGCGTGGCGCCACAGCGGGGGCAATGTCCCGGCTGTCCCGGCCCGTACGGACGCGACAGCAGCCTGCAAGTCGCGCAGGAAGCCAGCCCGGTCCGTGCGGCACCGGGTGCCGGGGCGGTCGTCGCGCCTCTCCATGGCGCCTGCGTACCGGGGGAATCCGGTGGCGGCGTTCCGTCGGCCCAGACGACCCGTTTCCAGATGGCATGGCTGTCGAACGTGGCGGAAATCGCGGCCAGCAACAGGACCAGCAGGCCCACCGCGTACATGCCGATGCCGGGAACCACCGTCGCGAGCTGCGCGATCTTGATGAGCGCGACCAGGATGCCGAGCAGCATGACATCGCTCATCGACCATGGCTGCACGAACGACGCAACGCGCATCAACCTCCCCACCCAGCGCGGAGCCGGCGGCCGTCTGGCCGCGAGCAGGACGATCAGCATGAACGCGATGAAGCATCCCGGCGCGATGACCGCACTGAACGCCACGATCGCCGCCGTGACCTCGCTGCCCTGCGACCACATTTCCCGGGCCCCGCCCATGAGCGTCGTCGTCGTCTCCAGGCCGACCGCCGAAAGCCCCATCAGAGGCGTCATGTTGGCGACCGCGAAGGCGAGCGCGGCGGCGACGGTGAGGGCCAGGGGACGGTCGATCGGATCAACGGGATTTCTCGCGATCGTCACCGCGCACCGCGCGCACCGTGCGCTCCCGCCCGGCGGAAGCGGCGGCACGACTTGCTGCAGGTCGCAGTCCGGGCATGCGATCGAGTCCAGGGCCAGAGGGCGCATCGAAAAGGGATTCCGTGCAGGAACGTCTTGGGCAGGAAGTCTAGGCTACATCCGGGGATGGCATGCGATTCGACGGGCCGCCTGCGTACGTCACGATCGGAGGTCGGCGGTGACGCGTCTTGCCTGCAGCGCGTTGGCGTGCGCGTTCCGGGCGCGCAGCCGGGGGTTGCTCACGATGCTGCCGATCGTCTCGGCAACCACCATCAAGGCGGCCGCCAGGGGCAGGACCAGGATCAGCCCGGGGATTCCCGCCACCGCGCCGCCGGCGAATATCAGGAGCACCGTCGGCAGCGGGTGCAGGCGCAGGCTGCGCCCGACGGTCAGCGGCATGAACACGAAGTCGTCCAGCAGCCGGACAAGAATGAACAATCCGACGGCGTAATAGACGATCCAGGGGTCGAGCGGCAGGTCCGTGGCCGCGACGAGCACGACGATGCCGCACGCGAATACCGACCCGATGTACGGCACCCAGGCGAGCACTGCCGCCAGCAGTCCGAGGGCGGCGGCGCGCGGGATGCCCAGGGCCCACAATCCGAGCGCGAGACAGGCCGCGTCGATCAGGGTGAGCTTGAGCAAGCCCTGGAAATAGGCGCGAGCGGTGCCGTCAACGCGGTCGATCATGTAAAGGGTGCGTTCGAAATAGGCATTCGGCACCGATTTGCCTATCAGCTTGAGGAAACTGCGTCCGTCGCGAAGGAAGAAGAATGCAAGGAACGGCGCGAGCAACAGGGCCGGCAGCCATGCCGCGGCATCGAGCAGGACGTGCGACAGGTGCTGCTGGAGGAAGGTCCCGCCGTAATCCGCGAGCTTGCGGGACATGTCGGCGTGGAAGTCCATTCGCCGGAGAAATCCGAACTGCGATTCCAGCGCCAACAGTGTCCGGTCAACCAGCGTGCGGCCGCCGTCGAGGTAACGCAACAGGGCAGCCTCGCCGCTGCTCTCCTGCGCCACGAGCCACAGCAGGGTGGGCACCATCGCCGCCACGGTGATGAGGAAGAATCCGCCGGCAACAATCGCCGCCGCGGATTCGCGCGAAAGCCCCGCCATCGTCAACCGCCGGACAACGGGAAACAGCCCGAAATACAGGATGATCGCGAACAGCAAGGGCACGACGAGCCACAGGACGTGGTTCAACGCCGCAAGCAGCAGCATCGTGAAAACCACGGTCGCCGCCCAGACGAATGGTCCGGCTGAAACGTACCGGCTGGCGTCGCTGGTGGCGATCGGGGTCCGCTTCATTGCGGCCCTTGGCCCACCGTGGCGGACGCGCTGACAAGTTCCCGGCTGAGCTGGATCGCGATCTGCAGCAGGAGTTTCGATGCGATGGCGGCGTTCGTGTCAAGGAGGCTTTCCAGGTCGCCCCGCGAGAGGGAAGCCAGAACACAATCCTCTTCCGCCCGCGCCTGGTAGCTGCGGGGGGCGTTTTCGAGCAGCGCGATTTCCCCGAATGCGAAACCCGGAAGGATCTCGTTTATCTTTCCGGCCACGGGCTCGCCCTGGCGGCAAATCAGCACGCGGCCCGAAACGACGATATGGAGCGTCTCGCCCTCTTCGCCCTGGTCGAAGACGATTTCGCCCTTCAGGTACCGACGCTCGTGCAGCAGGCCATCCAGGACCTGCCGCTCGCGGGGCGACAGTGTCGATAGAAGCGCAAGGTGCTGCAGCACGCGCAGGCGCGGCGATTTCACCCGACCCCGGTGCAGGAACTCCAGCATCGACGACCCTCCGTTCTTCTTGTCGGACCACGACCAATACCCGCTATTTCACCCTACAACGGGGGTCAGGGACAACCTCGGCGCTCGCCGTGGGGAAGCGTACCATCCCGGACTGCCTCTCGACTGTCCCTGCGGACGTGGTGGGCGAGACCGCCACGCTTCTGAAGGCGGGGATGGCCGAGGCGGCCGCCTAGCGCCCTGCGCGGAGCCCCACCGAGATTTCGGCCACCGCCCCCAGCAGCGGCGGCAGGAACCGGCGCAGCATCTCCTCTTTCGTGTGCCGGGCGAGATTGGTGCTCACGTTGACTGCTGCGATGACCCGCCCCTGCGCGTCGACGATCGGCGCCGCAAGCCCGCAGACGCCCAGCTCCAGTTCCTCGCTCACCAGCGCGTAGCCCTGCTTGTGCACGCGCGCGAGGAGGCGCGCCAGCGCCTCCGGCTTGCACAGGGTGAAGCTCGTGTAGGGCTTGAGGGAGCGGGGGGAGAGAAGCTTTTTCGCGTCGCTGGCCGGCATCCCCGCGAGGAGGACGCGCCCCATCGACGTGGCAAACGCGGGCAGCCGGCCACCGAGTCCGATGCCGCGTGCGAGCGGGCTGCGCAGTTCCGCGCGGGCCACGAACACGATATCGGTGCCCTCGAGCACGGACAGCCCGACGATCTCCTGCAGTTGCGCCGCCAGGCGCTCGATCACGGGCTGCGCCACTTCGCGCATGGAAAGCGACGAAAGGTAGGCGTGCCCCAGCTCGAGCACGCGCGGGGTGAGCGAGAAGCGCGTGCCGTCGGTGCGTGCGTAGCCGAGCGCGAGGAGGGTGTGCAGCAGGCGGCGCGCGCCCGCGCGCGTGACCCCGGCGCGCACGGCCACCTCGCTGATGGTGAGTGCCGGCGCCCCCGACCCGAATGCGCGCATCACGGCGAGGCCGCGCGCGAAGGCTTCCACGAAAGTGTCGCTGCCGGCGATTGCCGCGCCGTCCTTGTCCTTCATGAGTTGCCTCCCGCGGGCGCCTTTGACAGCGCGCGCCGATGCCGTTAGAGTATGTTCTCCTATCGATCATACGTTCGCCTAGCGAACAACGCAACTGGAGGAACCGATGTCCCGACTGACTGCTCTCGCCCTTTCCGTCCTGGTGTCAATGGCGGCGCCGCCTGCACTCTCGCAGGGGGACTTCCCGACGAAGCCGATCAAGTTCATCGTCCCGGCCGCGGCGGGCGGGCCCACGGACATCACCGCGCGCCTCATCGCGCAGGAAATGCAGAAGACGCTCGGCCAGCCGGTGGTGGTGGAGCCCAAGCCTGGCGCGGGAGGCAACATCGGCGCCGACTTCGTGGCGAAGAGCCCGCCGGATGGCTACACGATCCTCATGGCGACGATCGGCACGCACGCGATCAACCAGACGCTCTACAAGTCGCTCCCCTTCGACCCGATCAAGGACTTCACGCCGGTGTCGCAGGTGGTGCAATACCCGCTCATCCTCGTGGTGAACCCCTCGGTGCCGGTGAAGAACGTGCGAGAGTTGATCGACTATGCAAAGGCGAACCCGGGCAAGCTCAACCGTGCCTCGGGAGGCAGCGGCACCTCGATGCACCTGTCCGGGGAACTCTTCCAGAGCATGTCGGGACTCGACATGCCGCATATCCCCTACAAGGGCAGCGCCCCGGCCCTGAACGACCTGATCGGCGGGCAGGTGCAACTCATGTTCGATTCGATGATGACCGCGCTGCCGCTCGTCAAGAGCGGAAGGCTGCGCGCCCTCGGCGTGACCGGCGCCACCCGCTCACCCGCGGTTCCGGACGTGCCCACCATCGCGGAGCAGGGCGTTCCCGGCTACAGCGCCGTGGGCTGGATCGGTGTCGTGGCGCCGGCGAAGACGCCGCCGGAGATCGTGGCGAAGCTGAGCAGCGCCATTGCCGCTGCGGTTCGCGCTCCGGCGGTATCCGAGCGCCTGATCGCCCAGGCGGCGGAGCCGATCGGCAGCACACCGCAGGAGTTCGCCGCATTCATGCAGGCCGAGACGAAGAAGTGGGAGCGTGCGGTCCGGGCTTCCGGCGCGCGCGTGGAATAGGGGGATGAGCATGCAACGAATCGACTTTGCGGCACGAATCGCCGCCCTCGGAGCCCGGCTGCGCAAGGAAGGGGCCAGCGCCTATGTGGGCACCCGCCAGGCCTCGCTGCACTACCTGAACGGGGCGTTCATGCCCTGGCGCGGCGCCGTGATCGTCACCGCCGACGGCAAGTGCGAGAACGTGTACTGGGCGATGGACGCATCGCGCGTGAAGGCCGAAGGCGAGATCGGCACCCTGCGCGAATTCCACTTCGACGGCATGATCGAGGCGATCCGTGAGGCGCTGGTTTCTCTGGGCGCCAGCAACGGGCGCATCGGCCTGGATCTCAGTCACCCGGGTGCCGCACAGGTCGCCCCGGGCATGCTCACTGCCTCGGAGTACCTCGACCTTGTCGCGACGCTGCCCTCGGCGACATTCGAGAACGGCGTGCGCTGGATCGACGACGTGATGCTTCTCAAGTCTCCTGCGGAGATCGAGCGGCTGCGGCATGCGGCGCATGTCTCGGATATCGGCTTTCGGGCCGGTTTTGCCGCCGTTCGCGAGGGCGTGACGGAGAACCACGTCGCCGGCGTCATCGAGGCGGCGATTCGCGACAACGGCAGCACCTGGGCGTGGGCCGTGACGGGCGGCACCGAGGTGGGCAGCGGGCCGCGGACCGGGTTCCTGCGCGGCGTGACGCAGCAATCCACCGACCGCAAAATCGGGCGCGACGAGTTCGTGATCCTCGACCTGCACCCGATGCTGGATCTCTACCTCGCCGATACGGCGATCCCGGTCTTCATCGGCAAGCCCGATGACACGCAGGCGAAGATGATCGCGTGCTGGGAGGACGTCGCGGCGACCATGCTCGCGAGCCTCAAGCCCGGCCGCCCGATTCCGGACTGCGTGCGCGAAGGCATCGCCACGTTCGCCAAGCATGGCTTCCAGGACTTCGGCCTGCCGCTCTTCGGGCACGGCCTTGGGACGTGCGCGCGAACGCGCCCGTTCATCAACCTGCGCAGCGACGACGTGGTGCAGCCCGGCATGGTGGTCGCGCTCGGCACGCACCTGTATGTGCCCGGCAGCGGCGGCATGCGGCTCGAGTATCCGGCCGTCATCACCGAACGAGGCGCGGAGCCGCTCGTGCAGACACCGGCCAAGGTGCACTACGTGGCCTAGCGTTCCGGATGCACCCAGTCCCGGCTCGGGCGAAGAGGAAGTGGTGCCAGTCCTCCGCGATCCGGCTCATGCCGCAGGTTCGAGTGCCGCGGGAGGCCGGGCCTTCGCGAGGTAGAACCACTCGTTGCCCGCCAGTGCCCTGTGGTCCGGGAAGACGATGTACCCGTCCTCCGGGGCAAGCACTTTCGTGCCGTCGTGGCGCGTGCCGATCAGGTCGCCTTTCGCCAGCCGGTTGAAGCTCGACCACTCGCGGCTGAAAGCGTCGCCCTCGTGTGCGCGGTCGATCACGTCAACGAGGCTCAGGTACTCGTGATCCTGCACCGGTGCGATTGGCGTGGATTTCACGAGGCCCAGGTGCGCGAGCGCGTTGAGGATCGCGCGATAGCCGACCTCGGGCGCGGAGGAATCGTCGTGCTGGCCACATTCGAGCGTGATGGCGCAGCCGCCCACCGATCGCATGTACTCCGTCGTGCCGATGCCGTACTTCGGGTCCGTGTTGAGCGCCTCGGCGCGCGTGGCCGCCTGCCCCAGGCGCTTCAGGCGCCGTTCGACGCCCTTCGCATAGGTCTCCAGCCAGCCATCGACGAAGCGCCGCGCGCCCAGCCGCCGCGCAAGGCCCCGCTCCATCGCGGCGTGCCTGAACGGTTGCAGGGGACCTGCGTTGTCGAAGGGACCCAGCATCGCGAAAGCCGGATTCAACGCACGGGTCGAGTGCAGGTCGAGCAGCACGTCGTGCCGCGCGAGGAGCGGGCAGAGCCAGTTGGCGACGTGATCCTCGAAATCCACGGGGCTCGCGGTCGGCGAAAGGTTGCGGTTGAGGTTACGGTCGCCCGAGCGCTCGCCCTTCGCGTACGCGAGCGGGTTGGTCACGGGCACGAAGGTCACGGTACCCGCGGCGATCCAAAGCCGCCCCGCTTCGAGGTCGTCGATCACACGCCCGATGGCCCTGGTGCCGCAGGTCTCGTTGCCGTGCACCGCGCCGGTGACGATGAGGCGGGGCCCGGCGCCAAGGCCGGAGTAGGTGACGGACTTGAACTGCAGGGAGTCGAGGGGGGTGGTCATGCGGGCGCGGTTCCGGGATGGGGGAGGGGCTCGCCGGGCCGGGAAATCATCCACAAGCCGGCAAAGGTGAGAAAGCCGTTCAGCACGAGGATTTCCAGGCCGACCTGGTACGAACCGAAAAGCGACTGCTGGTTGCGGTCGAGCCAGAAGCACAGCGCGGGCGCGGCAAGCGCCACCGCGGGAACCCACGCGTCCGACAGCCGCCGCCGGGCAAGAATGCCGAAGGCGAAGAGCCCGAGCAGGGGGCCGTAGGTGTAACTCGCGAGCGTGAGGATGAGGCCGATCATGCTCGGGCTCGCCGCCCACTTGAAGGCGAGCATGAGCGCGAGAAAGACGGCGGAGAACCCCAGGTGCACGCGATGGCGGATTCGCGTGCGCGCCTGCTCGGACAGGTCGCGGCGGTGCTTGAGGCCCAGGATGTCGATGCAGAAGCTCGAGGTGAGCGCGGTGATGGCGCCATCCGCGCTCGGGAAGAGGGCCGAGACCAGCGCGACGAGGAAGACGAGCTGCACTGGCGCCGGCAGGTGCCCGAGGACGACGGCGGGGAAGATCCGGTCGCCCGTGGCGGTCACGCCGACCGTCGGCGCAAACAGGTGCAGGAGGCCACCGAGGTACAGGAAGAGGAGCACCACGCCCAGCATGATGAAGGCGAGCGTGACGACGTTCTTCTGCGAATCCCGAAGGGTGCGCACGGAGATGTTCTTCTGCATCATCTCCTGGTCCATGCCCGTCATGGCGATGGCGATGAAGGCGCCGGCGACAAGGTGCTTGAGGAAGAACGACTTGCTGTCCACGTCGGTCGAGAAGATCGTGGAAAGTCCCTGGTCCGCCAGCCGCTCGAGGCTCTGGCCGAATCCCATGTCCAGGTTCGCGAGCAGGCTCGCCACGACGATCGCGAGGCCGCCCAGCATGCACGAGGTCTGCAGCGTGTCCGTCCACACGATGGTCTTCACGCCGCCCTGGTAGGTGTAGGCCAGGATCATCGCCAGGATCACGAGCGCGGTGAGCCAGTACGGCACGCCGATCCCGTCGAGGATCGCCTCCTGCAGGATGTTCGCGACGAGGTAGAGCCGGGCCGTGGCGCCGAGGGTGCGCGACAGGATGAAGAAGCCGGCGCCCGTCTTGTGCGCTCCCCGGCCCAGCCGCGTCTCGAGGAAGTGATAGATCGAGGTGACGTTGTCGCGGTAGTAGATCGGCAGCAGCACGTACGCGATCACCAGGTATCCGGCGAAATACCCGAGGACGATCTGGAAATAGGTGAAGCCGTCGCGCCCCACGGCGCCGGGCACGCTCACGAAGGTGACGCCGCTCAGCGACGTGCCCACCATGCCGAAGGCCACGAGCAGCCAGTGGCTCGACTTGTTCCCGATGAAGAAGCCGTCGTTGGTCGCATCCCGCGAGGTGCGCCAGGCCACCGCGAACAGCACGGCGAAGTACGCCGCGAGCACCGCCAGCATGACGCCGGGAGACATTCAGCCGACGCGCCCGGCCGTGGCCACCATGACTCAGGCTGCCGCGATGCGGATCGACAGGTCCCGCGTGCGTTCGACCAGCGCCCCGTAGCCGCGTTCGATGCGCTGGATCGACGTGATCGTCGTCTCGCCCGTCGCGAGCGCCGCCGCCATCACGTACGCCAGGCCCGCACGCAGGTCCGGCACGTCGAGGGTGAGTCCCTCCGAATGCAGCAGGGTGGGCCCGAGGATCATCGCGCTGTGCGGGAAGTCGCGGCCCCGGAACCGGCAGGCCACGGAGCCCAGGCAATGCGTCTCGATCTGCGTCTTTGCGCCGAGCGCGGAAAGGGCCTCGAGGTAGTCGAAGCGGCGCTCGTAAACCGTCTCGTGGATGACCGAGGTGCCCGAGGCCTGGGTGAGCATCACCGCGAAGGGCTGCTGCCAGTCGGTCGCGAAGCCGGGGAACACGTCCGTCTCGAGGACGATGCTCTTGAGGGCGTGCCGGCGGAAGAAGCGGATCGACTTCGGCCCCTCGATCGCGACGCCGCCGCCGACCGCGTTGAACGGGCCGAAGAAGTTGATGAGCGTGGACGGATCGATGCCGTCCACGGTGATCTCGCCGTCCGTGGCGGCGGCGAGCGCGGCCCACGAGGCGGCCTCGATGCGGTCGCCGAGCACCTCGAACGTGGTGCCGTAGAGCTTGTCCACGCCCTCGATGACGAGCTCGCGGTTCGGACGCAGCTGGATGCGCGCGCCCATCGCGTTCAGCATGGTGATGAGCGCGATGATCTCCGGCTCGGTCGCGACGTTCTCGATGATGCTCGTGCCCTTGGCCAGCACGCCGAGGTAGAGGCAGCTCTCGGTGCCGCCGACGGACGGGTAGGGCAGCGTGTAGTGGCAGGCGCGCAAGGGGCCGCTGCGCCTGGCGTGATAGCCGTCCTTCGCGATCTCGATTTCCGCGCCGAACATGCGCGCCGCGGTCAGGTGGAAGTCCACCGGGCGCGAACCGATGTTGCAGCCCGAGACGAAGGGCACGTGCGCTTCCCCCAGGCGGTGCAGCAGGACGCCGAGCAGGAGGATCGGGATGCGGTTCGAGCCGCTGTCGGGCACCGGCACGCGGGCGGAGCGGATGGCGGACGCATCGACCTGCAGGTTGCCCTCATGGCTCCAGGCGAGCTTCGCGCCGGAAGCCACGAGCAGGTCGCAGGTGATCTCGACGTCGCCGATCCGTGGCGTGTTGAGGAGCGTGGTGGTGCCTTCGGCGAGCAGGGCCGCCACCATCGCCTTGGTCGCGAAGTTCTTCGCGCCGAGGCTGCGGATGCGGCCGCTGACGGGCTGGCCGCCCTGGATCTGGTATCTGGGTGTGAGGGACATTTCCGGTTCGGGTCGGCTTGTCGCGGGGCTGTCCCGCGCGCGGCGAGCGAAAGACAAGGGTGAATGTTACATTGACCGCCCGCGCCGCGCCGCCGCCGTGCAAATCATGGACCGGACCCTTTCCGCCGAAGCCGTTCCCGGCCACCCGGATTTCCGCCCCCTGGCGCGGATCCCCGGCGTGCGCGTGGACCTGCGCTATGCGAGCCGGGGCAATTTCACGGGCCGCGACCTCTACTCGCCGCTCGACTGCGCCTGGCTGCACTGCGACGCGGCGGCGTCCCTCGCGCGATCGGCGCAGTGGCTCGCTCGTGAACGGGAAGGCGCGAGCCTGCTCGTGCTCGACGCGATGCGGCCACAGCGCGTGCAGGAACAGCTCTGGGCCGCGCTCCAGGGAACGGACCTGCTTCGCTACCTGGCCGAGCCGGACCGGGGCTCCATCCATTCGTTCGGCATGGCGGTGGACGTGACGGTGGCGGATGCGCAGGGACGGGAGCTCGACATGGGCACGCCCTTCGACAGCCTGGACGAGCGTTCGCATCCGGCGCTGGAGGAGGGACACCTCGTCACGGGAGCGATCCTTCCGGCGCAGGTGCGGAACCGTGAGCTGCTGCGCGCGGCGATGCGGGAGGGCGGCTGGATGGGCATTTCCACCGAGTGGTGGCACTTCGACTGCGGCGACCGCCTGAAGGTGCGGGCCGGCTACGCGCGCATCCTCTAGGGACGCGGGACTATCGGCGCTTCGCCCCCGCGGCTCCGTCCCGCACCACCGCATCGAGGAACGCGTCGAGGATCGGCCGTGCGACGCTGCCCGTGGCCAGGGGGTGATTGATCATGGCGACGACGACAAGCGGCTCGCCCGCGGCATTCTCGGCGTAGCCCGCCACGGCGGACACGTCCCGCAGGGTCCCGGTCTTGATGCGCGCCTTGCCGGCGGCGGAAGAGCTGTTGAGGCGCTTCCTCATGCCGCCGTCGTAGCCCACGATGGGCAGGGCCGAAACGAATTCCGGCGCCCAGGGGCTTCGGCGGGCCGCGAGCAGCACCGTCGCCAGCTGCGCGGGACGGATGCGTTCCTTTCGCGACAGGCCGGAGCCGTTCTCGAGCACGAGCCCGGCGTCGTCGATGCCCTTTTCCTTCAACCAGGCGCGCACTTCCCGCTCGGCGCGGACGGCGGTATCGCCGCCCGCCGGTCCGCTGTCGAGCGTACCCAGGACGAGGTACACGATGCGCGCGACCGGGTTGTCCGATCGCTTGCTCACGTCGCGCGTGATCTCCGCCAGCGAGCGCGAGGTGTGGCGGGCGAGCGTTCGCCCTCCGGGGGCCGGCGTGAACTTCGTCGTGCCGCGGAAAGTGCCGCCCAGCTCTCGCCAGAGCGCGCGGAACAGCCGGTCCGCGAAATCGACGCGGTCCAGCACGCTGATGTTCGTCGAGGTGTTGCAGTTCTTCGGGAAATCCCCCATCAATCGGATGCGGATGCGGCCGTCCGGACTTCTTTCCACCTGCGGCATCTTCCAGGTGTCCTCCCACAGGGCGCAGGCGCGATCGACGAGGGCCAGGGACGATTCGACGCTCACGCCTTCGAGCGGGGTGGAGGCCGAGACGCGCACCCGGGTCGAATCGGCGTCGATCTCGAGCCCGAGCAGGTAGCCGTTGAGGAAGATCGCGTCCGGGATCACGTTGTAGCGAAACTCCGGCGTCTCGTCGAAGGGCGGCAGCCCCACGTCCGTTCGGGCCGGCTGGAAGAAGCTCGCGTCGAGCACGAAGTCGCCGGCGATCTCGCGGATGCCCTGGTTGCGGGCCGAAACGAGGAGACGCCTGAAGGCGGGCCAATCGAGATCCGGGTCGGCGCCGCCACGCAGCACGAGATCGCCCTGCAGGACGCCATCGGATACCGGTGCAGCGGTGACCAGCTCGCTGCGGCCGCGCCACGCGGGACCGAGGCGTTCGAGCGCCACGATGGCCGTGAGGGTCTTCAGCGTCGAGGCCGGTTGCAGGCTCTCGCCGGCGCGGTGCGCGATCCGGGTCTCGCCGGTGCGCGCATCGAGGACGATCGCTCCCATGGCCTCGGGCGGCACGTGCGCGCCTTGCAGCAACCGGGTGACGGTGTCGGGGAGCTGGGCGGGGGCGGGCAGGCAGAAACACAGGCCGGCGAATGCGGCTACGGCGAGGCGATTGCGCGGGTATTGCATTTCCGGACCGTTGGCAGCAGAGTGCGACGAATTGGTAGTTTATTGGTATTAGCTTCATCGTCGCCGGGAATTTTCGGGTCTCGCGGTCCCGATCCCGGAAGAAATCAAAAAAATACTTAGGGGAGAATCCGCCTTGAACAAGTCCAAGCTTGCGCACGTGGTCGCACTCGTTTTTGCCGCCGGTCCCGCACTGGCCCAGCAGGTGCCGGATCCGAAGGCCCAGAAGATGGAAAAGGTCGAGGTGACGGGCAGCAGCATCAAGCGGGTGCAGGAGGAAGGCGCGATGCCCATCCAGGTGATCACGCGCGAAGAGATCCTGCGGCAAGGCTTCGTGAGCGCCGAGGACCTTGTCATGAAGCTGTCGGCCAACGGCACGGGCGCGGACAACCTGTCTTCGAACGTCGGCATCCAGCTCGGAACCACCGACCGCAACAACAACGGCAATTCCAGCGCGAACCTGCGCGGCCTGGGCGCCGCCAACACGCTGGTCCTGCTGAATGGCCGGCGCGTGTCCACGCACGGCGCGAAGGGCAATGCCGTCGACCTGAACTCCATCCCGCTATCGGCCGTCGAGCGCGTGGAAGTGCTCAAGGACGGTGCCTCGGCGATCTACGGCACGGACGCGATCGGCGGCGTGATCAACTTCATCCTGCGGCGCGACTTCAAGGGCGTCGAGGTGGCGGGGGCGGTCGACGTCACCGAGGATGGCGGCGGCAACGTCTACCGGGCCACGATCCTCGCCGGCACGGGGGACCTCGGCAAGGACCGCTACAACATCATGGCCAACGTCGCCGTGGACCGCCAGGAGATCCTGAACGGCCACGACCGCTCCTTCTCGAACGGGTTCCAGCCCAGCCGGGGCCTTTCGCCCGACACCACCGGGACAACCTTCGCCACGCAGACGGGCCTTTCGGGCACGGCCATGGGCGCCACGTTCCGCACGCCCAGCGGCGGCACGCAGACCTACAACCGGGCCAACCTGCTGGCGTTCACCACTGGTTGCGACAGCTATCCGGGCCAGACCCAGTACCAGACCGTGCTCTGGAACAGCCCCGGGTTCCGCTACGGCTGCGCCTACGACTATGGCGCGGCCGCGGTCATGATCCAGCCGGTGGACCGCGTGAACCTGGTCGCGCGCGGGACCTTCATGGTCACCAACGACGTGACCGCGTTCGCCGAAATCGTCGGCTCGCGCACCAAGGCGACGAAGCAATTCGAGCCCCTCCAGATCACCACGACCGGGAGCTTCTCGGGCATGCAGTATCCGGTCAACGGCCCGTACTACCAGGACCTTTCCGCCTACATCGCGACCTTCAACCCCAACCTGCCCATCGCCTACCGGTGGCGCTGCGACGATTGCGGCGGCCGGACCATCGAGACGACGACGGACAACTACCGCCTGCTCGTGGGCCTCGAAGGGGTGCTCGACGGCAAGTACGACTGGAAGCTCGGCCTGTCCACGGCGGGAAGCAACGCCGACTCCGACCTGGGGCGCGGCTACATGTTCACGGCCCCGCTCACGACGGCGCTGGGAAGCGGCCTGGTGAATCCGTGGCTGCCATACGGGCAGTCGCAGACGCCGGCCGGGCAGGCCCTCCTGGACGCGGCGCGTGCCGACGGCACCAAGCTCTTCGGCGGCGAGTCGCGCCTGCTGCAGGCCGACGGCGCGATTTCCGGGGACCTGATGAAACTGCCGGCCGGCGCCCTCTCGTTCGCCGCGGGTTTCGACCTGCGCCGCGAGAGCTACAAGTTCTCCGACGGCTCCACTGCCACGCAGCCGGTTTACCAGGCCGCCTTCGATGCGGAGTTTCCGAAAGTCGAGCGCACCATCAAGGCCGTCTATGGCGAGCTCCTGGTGCCCATCGTGAAGAACCTCGAGGCGCAGCTGGCCGTGCGCTACGACAACTACAGCGATTTCGGTGGCACCACCAACCCGAAGGTCGCGCTCAAGTGGAACGCGCTCAGCCAGTTGCTCTTTCGTGCCTCGTACCAGGAAGGCTTCCGCGCGCCGAGCTTCTTCCAGCTCTATGGCGCGCAGGGCGACGCCCCGGTGCCGGGCAACGTGGCCGACCCGGTGCTTTGCCCGCTGGCCCCGAACGATCTCTCGGTTTGCGCGATTCGCCCCAACGCGCGCCAGGGCGGCAACAAGGACTTGCAGCCGGAAACCTCGAAGCAGTGGTCCGCCGGATTCGTGATCGAGCCGGCCAAGTGGGCGATGGCGAGCATGGATTTCTGGGAGGTCAAGCGCAGCGACCGCATCTACGAACTCACGCCGCAAGAGGTCCTCGCCAACTACACGACGTTCCCGGAGAACCTGGTACGCGGGACCAACGGGCGGCTCGACGGCCCCGGCGGCTACATCCGCGCCGGATTCGTCAACGCGGATGGCGACATCGCGCGCGGCTTCGACCTGACCGTGCTGTTCAACGGCAACCTCGGCCCGGGCAAGTGGAACGCGGGCCTCGTCGGAACCTACTACGACAGCTTCCGCACCCGCATCTTCGATACGCAGTCCTACACCGAACTGGTGGGGCAATACGCCCGCCGCGACCTCTACGTGCGCTGGAAGCACACGGCGAACTTCACGTACACCCAGGGTCCGTGGAGCGCCTCGCTCTACCAGCAGTACACCGACGGCTACAAGGATGAGGTTCCGGTCGGGGTGGTCCCCGCGGGCTTCGAGACGAAGGTCGACTCCTACATCGTCTATAACGTTTCCGCGAACTACACGGGCTTCAGGAACACGGTGATCACGCTGGGCATCAAGAACCTGCTCAACGAGGATCCGCCCTTCACGGCGCACAACGTGGACTTCGCGGCCGGTGCCGGCTGGGACCCGCGCATCGCCGACCCGCGCGGGCGTTCCTACACCGCGCGCGTGGCCTACACGTTCTAGGCACGCCCCGGCCGTCCTGCCGGACGATTTCCCGCGGCAGGACGGCCAGCCGGATCATGCGCAGGGTGCCCGGCACCCTGCGTTTTTTTCGCTTCCGACCCCGATGCCCCGATGAACGATCGCCTGCCTGCCGCCCCCGCCCGCCGCCGCTTCGGAGCCGGCGCGGCAGCGCTCCTGGCGGCAGCGAGCCTGCCCTCGCATGCGTGGTCCGCGATGTCCGGACCGCTGGTGAAGCCGGCGCGCCTCAGGCGTGGCGACCTCGTGGGGCTGATCGCGCCGGGCGGGGCGATGGAGGACGCGCACATTGAAAAGAGCGTACGCAACATCGAGTCGCTGGGCATGCGGGTGAAGCTGGGCGACAACGTGAGGCTGCGGCGCGGCAACTACTCCGGCTTTCCCCTGCAGCAGGTCGAGGACCTGCACGCGATGTTCCGCGATGCGCAGGTGAAGGCGATCTGGACGGGCCGCGGCGGATCGGGGGGCTCGGCGATGCTGCCCCTCATCGACTACGCGCTGATCCGTGCCCATCCCCGGATCGTCGTCGGTTTCTCGGATGCGACGGCGCTCCACCTGGCGATCCTGCGGCGCGCGGGGCTCGTCACCTTTCATGGCCCCGTCGCGATCTCCAGCTGGACCGACTACTCGCGCGAGCACCTCGTCGCCGCGATCATGGAGCCCAGGCCGACATGGACGATCGAGTCTGCGGCGCAGAACCGCCGCAAGGCCGAGTCGCAGCCGGAATTCGCCGAGCGGGTGATCCGGCCGGGAGTCGCCGCGGGACCGCTCGTGGGCGGCAACCTCGCGGTGCTCACCGCGCTCGTCGGCACGCCCTACGCGGCACAGATGCGGGGCCGGGTCGTCTTCCTGGAGGAAATCAACGAGGCGCCCTACCGCATCAACCGGATGCTCACGCAGCTGGTGCAGAGCGGGGACCTCAAGGAAGCGGCAGCCGTGATGCTGGGCACCTTCATCAAGTGCGTCCCGCCGCCGGGCGAGGCCTCGCTCACGCTGGAGGAGACGCTGGTCGATCTGGTGGAGCCGCTCGGCGTGCCGTCCGCCTACGGGTTCTCGTTCGGGCACATCGCGCATCAATTCACGATACCGATGGGCATACGCGCGCGCGTGGACGCGACCGAGCGCACGCTCACGCTGCTCGAACCCGGGGTCTACTGACCGCGGATCGCGCGCCGGTACAGCGCGGTGAGGATCTTCTCCTCATGGCGATAGAGGCCCGAGTAGGCGCCGCGGTTCTTCTCGGGATCGATCGCCACGCCGCCGATGAGGACGATAAGGCCGTCGCGCGCCTCGCGATTGAAGGCGAAGATGGCCGTGAGGCCCCACGCATCGCCCAGGTGTCCCACACCCGTGAAGCCGCCGCCCTCGACGAGGCGGTCACCGCGGCCCGGGCCGCTCACGTCGAGGAAGTGCTGGTTGCCCAGGCCCCAGGCGTTGAAGAGGTCCTTGTGGCCCTCCTCGGAGCGGCTGTCGCCATTTTTCGCGGTGGCGTCGTATCGCCACTGCTCCGCAAGCATCGCGTCCACGGTTTCGCTGCGCAGGAACGGCTTCGCGTCGACGAGCCCGCCGTCCATGAGCATGCGCATGATGCGCGCCAGGCCTGCAGCGCTGGTCCTGAGGCCCCCTTGCGGCGCGAAGAGCGTGCCGTTGGTGCCCGGCTTGTAGTCGGGCCCGGCGCGGGGCACGGGCGCCTCGCGCGAGTAGTCGTCCACCTGCGCCGTCCACGGACCGTCGGGCGATTGCCAGTGGTCCTTCCCGTCGATCGTCTCGCGCTTGCGGTAGAGGGCCGCGAGGTTGGCCATCTCGGCACGCGAGAATTCGGCCGGATTGAAGCCGCCCGGGACGCCCAGCGGCTCGAGGACGAGCCGCTTCATGAGGCGGTCGAATCGCTCGCCCGTTGCGGCCTCCATGACCTCGGCCACGACGCCCCAGGGCAGGTTGGCATACGAAAACCAGGCGCCGGGCTTCGCGTTGCGCGCCCACGCCGCGCCATCGCCGTAAAGGCTGCCGCCCGGAAGCAGCACGTCGCGCAGCCGATGCCCGCGGTCCCAGAAGTAGCCCGCGTCGTCGCGCAGCGAGGAAGTGTGGGTGACGAGCATGCGCAGCGTGACCGGGTCGTCGGGGAAGTGCGGGTTGCGCAGCCGGTAGCCCAGGTAGACGGACACATCGCGGTCGAGATCGAGCCGGCCAGCTTCCGCGAGACGCAGGACGCCGAGCGTGGTGACGAGCTTCGAGATCGAGGCGATGCGATAGAGCGTCTGCCCGTCCGCCGGCGGCCCGCTGCCGGGGTTCGTCCCGTCGATGCGCCGGCGGCCGAACTGGCGTTCGTACACGACCTTGCCGCCACGCAGCGCGGCGACCGAAAGACTCGCCAGGGGATAGGCGGGATCGTCCGCGATCGCGGCGAGCTGCGCGTCGAGGCTGGCCGCAGAGGCGGTCTCGCTGCCGGGCGAGGCGAAGGACATCGACAGGATTCCCGAGGCGAGGGTGGCCGCGATCAGGAAACAGCTAGGGCGCATTCGCCGGCGCCGAGGTCATGACGTCCAGTATCGCCGCCGTCTCCGCGTCGGGCACGCCGTCGAACCGGGATTGCCGGTATTTCATCTGGAAAGCTCCCAGCACCTTCTGCGTGGCGACGTCGAGCTCGCCGGTGTGCGGAACGGCGAAGCCGTGGTCCGAGAGCTTCTGCTGGAACCAGTCGATGCCGGGCAGCTGCGCTTCGTACGCGACGCGCCGCTCGGCCACGAGCGCCGCATCGGGCCAGGGAATGAGCCCTTCGTCGGCGAGGCGTTTCCACGGAAACTTCGGGCCGGGGTCCACCTTGCGCTGCGGTGCGATGTCGCTGTGCCCCAGGATGCGGTCGGGGCGGATCTCGTGCCGGGCCACGATCCACTTCACGAGGGCGATCACCGCGTCGATCTGCTCCTTCGGGTATTCCTCCCATTCGATGCCCTGGTCGGCCAGCCGGTTGCCGGCATTCACGATCTCGATGCCGATGGAGGCCGCGTTGAGCGCGGTCTGCCCTTTCCACGAGCTCACGCCCGCGTGATAGGCGCGCCGCGACTCGTCCACGAGGCCGTAGATTTCCACCGGATTGTCGCGCACGAGGTAATGGCTGCTCACCGGGCCTTCGGTGAGCACCTTCAGCGACGAGGCGTAGCTGCCCCACGTAAAGTGCAGGATGAGGTACTGGGCGCGGCTGTCCTGGCTCGCGGCGTTGTATGACCGGTCGATGGGCGGGCCGCCTGCGCACCCGGCGAGCAGGGCGGCGGCGAACAGGAGGAGGAATTTCTTCATCGGGGATTTCCGTGGAGGTCGTCAGGGGGGGAGCCGGCACGGCGAGTGCACGCGGCCTTGAGGGCGAGCCGGGCGGCGGCATGGTGCCCGTGGCTTGCGCAAATCCGCAGCTCGGTTCCGGCAGGCAGTGCTTCGCGCATCGCCTGGCCGATGAGCGGGTGCAATTCCACCGCGCGGCCTGCGAGGGCAATGGGGCGCGGTCCGTGGCGGCTCGTCATTGCGTTCGCGAGGCGGGCAAGCTCCCGGCCGGCAGCACGCAGGATGCCCGCCGCCACGGGGTCGGCGTCGGCGGCCTTGGCGACGGCGAGCGCGAGGCGGCCGATGTCGCCGCGGTCGCTTCCGTACACGAAGCGCCGGGAGTGCGACCAGTCGGAGCCGCCGACGAGTTGAAAGACTTCACGGGCCATCGGCGAATCCTGCCAGCTTCCCGGGCATTCGTCTTCCGCGCGCCAGATGTGGCGCAGCGCCTCGCGCGCGATCCAGAACCCGCCACCGCCGTCGTCCAGCGTGACACCGCGGCCTCCTGCGCGATGCAGGTTGCCTTCGGCGTCGATGAAGGCCGCGACCGAGCCCGTGCCCGCATGGACCACGTAGCCTTCCCCGGGCGCGAAGAGATCCAGGCAGGCCGTCTCGATGTCGCTGCCGAGGGTCACCGCCTCGGGGGCAATGCCGAGGGGCTGCGCGATGAGTTCGCGGATCGGGCCGCTGTCCTCGCCGAAACCCGAGAGGCCGGCGTGGGCGCTCGCCGGATGACCGTGCACCAGGACGGCCGCTGCAAGATCCGCGAGCGTTTCGCGAAGGCGTGCGCGCTCGCCCTTGCCCAGCTGAAGCGCGCTCAAGCCTCCCACATGCCCCTGCGCGACGATTCGTTCCGGCATGCAGACGAGCGCCCATCGGGTGCGCGTGCCGCCCGCGTCGATGCCCAGCGCAAGCAGGGAGCCGCTGTCGTCAGGGCGCGTCACATTCCCTCCTTTGCTGCCTTCGCGCTCGCGCCCGGCGGGAGGACGGTCACGCGGTCGCTTTCGGCGCCCAGCCGGTCGATCGCGGAGACGACGAGCGCTTCCAGCACGCGGTCGCCCGCACGCATGGGGACCCGGACTTCGCTGGTCGAGGCGGGCACCACCGAAAATACCCAGTCGGTCTCGTATCGGGACCACACGGCCACGAGCCAGGACGACGGGGCGGCACGAATCTCGAGAACCGCCATGCCCGGCATGTCCGTGTCGCCGCGCGCCTGTGCGGACGGAGCCGGCGGAGGTGCGTTTCCCAGCCAGGGCGTGGCGGGCACGAGGGCCGGCGCCGCGTACGACGAAGCCTGCAGGCGGTCCGCAATGGCCTTCCGGTTGTCGCGTAGCGCCGCCATGCTGAAGTGGATGTGGCCCGTCGCGCCGTGCGCCCGGGAGAGCGACACCTGGCCGAGGATCTCCCCGGCCGTCCACGATTTCGGCGTGTCATCGATGCGGCTGGTGAAAAGACCGGGCCAGATGTGGCGCCCGCGCGCGTTCTCGCCCTGCCAGTAGTCGAGCAGCGTGCCGAACGCATGCGGCGCATCGTCGATGGGCCAGTAGAGCTGCGGCGCAAGGTAGTCGAGCCAGCCGTTCGCGAGCCAGAGCTCGACGTCCGCGTAGAGCTTGTCGTATTGACTGAAACCCGTGATGCCGGGGGGGCGTCGGTCTGGCCGCCCGATCCCGAAGGGGCTGATGCCGAAGCGCACCCACGGCTTTTCGTCGTGGACCGCCCGGTCGATGCGCTCCATGAGCCGGTTCACGTTGCGGCGCCGCCAGTCCGCGCGCGCAAGCGTTCCTCCGGCGCCGAGATACGCCTGCCAGGACGGCTCGTCGGGGAAGCCGATCTCGAGGCCCGCCTCGGGGGGCGTGCCGGGCACGGCGGTCGGATAGGGATAGAAATAGTCGTCGATGTGCACGCCATCGATGTCATAGCGGCGCACGACGTCGAGGATCACCGCGAGGGTGTGCCGGGCGGCGTCGGGCTCGCCCGGATCGAGCCAGAGATAGGTGCCGTAGGATTTCGCGAGGCCCGGCGCGATGCTGGCAATGTGGTTCTGCGCGAGCGGACCTTTCGCCGACGGATGGCGCGCGCGGTACGGGTTGAACCACGCGTGCAGCTCGAGCCCGTTCCGATGGGCCTCCTCGATCCAGAGCGCGAGCGGGTCGTAGAAGGGTTCGGGCGCCTTGCCCTGCGTGCCGGTGAGGTACTCCGACCAGGGCTCGAGGGCCGAGGGATAGAGGGCGTCAGCGGCCGGGCGCACCTGCAGGATGAGTGCATTGAGTCCCGTCGATTTCGCGCGCTCCACGAGGCGGCGGATCTCGGCCTTCTGCGCCTGCACGGAAAGCCCGGGCCGGCTCGGCCAGTCGATATTGGCGACCGAGGCGATCCACGCGGCGCGGAACTCCCGCGGAGCGGGCGGTGGCCCCGGCCCGGACGCAACGCCCGGCGCTTCCAGGCCGGCGCATCCGGAAACGGCGAGCGCGAGCGCGGCGACGAGCGCGCGGCGCTCGAGGCCGGTAGGCGTCAGGCTTTCACGAACCATTGCTTCTTCCACATGACCCAGGCCACGGCGAACAGGACCGCGTTGAAGGCGATCGCGAAGAGAAGGGACGCATTCTCGGACGAAACGGGCAGCGCGCGAAAGGGCGCGTAGAGCCACGCCTTGATCGTGACGGGCGCGCCCTGCGTGCCCGGGACCGTGAGCACGCCGAGCAGGCGCGCCACGAAGCCCGAAAAGGCGAACAGGAAGAGCGCATTCATCCCGTAGATCGTGAACGGGAGAAGTGCGCGTCGCGAGGCCTCGCGGAGGGGCGCGTGCGCGGCCGCATCCATGGCCGTGAAGAGCGCGGCAAAGGCCAGGAGCGACCACCCCGTCATGAACACGCAGTACGAGGGGGTCCAGAGGTTCTTGTTGATCGGCATCAGCACGTCGTCCAGGGCCAGTCCCGCGGCGAGGCATGCCAGGCCGGCGAGCGCCAGGCCATTGGCGTGCGCGGCACGGCTTCGAGACGACTGGAGCCAGGCGCCTGCCAGCACGCCGAAGAGCAGGCTCGCCACGGCGGGAAGCGTGCTCACGAGACCTTCCGGGTCCCACGTCCTCGACCCGGACCACAGGTGCCCATCGAAAAGCCGGCGGTCCACGAACGAAGCGAAATCGCGGCCGGGCTCGAGGGCACCCGCGACGACGACCCCGTTCGCATCGGGAACGGGAAGAAGGAGCATCGGCACCGTGTACGCCGCAAGAAGAGCGGCGATCGCCACGGCGATTGCGCGCGGACCCGCCCAGACGACGACGGGTGCGGCCACGAGCACGCACAGGGCGATGCGCTGCAGGACGCCGGGGACGCGCACCGTCGCGACATCGAACGACGGCACGAAGTTGAGCGCGAGGCCCACGGCGAGAATGATGGCGGCACGCTTCGCCATGGCCCGCAGGAGGGCGGGCTTGTCGTCGCCGGCCTGCGCGCGCCGCCCGAGCGAGAGCGCCATCGAGACGCCGGCGATGAACAGGAAGAAGGGGAAGACGAGGTCGGTGAACGTCCAGCCGCTCCAGGGCGCGTGCGCGAGCGGGCCGTGCAGGTGGTTCCAGTCCCCTGGGTTGTTCACGAGCACCATGCTCGCGATGGCGAACCCGCGAAAGGCATCGAGCGAGGCCAGGCGCGCTCTCTCAGGCGGGCCGGCCGGCATGGCGGTCCTTGCTTCCGAAATCCGCGGGAATGCGCAGCAGCGCCGTCACCGCGATCGAAGGCAGCGTGGCGATGCACACCCACACGAAGAAATTCGCATAGCCGAGCTGCTCCTGTATCCAGCCGCTCGCCATGCCGGGCAGCATCATCCCGAGCGCCATGAATCCGGTGAGAATCGCGTAGTGCGCCGTCTTGTGCGGGCCATCGGCCACGAGAATCATGAACAGCAGGTAGGCCGCGAAGCCGAAACCGTAACCGAACTGCTCGATGGCGATCGCGAGGGCGACGACCGCGAGGTTCGCGGGCATCGTGAAGGCCAGGTACACGAAAGCGAGGTTCGGCAGGTGGACCGCGAGCACCATCGGCCAGAGCCAGCGCTTCAGACCGTGACGCGAAATGGCGTAGCCCCCGACGATGCCGCCCACGGTGAGCGCGGCCACGCCGATCGTGCCATAGACCAGGCCCACGTCCGCGGTGGAGAGCCCGAGGCCTCCTTTCGCGCCGGCGTCGAGCAGGAAGGGCGCCATGAGCTTGAGCGCCTGGGCCTCCCCGGCGCGGAAGAGGAGCAGGAACGCAAGGGTGACGACGATGTCCTTCTTCGCGAAGAAGGTGGAGAACGTCTCGGCGAAGCCCGCGGCGAGGCTCGCGCCCGCGGGCACGGGCCGGTCGGCGGGCGGGCGCGGCAGCACAAGGCGATGCCAGGCGTGGAGCGCCACGAAGATCCCGGCAAGAACCGCGAACACGATCGACCAGGCGAACACGACGTCGCCCGTGAACTCCCCCAGCCGGCCCGCGAGGAAGACGAGCCCACCCTGTCCGGCGATCATCGCGGCGCGGTAGAAGGCGCTCCTCACGCCCACGAAGGCAGCCTGCTCGCGCTCCTCGAGGGCGAGCATGTAGAACCCGTCGGCGGCGATATCGTGCGTGGCCGAGCTGAAGGCCATCAGCCAGAACACGGCAAGGGTGAGCTGGAAGAAATGGTCCATCGGCAGCGTGAGCGCCACCAGCGCCAGCGCCGTGCCGATGGCGAACTGGAGCACTACCACCCACCGGCGCTTCGTCCCGAAGAGGTCCACGAGCGGTGACCAGAGCGGCTTGATCACCCACGGCAGGTACAGCCAGCTCGTGTAGAGGGCGATGTCGGTGTTGGAGATGCCGAGGTTCTTGTAGAGGATGACCGAGAGCGTCATCACCACCACGTACGGCAGCCCCTCACCGAAATAGAGCGTCGGGATCCATGCCCATGGCGAAAAGGGGACAGACCCCTTTTCCGGAAAGGGGGTCTGTCCCCCTTTTTGTCCTGAGCTCAATCGGCGAGGGCGGCGCGCACGCTGCCGTGCACCGCAGCCAGGCGGGCCCGGGCCTGGGCCGGGTCGATGCCCTTCGCGATCGCGACGATGGCGACCTTCACCTGGAAACCGCTTGCCTCGAGCGTCTCCTGCGCGAGAGCCTCGTCGGCGCCCGTGGCCAGGGCCGTGAGGCGGATCGCGCGGTGCACGAGCTTGGCGTTGGTGGGCTTGAGATCCACCATGAGGTTGCCGTACACCTTGTGCATGCGCACCATCACCGCCGAGGAGAACGTGTTGAGCGCGATCTTCTGCGCCGTCCCTGCCTTGAGGCGCGTGCTCCCCGAGACGAGCTCGTGGCCGGTGTCCAGCGTGATGCCGATCTGCGCCTCGCGCGTCACCGGGGTGTCCGTGTTGTTGGCGATCCCGATCGTGAGCGCGCCGGCGCCGCGCGCCGCGTGCAGGGCGCCCAGCACGTAAGGCGTCGCGCCGGACGCGGCGATGAGAAGGACCACGTCCGCCGGGCCGACCGCCGCGCCGCGCACGTCGGCGGCCCCCAGGTCGCAATCGTCCTCGGCGCCCTCGACGGCGACGTGGATCGCGCGCGGTCCGCCGGCAAGCAACGCCAACGCGCGCTCGGGAGGCCACGAGAACGTGGGATAGAGCTCGACGCTGTCGAGCAGGCCCAGGCGGCCCGAGGTGCCCGCGCCAACATAGACCAGGCGGCCCCCGGCCTCGAGCCGCGCAACGGCGGCCGTGACGGCGGCGGCGATCTGCGAGGCGGCGGCGCGCACCGCGGTCGAGGCGGCAGCCTGGTCGTGGATGAAGGCTTCGACCAGGTCGTGCGTCGAGTACTCGTCGAGCCGCGAGTGCTCGGGATGGGGAACTTCGGTCTTGGGCGTGGCCATGGCGGGCTTTCAGTGCGTCCGGGTGACCTTGGCGAGATGGCGGGGGTGGTCGGGATCGTTTCCGCGCGCGCGCGAAAGCGCCTCGGCCATGGGATAGAAACTCTGGATCGCGCAGACGGGATCGAGGTCGATGGATTCCCCCGACACCAGCGGCAGGTCGCAGCCCGGTGTTCCGGCAGGCGCAGCAAGCAACACGCGCGCGCCCCGGTCGCGCATCTGCGCCGCCAGCGCGAGCAGTCCCGGCTGCGCGGGGCCGCGGGGGGCAAAGACGAGCAGGGGATATCCCGGCGTCACCAGCGCCATGGGGCCGTGCTGCACCTCCGCTTCGGAGTACGCCTCTGCCTGCAGGGAGCAGGTCTCCTTCAGCTTGAGCGCGGCCTCCATCGCGATCGCTAGCCCCGTGCCGCGGCCGATGACAAGGAGCCGCTCGGCCCCGGCCAGCCCTTCCACGCCGGCCGACCAGTCTGCGCGGGCGGCCGCTTCAAGCAGGCAGGGCAGCGCCTGCAGCGCGAGGGCAAGCGCTGCGTCCTCCTGCCAGGCGGCGACCAGGCGAGCGCCCGCCACAAGCTGCGCGATGAAGCTCTTGGTGGCGGCGATGCTGCGCTCCTCGCCGGCGTGCAGGGGAAAGACCCACCCCGCGGCTTTCGCGAGGGGGGAGGCCTCGTCGTTCACGAACGCGGCCGTCGTCGCGCCGCCCGCGGTGAAGAAGCGCGTGGGCTCGACGAGGTCGGGGCTCTGGCCCGATTGCGAGAAGACGAGCGCAACGAGGCCCTCGCAGGCGATTCTCGCGTGGTGCAGGGTGAGCAGCGACATCGGGAGCGATGTCACCAGCCGCCCGAGCCTGGCGGTGATGAGGTAGCCCGCGAAGTGCGCCGCATGATCGGAGCTGCCGCGCGCCAGGGTGAGCATCGAAGCAGGAGGCCGGGCGCGCAGCGCCGCGCCGAACGCGGAATAGCGCTCCGCGCCGGCCTCGAGCTGCCGGGCGACAGCGGCAGGCGCTTCGCGCGCCTCCTCAAGCATGTGCGTCGTCAACGCGTTCTCCCTCGGTGTAGACATCCCGGAGTTGCAGGTCGCGGTCGAGCACCACCGCGTCGGCCCACGCACCGGTCACGAGCCGGCCGCGGTCCGCCAGGCCGAGGAAGTCGGCCGCGTAGGTGGAAACCCGGCGGGCGGCATCGGCCAGGTCGAGCCCGAGCGTGTCCACGAGGTTGCGAAGCGCCTGGTCCATCGTGAGCGTGGAGCCTGCGAGCGTTCCGTCCGCCAGGCGCACGCCGCCCAGGCACTTGTGGACGGTGTGCCGACCCAGGCGGTATTCCCCGTCGGGCATCCCCGCGGCGGCGGTGGAATCGGTCACGCAGAAGAGCCGCGGGATGGCGCGCAGCGCCACGCGGATGGCTCCGGGGTGCACGTGAAGCAGGTCCGGGATGATCTCGGCGTACTGCGCGTGCGCGAGCGCGGCCCCGGCGAGGCCCGGCGTGCGATGGTGCAGGCCCGACATCGCGTTGAAGAGGTGGGTGAATCCGGCAGCGCCGCGCCCGAGCGCCTCCACGCCCTCCTCGTAGCTCGCGAGGCTGTGGCCGAGCTGCACCCTCATGCCCTGCGCGCACAGCGCGGCGATCGCCTCGCGGTTCGCGGGAATCTCGGGGGCGAGTGTGACCAGGCGAATCGGGGCGATCCGGTGCAGGCGAAGCACCTCGTCGAGCACGAGGGGGCGTGCGTAATCGGGTTGCGCGCCGAGCTTGCCGGGATTGATGTAGGGGCCCTCGAGGTGCGCGCCCAGCACGCGGGCGCCCCGGGTCCGGCGATTCCCGCAGAGCGGCGCAAGCGCCTCGAAGGCGCGTTCGAGATCCTCGGCAGGTGCGGTCATCGTCGTGGCGAGGATCGAGGTGGTGCCGTGGCGCGCGTGCAACCGCGCCACGCTTGCCGCCGCGTCGCCGCCTTCCATGATGTCGCGGCCCCCGCCTCCGTGCACGTGCACGTCGATGAAGCCGGGAAGGACGATCGGCTTTCCGCCTTCGCGAACGCGCGCGGCACCGACCGGCCTGCCTTCGATGCCCGCGACGCGGCCGTCGGCATCGAATGCGACGCTTCCGTCCACGAAGTCCTGGCCGGCGAGGATGTGGCCTTCGAGGCGGATCATTCCTCGCGCCCCATCTCGGCGACGAAATCGTAATAGTCGCTGCGGCACCAGGAGCAGGTGATCTCGACCGCCTGGCCCGACTCCAGCCGCGCGAGGCGCGTGACGAAGAGCACCGCCTGTCCCGTGGCGATCCCGATCCGGCCCGCCAGGCGTGCCGGGGCATTGACCGCGCGAATGTGCTGCACCGCGCGCGTGGGCGCCAGGCGCTTTGCCGCGAGGTATTCGTACAGCGAGTTGCCCACGGACTCCGGATCGGGCACGGCGGACTCGGGCAGCGCGCTCTCCTCGTAGGCCATCACGACGTCGTCGGCCAGGCGCAGGCGCTTCAGGCGCGCCACGCGCGCGCCGGCGGCGAGCCCGAGGCTCCTGCGCTCCTCGGGCGTGGCCACCGTGATCACGCGCGAAAGCCAGCGCGAGGCGGGCGCATAGCCGCGGCGGTGCAGTTCCTCGGAGAAGCTGGTGAGGCGCGAAAGCGGCTGCTCCAGGTGGGGCGCGATGTAGTTGCCCGAGCCCTGACGGCGCACGATGAGCCCCTGCAGGACGAGCTGGTCGATCGCCTTGCGCGTCGTCACCCGCGACAGTTCCAGCGATTCGGAGAGCAGGCGCTCGGAGGGCAGCGCCTCTTGCGCCTGGTAGCGGCCCTCGCGGATCGCCTCGCCCAGGTGGCGGGCGAGCTGCAGGTAGAGCGGCGTGCTGTCGGCGGGATCGGGCCTGAAGCGGGCGCGCGCGCTTCTCTTCATCGCCTGGCTTCTCCGGCAGGGGGCGGCCCGGGCTTCGTGGACACGGGACACGCTACAATAAGACCAGTTTAATACCACGTCGCGGCGAGCGTCAAACGAACCCATCGCGGACTGCGGACTTGGCGATTGCGCCGGCGCCTGCCTACACTGTCGATCGCCGTCCCCAGCCGAACACGGAATCGCCGGAGAAATTCATGCGCTTCGCCGTCCTCATTGCCTGCTCCCTGCTGTCGTTCGCGTCGATGGCCGGTGCAGCCACGTTCCGCTGGTCCTCCCAGGGCGATGCCGCCACGCAGGACCCGCACGCGCAGGACGAGGGCTTCACGAAGTCGATCAATGCGCTGGTCTATGACCGCCTGATGCTGCGCGACAAGGACATGTCCCTCGTGCCCGGACTCGCCATCTCCTGGAAGGCGGCGGGCACGACCCGGTGGGTGTTCCAGCTTCGCAAGGGCGTGAAATTCCACGACGGCACGCCGTTCACCGCGGACGATGTCGTCTTCTCCTTCGAGCGCGCCGCGAAATCGCGCCAGTTCCGCGCCTATGCCGTGCCCGCGGGCGCGCCGCGAAAGGTGGACGATTTCACGGTGGAGTTCGCCGCCGCCACGCCCAATCCGCTCCAGGTCCTCTACATCTCGGAAGTGCCGATCATGAGCAAGGCGTGGTCGGAGAAGAACAACGTGGTCGATGCGCAGGACTTCGCCACCAGGGAGGTCACCTACGCCTCCAGGAACGCGATGGGAACCGGGCCCTACCGGCTCGTTTCCTACGAGCCCGGCCTGAAGACGGCGCACCGGAAGAACCCGGACTGGTGGGGCATCGGGGAAGGCCGCTTCGAGGGCAATGCGGACACGATCGAATACCGGCCCATCGCGAACGCCGGCACCCGGATGGCGGCGCTCAAGTCCGGCGAGATCGACTTCGTGCTCGACCCTTCCGTGCAGGACATCGCGAAGCTCAGGCAGGACAGGGACTTCAGGGTCTGGGAAGGCGACGAGTCGCGCATCATCCTGATCGCGCTCGACCAGGCGCGCGACGAGCTGCTCTTCTCGGACGTGAAGGGCAGGAACCCCTTCAAGGACAGGCGGGTGCGCCAGGCGCTCTACCAGGGCATCGACATCCAGGCGATCAAGTCGCAGGTGATGCGCGGGCTTTCCACGCCGACGGCTATCCCGACGCCCAACCCGAAGGGCGAGGGCATTCCGGCCGAGCTCGACAAGCGCTACCCGTTCGACGTGGCTGCGGCCAAGATACTGCTCGCGCAAGCGGGCTACCCGAACGGCTTCGGCTTCACGCTGCACTGCCCGAACGACCGGTACGTGAACGACGAGAGAATCTGCGTGGCGCTCGCGGCGATGTGGGCGCGCATCGGCCTGGCCGTGAAGGTGGATGCGATGCCGAAGGCGCAGTACTTCCAGCGCACGCCGAAGAAGGAGTTCAGCGCCTGCATGCAGGGGTGGGGCGACAACAATCGCGACGCCATGTTCACGATGCGCCCCATCCTGCACAGCATGCAGCCCAACGGCGCGGGCGACACGAACTACGGCAACTTCCGCAACGCCGGGCTGGACGACCTGATCGACAGGGCGGAAGGCGAGATGGACATGGCGAAGCGGCAGGCGCTCATCAACGATGCCGTGCGCACCGTCCAGCGCGACGTGAACATCCTGCCGCTGCACCGGCAGGTGGTGCCCTGGGTCTCGCGCACCAACGTGAGCGTCGTGCACCGCCCGGACAACTGGCTCTGGCCGCTCTGGGTCAGCGTGCGCTAGCGATCGGCGCCCGCCTGCCGCGGCGCCCCGCCTGACGGACGCGACCAACCCCATGTCGCTCACCCACTTCTGGACGGCGTTCTTCCTCATCGGCTTTGCCGCCTCGGTGGGGCAGTTCCTCTTCGCGGGGGACGTGGATGTCTTCAAGCGCGTCGTGGACGGCATGTTCGATTCGGCGCGCGTGGCGGTGATGGAAATCGCGCTGCCGCTCGCGGGCGTGATGACGTTCTGGCTCGGCATCCTTGCCATCGCCGAGAAGGCGGGCGCGATCGGCGCCATCGCGCGGATGATCTCGCCCTTTTTCTCGCGCATCTTCCCCGGCGTGCCGAAGGACCACCCGGCCACCGGGCACATGGTCATGAACTTCTCGGCGAACCTGCTGGGCCTGGACAACGCGGCCACACCCTTCGGGCTCAAGGCGATGCAGAGCCTGCACTCGATCAACCCGAGGAAGGACGAGGCGAGCGACGCGCAGATCATGTTCCTGGTGCTGCACACCTCCGGGCTCACGCTCATCCCGCTGTCGATCATGGCGCAGCGCGCCGTGCTCGGGGCGGGCGACCCCTCGGACATCTTCATTCCCTGCCTCATCGCGACCTATGCCGCCACGGTGGTGAGCCTGGTGGCGGTGGCGCTCAAGCAGCGCCTGGACCTGCTGCACCCCGTGGTGCTGGCATGGCTGGGCGCGATCACCGCCTTCGTGGCCGGGCTGGTCTGGCTCATCACGATCGGGCTTTCGAAGCCGCAGGTCGAGGTCTTCTCCAAGGTCGTGTCCAACCTGGTGCTCTTCGGTGTCGTGATCGGCGCGCTTCTCGCCGCGATCCGCAAGCGGGTGAACGTGTACGACGCCTTCATCGAGGGGGCGAAGGGCGGCGTCCAGACGGCGCTCATGATCATTCCCTACCTGGTCGGGATGCTCGTGGCGATCGGCGTGCTGCGCAATTCCGGCGTGCTGGGCTACGTCGTCTCCGCGTTCGCGTGGCTCTTCGGCGCGCTGGGCGTGGACACGGACTTCGTGGGCGCGCTGCCCACGGCCCTGATGAAGCCGATCAGCGGCAGCGGAGCGCGCGCGATGATGATCGACACGATGAAGATCCACGGCGCGGACTCGTTCGTGGGGCGGCTCGCGTGCATCTTCCAGGGCTCCGCGGACACGACCTTCTACATCGTGGCGCTCTACTTCGGTTCCGTGGGCATTCAGCGAACGCGCTATGCGATCCCGTTCGGCCTCATCGCCGATTTCGCCGGCGTGATCGCGGCGATCCTCATCGCCTACGCGATGTTCCACTGAGCCGGCTTGCGCGCGCCCTTCCCCGGCGCGATGGGGTCTTCCCGATGACGCCGCGTCCCTAGGTCTTTGCGAAGGCCGCGTGCAGGCCCGGCACGGGGTGCCCGGCTTCCTTGCGGATGACGGCCGGCTCGATTCTCCACTCCACGAGCCCGTGGGCCGCCGCGAGCGCGCGAAGGTAGGCGGGCGCGTGCGCATAGCGACCGGACCGTGCAAGGCGGAAATCGCCCTCGCCCTCGAGCCGCTCGACGGAGAAGGCGAACATCCCGCCGGGTGCAAGCGCGCGGGCGACGGCGCGGTAGATGGCGTCGAGGTCGCCGACGTACACGAAAACGTCCATGGCGGCCGCCAGATCGCATTCGCCCGCAGACTTGCCGTCGAGGTAGGCGGTGATCTCGGCCTCGTCCAGGCAGTCGTACAGGTTGCGCTCGCGCGCCTTGGTGAGCATCCGGCCGGAGAGGTCCGCGCCTGCCAGGCGAGCCGCATACGGCTTGAGCACCAGGCCGGACAGCCCGGTGCCGCAGCCCAGGTCCTCGATGCGAAGCTGTCCTTCGCGGCCCGCCAGCCAGGGCGCGAGGAATTCGGCCATGCGCTGCGGCGTGCGGTACTCGAGGTCGCCGACCAGGTGCCGGTCGAAATCGGCGGCCGACCTGTCGAAGACGCTGCGGATGTAGCCGTCTGGCGCCCGCCCGGTCTGGACACCGGCGACCGAGTCGCGCAAGTGCCTCAGCCCGTCATGGCCGGGGTCGAGGACGAGCGCCGCGTCGAGAGCGACGACCAGCTCGGCGTCGCGGTCGGCCCGCAGGCACAGTTCGCCGAGGTTGAGCCAGGCCTCCATGTAGTCCGGGCGCAGGCGGACCGCTTCCAGCCCGTGGCCGATGGCCGCCTCGGATTGCCCGAGCTTGCCGAGCGTGTTGCAGAGGTTGTTGCGCACGGCCGCCAGTCGCGGATTCGCTGTCGCCGCGCGCGAAAACGCGTCCGCGGCCTGCGTGAGCTCACCCCGGGCGAGCAGGCACATCCCGACCCCGTTGAGGACGAGGGGATCGTCGGGCTTGAGCACGAGCGCGCGCCCATACGCGGCTTCGGCCTCGGCGTGGCGCCCATCCAGCTCCAGCAGGTTGCCGAGGTTGGCCCAGGCCTCGAAGAAGGCCGGGCGCAGCCCGAGCGCCTGGCGGTAGGAAGCGATGGCCTCCCCGGCGCGGCCCGCGCCCGCGAGGCATAGGGCCCGCACGAATGGGTACTGGGCATGGGTCCCGGCAAGGGAGATTGCCTGGTCGATGGGCGCCAGGGCTTCCGCGGGGCGGTTCTGGAACAGCGCGGACAGCGCGAGCACGTAATGGGCCTCGGCATTGCGCGGTTGGCGCCCAAGCACCTGCCGCGCCGCGGCCTCGGCCTGGAGGAAGCGGCCGGCATGGACGAGTTCGGTGGCGGCGCGAAGCTGGTCTGCGATGGACTCGCCCGGGCTCAATTGGGCTTCGGGGGTTCGGCGATGTATTCGAACGCCTTCACCACGCGCTGGACCCCGGCGGTGGAACGGGTGACTTCCACCGCGGCGTCGCCCTCGGGGACGGTGACGAGGCCCATGAGGTAGACGATGCCCGATTCGGTGACGACCTTCACGTGGTTGGTCGAGACCTTGCCATTGCCGACCAGGCGCGCCTTCACGTTCGTGGTGGTGAGTGAATCGCTGCCGCGCGAGGAAAGGGAGGAATTGCCGCCCACGGTGAGCTCGTTCGTGACCTCGCGCACGTTGGCGATGGCCTTCACCGCCTCCTCGACCTGTTTCTTCGTTTCCTCGGTGGGGACCTGGCCGGTGAGGACCACGCGCAGGTTGAAGCTCGTCGCGTTGACATGCACGTTCGGGAAGGATTCGCTCATCTTCGCGATCGCCTTCCACTCGATGTTCTCGTCCTCGACGTAGGTTCCGGTGGTGCGCCGGTCGTTGGCCATGACCACGGCGGCGCCAACACCGCCGACGGCGGCCGCGACGCAGCCTTGCAAAATGGGGATCAGGGCCGCGAGGGCGGCGGCGGTGAGGAGCTTGCGGGTCATTGCTTTTCTCCGTGGAGGACGTTGTCGACGGTGTCGCACAGGCAGTGCAGGGCCAGGATGTGCACTTCCTGGACGCGCATCGTGCGCGGGTGGGCGACGTTGAGGTGGTGGTCGTTCGGGCCCAGCATCTTCGCCATGTCACCCCCATCGCGGCCGGTGAGGGCGATGACGGCCATGCCGCGGGACCGGGCCGCCTTCATGGCCTCGATCACGTTCGTCGAGTTGCCCGACGTCGAGAGCGCCAGCAGGACGTCGCCCTCGCGGCCCAGTGCCTCGACCTGCTTCGAGAACACGGCGTCGTACGTGTAGTCGTTGGCGATGGCGGTGAGCGCCGACGAGTCGACGGTGAGCGCGATCGCGGGCAGCCCGGGGCGTTCGCGTTCGAAGCGGCCCACCAGCTCCGCCGCGAAATGCTGGCAGTCGCCCGCCGAGCCGCCGTTGCCGCAGGCGAGCACCTTGTTGCCGCGGCCGAGCGCGGCAGCCAGCGCCTCGCCGGCGCGTGCGATGGCCGGGGCCAGCGTTTCGCTCATGCGCTGCTTGAGCGCGATGGCGTCCTGGAAATGGCTGCGGACGTGGGCGACGTGATCCATGGATGCGGGGGCTTCCTCAGGTTTCGGGCGTGGGCATTGTAGTCCTACGTGCTCTCGAAGGCGCCGCGTATCCAGGCCAGGTCGCCCTGGGGGCCTTGCAGCGTAATGACATCGAAGCGGCACGGGGGTTCCGCCCGCAGCCGGGCGATGTAGTGTCGGGCGGCGGCGACGACCCGCCTCTGCTTGCCGGAATCGACGCTGCCGGCGGCGCCCCCGAAGGCGCTCCAGGAACGGGCCCGTACTTCGACGAATACGAGCGTGGCGCCATCCTGCGCGACGAGGTCCACTTCACCGAACCGGGTGCGGTAGTTGCGGGCGATGATGGACAGGCCCTGGTCGGCCAGGTAACGGGTGGCAAGCTCCTCGGCCTCCTCGCCGCGGCGGCGGGCGCCCAGGCGCGCGGCCGAGGTCATTGCGCGTGCTGCAGCGGGACGGCGCGCCCGGCGTCGAATACCGTCGGGACGAGGGTGCGCACGAAGTGCCTGTCGGCATCCAGCGTGATGCGCCCCGTGACGCCATCGAGGGCGAGCGGCTTGGCGTCCGCCTGCAGCAGCAGCCCGCACAGGCGATAGGCGTCGATGCCAAGGGCATAGAGGCGCTCCTGCTCGACGGACATCGGGGTCTTCGGCGGCGGATAGATCATGACGGCGGGGTGGTCGGGCTGCACGAACCAGGGCATGTCCACATAACGCACACCCTCCAGGTCCACGTTGACCGTGGCGTCGGCGCGCGGGTCCACGCCGAGCGAGGTCGTGTAGATCGGCAGGGTGGCGGAAATGTACGGGCGGACGGCCAGCGTGGCGGCCTGGTCGAGCGCGAGAAAGACCATGTCGCCCTTGAGCGCGGCGATCCTTTCCTTGATGGCGGGCGCTTCTTCGGGGCCGCCGGCGAAAGTGACGCGCCGGGCTTCGCCCGCGGCGCGGCCCCATTCACGCTCGAAGGCTTCCGCCGCGCGCCGGGCGAGCGGCGAGGCGGAGGCGATCACGATGGCCGCGCGCCAGCCGTCATTGATGGCCATGAGCGCCGCTTGCCGGGCCTCCTGCTCGATCGAGAGCGAGATCGAGTACATCCTCGCGGGCAGCGGCGATTCCTGGGGCTGGTTCAGGACCAGCGTCGGCTGGCGCGGGCAATCGCTCCTTGCGAGCCCCGTGGCGCCATCCCGCGTAAGGCCGGCCACGACGAGCACGGCGCCGTCCTTCTGGGCCTTGAGGCACGACTCGAAGACGGCCGGGCCGTCGTCCGCGGTCGCATATACACGCACCGGCAGCGCGTTTCGGCCCGCGACCTCGCCGGCGGTGAGGAACCCCTGGCGCACCGCGTCGGCCACGCGCGCGAGAGACGGCGAGGAAAGAGGCAGGATCAGGGCCACATGCGGCGCCGGGCCCTCGGGGACCGGCAATCGCGCGGGCTTCTCGGGGGCGGCGGCAGGCGGCTCCGGGGGGGCAGGCGCGTCCCGGAGAGGCGACACCACCGTCGATGGCGCGAATCCGGACGGCAAGGTTGTCTCGCGGGGCGGGTCGGCCGAGAATGCGGGCGAAGCCGCGAGGACTGCGGCGAGGAGAATCGCGTTGAAGCGCGCGAAAGGCGAAGGCAAGAGAGGGGACTCCGGTTCGCCGGCGGCGGAAGGCCGCACGGCGGCGTTGTCCGGGAGATTATATGTGGTGGCCACGCCCATCGGGAATCTCGGTGACATCACCGCGCGCGCGCTGGAAACCCTCGCCGCGTGCGACGTGGTCGCGGCCGAGGACACGCGGGTCACCCGGTTCCTGCTCTCGCACTTCGGCATCGCCGCGCGCGTGATCGCGCTGCATGAGCACAACGAGCGCACGGCGGCCGAGGGCATCGTTGCGCTGCTGCGGGAGGGCAAGTCCGTCGCGCTCGCGAGCGATGCGGGCACGCCCGCCGTGAGCGATCCGGGGGCTTTGCTCGTCGATCGAGTGCGCGCGGAGGGTTTTCCCGTCATCCCGATTCCCGGCGCGAGCGCCCTGACCGCGGCCCTTTCCGCCAGCGGCATCGCGGCAGAGGGCGTCGTGTTCGCTGGCTTCCTCCCGGCGAAGGGCGCCGAGCGCAAGCGGC
Source organism: Betaproteobacteria bacterium (assembly GCA_016720855.1). NCBI lineage: Bacteria > Pseudomonadati > Pseudomonadota > Betaproteobacteria > Betaproteobacteria bacterium. The sequence continues at coordinate 343,030 of JADKJU010000003.1, read as the reverse complement.
GTCTGGCGCAACTGGCCGCGGGGCCCTGGGCCATTGCTCTCTACGAATCCCCGCACCGCATCGAGGCGACGCTTGCCGACCTCTTCGCCACGCTGGGCGAGCGCGATGTCATCGTGTGCCGCGAGCTCACGAAGCTTTTCGAGACGATCACGCGCGTTCCCCTCTCCGGGGCCGTGGACTGGGTGAAGGCCGACGACAACCGCTCGCGTGGCGAGTTCGTCCTGGTCGTCGAAGGCCGGCCTGTCGAGGCGGCGTCATCCGTCGAGCCGAAGCGCGTGCTGGAAACGTTGCTCGCCGAGCTGTCCGTGAAGCAGGCGGCGGCGCTCGCGGCGAAGATCACCGGCGTCAATCGCAGCGAGCTCTACCAGATGGCGCTGGGGATGGCGAAGGGGGCGGCGAAGTGAAATAGGGGGAGGTCGGGGTAGCGGTTTCGCATTCGACGGCGGACCCAGGGGCACGATTGCGCCGCATCACGATCGACGCCGCGTCCATGGGCACGGGGGCGAGGCAGGAGGCACAGCGATCCAGCTCCCTGGCATCGTGGTCGCCCGAAGGAAAATCCGGGGCTTCCATCCGGATTTTCGCCGCATGGGTGGAAATTCGCGGCCTGGCTTGTTCTGCCTGGCCGCGAATTTCCGGGCCCCCATGCCAAGCGACCGTGGGACGGTGCCCGGGAGCTGGATCGCTGTGCCTCCTGCCTCGCCTTCCTGCTTCGACCGAATACCAGGCTCAGCGCGGCTATAATCGTCTTCACCCATGGCCGACACGCTCACGCTGCTGCGCCCCGACGACTGGCACGTCCACTTCCGGGACGGCGAGGCGATGAAGTCCGTCGTGGGCGCGACGGCGAGCCAGTTCGGCCGCGCGATCGTGATGCCCAACCTGAAGCCGCCCGTGGTCACTGTCGAGCAGGCGGGCGCCTACCGGGACCGCATCGTCGCGGCGCTGCCGAAGGGGGCGCACTTCGAGCCGCTGATGACGCTCTACCTCACGGACAACACCTCGCCCGACGAGATCGCGAAGGCGAAGGCCGCGGGATTCGTGAAGGCGGTCAAGTACTATCCGGCGGGCGCCACGACGAATGCCGATGCCGGCGTGACCGACATCCGCAAGTGCGACGCGGTGTTGGAGGCAATGGCCGAGCACCGCATCCCGCTCCTGCTGCACGGGGAAGTCACGGATCCCGGCGTGGACGTGTTCGATCGCGAAAAGGTGTTCATCGAAACGGTGCTCAGGCCTCTCGAGCGCCGGTTCCCGAAGCTGCGCATGGTGCTCGAGCACATCACCACGCGTGAAGCGGCGCTTTTCGTGTCGAGCGCACCGGCGAACATCGCGGCGACCATCACCGCGCACCACCTGCTCATGAGCCGCAATGCGATGTTCGCGGGCGGCTTCCGGCCGCACCACTACTGCCTGCCCGTGCTCAAGCGCGAGACGCACCGTCTGGCGCTGGTGCAGGCGGCGATATCGGGCAATCCGCGCTTCTTCCTGGGCACGGACACGGCGCCGCACGCGAGGGGCATGAAGGAATCGTGCTGCGGCAGCGCCGGGATGTACACGGCGCACGCGGCGCTGGAGCTTTACTGCGAGGCGTTCGAGCGCGAGGGCGCGCTGGACCGGCTCGAGGGGTTCGCGAGCCGCTTCGGCCCCGATTTCTACGGCCTGCCGCGCAACACCGCGACGGTGACGGTCGAGAAGCAGGCGTGGGAGGTTCCCGCGGATTACCCCTTCGGGGCGCAGACCGTGGTGCCGCTGCGCGCCGGCGAGCGCCTCGCCTGGCGCTTCAAGGGCTGAGGCCCCCAGAAGCGCCTGTGGACTGGGCCGCCGCGCGGACCAGGCTGCGCGGCCCGGTGTTCGCGCCCCTCGCGCCGGCCCTCGCGCGGCTCGATCCCTTCCGCTGGCCCACGCACGCGGACCTCACCCGCCTGGCCGAAGGCATCGTGACCTCGCGCGATATCCCGCTGCGTTTCGTTCCGCCCCGCGCGCAGCGCGACGAACGCCGGCCCAATTACGAGCGGCACATCGCGGAATCGGGCGAAGTCGAGACGCGCGCCGACAACTGGCACGACCTCTTCAATGCGCTCGCCTGGATTGCGTTTCCGAAGGCGAAGGCGGCGATCAACGAGCAGCATGCCGCGATGCTTTCGGCAGGAGGCGAGGAAGAGGCGCGCCGCCGCAACCCCGCGCGTGACGCCCTGACGCTCTTCGACGAGGGCGGCGTCGTGGTGGCCTCGAGCTCGCCGGCGCTCCTGCGGCTCATCGTGGATTTCGAGTGGAAAGAGCTGTTCTGGCACCGTCGCGCGGAACTGTCTGGAAAGGTGCGCTTCATCGCCTTCGGCCATTCGCTCTTCGAAAAGGCGCTGGACCCCTTCATCGGCATCGTCGCGAAGACCGTGTTCGTGCCGGTGAGCGAGATGTTCGCGATGCTGCCGCCGGAATCGCAGGTGGCGCAGGCCGATGTCCTCCTGGCGGCGCATTTCGCGAACCGTTCCCGCTTCACCTCGCCGAAGGTCATGGCGCCGATACCCGTGTTCGGAATCCCGGGGTGGTATCCCGACACCGAGCGCGAGTCCTACTATGACGACAAGGACCACTTCCGCGAAAGATAAGGGCCCGGCATGAGGAAATTCGGTGCCCGGCACCGGTGCCTGGCGCCGAATCTCCGTAGAATGCAGGGGTGAAGCAAGCCGGACGGTCGCCGTACCGCAGATGCGGTGCGGAGGAAAGTCGGGACTCCACAGGGCAGCGTAGCGGGTAACTCCCGTCCGCCGTGAGGCGAGGATCAGAGCAACAGAGACGAGTCCCGGGTTGTCGGGACCACCGCGGCTTTCGTGCGGTTGTCCCATTAGCAACCCGGGGGTGAAACGGGCAATCTCTACGCGGAGCAACACCAAATAGGCAGACGACGAAGCGGCCCGCTGAGTCTGCGGGTAGGTGGCTCGAGCGCAGCGGCAACGCGGCGCCTAGAGGAATGATCGTCATACCCCGCAAGGGGCGTAACAGAATCCCGCTTACAGGCTTGCTTCACATTTTCCTTTCCCTGCTGCTCGCCTTCGCCGCGGCTGCGTCGGCAGCACCGCCCGGACCGTCCCGCCTCGCGTTCGTCGAGGAAGTGCCCTTCATCACGACGCCGGACAGCGTCACCGCCGCGATGCTCGACCTCGCCGCCGTGAAGGCGGGCGACCACGTGATCGACCTGGGCTCCGGGGACGGCCGAATCGTGATCGCGGCGGCTCGGCGGGGCGCCACCGGCATGGGCGTGGAGATCGATCCGCGGCTGGTGGAGGAGAGCATCCGCAACGCAAGGCGCGCGGGCCTTTCGAAGCGCGCGAGATTCCTCGAGCAGGACCTCTTCAAGACGGATCTTTCGCCGGCGACGGTCGTCACGATATACCTCCTGCCGGAGGTGAACCTGCAGTTGCGCCCGGCGATCCTGCTCCTGCGTCCCGGTACCCGGATCGTGTCGCACGACTGGGACATGGGCGACTGGAAGCCCGATCGCAGCGTGACGCTCGCGGTGCCGGAAAAGTCGATCGGCCTGGGGAAGGCCAGCACGGTTCACCTGTGGATCGTGCCCGCGCGCGTCGAAGGGCTGTGGTGCGGTGCGCAGGGCAAGCGCCGGGCGGCCCTGCGCATTCGCCAGGCGTTCCAGTTCCTGGAAGGCGAGATCGAGATCGACGGCAAGCCGGCCGTCGCGATCGCGGGCCGCGTCGACGGGGCGACGATGGCGATCGAGCGTGCAGGCGCCGACGGTGCGGGACGATTGCAGTTGGTTTTCGCCGAAAGCGTCCTGCGCCCGACGCTGGCATCGGTGACTTTCGCGGCGGCGAAGGGACTCGAATGGCGGCGCGCGCAAGGCGCGATTTGTCCGGGACTGGAATGAAGGCAACGCATCGTCTTGACCTGGGGCAGACGATGCTCGCTTGAAGGGAGGCGAGATGCGATTGCGATCAGCGCTCCTGGTGTTGGGGATCGCCATTTCCGGCACTGAGTGACTCGACACGGCCGGGGTGTGCGGACGCTCGAACACCGGCTTTTCCCTCCTGTTCAACTGGAACCTGCTGCCGAAGGATTGCTTCGGGTGCCGCTTTCATCGGGCTCAGGCGATGGTCGATGGCGTTGCGTTTGCCTCGGTGACCTTTCAGGTCGCGCCCGGCGGAGCCCGCAGCGCGCCCCCGGCCCCCCCCCCCCCCCCCCCCCCCCCCCCCCCCCCCCCCCCCCCCCCCCCCCCCCCCCCCCCCCCCCCCCCCCATGCAGGACCGCGCACGTCATGGCTGCGAAATGAGCGAATTCGGGGCTGGCCGCGCCACGCCTGCGCTCAGCGAACCGCCGCGGCAAGGGACACCCAATCCCCGCGCTTGATGCGCGCCACCACCACGAAGTCCGATCCCCCGGGTTTCAGCACGGCCGCCTCGCCTTCATCGAGATGCGGCGGACCCGCGATCGCCCGGAACGGATTGCCGTGGCTCGTGATCATGCGCAGCGTCCCCGGCTTCGGGGGCGAGGCGAGCAACACGGCGAGCCTCGTGTAATCCGCGTTCGCGTTCGACATGCCTTCGTGACCGCGCACCACTGTCGAAGGCTCGGCGCGCCCGAACATGAGCCTGCCCGTCTCCATCGTGCGGCAGTAGGGACTTGCGATCACCTCGCCGACGGGAAGGCCGAGGGCGCGGATCGCCTCGCCGATCTCTCGCGCCTGCGCGCGCCCTGCTTCCGAGAGGTTGCGCTGATCGGCGCACTCGCCAAGCGTCGTCATGCGCCGGTCGCGCCGGGAGAAGTCCGTCGCGGTGTGGCGGAAGTAGAGCGTGTAGCCCCCGGCACGCAAGGCATCCACGAGAGCGGCGCCTGCAAGCGCGTGCGCGGGATCGGGAGACGAAATCCTTTCGGCCAGGGCCGGCCAGGCGATTGCAAGGGTCGCGATTGCGGCGGCGCAGCGACGGCCGATGGTGCGATGCAGCATGGCGGCTCCTTTCCGGATCCGGGTTCGGGTCGCTCGATGGGATAGACGCCCCCGGGATCCCTCAATCTTATCAAACAACTTTCACTTGATATTCTATGTCATTGAAAACATTGACTATCAAAAATGCAAAATCCGGATGAAAAAGCGCTCCTAAGTCCCTGTCGCACAACAAAAAATCCTTAAATCTCCCCTTGACTCCCCCCAATCGACTCAATACAGTGTGCGGAAGTGGGAAAAATTGGGAAATCCTAGGAATCCGGAGCTGCCGGATGACCGGGATCACCCGCAAAGGGGGAGCACCGTGTTTCAGGGAGCATCACAGATCAATCTCGATGCGAAGGGCCGCCTGGCGGTGCCGACGCGCGTGCGCGATCCCCTGACCCAGGGCGGCACCGTGCCGGTCGTCCTCACGGCGCATCCGGACAAGTGCCTGCTGCTGTACCCGGCCCCCGCATGGGAGCCGGTGCGGACGAGGGTGATGTCCTTTCCCAGCCTCGACGCCGCATTCAACCCGTGGAAGCGCCTGCTCGTCGGTTTCGCCGAAGAACTGGCGCTCGACGGCGCAGGCCGCCTCCTCATTTCCCCCGAGCTCCGGGCATTCGCGGGCATCGACAAGCGCGTGATGTTCATCGGGCAGGGGAGCTACTACGAGATCTGGGACCTCGAGCGCTGGCAGCAGCAGCTCGACCGGCTGACCGCCGGAGGCACACCGGTCCTGCCCCCCGGGATGGAGAACTTTTCGCTGTGACGCGGCCGGTGCCCCCGGGACCCCGACCGCTCACAGCCGAAAGCGGTCCCCCGGCACCAGGCGCCCCCGTCTTTTCCACCCGTGAGTGAGGTAGCCCATGTCCCGGTCTTTCTCGAAGAAGCCGTCGCTGCCCTCCGAGTCCGTCCCGACGGGATCTACGTCGATGGCACCTTTGGCCGCGGCGGGCACAGCGCGGCCATCCTCGCCCGGCTCGGTGTTCGCGGAAGACTTCTCGCTTTTGATCAGGACCCCGAGGCGCTTGCGGCTCACGCGCTCGCGGATCGACGTCTTGAGCTGATCCATGGCCGGTTTTCGACAATGACCCGCGAGCTGGCCGCGCGGGGCGTGGACAGCGTGGCAGGGGTGCTGCTCGACCTCGGTGTTTCGTCTCCGCAGCTCGACGAGGCCCGCCGCGGCTTCAGTTTCGCGAAGGACGGTCCGCTCGACATGCGCATGGACCCCACCCGGGGGGAAACGGCGGCCGATTGGCTCAATCGGGCGACAGAACAGGAAATCAGGGAGGTCATCGGCACCTATGGGGAAGAACGGTTTGCTAAACAGGTTGCAGGAGCGATTGTTGCGGCAAGGAACCGCGAGCCATTCGGGACCACAGGGCAGCTTGCCGAGGTCGTGGGTGGCGCGGTTCGGACGCGCGAGCCGGGCAAGCATCCGGCGACCCGGACCTTTCAGGCTCTTCGGATTCACCTCAATCAAGAGCTTGCGGAGCTCGAAATGACGCTGCCCCTGGCGGTCGATCTCCTCGAGCCCGACGGGCGGCTGGCGGTCATCAGCTTTCATTCGCTCGAGGACCGGATCGTGAAGACCTTCATGCGCGAAGGCGCGCGCGCGGACAAGCTGCCGCGCGGGCTGCCCGTACGCGCGAAGGATCTTCCCGAGCCGCGCCTTCGGCTCATCGGCCGTGCCATCCGCCCCTCGGATGCCGAGCTCGCCGCCAATGCCCGGGCGCGCAGCGCCACGCTGCGCGTAGCCGAGCGCACCCGGGCCTGAAGCCCCGCCATGGCGCGCGTGAACCTCCTCCTCCTTGCCATCGCCATGGTCTGCGCGCTCGGCGTGATCACGGCCCAGCACAAGGCGAGGAAGCTTTTCGTCGATCTCGAGGCCGGGCAGGCGGCGGCGAAAAGGCTGGACGAGGAATTCACGCAGTTGCAGCTCGAGCAGAGCACGTGGGCCACCAACAAGCGGGTCGAGGCGATCGCCTCGAAATCGCTGGGGATGCGCCTGCCGGAGCCGGGCGCGACCCGCGTCATCACGCTGGGCGAGCCCGCGCAGGCCGCGAAGCCATGAGATTCGAGAAGCGCACGCCGGAGCTGCGCCTTCGCCTGGAAGGCTGGCGCTCGCGCGTCGTGCTGGCGCTGGTCGCCTGCGGATTCACGGTGCTCGGGGCGCGAGCCTTCTACCTGCAGGGGATGAATCACGACTTCCTGAAGCAGAAGGGAGAGGCGCGCTACGGCCGCGTCGTCGAGATGCCCGCCTCGCGAGGCCCCGTGAAGGACCGCAACGGCCAGCCGCTCGCCATCTCCACCCCCGTGGAGTCGATCTGGACGAGCCCCGAGGACTTCGACGTGGACGAGGCGAAACTGCGCGCGCTGGCGAAGGCGCTCGCGGTCGATCCGGGCGAGATCCGCCAGAAAGTTGCCAACAAGGATCGCCAGTTCGTCTGGCTCAAGCGCCAGCTCTCGCCCGAACAGGCCGTCAAGGTGATGGCGCTCAACATCCCCGGGGTCTTCCAGCAGCGCGAATACCGTCGCTACTACCCGGCGGGCGAGGTGATGGCGCACGTGGTGGGATTCACCGGCATCGACGACAGCGGACAGGAGGGCATCGAGCTCGCGCAGCAGTCCTGGCTCGCGGGCGTGCCGGGCAGCCGCAAGGTGATCAAGGACAGGAAGGGCCGCATCGTCGAGGATGTGGAGAGCCTGAAGGTGCCGCGCGACGGGCGCGAGATCCTGCTCTCGATCGACCAGCGGCTGCAGTTCCTCGCGCATCGCGAGCTCAAGGCCGCGGTCGAGGCCAACCGCGCCAAGGGCGGGGCGCTCGTGATGCTCGATGCCTGCACGGGCGAGGTGCTGGCGCTCGTGAACCAGCCCGACTACAACCCCAACAACCGCGCCAACGTGACCGGCCGCCAGACGCGCAACCGTTCCGTGACGGACATCTTCGAGCCGGGCTCGACGATGAAGCCGTTCACGATCGCCGCGGCGCTCGAGGCCGGCATCGTGAAGCCCGACACCGTCATCCAGACGGCGCCGGGGTCGATGGTGATCGGCGGCTGGACGATCAGCGACTCGCATCCTCACGGCGCGCTAACCGTGCAGCAGGTGATCCAGAAGTCATCCAACGTCGGCACCGCCAAGATCCAGCTGCAGATGGCGGCCGAGGACCTGGGCGCCTTCTACCACGACCTCGGATTCGGCGCGGTGCCGCAGACGGGATTCCCGGGCGAGGCGAAGGGGCTGCTGCGACCCGCTGCGAAATGGAGGCCGATCGAGCAGGCCACGATGGCCTACGGCCACGGCATCTCGGTGTCGCTGCTGCAGATTGCGCGTGCCTACACGATATTCACCGGCGAAGGGCACCTGCTGCCGATCTCGCTCGTCAAGCGCGACAACCTCCCGATCGGCAAGCCGCTCGTCTCGCGCCAGACCGCGCACGAGCTGGGCACCATGATGGAAATGGCCGTGGGCCCGGGAGGCACCGCGCCGCGCGCGGCGGTGCCCGGCTACCGCGTGGCGGGCAAGACCGGCACCGCGCACAAGGCGCAGGCCGGCGGCTACGCGGAGCACAAGTATGTGTCCTCGTTCGTGGGCTTCGGCCCGGTGTCGAGCCCCCGCTTCATCGTGGCGGTGATGCTCGATGAGCCTTCGGGCGGAAAGTACTACGGCGGCGACGTGAGCGCGCCCGTGTTCGCTTCGGTGATGGGGGCGGCGCTCCGGATGATGTCGGTCCCGCCGGATGCGCCGCAGACGCTCAACGTGCAGGCGCCCGCGAGCCCGGCAGCCACAGAGGCGCGCGCACCTGCCGCCGGGAGCGAAGGATGAACGCCGTGGCGCATTCCGCGGACGTCTCGGCCCCGTCCCTGGGCGAGCGCCTCGCCCGACTGGGCGTGCCGCTCGTCGATCTCACCACGGATTCGCGGCAGGTGAAGCGGGGTTCCGTGTTCGTCGCCTATCCGGGCAGCAGCCGCGACGGCCGTGCCTTCATCGCCGATGCCATCGCCCGGGGCGCCGCGGCCGTGATCTGGGAGCGCCGCGGCTTCGAGTGGGATCGGCGCTGGGAGGTGCCCAACCTCGCCATCGAGGACTTGCGCGGCAAGGCGAGCGAGATTGCGGGCCTGGCGTACGGCGACGCTTCCGGACTGCTCTGGATGGTGGGCGTCACGGGCACCAACGGAAAGACTTCCGTCGCCCAGTGGGTCGCGCAGGCCTTCGATGCGCTCGGTCGCCGCGCCGCGGCCCTCGGCACGCTGGGCAACGGTCTCGTGGGCGAGCGCATGGAGGCGAAGAACACGACGCCGGACCCGGTTGTTCTGCAGCGCGAGCTGGCCGATTACCTGCGCCGCGGCGCCAAGGTCGCGGCGATGGAAGTCTCGAGCCATGGCCTCGACCAGGGACGCGCCGGCGGTATCCGCTTCGACGTCGCGGTGTTCACGAACCTCACGCGTGACCACCTCGACTACCACGGAACGATGGAGGCCTATGCAGAGGCCAAGTACCGGTTGTTCAACGCGCGCGGGGTAGGCCGCGCCGTGATCAACGTCGACGATGCCTGGGGAAGGCGATTCGCGGACCGGCTCCGGGAATCGCCTGTCGACGTGATCGGCTACGGACTCGGAGACGGGCGTCTTCGCGCCTGCGGCGTGTCGCAGTCCGAGGCCGGGCTGCGTTTCCGCGTCGAGGGCGAATGGGGCGCGGGCGAGGTCGCGGTCCCCGTACTCGGCGCCTTCAACGTGTCGAACCTCCTCGCCGTGATCGCCACGCTGCTCGCAAGTGGCGTCGAGCTTGCCGGCGCACTGGCAGCCGTCGAAAAGCTGAAGCCCGTGCCCGGCCGCCTCGAGCGTCTCGGCGGCGGCGGGCTGCCGCTCGTGGTCATCGACTATGCGCATACGCCGGACGCGCTGGAGAAGGCTCTGGACGCCGTGCGCCCGGTCGTTGCCGCGGGGCAACGCCTGTTGTGCGTCTTCGGATGCGGCGGCGATCGCGATGCCGGCAAGCGCCCGATCATGGGCGAGGCGGCCGCGCGGCTTTCCGACCACGTGATCGTCACCAGCGACAACCCGCGCGGGGAAGACGCGCAGGCGATCATTCATCAGGTCCTGGCGGGTGTGCTGAGCGGAAGCGTCGAGTCCGTCGTGGACCGCCAGGTGGCGATTTTCACCGCGATCCACCAGGCGACGCGGGGTGACGTGGTGCTCGTGGCGGGCAAGGGCCACGAGACCTGGCAGGAGATCGCCGGCGTGCGCCACCCCTTCAGCGACGCCGAGGTGGCGTCTGCCGCACTCGAGGCATGGCCCCGATGACCGGCCTCGCCCACGTGCCTGCCCCGATGATGGACCTCGAGGAAGCCGCGCGCGCCGTGGGAGGCGATTGCGCGAGCGCGGGCGTCGCGTTCTCGGGTGTCTCGACGGACAGCCGCACGATCGCCGCCGGGGACCTGTTCGTCGCCCTGGCCGGCGAGCGCTTCGACGGGCACGACTACGTTCCCAAGGCGATCGGCCGCGGCGCGTCCGCCGCCCTCGTGTCGCGCCGGGTGGGCAACGAGCAGGAAATCCCGCAGATCGTCGTGAAGGATACGAAGGCGGCGCTCGGGAAGCTCGCTGCTGCGTGGCGCGCCCGCTTCTTCCTGCCGGTCGTCGCCCTCACGGGGAGCAACGGCAAGACCACGGTAAAGGAAATGCTCGCCTCGATCCTCGCGGCGCACTGCGGCGGACGCGCGGACGTGCTCGCCACCGAAGGCAACCTCAACAACGACATCGGCCTGCCGCTGATGCTCCTCAGGCTTCGCGACCACCATCGCTACGGCGTGTTCGAGATGGGCATGAACCACCTGGGCGAGATCGACTATCTCTCGCGCCTGGCCGCCCCCGGCGTCGCGCTCGTGAACAACGCCCACCGCGCGCACATCGGGATACTCGGCACGATCGGGGCCATCGCGCAGGCGAAGGGAGAGGTCTACGCGGGCCTGCGTGCCGGAGGCATCGCACTCGTGAACGAGGACGATCCCTATTCCCGCTACTGGAAGGGACTTGCGGCCGGGCACCGGGTGATCACCTTCGGGACTGCCGGATCCGCCGCCGTCCGCGGGCACCTCGACGAGGGCCAGGTCCGCTTCGTCACGCCGCTCGATGCCTTCGCCGTGACGCTGCAGGTCCCGGGCGAGCACAACATGCGCAACGCCATCGCGGCGTGCGCCGCGGCCTTCGCACTCGAGATTCCCCCGCACGCGGTCCAGGCGGGGCTCGCCTCATTCAGCGGCGCGAAAGGCCGGCTCGAACGCAAGCGCGGCGCGGGCGGGGCGGTGCTCGTGGACGACACGTACAACGCCAACCCCGATTCGATGAAGGCCGCCGTCCGCGTGCTCGCCGGGGCGCCCGGCCGGCGCGTCCTCGTGATGGGCGACATGGGCGAGCTGGGCGAAAGCGCGGCCGCGATGCACGCGGAGATCGGCGCGTTCGCCAAGGGCGAGGGCATCGAGCGCCTGCTTGCCCTGGGTCCGCTGAGCGCGCACGCGGTCAAGGCGTTCGGCGAGGGCGCCACGCACTTCCAGGCCCTGGAGGCGCTGGCCACGGAAGCGCGCGCGCTGGCCAGGCCGGGCGTCACGATCCTCGTGAAGGGATCGCGGTTCATGCACATGGAGCGGGTCGCGCAGCGGCTCGCCAAGGAGGACGGCCATGCTCCTTGAACTGGCGCAATGGCTTTCGGGCGAGATCCGCGCCTTCAACGTCTTCACCTACATCACGCTGCGCACGGTGCTGGCAGCCCTGACCGCGCTCGCCATCTCGTTCCTCATCGGACCGGCCATGATCCGGCGGCTCACCGCCTACCGGATCGGGCAGTCGGTGCGCGACGACGGGCCGCAGACGCATCTCGTGAAGACGGGGACGCCCACCATGGGCGGGGCGCTCATCCTGGTGGCGGTGGCGGTCACGACGCTCCTGTGGGCGGACCTCCAGAACCGCTATGTGTGGATCTGCCTCGTCACCACGCTCGGCTTCGGCGCCATCGGCTGGGTGGATGACTGGCGCAAGGTGGTGCACCGCAATCCCAAGGGCCTGTCCGCGCGCTCGAAATTCTTCTGGCAGTCCCTGATCGCCTTCACCGCCGTGGCGGTCCTGGCGTACAGCGCGAAGCTGCCGCAGCAGACGGTCCTCATCGTGCCCTTCTTCAAGACGGTTGCCATCCCGCTGGGGGCGATCGGCTTCCTGATCCTGGGATTCTTCGTGGTCGTGGGGACCTCGAACGCCGTGAACCTCACCGACGGGCTGGACGGGCTCGCGATCATGCCCACGGTGATGATCGCCGCGGCACTCGCGGTCTTCGCCTACGTGACCGGGCATGCCGTGTTCTCCAGGTACCTCGGATTCCCGTTCATCTCGGGCGCGGGCGAGCTCGCCGTCTTCTGCGCGGCGATCGCGGGCGCCGGGCTCGCGTTCCTGTGGTTCAACGCCTACCCGGCCGAAGTCTTCATGGGCGATGTGGGCGCGCTTGCCCTGGGCGCCGCGCTGGGCATGGTGGCGATCGTGGTCAGGCAGGAGATCGTCCTTTTCATCATGGGCGGCGTGTTCGTGGTGGAGACGCTCTCCGTGATGATCCAGGTGGCCTCCTTCAAGCTGACGGGCAGGCGCGTCTTCCGCATGGCGCCGCTGCACCACCACTACGAATTGAAGGGCTGGAAGGAAAACCAGGTGGTGGTTCGCTTCTGGATCATCACGATGATGCTCGTGCTCTTCGGGCTCTCCACTTTGAAGTTGAGGTGATTGCGATGCGAGCGAACCAAACCGAGGTTTCGGGGACCGCTGACTTGCGTCACACGGAAGTCAAGCGAGCGACGCGAGCGGGCGGTCACCAAAACCAGGTGGTGGTTCGCTTCTGGATCATCACGATGATGCTGGTCCTGTTCGGACTGGCGACGTTGAAGCTGCGGTAGGCGAGAGGGGGATGGGACATGACGACTGGGCAGGCAAGACCGTTCTCGTTCTGGGGCTCGGTGACACGGGGCTTTCGTGCGTTCGTTGGCTCGCTCAGGAGGGCGCGCGGCTGCGCGGTGCCGACACGCGGCAAGCGCCTCCGTGCCTGGGAGCGGTCCGCGAGGCGGTCCCCGGCATCCGCATCGACCTCGGCCCACTCGGATCCGCGAGCCTGGCAGGCGTGGACGCGGTCGCTGCGAGTCCGGGCGTTGCGCTTCGCGAGCCGGTCCTCCGGGAGGCCGCTGCCCGCGGCATCGAGATCGTCGGCGATGTCGAGATCTTCGGGCGCGAAGTGGCGCGCTCGGCCCCCGGAGCACGCGTGATCGGGATCACCGGCACCAACGGCAAGAGCACCGTGACGGCGCTCGCGGGCGCGATGGCGCGCGCCGCGGGGCGGCGCACGGTGGTGGCCGGCAACATCGGCCTGCCGGTGCTCGATGCGCTGCGGGAAGCGCAAGTGCAGGGCCACCCCGAGTTCTACGTGATCGAGCTCTCGAGCTACCAGCTCGAGACGACCTCGAGCCTGGCGCTCGCGTGCGGCGCGATGCTCAACCTCACGCAGGACCACCTCGATCGCTACGACTCGATGCAGGGCTACGCCGACGCGAAGTCGCGCATCTTCCGCCACTGCGGGACGCGCGTGCTCAACCGCGACGACCCGTGGAGCCTGGGGCTCGAGGACGGGAGCAGCGTCACCTTCGGCCTGGGTGCGCCGCTGCACGACAGGCAGTGGGGCATCGCCGACGGTTGGCTGGTCGAGGGCCGCGAGCCCCTCGTGGCGATGGACGGGATGCCGGTGGCCGGGCTGCACAACGCCGCCAATGCCCTGGCCGCGCACGCGCTGTGCCGGAGCGCGGGGCTGGAGGGCGAGGCGCTCACTCGCGCCATCGGCGAATTCCGCGGCCTTCCGCACCGTTCCGAGCGCGTTGCGACGGCGCGGGGCGTTGTCTTCTATGACGACTCCAAGGGAACGAACGTGGGCGCCACGGTGGCCGCGCTCGAGGGAATGCGGGAGACGGCGGTGCTCATCGCCGGCGGTGACGGCAAGGGTCAGGATTTCGCCCCTCTCGCCCCGGCGGTGAAGGCGAAGGCACGGGCGGTGGTGTTGATCGGCCGCGACGCGCCGGCCGTCGAGGCGGCGCTCGCCGCCACGGGCGTGCCGTGCCTGCGCGCCGCGACGATGGAGGCCGCGGTGGAGGCGGCCTTCCTGGCTGCAACACCGGGCGATGCGGTGCTCCTGTCGCCCGCGTGCGCGAGCTTCGACATGTTCGCCAACTACAGGCAGCGCGGCGAGGTCTTCGCAGCCGCCGCGCGCGCCCTCGCGGAGCGCGCGGAGGGCTGATGCTCTACAACCCCGGCCGCCGCGACACCGCCATCGACCAGATCCTCGTCTGGAGCGCGGTGCTGCTCGCGTCGTTCGGGCTGGTGATGGTCTATTCCGCGTCGATCGCGATGGCGGAGGCGGAACGTTTCACGGGGTTCCGGTCGCACTATTTCCTGGCGCGGCACGGGGCCTACCTCCTGGCCGGCCTCCTCGCCGGCGGGCTCGCGTTCAAGGTGCCGGTGCGCCACTGGCAGCTGGCGGCGCCGTGGCTCTTCATGGGGGGGGTCGCGTTCCTGGTCGCCGTGCTCATCCCCGGGATCGGGCGCGAGGTGAACGGGGCGCGGCGCTGGATAGCGGTCGGCCCCGCCACCTTCCAGCCGTCCGAGATCATGAAGCTCCTCGTCGTGCTCTATGCCGCGGACTACACCGTGCGCAAGGCCGCGTTCATGGACGACCTGAAGAAGGGGTTCCTGCCCATGTTCTCGGTGATGTTCTTCGTTGCCGGGCTGCTGCTGCGCGAGCCGGATTTCGGCGCGCTGGTCGTCGTGACCACGATCGCGATGGCGATCCTTTTCCTGGGCGGGCTCAACTGGCGCATCTTCGTGGCGCTCGCCATCGGGCTCGCGGTGGCATTCGTGGTGCTGATCGTCACCTCGCCGTACCGGCTGCAGCGCATCCTCGGCTTCATGGACCCGTGGGCGGACGCCTACGGCAAGGGTTACCAGCTCTCGCACTCGCTCATCGCCTTCGGGCGCGGCGAATGGCTGGGCGTGGGGCTGGGCGCCTCGGTCGAGAAGCTCTTCTACCTGCCGGAGGCGCACACCGACTTCCTGCTGGCCGTCATCGCCGAGGAACTCGGCTTCGCGGGCGTGGCGGCGGTGCTCACGCTCTTCCTCTTTCTCGTGGTGCGCGCCTTCGCGGTGGGGCGCCAGGCCGCAAGCCTCGAGCGCTACTACGCGGCGCTCGTCGCGCAGGGGATCGGCGTATGGCTGTCGGCGCAGGCCTTCATCAACATGGGCGTGAACATGGGCCTGCTGCCGACCAAGGGGCTCACGCTGCCGTTTCTCTCCTTCGGCGGCACGGGCATCGTGATGAACTGCGTGGCCGTCGCCATCCTCCTGCGCATCGATTTCGAGAACAGGTACCTGATGCGGGGAGGCTCCCTGTGAGCCGGACCCTCCTGATCATGGCGGCCGGCACGGGTGGGCACATCATGCCCGGCCTGGCGATCGCCAGGGAGCTCGTCTCGCGCGGCTGGAAGGTTGTGTGGATGGGTACCGCCTCGGGCATGGAGGGCAAGCTCGTCGCGCAGGCCGGGTATCCCATGGAGACCGTGAGCATGACGGGCGTGCGCGGCAAGGGCGGGCTCGCGTGGCTCCTGCTTCCCGTGAAGCTCCTCATCGCCTTCTGGCAGTCGAGCGTCATCCTCTTCCGCGTCCGGCCCGACGTCGTGCTTTCGATGGGCGGCTACGTCGCCTTCCCGGGCGGCGTGATGGCCGCGCTCTGGGGCAGGCCCCTTGTGGTGCACGAGCCGGGGGCGACGGCGGGGCTCACCAACCGTGCCCTGGCGCTTGTGGCCGACCGTGTCGTCGCGGGCATGGAAGGCGCTTTCGAGGCGCGAACCGGGCATGCGGTTGGCGACCGCATCCCGAAGCCGCGCAACGTCGAGTGGCTGGGAACGCCGGTTCGCGAGGAGATCGCGCGAGTGCCGGCGCCGGAGTCGCGATACGCCGGGCGGACAGGGCCGCTGCGCCTGCTGGTCGTGGGCGGCAGCCTGGGCGCGCAGACGCTCAACGAGCTCATCGTCGCGGCACTGGCCGTGATGCCCGAAGCAGCGCGGCCCGAAGTGATCCACCAGGCCGGAGAGCGCAACTTCGCCGATCTCGGGAAGCGCTACCGCGAAGCGGGCGTGAAGGCGGAAGTGGTCGCGTTCATCGACGACATGGCTGCCCGCTATTCCTGGTGCGACCTGCTGATCGCGCGCTCGGGTGCCATCACGGTGGCCGAGATCGGCGTGGCGGGCGTTGCAGCGATCCTCTTTCCGCTGCCGTGGTTCGTGGCCGACGAGCAGACGGGCAACGCGCGGTTCCTCGAGTCGCGCGGCGCTGCGATACGGCTGGCGCAGCTCGAGACGTCGCCGGCGAGCCTCGCCTCGGTTCTCGCGGGACTCGGCCGCGACAAGCTCTGCGCCATGGCCGCCGCCGCACGTTCGCTCGGCAAGCCCGACGCGACGCGGCGCTGCGCGGACCTGTGCGAGCGAATGGCCGGGGTGGCGCCGTGAAGCACAAGGTGAAGCACATCCACTTCGTCGGCATCGGGGGCTCGGGCATGTCCGGCATCGCCGAGGTGTTCGCGAGTCTGGGCTACACGGTGAGCGGCACCGACATCGCCGAGGGCGCGGTCGTGAAGCGGCTGCGCGCGCTGGGCATCCGCGTGGACATCGGCCACGAGGCGCGCCACATCGCGGGAGCCGACGCGGTCGTCGTCTCCTCTGCCGTCAAGGCGGACAACCCCGAGGTCATCGCGGCGCGCGAGGCGCACGTGCCCGTGGTGCCGCGCGCGATGATGCTGGCCGAGCTGATGCGCTTCAAGCAGGGGATCGCCGTGGCCGGCACGCACGGCAAGACCACCACCACCTCGCTCGTGGCCGCGGCGCTGGGCGAGGCCGGGCTCGACCCGACCTGCGTGATCGGCGGCCGCCTCAATTCCATCGGGACCAACGCACGGCTCGGCAAGGGCGAGTTCCTGGTCGCGGAGGCCGACGAATCCGACGCCTCCTTCCTCTACCTGCAGCCGGTGATCTCCGTGGTCACCAACATCGATGCCGACCACATGGAAACCTACGGCCAGGACTTCGAGCGCCTGAAGGGAGCGTTCGTCGAGTTCCTCGGCCACCTGCCCTTCTACGGGCTTGCGGTGGTGTGCAAGGACGACGAGCACGCGCGCGCCATCATGAAGGATGTGTCCCGGCCGATGCTCACCTACGGCATCCATTCCGATGCGGACCTGCGCGCCGAGAACGTGCGCTGGGACGCGGGCCGCATGCGCTTCCGCGCGGCAGGCGCCGGGGCGAAGCCCCTGGAGATCGAACTCAACCTGCCGGGCGAGCACAACGTCCTGAACGCGCTTGCCGCGATCGCCGTCGCCCGCGAGGTGGGCGCTCCCGATGCCGCGATCGCCAGGGCGCTCGCCGGATTCACGGGCGTCGGCCGTCGCTTCCAGCGCTACGGCGAGATCGCGCTGCCGTCCGGTGTCCGCTTCGCCCTCGTGGACGACTATGGCCACCATCCGGCCGAGATGGCCGCCACGATTGCCGCGGCGCGCGGCGCCTTCCCGGGACGGCGCCTGCTGCTCGCCTTCCAGCCGCATCGCTACACGCGCACGCGGGACCTGTTCGAGGATTTCGTGAAGGTGCTCTCGACCGTCGATGCGCTGGTCCTCGCCGACGTCTATCCGGCGGGCGAGGCGCCGATCGTCGCCGCCGACGGCCGCGCGCTCGCACGGGCGATGCGAGTGGCGGGAAAGGTCGAGCCGGTATTCGTGGATGGCGCGGCGCAGATGCGGGACGCGGTGCTCTCGGCCGTGCGCGACGGCGATGTGGTCGTGACGATGGGCGCAGGATCGATCGCCGGCCTCGCACCGGAGATCGCAAGCGCCTCAATGCCGCGGCTGGTCCGGCAAGGCGGGGCGCCATGAACACGCGCGGCATGAATCCCGTCGGCCTGGCGGTCACCGGGCTCGGGGCGCTGGAAGGGGAGCCGCTGCCGCTTCGCGGTCTGCTGCGCGAGAACGAGCCGATGGAGCGGCACGTGAGCTGGCGCGCGGGCGGTCGCGCGAAGGTCTTCTACCAGCCGGCGGACGTGGCCGACCTGCAGTCGTTCCTGGTCGGCCGCCCGGCCCGCGAGGCGATCATGTTCGTGGGGCTGGGCAGCAACTTGCTGGTTCGCGACGGTGGCTTCGACGGCGCCGTGGTCTTCACCCACCATGCGCTCGGCGGTATCCGTGCCGCGGGGGAGATCGGCACGCGGCGGACCTTCGTCGCGGGCGGCGGCGTTCCCGCACCGCACCTTGCCCGCTTCGTGGCGCGTCATGACTGCGCCGGGGCTGAGTGGCTCGCGGGCATTCCGGGCACGATCGGCGGCGCCCTTGCGATGAATGCGGGCTGCCATGGCGGCGAGACGTGGAATCATGTCGTGGACGTGACGACGGTGGACCGGGCGGGGACGCTTCGGCTTCGCGATCCCCGCGAATTCGAGACCGGCTACCGGCATGTCGCGAAGAAGACGGCGGGGGAGGAATGGTTCGTCGCCGCCACGTTCGCCTTCGAGCCCGGCGAGCGCGACGCGGCGATGGCGCGCATGAAGTCGCTCCTGGAGCGGCGTGTGGCGTCCCAGCCCCTGAGCCAGCCCAACGCGGGCAGCGTCTTCCGCAACCCGCCCGCGGACCACGCTGCGCGCCTGATCGAGGCGTGCGGGCTCAAGGGCCACACCATCGGCGGGGCGCAGGTATCGACGAAGCAC
Organism: Betaproteobacteria bacterium; assembly: GCA_016720855.1. Classification (NCBI taxonomy): domain Bacteria; kingdom Pseudomonadati; phylum Pseudomonadota; class Betaproteobacteria; species Betaproteobacteria bacterium. The sequence goes on along the minus strand of JADKJU010000003.1, from coordinate 324,274 downwards.
GCCAACTTCATCGTGAACCTCGGAACGGCGAGCGCGGCGGACATCGAGGCGGTCATCGACCACGTGCAGGTGACGGTGAAGGCAGCCACGGGCATCGAGCTGGTGCGCGAGGTTCACATAGTGGGCCGGGCGGGAGGGGCGAATGGCTGAGGCGCGCTCTCTGGGCAAGGTGGCGGTCCTGATGGGCGGCCCGTCGGCGGAGCGGGAGATCTCGCTCATCTCCGGCACGGCCGTGCTCGCGGCGCTGCGCGAGAAGGGCGTCGACGCGCACGCCTTCGACCCGAAGGAACGTGAGCTCTTCGACCTGAAACGCGAGGGCTACGCGCGCGCGTTCATCGCGCTGCACGGCCGCTTCGGCGAGGACGGCACGGTGCAGGGTGCGCTCGAGGTGATGGGCATTCCCTACACCGGCAGCGGGGTGATGGCCTCCGCGCTCGCGATGGACAAGTGGCGCACCAAGCTCGTGTGGCTGGCCGCCGGCATTCCCACGCCGCGCTACGAGATCGTGACCGCGTCCACCGACCGGGTCCGCCTCGTGCAGGAGCTGGGCCTGCCGGTCGTCGTGAAGCCGGCGCACGAGGGCTCGACACTCGGGCTCACGAAGGTGACGACGGCAGCCGGGCTGGAGCCGGCCGTGGCGCTTGCCGCGAAGTTCGACCCGCTCGTGCTCGCCGAGGAATTCATCGAGGGCCAGGAACTCACCGCGAGCATCGTGGGCGACGTAGCGCTTCCGCTCGTGCGCATCGAGGCGCCGCAGGGCAACTACGACTACCAGAACAAGTACTTCACCGACACCACGAAATACCACTGCCCGGCCGGCCTGCCCGCCGCTCTCGAGGACGAGATCCGTCGCGCCGCGCTTGCGAGCTTTCGCGTGCTGGGCTGCCGCGGCTGGGGGCGCGCGGACGTCATGCTGCGCCCCGACGCAACGTGGTCCTTCCTCGAAATGAACACGTCCCCCGGGATGACCGGCCACAGCCTGGTGCCGATAGCGGCGAAGGCGGTGGGGATTGCCTATCCGGACCTGTGCCTGCGCATTCTCGAGGCCGCATCCCTGGAGACGCGATCTTGAAACCCGCATGGGCCATCGCCGTGCGCGCCGGGAGCGGCCTTGCCGCCGTCGCCCTGCTGGCCGGGGCGGGCTGGTACGGCTACGACATGCTCGCCCGCCGGCCGATCTCGGCGGTTCATTTTTCCGGCGATACCGCCCGCGTGCCTCCCGCGGACCTCGACCGCCTGGCGTCCGGGCTGCGCGGCCGCGAGGCCGGAGAGGTGGCGCTGCCCGCCGTCCGCGACGCCGTGAAGCGCCTGCCCTGGGTGCGCGATGGCGTGGTTCGGCGCGTGTTCCCGGGAACGATCGAAGTGGCGATCGAGGCGCATGCGCCGCTTGCCCGCTGGGACGAGACACGCCTCGTGAGCGTGCGCGGCGAGGTGTTCGCGGCGCCATACGCGGGCGACCTGCCGCGCTTCTCCGGGCCGGAGGGCGCGGCGCCGGAAATGGCGGACGCCTGGAGGCGCTTCGAGGCCGCGGCGGCGCCGCTGGGAAGCCGCGTGGCCGAGATCAGGCTGTCGGAACGCCGGGCGTGGCAGGCGAGGCTCGATTCGGGCTTCACCTTCGAGTTGGGCCGCGGTGACATCGCCGCACGCCTCGCGCGCTTCGCGGCCGTGTGGCCGCGGGTTGTGGCTGGCGCGCAGTGGGCAACGCATGCCGACCTGCGCTACCCGAACGGATTCGCGCTGCGCGGGGTCGCGGCGGACGACCGGAAGTCGGCGCCGAAGGGCCGGCGCACATGAGGAAGAAGGCGAAGCCATGATCGTGAATCGCAATCGCGAGGGCCGCAACGTGCTGGTGGCACTCGACATCGGCACCTCGAAGATCGTGACCCTGGTGGCGGAGGTGACGCCCGAGGGCACGCTCAACCTCATCGGCATGGGCAGCCATCCGTCGCGCGGGCTCAAGAAGGGGACGGTGGTCAACATCGAATCCACCGTGACCGCCATCCAGCGCTCGCTCGAGGAAGCCGAACTCATGGCCGACGTGAAGATCCGCGAGGTGATCACGGGGATCGCGGGTAGCCACATCAAGAGCTTCAACTCCCACGGCATGGTCGCGATCAAGGACAAGGAGGTGTCGCGCTACGACATCGACCGCGTGATCGAGACGGCCAGGGCGGTGAACATCCCGATGGAGCAGCAGGTCCTTCACATCCTCGAGCAGGAATTCATCATCGACGGGCAGGGCGGCGTGCGCCAGCCGCTGGGGATGTCCGGCATGCGCCTGGAGGTGAAGGTGCACATCGTGACGGGCGCCGTGTCCGCCGCGCAGAACATCATGAAGTGCGTGCGCCGGTGCGGGCTCGAGGTGCGCGACCTCATGCTGCAGCCCCTGGCCTCGGCCGACGCGGTGCTTCTCGACGACGAGCGCGATCTCGGCGTGTGCCTCCTGGACATCGGCGGCGGCACCACGGACCTCGCCGTGTTCACCGAGGGGGCCATCAAGCACACGAGCGTGATCCCCATCGCGGGCGACCAGATCACCAACGACATCGCGATGGCGCTTCGCACGCCGACCAAGGACGCGGAGGAACTCAAGATCCGCCACGGCGTGGCGCTGCGCCAGCTCGCGAGCGTGAACGACATGATCGAGGTGCCGGGCGTGGGCGACCGGGAATCGCGCGAGATATCGCGCCAGACGCTGGCGGAAGTGATCGAGCCGCGCGTCGAGGAGCTCTATTCCCTCGTCCAGCGCGAGCTTCGCTCCTGCGGCCTGGAGGAGCTTCTTTCGTCCGGGATCGTCATCACCGGCGGCACCTCCCTCATGAAGGGAATGGTGGAGCTGGGCGAGGAGGTGTTCCACATGCCGGTGCGCATGGGGCTGCCGAACTACTCCGGCGCACTGGCCGAGGTGGTGAGGAGCCCGCGCCATTCGACGGGGATGGGACTGCTCCTGGCCGGACTCGACCAGGTGAAGCGGGATCAGCACGCAAGGATCGCGGGCACGGGCTTCAAGGACGTGTTCGAGAAGATGAGGAACTGGTTCAAGGGGAATTTCTAGGGTCAGCAGGCAGGCGGCAGGCGGCAGGCTGGGTAATTGCAGTCAAAACAAAGGAGACGACAGATGATCGAGTTGCTGGAAGCCCAATCGCCCGAAGCGGTGATCAAGGTGGTGGGAATCGGTGGCTGCGGCGGAAACGCGGTGGACCACATGATCAACAACGGGGTCCAGGGCGTGGAGTTCATCACCATGAACACCGACGCGCAGGCCCTCAAGCGAAACCTCGCGCGCACGACGCTGCAGCTGGGCACGGGTGTCACGAAGGGCCTGGGCGCGGGCGCCAATCCCGAGGTGGGACGGCAATCGGCCGAGGAGGACAGGAGCCGCATCGAGGAACTGGTGGGCGGCGCCGACATGCTCTTCATCACCGCGGGTATGGGCGGCGGCACCGGCACGGGGGCGGCGCCCGTGGTTGCTTCCATCGCGCGCGAGATGGGCATCCTCACGGTGGCGGTGGTCACGAAGCCCTTCGATTTCGAGGGCAAGCGCCAGAAGGTGGCGGCGGCGGGCATCGACGCGCTCAAGCAGCATGTCGATTCCCTCATCATCATCCCCAACGAGCGCCTGATGCAGGTGCTGGGAGAGGATGTCACCTACCAGGATGCCTTCCGCGCTTCCAACGACGTGCTGAACGGCGCCGTTGCGGGCATCGCCGAGGTGATCAACTGCCCCGGCCTGGTGAACGTGGACTTCGCCGACGTGCGCACCGTGATGAGCGAGAACGGCGTGGCGATGATGGGATCGGCGATGGCCGCCGGCCCCGAGCGCGCGCAGATGGCCGCCGAGCAGGCGGTGCACTCGCCCCTGCTCGAGGACATCCACCTTGCCGGCGCCCGCGGCGTGCTCGTGAACATCACCGCCTCGACGACCCTCAAGTTGAGGGAAGTGCACGAGGTGATGAACACGATCCGCTCGTTCACCGCCGAGGACGCGACCATCATCTACGGCAGCGTGATCGACGATGCGATCGGCGACCACCTGCGCGTGACCATCGTGGCCACGGGGCTGGGCGGCGCCGCCGCGCAGCGCCAGCCGACGCTCTCCATGGTGCAGCGCACCGGCACCAACGACGAACCGATGGCGGTCAACTACGAAGAGCTCGAGCAACCCGCGGCGTTCCGGCGTCGCCGTGACCAGACGGTCGATGCGCTGCGCCATTCCGGCATGGAAACGCTCGACATCCCCGCTTTCCTGCGCAAGCAGGCGGATTGACGGTCAGGCGCGGGGGTCCAGCTCCCGTTCCGGAACGTCGATCCCGCGAAGGCGGGAACATGAGGCACCCACGGCCGCCGCCGTCTCCCGGCGGCCGTGCCCGCCTTCCCTTCCGGGCCCGCGAAAGCGGGCCTTTTTCGTTCCTGGCGACGCATGGAGTGGCAGGAGTGGCGGGAACACCCAGGACGCGAAGGAGTAGGCTGTCATGCAAACGGCAAGGCCAGGCCGTTTGCACCTGTCGGCATCTCACCCTGACCCGCAATGACAGGGAGTTCATATGAGCGAATTCGTGCGCGCTTGCCTGGTCTTCGTGGCGCTGGCGCCGACCGCATGCGGGGCGGGAACCTTCGTCGTGACGTCGAGTGCAGACTCCGTCACCGCCGCCGGAATGACGCTCAGGAATGCGATCGGGGCGGCGCACGCCTCGCCGGGTCCGCACACGATCACGTTCTCTCCCGCGCTCGCGGGCCAGACGATTGCCGTCTCGAGCCAGTTCGTGATCGATCAGCGCGGCATATCCATTCTCGGGCTGGCGGATTCCAATGGTCGCCCCGCCATCACGCTCGATGCGACGGCCGCAACCCCGATCCTGTTCGCAGTCCACGCCTCGGACTTCTCGTTGAAGCGGCTCCGGGTCGTCCACGTGCGCGCATTCGGCTTGTGGGTCTATGCGGGCGCCGATGCGAACACCCCTCCCGATGTCAGCAATCTCAGCATCGAGGGAAACGAATTCTCCGGTGACGGCCTGGAGGCCACTTCGGCGATCCCCGTAACCATTGGAACGGCCAATTCGTACAACGGCGCCAAGGTCGTGAATGTCGATATTTCGGGAAACAGCTTCGCGCACTTTCGCACGACCCCGGGGGAATCAGGAGGCGATGCGGTCCATATCCACGTCGGCGGGACTGGCAGCGTGATCCAGAACATGGTGATTCGCGACAACACGTTCTCGGACACCACCTTTCCCGTCGAGATCGTCGCCGATAGCGGTTCGAACAACCGCATCGTGGGCACCCAGATCTACGGGAATACGTTCGAAGACTGCAACCAGGCCGTCAACATCAACAATATCGGCACGGTCGGCCGCGAGGCGCTGAGGGGCAACTCGATCGAGGGCACGCTGGTCGCGCGCAATGTCTTCCGGGGCAATGCCAAGCACATCCTCATCTATGGCGGGGTGTCCAATGCAACCGGCAACAGCATCCTGAACACCGAGATCATCGACAACCAGATCACCGACAGCCGAGGGGAAGGGGGTTTCGGGCTTCTCGTGGTCGGCGGTACTGACGGGGCGACGCAGAACCGCATCGACGGCATCCGGATCGCCAACAACACCATTCGCAACAACACCAACATCGGCGTCTGGCTCCTGGGCGGCATCTTTGGCTCCCATGGCAACAGCATCCGGAACGCGAGCGTCGTGAACAACCTGGTCGTGGGGAACAGTTCCGGAATCGTGCTGACGGGGGGGCGCGAGGGAAGTAGCGGCAACGACGTGGCCGGGGTGGGGATCACCAACAACACGATCGCCAACAACCGTCCGGTCGGGATCGACGCCACGCCGGACATACTGAATTCCTCCGGCAACTCGATTTCGGACGTGACCGTGACCAACTCGATCCTGTGGGGACACGACCGGGACTTCTCCGGAGTCGGTGCCGACCGCGTGTTCTCGTCGCTCACGATGTCGCCGCAGTTCGCCGGCGCGAATGGAAACATCGCCTCCGATCCGATGTTCGTGGACGCGGCGACCGGCGATTTTCATCTGCGCGGCGGCAGCCAGGCGATCAAGGCGGGCAGGACGACGGGCGCCCCGTTCGATGACATCGAATGCCGGAATCGCGCCGCACCTCCCGATATCGGCGCGCTCGAATCCGGCGCCCCCTCCACATGCGTCGGCCCCGGGATCAATTTCACCGCGCTGTGGTGGAATCCCTCCGAATCCGGATGGGGAATCAATGTCAATCACCAGGGCACGATTCTCTTTGCCACCCTGTTTGATTACGCCTCCGACGGCCGCAACATGTGGCTCGTTGCATCGGAACTGTCCCGGCAGCTCGACGGCTCCTATTCGGGGCCGCTCTATCGGACGACGGGCCCCGCATTCGACCGGACTCCTTGGACCTCGATCGGACTCTCGCAGGTCGGGACCATGACGCTGAGATTCCCCACGGCAGGCACCGGTTCGCTTTCCTACTCCGTGGACGGCATCCCCGTGACCAAGATCATCCAGAAGCAGTTCTTTGCCTTCCCCATGCCGAAATGCGTGGCCGTGACCACCTCAAGGGAGCAGAGCGCGAATTACCAGGACTTGTGGTGGAACTCACGGGAGTCCGGCTGGGGAATCAACCTGACCCATCAGGGCAACGTCATCTTTGCGACTCTGTTCACGTATGACACGACGGGCCGCGACTTGTGGTTGGTCGCCTCATCGTTGGGTGCGCAGCCGGACGGCTCGTTCTCGGGGAGCCTCTACAGCACAGGAGGACCGGCATTCAACAGTCCTTCCTGGTCTTCAATCACAGCCTCTCAGGTTGGAACAATGACCCTGCGATTCACGTCCGGGACGACCGGGACACTGGCCTACGTGTACAACGGGGTCCCGGTCAGCAAGTCGATCGAGCGGCAGGTCTTTTCGGCCGGGGTTCCCGAGTGCCGCTAGCGGAGGGCGCGGAGGAAACCCGATGCCTGCCCGTTCAATTTCGAGGCCCGGCGAGCCCTTGTCGTCCATGTCAGGTTGTCCTTCGCGTCCTCCGCGTTCAAACGCCCGTTTCCACGAATTCCGGGAATGTGCATCACTCCCCGCCTTCGCGATGGGAAATCACCTAAGAGTATGATAGAATTCGCTTTTATTTGAAAAGCTTCCTCCGCCACAACCGGAGTGGGAGCCCAGCGATGATCCGGCAGCGAACCCTCAAAAGCTCCGTCAAGGCATCCGGCGTCGGTGTCCACACCGGCCGCAAGGTCGCGCTTGTCCTGCGCCCTGCCGCCGTGGACACGGGCATCGTGTTCTGCCGCTCGGACCTTCCGGGCAACCCCGCCATCCCGGCCCGCGCTCACAACGTGGTGGACACGCGCATGGCGACCGTCCTGGAGAAGGATGGCGCGCGCGTTTCGACCGTCGAGCACCTGATGAGCGCGTTCTTCGGGCTGGGGATCGACAACGCGTACGTGGACGTCTCGGCCGAGGAAGTGCCGATCATGGACGGCAGCGCCGCCACTTTCGTGTACCTCCTGCAGAAGGCCGGCATCGAGGAGCAGGCGGCCCCCAAGAAGTACGTGCGTGTCCTGAAGACCCTCGCGATCGAGCAGGGTGACAAGCGGGTGAGCCTTTCCCCGTTCCCCGGCTTCAAGGTGGGCTTCACCATCGAGTTCCGCCACCCCGTGTTCGAGCAGTCGGAGACGACCGTGGACATCGACTTCGGCGAGGTCTCGTTCGTGAAGGACGTCGCCCGCGCCCGCACCTTCGGGTTTACCCAGGACGTGGAGGCCATGCGCTCCGCCGGCCTGGGGCGCGGGGGCTCGCTGGACAATGCCATCGTGGTTGACGATTTCCGGGTGCTCAACGCCGAGGGACTGCGGTTCGACGACGAGTTCGTGAAACACAAGGCGCTCGACGCCGTGGGCGACCTCTACCTGCTCGGCCACCCCGTCATCGGCGCCTTCCATGGCCACAAGTCGGGACACGCGCTCAACAACCAGCTGGTGCGGGCCCTGATCGAGGACGCCAGCGCGTGGGAGGAGATCAGCTTCGCCGAGCCCGCCGACCTGCCGGCCGCCTTCGCCAACATCCTGCTGCAGCCGACGTAATTGTTCGTCATCCGGGCCGTCGTCCTTCTCGCGCTGCTGTTCCTGCTGGCGCTCGGCGGGGCCTATCTCGCGACCCGCGACCGCAAGTACCTGCGCATCGCCGGCAAAACCATCCAGGTAGTCACCCTGCTGGTGGTCGCGTTCGCTCTCTTCTACCTCTTCGAGCGGGTGCTGCTCTTCCTCTGACCGCGGACGATGCGGCCCAGGGCCTCCTTGAGCGGCGAATCCGCGAGCCCCCGCGCCACTTCCTCCAGCCTGTCCACGGGAAAGGGCTCGCGTGGGCGGATTTTTCGGGGTGGCAGCGGCGCCTCGACTTGAACTTCGACGCGTAATGCGGTAAGCTCTTGATCCTGCTTGTTTTTAAAAGAGTTTTTGTCCGGCAAGCCTGCTTCCCGACGGGAGGCATCCAGCAGCCCGGCCAGCAGTCGCGGCGCCAAGGCCCTCAGGGCGGCGGCGACCGGCGCGTTGTCTGCGCGAACCACAACAGTCGTTCCGTCAACGGCGCACACCCGGCTCGTGGAAGCGAGCCCCTCGGGTGCAACGGACCGATAGAGTCCCTGAAGGCGATTGACCTGTTCCAGCCGGTCACGGACCGGGGCCAGGTCGGGGCTTTCGCGGAGCAGTCGGGCGAGCGGTTCGATGGCCATCGGTGGCGACTTGGGAGTGACGGATGAACATTATTCTGGTTTCGGACAGTCTGGCGAGAAGCCGCAACATGACGCTGTCCCAGACCCAGGTGATCCTGGTCGCCCTGGGAATCCTGATGTCGGGCTTCTTCCTTGCGATGGCGACCTACGTCGTCACGATGAAGTTTTCGACCGACCTGCGCAACCCCTACGTGCGCTCGCTGCTGGCGGCGCTCCACGAGGAGGACCTCAAGCGCAGCGAGTCGGAAATGCGCAACACCATCAATTCCCTCGCGGTGAAGGTGGGCGAGCTGCAGGCGCGCATCCTGCGGCTGGATGCCTTCGGCGAGCGCCTCGGCAAGGCGGCCGGCATCAAGCCGAGCGAATTCCGCTTCGACGAGAAGCCCGGCCAGGGTGGCCCGGCCCCTTCTGCCTCCTACTCTCGCGATCTCACGCTGCCCGAATTCAGGCAAAAGCTCGATGAAATCTCGCGCATCCTCGACGACCGCAGCGACAAGTTGGGCGTCCTCGATTCCGTATTCATGGACGATCGCCTGGCCCGCAAGACCATTCCCACGACGCTGCCCGTCCGCCAGGGCTTCTACTCGTCCAACTACGGCTACCGCATCGACCCGATATCGGGCCGTTCCAGTTTCCATACGGGCGTGGACATCATCGCCTCGCTCGGCACGCAGGTGATGGCCGCGGCCGGCGGCGTCGTCTCCGCCGTCGAGTTCCACCCCGAGTACGGCAACATCGTCGACATCGACCACGACAACGGCCTCACCTCGCGCTACGCGCACCTGCTCAAGGCCTCGGTCAAGGTGGGCGACGTGGTGATGAAGGGCCAGCTCATCGCGCAGGTGGGCACCACCGGGCGCACCACCGGGCCACACCTGCATTTCGAGGTGCGGGAAAAGGGCGTCCCGCTCAACCCCAACAAGTTCCTCGCGCTCGACAAGAAAGAGGGCACGCTGCCCGTGGCCTTCCGCAAGTAGCCGGGCTCGCCGGGGTTGCAATCCGGCAGCCCGACCTCATTTCCCCTTATAATTTCATCCTCGTCCGGCCCCGTTGGGGCCGGTTTCGCATCCGTCCCCCTCCTTCGCTCCCGCCCCGTGTTCGCAAACGTCCTCAAGGCCATCTTCGGCAGCCGCAACGACCGCCTCCTGAAGCAGTACCGGAAGAAGGTCGAATCCATCAACGCCCTCGAGCCCGCCATCGAGAAGCTCTCCGACGAGGCGCTGGCCGCGAAGACACCGGAGCTGCGGGCAAGAATCGCCGCGGGTACGCCCCTCGATGACGTCCTGTCCGAGGCCTTCGCGGTTGTGCGCGAAACCTCGAAGCGCGTCCTGGGCATGCGCCACTTCGACATGCAGCTCGTGGGGGGCCTGGCGCTCCACGAGGGCAAGATCGCGGAAATGCGCACCGGCGAGGGCAAGACGCTTGTCGCCACGCTGCCGTCGTACCTGAACGCCCTCACCGGCAACGGCGTCCACGTGGTCACCGTGAACGACTACCTCGCCCGGCGCGATGCGGAATGGATGGGGCGCATCCACCGCTTCCTGGGCCTCACCGTGGGCGTGGTCGTGCCCTCGATGGAGCATGCGGAGAAGCAGGCCGCCTACCGGTCCGACATCACCTACGGCACGAACAACGAGTTCGGCTTCGACTACCTGCGCGACAACATGGCCACGCAGGTCGGCGAGCGGTTCCAGCGCGGCCTGAACTACGCCATCGTGGACGAGGTGGACTCGATCCTCATCGACGAGGCGAGGACACCGCTCATCATCTCCGGCCAGGCCGAGGATTCCACGGACCTGTACCGGCGCATCAACGCGCTGGTTCCGTCGCTCACGACGCAGGCGGACGAGAAGGCCGAGGGCGACTACTGGGTGGACCTGAAGCAGCACAGCGTGACCCTCTCCGAGCAGGGCCACGAGCATGCCGAGGAGCTGATGGTGCAGGCGGGGATGCTTCCCGAGGGAGCCAGCCTCTACGACCCGTCCAACATCATGCTGATGCACCACCTCTATGCGGGCGTGCGCGCGCACGCCCTCTATCATCGCGACCAGCACTACGTGGTGCAGAGCGACGAAGTGGTGATCGTGGACGAGTTCACCGGCCGCATGATGTCGGGACGGCGCTGGTCAGACGGGCTGCACCAGGCGGTGGAAGCCAAGGAAGGTGTGCCTATCCAGAAAGAAAACCAGACGCTGGCGTCGATTACCTTTCAGAACTACTTCCGCCTCTACAAGAAGCTCTCCGGGATGACCGGCACGGCCGACACCGAGGCCTTCGAGTTCTCGCATATCTACAGCCTCGAGACGGTGCTGATCCCCACGCACCGCCCGATGGTCCGCAAGGACTCGAACGACCAGGTCTTCATCACGGCGAAGGAGAAGTACCAGGCCATCATCAACGAGGTGAAGGACTGCTACGAGCGCAGCCAGCCCGTGCTCCTGGGCACGACGTCGATCGAGAATTCCGAGCTCATCTCCTCCCTGCTGGAGAAGGAGGGGCTGCCGCACCAGGTGCTCAACGCCAAGCAGCACGCGCGCGAAGCGGAGATCGTGACCCAGGCCGGGCGGCCGAAGATGGTCACCATCGCCACCAACATGGCAGGCCGGGGCACCGACATCGTGCTCGGCGGCAACCCGGATCCCGAGATCCAGAAGCTGAAGGCCGACGAATCGCTCGACCCTGCGGAGAAGGAACGGCGCATCGCCGAGGTCCGCGAGAACTGGCAGAAGCTGCACAACGAGGTGGTCGCCGCCGGGGGCCTGCACATCATCGGCTCCGAGCGCCACGAGTCGCGCCGGATCGACAACCAGCTGCGCGGCCGCGCCGCGCGCCAGGGCGACCCGGGCTCGTCGCGCTTCTTCCTGTCGTTCGAGGATTCGCTGCTCAAGATCTTCGCCGGCGAGCGCCTGCAGTCGGTGATGCGTTCACTCAAGATTCCCGAGGGCGAGGCCATCGAGGCGAAGATGGTCACGCGCTCCATCGAGAACGCCCAGCGCAAGGTCGAGGCCCGCAACTTCGACATCCGCAAGCAGTTGCTGGAATATGACGACGTCGCGAGCGACCAGCGCAAGGTGATCTACACGCAGCGAAACGAGCTCCTCGAGACTTCCGACATCTCGCCGACGATCTCGGCCATCCGTTCCGACGTGCTCGCTTCCGTCGTGCGCGAATGCGTCCCGCCGGACAGCGTCGAGGAGCAATGGGACCTGCCCGCCCTCGAGCGCCGCCTGGAGTCCGACTTCTTCATGGTCGTGCCCGTGGCGCAGTGGGTCGAGAAGGACGAGTCCCTCGATCCCGACAGAATCGCGCACAAGGTCATCGATGAGGCCGCCACCGACTACGACGCCAAGTTCGCACCGATCGAGAAGGAAGTGCTGCACCAGTACGAGCGCTCGGTGATGCTGCAGGCGATCGACACGCACTGGCGCGAGCACCTGGCCGCGCTGGACTACCTGCGCCAGGGCATCCACCTGCGCGGCTATGCGCAGAAGCAGCCCAAGCAGGAGTACAAGCGCGAGGCCTTCGAGCTCTTCGGCGCGATGCTCGATTCGATCAAGCGACAGGTGACGCAGCACCTGATGGCCGTGCAGATCCGGTCGCAGGCGGAGGTGGAGGAAGCCGAGCGCCGGGCCGAGGAGGCCGCGCAGGCCGTGAAGAACGTGCAGTACCACCACGCCGACTACGACGAGGCGCTTGCCCGGGCCCCCGAGGAGGGCGCCGAGGCTGCGGCCCCCGCCGAGGAGCCGGCCCAGCCGTACGTCCGCGCCGGCCAGAAGGTCGGGCGCAACGACCCGTGCCCCTGCGGGTCGGGCAGGAAGTTCAAGAACTGCCACGGCAAGCTCGCCTGAGCATCCGCCGCGCTTTCGCGCGATAATTCCCGGCCTATGGCCGTCAATCTCGCTCCGCCCCGCGCGGAAGACCTCCTCTCCATCGCCGGCCTGCACCTGGGCGTGGCCGAAGCCGGCATTCGCAAGAAGGACCGCCGGGATCTCCTCGTGGTCGGAATCGCCGAGGGCAGCCGCGTGGCGGGCGTCTTCACGCAGAACCGCTATTGCGCCGCCCCGGTGACGGTCTGCCGGGAGCACCTCTCCGACGGACGGGGCATCCGCGCGCTCGTCGTGAACACGGGCGTCGCCAATGCGGGAACCGGCGCCGCCGGGCTCGCGAACGCGCGCGCGACCTGTGCCGCCGTTGCCAAGGCGCTGGGCGTGGAAATGAAATCCGTGCTGCCGTTCTCCACCGGCGTGATCATGGAGCACCTCCCGGTCGATCGCCTCGTCGCCGGCCTTCCCGCGGCCGTCGCGGACTTGCGCTCCGACGGGTGGGCGGACGCCGCCGCCGCCATCATGACCACCGACACGGTGCCCAAGGCAGTGTCTCGGCAGGTCGTGATCGACGGCTTCACGATCACGGTCACCGGCATCGCCAAGGGCGCGGGCATGATCCAGCCCGACATGGCGACGATGCTGGGCTTCATCGCGACGGATGCGGCCGTGCAGCACGACACGCTCCGGGACATGGTGCGTTTCGTGGCCGACCGGTCGTTCAACGTTGTCACCGTCGATGGCGACACCTCGACCAACGATTCCTTCGTGCTCGTGGCGACCGGCAAGGCGGGAAACCCCAGGATCACCGGGGAGGGCACCGCGGAGTTCACGCGCCTGGCCGAATGCGTGCTCGACGTGGCGCAGATCCTCTCGCAGGCCATCGTGCGGGACGGCGAGGGCGCCACCAAGTTCATGACCATCGTCGTCGAAGGCGGCGCCACGCGTGCGGAATGCGTCCGGATCGGGAAGTCGATCGCGCATTCGCCGCTGGTGAAGACAGCCTTCTTCGCCTCCGACCCCAATCTGGGCCGCATCCTGTGCGCCGTGGGCAACGGCGGCATCGCGGATCTCGATCCCTCGAAGGTGACGCTGCACCTGGGTGACGTGCTGGTCGCGGAGAAGGGCGGGCGGGCGCAGGAGTACACCGAAGAGCAGGGCAAGGCGGTGATGGCGCCGGCCGAGATCACCGTCCGCGTCGGGCTCGGGCGGGGAGTCGAGAGCGCCACGGTGTGGACGTGCGATTTTTCGTACGACTACGTGAAGATCAATGCGGACTACCGCAGCTAGCCTTCCGGTGGAGAATCCGATGACCGGCACCGTAACCCCGCAGCTCGAGACCTACTACGCGAAGCGGGCGCGGGAATACGAGCGCATCTACGACAAGTCCGAGCGCCAGGACGAACTCGCCTGGCTGCGGGAGCGGCTGCCGAAGCTTTTCGAAGGGCGCCGCGTCCTCGAGATCGCCTGCGGAACCGGCTACTGGACGCAGTTCATCGCGAGAAAGGCCGTCCACGTGACCGCCTGCGACATCAACGAACCCGTTCTCGAGATCGCGCGCGAGAAGCCCGTTCCCCGCGCAAGCGTGCGCTTCGTGAAGGCCGACGCCTTTGCGCCGGGCGATGCCTGCGAGGGTTGCGATGCGGCCTTCGCGGGGTTCTGGTGGTCGCACGTGCGCAAGTCCGACCTGGCCCGCTGGCTCGCGAGCATGGCGAAGGCGCTTCCTTCGGGCGCCCTCGTGGCCATGCTCGACAACCGCTATGTCGAAGGCAGCTCCACGCCCGTTTCCCGCCGCGACGCGGAGGGTAACACCTACCAGGTGCGGCCGCTCCTTTCCGGCGAGACGCACGAGGTATTGAAGAATTTCCCGACCGCCTCCGAACTCGCGGACGCCGTGCGCCCCTTCGCCGCGCAAGCGCACCTGGAGGAAACGCAGTACTACTGGCTCCTCGTCTTCCGCCTCAAATGACCGACTCCCTCGACCGCTTCCTCGACCGCGCCGGCACGTTGCTCGATCGCCTCGAGGCGCTGCTTCCCGCGGGCGCGCAGCCGATCGACTGGTCCGCCGGCACGGCGTTCCGCTGGCGCAAGCGAAACGGCCGGGGCTTCCTGGACCCGGTTCGCCACCCGCACGCCATTGCCTTCGCGGACCTCAAGGACATCGACGAACAGAAAAAGCGCGTTCGCGAGAACACCGCCCAGTTCGTCGGCGGGCGGCCGGCCAACAACGTGCTCCTCACCGGGGCCCGCGGCACGGGCAAGAGTTCGCTGGTGAAGGCGGCGCTCAACGAATTCGCGAGGAAGGGACTGCGCCTGATCGAAGTGGACAAGGCGGACCTGGTGGACCTTCCCGACATCGTGGACCAGGTGGCCGACCGGCGCGAGCGCTTCATCGTGTTCTGCGACGACCTCTCCTTCGAGGCCTCCGATCCCGGCTACAAATCGCTCAAGGTGGCGCTCGACGGAACGATCGCCGGGTCGGCCGAAAACCTGCTCATCTACGCGACCTCGAACCGGCGCCACCTCATGCCCGAGTTCATGGGGGAGAACCTCGAGGCGAAGCACCTCGGGGGGGAGATCCACCCGGGCGAGACCACCGAGGAGAAGATCTCGCTCTCTGAGCGCTTCGGGCTGTGGCTCTCCTTCTACCCGTTCGACCAGGACCAGTACCTCGACATCGCCGAGCACTGGGTCGGGGCACTCGGCGGGAAGTCTGGTGCGGGAATGAAGCCCGCCGCGCTCCTGTGGGCGCTGGAACGCGGATCGCGCAGCGGTCGCGTGGCCTGGCAGTTCGCGCGGGACTACGTGGGTCGCGGCGCCGGCGCGCGCGGACGCAAGTGACGAAGATCACGGAGGTTGCCGCCGCCGTTATCGAACGGCCCGACGGCACCTTCCTCCTCGCCTGCCGCCCCGAGGGCAAGCCCTATCCCGGTTACTGGGAATTTCCCGGCGGCAAGATCGAGCCGGGCGAGGATCCGCGCGCGGCGCTGGACCGCGAGTTGAAGGAGGAACTGGGCATCGACGTGCGCGAGGCCACGCCGTGGATCACGCGCGTGTATGCCTACACGCATGCGACCGTGCGGCTGCATTTTTTCCGGGTGACCGCGTGGGTGGGCGAGCCGCAGCCGCTCGAGGACCAGGCGATCGCCTGGCAGCGGGTGGAGGCGCCCGAAGTGACCCCGATGCTGCCCGCCAATGCGCCGGTGCTCTGCGCGCTGGCGTTGCCTGCGGTGATGGTGGTGTCCAATGCCGCCGAGACCGGCTTCGACGCCTGGTCGCTCAAGCTGTCCGCACAGGTGATCGGCGAAAGGCTCCTCGTGCAAGTCCGCGAGAAGGAGCTGGAGCCGCAGCGCGTGCAGTTTCTTCTCTCACGGGCGCTCACGCGAGGCACGCCCTTCGGCGCGATCGTCGTGGTGAACAGCGATTGCGGCGCCTGGCCGCAGGCCGATGGCATGCACCTCACCTCGAGCGCCTTGATGGCGGCCCTGCAGCGGCCCGCTGGGCGCGTCGTGGGCGCGTCATGCCACGATGCCCTGGAACTCGCGCACGCCGCCAAGCTGGGTCTCGACTACGCGGTGGTCGGCCCGGTCAAGGACACGGCATCGCATCCCGGAGCGACCACGCTGGGCTGGGCGGGCTTCGCCGCGCTCGTCCACGACTGCCCGCTTCCCGCTTACGCGATCGGCGGCCTCACGCGGGCCGACCTGGCCGAGGCGAAACGGCACGGCGCGCACGGCGTGGCGCTCAGAGGCGCCGCGTTCGACTGAAGAGGAACTCTCCCCTTTCCTATTGCAGCAGGGTCGACACGTCGAGGCGTGCGGCGAGTTCGCGCGCGTCGGCGCCCGGCAAGAAGGGGAGGCGGCCGATCAGGGGTGCCGGCAGCCTTTCCGCCAGGGCAACGATGTTCTCGTCCGCCCCCTTCATGTCCGGGTCGATCGCGTTGGCGATCCAGCCGGCGAACGGAAGCCTCGTGCGCTCGATCGATCCGGCGGTGAGCAGGGCATGGTTGAGGCAACCCAGCCGCAGGCCCACGACGAGGACGACGGGAAGGCCCAGACCGCTCGCGAGGTTCCGGGTGTCGAGCGAAGGTCCCAGGGGGACGAGAAATCCGCCCACCCCTTCCACCACGGTGAAATCGGCTTGCGCTGCGAGGCGGCGGTGGGCCTCCACCAGCAGGGCGAGGTCGATGGTCCGGCCCTCGCGGGCGGCGGCGATGTGCGGCGCGATGGGCTCGCGAAGCAGGATCGGCGTGATCGCATCAAGCGTGGGCGCATCGGTCCCGGCCGCGTCGGCGAGCGCGAGCGTGTCTTCGTTGGCCCACACGCCGTTGCGCAACACCGCGCCGGCCGCCACGGGCTTCATCGGCGCAACGCGCAGGCCGCGCGATCGCAAGGCGTGCACGAGGGCGCACGCCGCCAGCGTCTTCCCGACGCCGGTGTCCGTACCCGTCACGAAAATGCCGCGGGTCATCGCCGCGCCTTCGTCGCGAAGTCGATCACCTGCCGGCCGTCCGCCAGGTGCCTGGGCGGGACCTTCCACGCGTGGCCGTAGATCACCTCCCAGGTCGCCGGCAGCAACCCGTCGCGGCGGAAGCGCTCGTAGGCTTCGGTCATGCGGCGCCAGCGCTCGCGCCCCGGCAACCCGCGGGAGCGCGAGGGCAGGGAGTTCACCGCGCCGATCGCCTTCAGGTCTCGAGCGACCGCGAGGGCGGCGTCGTACTCGAGGGTGATGGTCTCCATTTCCATCACCGGATCGGCGAAACCGGCGTGCACGAGCGCATCACCCAGGTCGTGCATGTCGATGAAGCGGTTCACGTGCGGCGCGCCGTCGGCCTCGGCAAAGGCTGAACGCAGTTCCCTGAGGGTGTCCGGCCCGAACGTCGAGAAGATCATCAGCCCCCCGGCCGACAGGCAGCGCGCGGCTTCCGCGAAAACGCGAGAGGGCTCGCACCATTGCAGCGCGAGGTTGGAGAAGACAAGATCGACGGACGCGTTGGCAAGCGGCAGGCTCTCCGCATCCGCGCACACCAGCGCAGCGTGTTGCGAACCGAGCATGCGCTGCCACCACGGGGACCGGTTCCGCGCGCGGGCGAGCATGGAAGGCGCGATATCGAGGCCGACCAGCGCGGCGGCCGGGAAGCGCTTCGCCAGCGCGTCGAACGCATGGCCCGTGCCGCAGCCGAGATCGACTGCGCGGCGAGGGGCGAGGCGGATGGGGTCCAGGTGCTCGAGCAGGCGCGCGCACACCTCGCGTTGCAGCACCGCGGCCTCGTCGTAGGTTCGCGCAGCCCGCTCGAAAGCCCGGCGCACGTCCCGCTTCACCGGGAGCATCGCCTCATCCATGCAGGGTCTCCAGCGCTTTCGCCACCGTGCCGGCATGGCTGGCAAAGGGCAGGTGCGCGGCATCCGCGATTTCCACGAAGCGGGCATGGGGAATCGCGCCGGCGAGCCAGCGCCCCGCGCCCACCGGCGCGAGCGCATCGCGGCCGCCGTGGATCACCAGGGCGGGCCGGTCGATGGCGCCGACCTCCTCGCGAAGGTCGGTGTCGCGAAGGACGCCCAGTCCCGCGGCCAGCGTTTCGACGGATGGCGCGCCGCGTTCGAGTAGCAGCGCGGCGAGTTCCCGCATGCGCTCGCGCGCGTGCGGGCCGCCGAGGGCACTGAGGTTCACGAAACTCCGGATGGTCCTCGCGGGTTCGGCGCGCAGGCCTTCCGCGAAGGCTTCCAGCGTCTCGCGGGCCATGGCATGCGGCCAGCCTTCGCGCTGCGCGAAGCAGGGCGTGGTGCTCACGAGGGCCAGGGTCCTTGCGCGCGAAGGATGGCGTGTGGCGAGCCGCAGGGCCACCAGCCCGCCCAGGGACCAGCCGCAGACGATCGCTGCCTCGGGTGTCGAATCCGCCACGGCATCGACGACGGCGTCGAGGCCGGCCAAGGGGACGCCCCGCGAATGACCGTGGCCCGGCAGATCCACGAGGTGAAGGCGAAACGATCCGGCGAGACTCGAAGCCAGCGCGTCCCACACGCCGCCATGCAGCCCCCACCCGTGCAGCATGACGAGGTCGGGCCCGCTGCCGAGGCGTTCAACGTGCAGCGCCATGCGCGAGCACCTTGCCCAGCGCCGCGGCCAGTGCAACGACCTGCTCCCGCGTGTGTGCCGCCGAGAGCGATACGCGAAGCCGCGCCGTGCCTTCCGGCACCGTCGGCGGCCGGATCGCGGGGACGAGCTGGCCGAGCTCGCGCAGGTTTGCGGAGAGCTCGACCGCGCGCACTGAGCGGCCGACGATGACCGGCTGGATTGCGGTCGATGAATTCGTGGCGATGCCCTGGGCATCGCACGCGCGGCGGAAGTCGTCGATGCGGTCGGCCAGCGCCGTCACGATTCCCGGATCGTCCCCGATGACGGCCAGGGCCGTCGTCGCAACGGCGGCGGCGGCGGGCGGCAGCGCCGTCGAGAACAGGTAGGTCCGTGCCCGCTGAATCAGCCATTCGACAACGGTCTCCTCGCCCGACACGAAGGCCCCGTAGCCGCCCAGGGCCTTGCCGAGAGTGGCCATGTAAACGATGCGCGGCGAGGCCAGTCCGAAGTGCGCGAGCGCGCCGCGTCCGCCCCCCAGCACGCCGATGCCATGCGCGTCGTCGAGGACAAGCCAGGCATCGTGGCGCTCGGCCAGCGAAAGCAGGGCGGGAAGCGGCGCGATGTCGCCATCCATGCTGAAAACGGTATCCGTCGCGATCACGCGGATCGCGGCCTTCGATTGCGCGAGCATCGCCCCGAGCGTCTCGAGGTCGCCATGCGGATAGCGATGCAAGGCGGCGCGCGAAAGGAGGGCTCCGTCATTGAGGCACGCGTGGTTCAGCCGGTCGGCGAAGATCGCGGAGGTGCGATCCGCGAGCGCGGTGAGGATGCCGAGGTTGGCGGCGTAACCGCTGGGGAAGAGGAGGGCGCGCGGCAGGCGGGTGAAGCGTGCGAAGGCCGCCTCGGCCTCCTCGTGAAGACGCGAGTGTCCGATGACGATGGGTGAGGCGCCAGCGCCAAACCCGAACGCGTCGATCGACCGATGCGCCGCCTCGCGAATGCGCGGATGGTTGGCGAGGCCGAGATAATCGTTGGAGGCGAAGTTGGCGAGCTTCCTTCCGCCTTCGGTCACGATCGGACCCTGCGGCGAATCGAGCACGCGCCGGACGCGCAGGAGCCCGTCGTGGCCGAGATCATCCAGCGCCTGCTCGAGGGCAGGGAGTCCCGCGGCGTTCACTCCCGCCTCAACCGGCCATGAGGCCGAGCGCATCGAAAAGCGCGTCGTCCCGCGCGACGTCCGGATTCCCGGTCGTGAGGAGCTTCTCGCCGTAGAAGATCGAGTTGGCCCCGGCGAGAAAACAGAGTGCCTGCACCGCCTCGTGCATCTGCGTGCGGCCGGCCGAGAGCCTGACGAAACTCTTCGGCATGAGGATGCGCGCCGCGGCGACAGTGCGGACGAATTCAGTCCACGGCAGCGCTTCGGTTCCCGCGAGCGGCGTGCCTTCCACCTGCACGAGCTGGTTGATCGGCACCGATTCGGGCGGCGGGTCCAGGCTGGCCAGTTGCGCGAGGAGGCCGGCGCGCGAATCGCGCGATTCGCCCATGCCGACGATGCCGCCGCAGCACACATGCATGCCCGCGTTGCGCACGCGATCCAGCGTATCCAGCCGGTCCTGGTAATCGCGCGTCGTGATCACCTCCCCGTAGAATTCGGGCGCGGTGTCGAGGTTGTGGTTGTAGTAGTCGAGGCCCGCCTCGCGAAGCTGCTCCGCCTGCCCCTCTTTCAGCATGCCGAGGGTGCAGCAGGTTTCGAGGCCGAGCTTCTTCACCTCGCGCACCATGTCGAGCACCGGCTCGAGATCGCGGGCCTTCGGTCCGCGCCACGCCGCGCCCATGCAGAAGCGGGTGGCCCCGTTCGCTTTCGCTGCCCTCGCGGTGCTCACGACTTCCTGCAGCGCAAGCATCGCCTCGCTCTCCACGCCCGTCGCGTACCGGGCCGATTGCGGGCAATAGCCGCAGTCCTCGGGGCAGCCGCCGGTCTTGATGGACAGGAGCGTGGAGCGCTGGATGCGGTTGGGATCGAAATTTTCCCGGTGCACTGTCTGCGCTTTGTAGAGCAGATCGTTGAAGGGAAGGTCGAGGAGGGCCCGCGCTTCGTCACGCAGGGAACGGGTCCGGGGGTTCGTCGGGGGGGCGAGTTGCACGATCTGGTCCAAGGGAGGTCGGCCGTGGTTGGTAAGTTGCTGATGATTATAGAGAATATCCGGTCTGTCAAACGGCTCATCGACGGGTTCCGCACAGCCGCCCAAATAACAGGCACCCAAGGCCTGCTCGGACCGCTGTGGCCGTCGGATTGCGTGCTCTGCCTCGAGCCTGCCGGGCGGGCTTTGGTATGCAATAATTGTGAGCGCTTGCTAGCGAGATCGGAAGGAATCTGTCTGCGCTGCGCAATTCCCCTGCTCCATGACGGGTGGTGCGGAGAGTGCCTCCGGAACCCGCCCGCCTTCGACGACGTGGTGACCGCCTTCGACTATCGATTCCCGATCGACCGCCTCGTTCGCCGGTTCAAGTTCTCGTCCGACCTGGCGACGGGTGCTTACCTGGGCGATGCTTTGGCAAGGGCCGTGGAAAAGGCCCCGAGGCCGGACCTGATCCTGGCTTCGCCTGCGTCGTCGGCGCGGTTGCGGGAGCGCGGATTCAATCCGGCGCTGCTGCTGGCCCGCCGGGTCGGGGCAAATCTCGGCATTCCCGTGGAGTCGCGGGTGCTCGCAAAGATCCGTCACACGGCGCCACAGTCGGGACTGGACAGGACGGCCAGGAGGCGCAACTTGCACGGAGCCTTCGCCGTTCGGCGCCGGCTGGACGGGATGACGGTCGCGGTCGTGGACGATGTGATGACGACCGGCACCACCTTGTCCGCGCTGGCGGGTGTCCTCAAGGCGGCCGGTGCGGTTCGTTTCTCCGGATGGGTCGTGGCGCGCACGCCCGAGCCGCCGATCGGGAGGTAAGGCCATGGTCGATGTCGTTCTCGTTCATCCCGAAATCCCCCCGAACGCCGGCAACGTGATCCGGCTGTGCGCAAACACCGGCACGCCGCTGCACCTCGTGAAGCCCCTGGGCTTTTCGATGGACGACCGGCAGTTGAAGCGCGCGGGGCTCGACTACCGCGAGATGGCGAACGTCACGGTGCACCCCGACTGGGGCGCGTGCCTTGCAGCGCTGGGTCCGAGGCGGCTGCTCGCGTTCACGACCCGGGGAGGCAAGCGTATGGATAACCTCTCGTTCCAGCAGGACGACGTTCTTGTCTTCGGACCGGAGACGAGCGGGCTGTCCGCCGATGTCCTGGCCTCCTTTTCCGCCGATTGCCGCGTCCGGATTCCGATGGTGGAGGGAAACCGAAGCCTCAATCTGTCCAACGCCGTCGCCGTTGCCGTCTTCGAGTCCTGGCGCCAGCTGGGATATTCCGCGGGGACGTAGGAATAGCGAAGCGGTTCACAACATCGGCCCCGTCCGGCGGCGTTTCATTACGGCTGAAATGCAAAACCTCGATAAACCCCATGCAAAACATGAGGTTGTGTGAGGCTTTGCACAGAGTTCCGGCTCTCGGAAGCGTCCAATGGGTCCCATGGAAGAGGGCATCGCCGGCTAGACAAGACCCGGTGAAGCGAGAAAGAAGCCCTCCAATCCGGTGGATCAACCTACGACGAACGGAGCAATGAAATGAAAGCGAATCTGAACCTCAGGACCCTGGTAGCGGCGGCGGTGGTGGCGAGCAGCGCGATGGTTGGTACCGCATACGCGGCTTCCGGCACAAACACGGCCGCCGTCGGCCCCCGGACCGTGGCCGCCCCGGTCAACTTCGCGATCACGATCCCCGCGTTCCTGTACTTCCAGGTAGGCAACGTGGGTTCGACGAACACGATGACCTTTGCGGTGCCCGCTGCGAACGTGGGCAACGCAACCGCCGTGGCACCTACCGGCGGCACTGCGCCGGCTGCTGGAGGCCCCGGGGTGAACGTCGTGGTGCGCGGCAACAACGGTCAGGTGGTGATCTCGACCGCCGTGGCGAGCGCGCTGGGCCTGGGTACCGGCACCGCGACCGACGGCTACATCAACTACAACCAGATCACGACCACGTCGAGCGACGCGGCCAACCTTCCCGCCCCGGTCCTCGCGAACGCGGCGATCCCGAACGTGAACGCCGCACTCGGTGGCGGCGCCGCCGGTGCCGGCAAGGTGACCAACCGCGCAGCCACGTGGACGTACTCCTACCTCAACGCCACGACGCCGTCGGCCGGCTCGTACACGGGCGTCGCCACGTACACCGCCACGATGCCGTAAGCCTGAAACGCGAACCGCAGCGACAAGGGGCGCGATTTTCGCGCCCCTTTGCATGTGAGAATAGGCGGATGGACCGGTTCCCGATTCTCCTTCTCTCGAGCGGCGCTCTTGCCATCGCAGGCGGCGCGCTCGCGGAACAGCCGGCCACGGATACCACGGCGCCATACGCTGTCGATGCGCGCCTCAATTTCCGCATCGTTTACCCGGCCTTCCTGCGTTTCCGCGTCGGGACGGCAGGTGCCACCATCAACACGCTCACGTTCGCCGTGCCGGTCGCAAATGTGGGCGACAGCACCGCGATTGCCGCGACCGGAGGAGACACGGGCGGGGGATCCGCCCTCAACGTCGAGGTTGCGGGCAACAATGGTCAGGTGACGATCACCGCCACGAACTCGAGTGGTGGCCTGGGCATCGGCACAGGCAGGGCCGCCGACGGTCGCATCAGCTACGACCAGATCGCCACGACGACCAGCGATCCGCAACTGCCCGCGCCGCTGCTCACCAACGCCGGGGGCACGACCTCTCAACCGGCGCTGAGCTCCTCGCTGGTCACCAAGCGAGCCGCGGTGTGGAGCTTCGCCTACCTCAACCAGATCCTTCCCAGTGCGGGGTCGTATGGAGGGTCTGCCGCCCGCGGCGGGCGAGTGACCTACACCGCGGCCATGCCATGAGCCGAATGCGTCTGGTTGTCGCGACGAGCGCGGCCGCCCTCACTTTGGCGGTGCTTCCCGCCACTGCCATCACTGTCGTGATCGGCGACGCGGCGCCCCAGATCGCGCTCCGCGTCGGGGCCACGGGAAACAGGATCAGCCAGGTTTCCTTCAACGTGGTCGCAGCCTCGGCCGGCACGGGCGCACCCGTTTCCGGAACCACGAACGCGGCGGCCGGGAGCGCGCAGGCCCCCAACTTCGGAGTGGCATGCCCGGCCAACAATGTGATGCTCTGGGCCCGGGCGCGCTCGACGGCGGCCGCACCCCGAACAGCGTCGCTCACGGTGAACTCGTCGGGCGGTGTGGCGTCGGGTGCAAACATGATTCCGTTCACCGACTTCAGCTGGATCACGAGCGGGGGACGGAACTCGCCTCCGGCGCCTTCACGGGCTCGACTTCCCAGCCATTGCTGTCCGTTTCGACGTCGAGCGAGATCCGCGTCTGCCTCCTGTTCCAGTTCGCCAACGCGACGATCTATCCCCCGGGCACTTACTCGGGGCAGCTCACGTACTCGCTGCAGATGCCATGAGGCGAATGGCCCTCGTGTTGTTCATGCTGCTGGCGGGAACCGCGCTGGGTGCTCCCGTTCGCCTGGACGACTCCGCTTCGCCGAAGGCCCGGGTCGAAGTGAAGCCGCGCTGGCAGTTCGAGCAGGGCGATCTCGACAACCCCGAACGACTCAACGCGATGGTCGCGGAGGTGGCCGGCCTCGAAGTGCGGCTGAACACGTCGCGGTTCGTGAGCAGGACGGGGCGCATCTATCTCGTGGTCCCGGTTTCGGTTCCCGGCCTGCGGGGCGCCACGGGAATGCGGATCGAGTGGCGCGCCCGCGGCCCGCTGATGGCCGGAAGCGCCCTTCCGGGCACGCGCTCGCTCGTTTACGATGGCGTCATCGCGCAGCCGATGATCGCCGACGTCCTCGACCTGAAGGTCTACCTTGATGCCCGCTATGTCGACCGCGGCTTGCGCTTCGAGCCCTATTTCGAGATCGAACTTGCTCCGTAGCCTCCTTGCCGCATTCGTGGCTGTGCTCGCGCTGACGCAGCCCGCGTTCGCCCAGTTCGCGGCATTCGTGCAGCCCGCGCGCTTCGAACTCAAGGCGAAGGCCGGCGAGAAGGTAGCCGAGGTTCTCGAGATCGGCAACGACGACCAGCAGACGGCGGACTTCCGGCTGCGCACCGCGGATTGGACGCTCAGGCCGGATGGCGGCGTCGACTTCCGTACCGACACACTGGCCCCGGACAGCTGCCGCCCGTGGGTGAAGCTTGAGCGCTACACGCTGCGCGTCGCGGCCAAGGGCAAGCGGCGCTACCGATTCGAAGTGGACGTGCCGGCCGACGCGCGCGACGGACTTTGCCGCTTCGCAGTCATCATCGAACCGGCCGCGGACGCGGCCGTCGTCGCGCCACTGGGAGACATCAAGATGCCGATCCAGGGCCGCTTGGGCGTCATCGTCTACGTGCGCGTCGGGGAGGCCAAGCCCCGGATTACCTTCGTGCGATTCGAGGTGGCGGATGCCGGCGGGCGGCTCACGCCGATTGCGTATTTCCGCAATGAGGGCAACGCGCACGGCCGGCCGGAGGGTTTCATTTCCGGCACCGACGCGGCCGGCAAGGCCTTCGACTTCACGGTGGCCCCGCTGCCGATACTTCCGGGCGAAACGCGGGGATTGCCGATCTGGCCCCAGGACGATGCGGACGGCAAGCCCGCGAAACCCGTGCTCCCGCTCAGGCTGAAGGGCGTGATCGAATGGGAGGGAGGGCGCGAGTCCGTCGATGCCGTTCTCGCGAAGTAGCGTCTAGGGGCTGATCCGGCTCAGCCCGATCTCGATCCTCGTGTCGGTCCGGACGTCGACGGCCACCTCGCGCGGCGCTTCATCCTCGAGGCCCCAGGGAAGGGGAATGCGCTCGATCACGGTGCGTATGCGATGGCGCCCCGCGGGAACGAGCGGGAAGGAGAAACGGCCATCGGCGTCGGTGTTCGCCGTGTGCCTGTCGTCGAGAATCACAATGACATTGGGGGCTCCGCGTTCGGTCGCCTGCCGCGTCCCGTCGTTGTTCTCGTCGAAGAAGACGCTGCCCACGATCGTCCCGGAGGCAGAACGCCCCGTTTCGCCGGCGCGGGGATACGGCACCCCCGCGGATCCCTCGTAGCGAACGGTGAGCATGACGGAATTCTCGAGCAGGAAGGGAGAAAGCGGATTGTCCGCCCCGGGCTGGATGCGGTTGCGGTACCACGTCAGGTGCAGGGACAGATCCGAGGTCGGAAGCCACTCGAGTCCCACCGCCGTGTTGTAGTTCCGGTCGCTGCCGAGCGTATCGTCGGAGTCGACGTAGGTGATCGTGGCATCCACCCGCAATCCGTTGGCGATGTCGCCGCGGGCGGCAAGGCTCGCCGTCTTGCGGCGAACGCGCCGGTCCTGCTGCTGGTCATCGGAATAGCCCACGAGGGTATTCAGGGACAGGGGGCCGACGCGCGGCCAATCCTGGTTCCAGTTGACCGCGCCGGATCGCTCGAGCGGAAAACCCTCCGGGCGGGTCCTCGTCGAATTCCAGTCCAGCCGGGTCTGGCCCGCGACGTTGTTGTTCGTGATCGACGCGTTGCCCTGCATGACCAGGCGCTCGATGATCCCCGCGACGCGCGGACGCTCGTCCCGCAGGGCCAATCCTGCGCTGAGTTGCGTCGTACGATCCAGGCGCAGCGTCACGTTTCCGAACCCGCCGATGTTTTCAGTGCCACCCTTGGCCGGGTCGCGCCGGAGGTTGTTCTCGACGAACTCCACGCCGCCGCCAAAATAGTCGCCTGCCAGGCGATAGTCGCCGCGCCAATACGCGCCTTGCGAGTCGCGTGCGGTGGTGGACTCGCCGTACAGAAAATCCGGATCGACGTGGAATGCGCCGAATCGCTGGGTGAGCCGCCCCGACTTCAGGTTGGCGTCCACCCATCCCGCTCCCTGGCCGTTGTCCGATGCTGCAAGCTGTGCCTTGACGTAGGCGCCGCCAGGTCCCAGATCACGCACCAGGGCGAGCGAGGCGGAGGTGTGGTCCGGGATCGTCGCGCTGTCGCGTATGGCGATCGCCGCTGCGCCCGCCATCCAGTCGGCATCCAGGCGCTGCAGGGCGCTCGCGCTCGCGAGGCTGCCCGAGGTCCGTTCGAAGTGCTGGATGCCGAACCCGGAATACCGGCCCAGCTGTCCGACCGCGACCCGGTAGTCGCTCGCAGCGCCGGTGACGTTGGTCGTCACGCCCTGCAGGAGCGAGGGTGCAAGCGTGATGCGGTAGGACGTCGACAGCCATGTCGGGAGGACGGGACGGATCACTCCGAGGGCGCTCGAGGCGAAGTAGTCCGTGGTGAGTGCGAAATTATCGTGAAACAGGGTGAAATCGGATTGCGAACTCTTGCCGGTGAGGCCCGTCGTGACGGATGTGTCGAAGTAGGATGCCTGGCCCACGAGCGTGAAGTCTCCATGCAGCTCGGTTTCATGCTCATATCGCAGGCCGATGGCACCCGCATTGCTCCTTCCCGCTGCATTCACTTCGCGGTGCTCGCCGCGTGCCTCGATCGCCCAGTTCCTGAGGCCCGGGGATTCGTCTCCTCGCCTCGGTGTCGCAGCCCCGAGTTCATCGGGGTCCGGACTGGCACCGTCGATCAGGCGATCCACATAGGGGGGCAAGGTGGCGCGAGCCGGTACTTGCGCCCGAGCCTCGGCGGGAAGCGGCGCAACCCCGTTGGCCGGTGCCGCGGGTGACGAAACCAATGGCGTGGAAGCGCTCGATGGGCCGGCAGCATGGCGCGGCCGGGCTCCTTCAACCGGGGCATCGCCGTTCGCGACGAGCCCATCGGGCAGCCGGATCCGCGCACCGACTGTCAGCGGCGACGCTTCGCCGAGCGGAAAGGCATTCGGATTGAGCAACTCGATTTCCCGCGCGAGTCGGCGCGTGCCGGCTCTGTCCGCAGCGAAATGGCGGCAGATCCGGTACAGCTGGTCGCCCTCCTGCACCAGCCAGTATCCCGTTTCACGGGCTTCGGCGATCCGGGCCGCGACGTCGGGAACCACCATCGGCGATATCGACTGCGCAAGACAGGGCAGCGCGATCGCGAGGCCAAGCGTCACGGCGCGGCGAAGGAACTTCCCCGGGCGGCATGCGGCCAATCCTCACTCCGCCTTCGGATCGCGCGACAGCAGGCGTTCGACCGCGCTGGCTGGGGCTTCGCCCTCGAAAAGCACGGCGCACACCGCGGCGGCGATCGGCATTTCCACACCATGCGACTGCGAGAGGCGCAGCGCGGCCTGCGCGGACTGAACCCCTTCGGCCACATGCCCCAGCTCCGTCAGGATCGCGTCCAGCCCCTGCCCGCGCGCCAGCCGAAGGCCCACGTCGCGGTTGCGCGAGAGGTCGCCGGTGCAGGTGAGCACGAGGTCCCCGAGCCCGGTGAGGCCCATGAAGGTGTCCGGCATGCCCCCCATCGCGACGCCCAGGCGCACGATTTCCGCGAGCCCGCGCGTGATGAGCGCCGCGCGCGCATTGCGGCCCAGCCCGAGTCCGTCGGAAATGCCGGCGGCGATGGCGATCACGTTCTTGAGCGCGCCGCCCAGTTCGACGCCGACCAGGTCGGTGCTCGAGTAGATCCTGAGACGGGCGCTGTTGAGCGCCGCCGCGGTCCCGGCCGAGAAGTCCCCGTCCGCGGAAGCGATCGTGAGCGCGGCCGGTTGTCCCCGCGCCACTTCGAGCGCAAAGCTCGGCCCCGAAAGTGCGCCTACGCGCAGCGCGCCGGGCATGACCTGCGCGAGCACCTGATGCGGCAGCAGTCCCGATCCGGACTCGAACCCTTTGCAGGCCCACAGGAGGTCGGGCTCGGCACGAATGCCGGCGATCGCCGCCGCGGTATCGCGCAGTCCCGTGGTCGCCGTGGCGACGATCGCGAGATCGCAGGACGAAACGGCCGCCGCGAGATCCCGCTCGACGCGAATCGCCTCGGGAAAGGCAACGTCTGGAAGGTAGGGGCTGGCACGTCGTCGCAAGAGTTCCGCACGGGCTTCTGGCCGCCGCGCCCACAGCCTCGTTTCATGCGCCGCGCAAAGCGATACTGCCAGCGCCGATCCCCAAGCGCCCGCCCCGAGGATCGCGATCCTCATCGGCGGCCTAGAGTCCCCAGAGGTGCGCGACTCGCGCGTATCCCTGCTGCCCGTCGCGGTGGCGCACCTTCACCCAGCCGTCGGCCGGGGGTTCCAGCAGCTCGAGCAGGACCTGCTTGTGGGCCTCGAAGATGATCGGTGAATTGGCGTTGGGGGCGGCGCGCACGTCGGCGACCGGCACGTTGACGAGCACGTTGCGGCGATCGCCCATGAACTTGTTCTCGACCCACGCCACCTCGCCGCCCGAGTCGCGCACCTTCGTCCACTGGTCGAGCTTCACCAGCACTTCGAAGGGATGGCCGCGGCTCGCGACGAAGATCCGGTCCGCCTTCTGCGAGGGCGCGTCGTAGAGCACGGCAGCGCGATCGCCGATGGACCGGAACTCCACGGCCAGCGCGGGAAACGCCAGAAAGCCCGCGAGGAATGCTGCCGCGAGACGCATCGAGCGTTCAGTGCGCCGTCTGGATGATCGGGCTGGCCGCCTGCTGCCCCGCCTGCGCTTCCTTCTGCGCCTGGAAGAGCGCCTCGAAGTTGACCGGCGAGAGCACCACGGGCGGGAAGCCCGCGCGCGTGACCACGTCGGAGATCACCTCGCGCACGTACGGGTAGAGGATGTTCGGGCATGCGATGCCGAGCACCGGCTCCATGTCGGCTTCCGGGATGTTGCGGATCACGAAGATGCCGGCCTGGCCCACCTCGGCGAGGAAGAGGGTCTTGTCCTTCGCCTTGGCGGTGACCGTCACGGTGAGCACCGTCTGGAAGACGCCCTCGTCGACCGGCTTGGACTCGTGGTGAAGCTGGATGTCCACCTGCGGCGTCTCGCGCTCGAGGAACACCTGGGGGGCGTTGGGGATCTCGAGCGAGATGTCCTTCACGTACAGCTTCTCGATCGAAAAGACGGGTTGGTTCTCGGCGTCGCTCATGGTGCTTCCTTCGGTTGGGTGTTGGGTTGGCCCGCGGCCGTCAGGCGGCGAGCAGGGAGTCGAGTCCGCCCGCGCGGTCCAGCGCAGCGAGATCGTCATAGCCGCCGACATGGCGCTCTCCGATGTAGATCTGGGGCACGGTGCGACGGCCGGTTCGCTGCATCATTTCCTCCCGCTGCGCGGGATCGAGATCGACACGGACCTTCTCGATGTCCGCTGCGCCCTTCGCGCGCAGCAGCTTCTCGGCCATGACGCAATACGGGCATACGCCGGTCGAGTACATGAGGATCTTCGCCATGGTCCTAGCGTTCCACCGGAAGGCTCGCCTGCTCCCAGGCCGGGACCCCCCCCTTGAGGTTGAAGACCTGCGTGAATCCCGCATTCCTGAGCGTCCGGCAGGCGGAGCCTGACCGCGAGCCGCTGCGGCACGTGACGATCACGGGCTTTTCCTTGAACTTGGCGAGCTCGCCCACGCGGGCGCCGAGCTCGCCGAGCGGAATGTGACGCGCCCGTGGCAGGTGGCCGGAGGCGAACTCCGCGGTTTCACGCACGTCGAGCACGAGCGCGCCCGGCTGGTTCATGAGACGGGTCGCCTCCAGCGTGCCGACGGAGTTGGCGCCGCCCGCGAAGCGGGATACCTCGGGCCAGATGAGAAGCGCGCCGCTCGTGAGGAACAGGGCGACGAGCGCAAGGTTGTTCAGCAGGTATTCGCCCATGGGGGAAGGCGGGCCTTTCGCGAAAAGGGGTGATTTTAGCAGCCGGACGCCCCCTCGGGCGAAACGCTTAGCGCGCGAAGGCCTGCAACGCCCACAGCAGCGCCATGCCCGCCGCGATGGGAGCCAGGGTGCCCTGGAACCGGGCTGCCACCGCGAAGGCCGCGATTCCGGCCAGCCACCTCGGGTTGTCCAGGGAGAGGTCGAACACGCCCTGGGGCATGGCAAGCCCCGGCATCACGATCGCCGCGAGTACGGCCGCTGGCACGAATGCCAGGGCGACCCGGAATTCGTGCGGGAACTTCTTCGGATCGGCGAAGACGATGAACGATGTTCGCAGGAGCAGCGTCACGAGGCCCGCCCCGATGATGACGACCCAGGTGCTCATCGACGCCGCGCCCTCTCGAACGCCACGCCTGCCGCGACGCCGGCCAGGGAAGCGGCGACGAGAGCGAGCTTGTAGGGAAGCCCCGCGGCCAGGAGGGCGACTGCTCCCGCCACCGTGGCCGCGGCGATGTCGGCCCGGGTCCTGAGCGCCGGGACGAGCAGCCCGAGAAAAGTGAGGGTCACCACGAAATCGAGGGACCAGGTCGCAGGCACCTGGGCCCCGGCAAGCGCGCCGGCCGCGACGCAGGCCTGCCACACGATGTAGAGCGTCAGGGCTACGCCGAGCATGTAGTAGTGCCGGTGCGCGCGGCTCCCGCTCTCTCCGAGCCGCTTCACTCCCAGCGCGAAGCTCTGGTCGGTCATGAGGTAGGCAAGCAGGAGGCGCCAGCCGGCCGGAAGGTGGCTCAGGTGCGGCGAGAGCGCGGCGCTGTACATGAGGTGCCGCAGGCTCACGACGGCGACAGCCGCGAGCGTGACGATCACGGGCGACTGCGCGGCCACGAGCTGCGCCACGACAAGTTGCGCAATACCGGAAAACACCGTGAACGAGAGGGCGACGCCCTCGATCGGAGTCATTCCCGCGCCGACCGCCGCGACGCCGGCAACGAAGCCGAAGGGCATCGTACCCAGCAGCGCTGGCGCGATATCCCGCGCGCCGGCGACGAACTCGCGGCGGGCATCGGGCGGAAGGGAGGGAAAGGGCACGGCAACTGCACGAATGGGGAATCGGGAGTGTAACGGAGGGCGCGGAACGCGGGCGAGCGTTTGCTACCATAGGGATGCGTTCCCACACGACCCGATACCCATGAAAAAGCTCGTCCTCATCCGCCACGGCGAAAGCATCTGGAACAAGGAAAACCGTTTCACCGGCTGGACCGACGTGGACCTCTCCCCGCAGGGCGTGGAAGAGGCCCGCGCCGCCGGGCGCCTCCTTTGCGCGGAGGGTTACGACTTCGACGTCACAGTGACCTCCGTGCTCAAGCGTGCCATCCGCACGCTCAACCTGGCGCTCGAGGAGATGGACCGCCTCTGGCTTCCGGTGGAGAAGGACTGGCGGTTGAACGAGCGCCATTACGGGGCCCTGCAAGGGCTCAACAAGGCCGAGACTGCCGGCAAGTTCGGCGACGAGCAGGTGCTGGCGTGGCGCCGCAGCTACGACACGCCTCCGCCCGGGCTTCCCGACGGCGATGAACGCGATGCGGCGCGCGACCGCCGCTATGCGGGCCTGGGCGCGAAGGTGCCGCGCACCGAATGCCTCAAGGACACCGTCGAGCGCATGCTTCCTTGCTGGCACGAGCGCATCGCGCCGCGAGTGGTGGCAGGCGAGCGCGTCCTGGTCGCCGCGCACGGCAACAGCCTTCGCGCCCTGGTGAAGTTCCTCGACGGCGTTTCGGATGCCGAAATCGTCGGGCTCAACATTCCCACGGCCGTGCCGCTGGTCTACGAGCTGGACGATTCCCTCAAGCCCATCCGCCACTATTACCTCGGCGATGCGCAGGCGGTCGCGAAGGCGGCGGCCGCGGTCGCAAGCCAGGGCAAGGCCCGGTAGGGAATGCGAACGCGGCGTCTCGCGGCCGCCTTCGTCACCACGCTCGCGTTCGCGGCCGGCTTCGCGTTCGCAGGGACCGCGTCCCGACAGAAGGCAGCGCCGGCGGCGGCCTCCGAAGAGGATCTACAGCAGCTTCGCGGGCGCATCGAGAAGCTGGAAAAGGAGATCTCCCAGGCCGAGGAATCGCGCGGCGAGGCGGCCGACGCGCTCAAGACCTCGGAAAGGGCCGTGAGCGAGGCCAACCGGGCGCTTTTCGACCTCACGAACGCCAACCAGGCGCTGACGTCGCAGCTGGCCGAGCTCGGCGAGCGAAGCGCACGCGTCCGCAGCGAGATCGCCGGCCAGCAGGCGCTCGCCGAAAGGCTGCTGCGCCTGCAGTACGAGCACGGGGGGCAGGACCGCCTGCGGCTCATTCTCGAAGGGCGCGACCTCGCGACCCTCACGCGCCACCTGGTCTACTTCGGCTACGTGCAGCAAGCGCGTGCGCAGTCGCTGGCCTCCCTCAAGCGAGGCGCCGAGGAAGTGGCTGCGCTCGAAGTCCAGGCGCTGGAGAAACGCGAGGCCATCGGGGAAAACCAGGCGGCGCAGGCTCGCGAATCGCAGCGGCTGGAAAAGGAGCGTTCGGCGCGAGCGGCAACCTTGAGACGGGTCGCGGGGCAGGTCGAGAAAGGCAAACGCGAAATCGGCCGGCTCAAGCGCGACGAGGAGCGGCTGACACGGCTGGTGCAGGAGATCGCGCACGCACTCGCGGCGAACGAAGCGAAGAAGGCGCGCGAAGCCAAGGCAGGGAAGGATCGCGAAGCCGGAAAGCCCGCCGCGGAGCGCCGGCGCGGCACGCCCGTTGACCAGGTGGCCGACGCTTCGCTCTCGTCCCGGGCGTTCCCGACCCTCAAGGGACGGCTGAAACTTCCGGTGCAGGGGGAACTCATGAGCCGCTATGGCAGTCCACGGGAAGAGGGTGGCGTCACGTGGCGCGGGCTCTTCATCCGGGCCGCGGTGGGTGAGATCGTTCATGCCGTGGCCGATGGACGCGTGGTTTACGCGGATTGGCTGCGAGGCTTCGGAAACCTCCTGATTCTCGACCACGGCGCGGGCTACATGAGCCTTTACGGCTACAACGAGGGGCTGCTTCGCCAGGTCGGCGATGGCGTGAGGAGCGGCGACCCCGTGGCGCAGGTCGGCGCCTCGGGGGGAGGCGAGGAATCGGGTTTATACTTCGAGTTGAGGCACGACGGGAAACCGTTCGATCCTCTGCGCTGGGTGGCGCGTTAGGGCATCCCGGAGGGGTGCCGCGTGAAACCCGGCTGCGGCATTGTCCTGATCATCGGCTGAGGTAGCGAACATGAGCAGCAGACTCAAGCAGGTCGGATTGGTGGTTCTCGGCGCCGCACTCGGCATCGCCGCCAGCCTGCATTTCTCCGCGGTCGCCGATCGCCAGGCGTCCTCGGCGCAGTTGCCCGTGGACGACCTCAGGCTTTTCTCCGAAGTCTTCGGGCGCATCAAGAACGACTATGTCGAGCCCGTCGAGGACAAGAAACTGCTCAAGGAAGCGATCAACGGGATGCTGACGGGGCTCGACCCGCACTCCGCCTTCCTCGACCAGGATGCCTACAAGGATCTGCAGGTCGGTACCCAGGGCGAATTCGGCGGCCTCGGCATCGAGGTGGGCAGCGAGGACGGCTTCGTGAAGGTCGTCGCCCCCATCGAGGACACGCCTGCGCATCGCGCGGGCGTGCAGGCGGGCGACCTCATCGTCAAGATCGACGGCGTGAGTCTCAAGGGAATGAGCCTGAACGACGCCGTGAAGAAGATGCGCGGCAAGCCCAACACCGAGGTCACGCTCTCCATCATGCGCAAGAGCGAGCCCGCTCCTTTCGACATCAAGCTCAAGCGGGACGTGATCCGCGTGAAGAGCGTGAAGGCGCGGATGATCGAGCCGGGCTACGGCATGGTGCGCATCACGCAGTTCCAGGAGCACACCGGCGAGAACCTCGTGACGGCCCTGAACGACCTCTACAAGCAGTCGAACGGCGACATGAAGGGGATCGTGATCGACCTGCGCATGAATCCGGGCGGGCTGCTCAACTCGGCGGTCGCCGTATCCGCTGCGTTCCTGCCGAAGAACGCGCTGGTGGTCTATACCGACGGGCGCACCGAGGATGCCAAGATGCGTCTCACCGCCAGCCGGGAGAACTACGTGCGCGGGGCGTTCCGTGAGGACTACCTCTCGAAGCTCCCGCCCGCCGTCAAGACCGTGCCGCTCGTCGTGCTCGTGAACGGCGCCTCGGCGTCCGCTTCCGAAATCGTCGCTGGCGCGCTTCAGGACCACCATCGTGCCACCCTCGTCGGCACCCAGACCTTCGGCAAGGGCTCAGTGCAGACGATCCTGCCGCTGCCCAACAACCAGGCCGTGAAACTCACCACGGCACGCTATTACACGCCCAATGGCAGGTCCATCCAGGCCAAGGGCATCGCGCCCGACATCGTGGTCGAGGATGCCGCAACGGACTCCCGCGTCTTCATGCGCGAAGCCGACCTGCAGCATCACCTGACGGGAGACGGCGAGAAGGAAAAGGCGGATTCCGCGAAGTCCGCGGAACAGCCTGCTGCCGCGAAGCCGGCCGCCGCGAAACCGGTGCCCGATGCCAAGCCCGAGCCGGGGGCGAAAGCGGGAACCGGTGCGAAACCCGCCGTGGACGCCGCAAAGAAGGAAGACCTCCAGCTCGCCGCCGCGCTCAAGTACCTCAAGGGCCTGCCGATCACCGCCGCGGCCGTGAAGTAGGCCCGGACACCGGAGGGCGCGCCGTGGACGACCGCCAGCGGTTGCGCTACAGCCGCCACCTCCTGCTCGACGGGTTCGGCGAAGAATCCCAGGAACGCCTGCTCGCCTCGCGGGCGCTGGTCGTCGGCGCCGGGGGTCTGGGTTCCGGCGCGCTCCTGTACCTCGCCTCGAGCGGGGTGGGGCGGATCACCGTGGCGGACGGTGACGTGGTGGACCTCACCAACCTGCAGCGCCAGATCGTGCATCGCGTCGATGCCGTTGGCATGAACAAGGCGGTGTCCGCGACGGGCACGCTTGCGACGATCAATCCGGACATCGCCTTGGTGGCCCTGCCCGAACGCCTCGCGCCCGATCGCCTGCTTGCCCTGGCGCGCGAGTCCGACGTGGTTCTCGATTGCTCCGACAATTTCGCCACGCGCCACGCCATCAACGAAGCGTGCGTCCGGGCGCGGGTGCCGCTGGTCTCGGGTGCCGGAATCCGTTTCGACGGGCAGGTCGCCGTCTTCGACAACCGGCAGGCCGATTCGGCCTGCTATCACTGCCTCTTTCCCGCGGCCACGTCGGGAGAGGAAGAGCGCTGCGCCACGATGGGCGTGTTCGCGCCCCTGGTCGGCGTGATCGGCACGATGCAGGCGATGGAGTCGATCAAGCTCCTGGCGGGCGTGGGCGAAACGCTTGCGGGCCGGCTCCTGCTGTTCGATGCGCGCGCCACGCGCTGGCACGAAGTGCGCCTTTCCCGTGATCCCCGTTGCGCCGTCTGCGGCGAGCCGCGCGCGGCAGCCGCCTAGGAGAATATCGATGACGAAGCCCGCCCGCCTGCTTGCGATCCTCCTGCCCTCGCTCCTCGCGGCCACGTCCGCCTTGGCCGACATGGACAAGCAGGTCGTCTGGAAGCTCATCGACAAGAAGGGCAAGATCACCTACGCCGACAAGGCGCCGCTCAAGGATTTCGAAGGGACGGTGACGCGGATCGAGGTCGATCTCAATGCCAATCGTGCCACCCTCACGACCGTGGGGGCATCCTCGCCTCCCGTGCTGCTGCCCCTCAGCGATCCGCAGTTGAAGCGGGTGAAGTCCGATGCGGAACTCGCTCGCGCCCTCGAGAACCTCGAGACGGCGAAGAAGGCGCGCAAGGAGGGGGAGGAACCGCTGGAGGACGAGCTGAAGTGGCTCGGCAAGAAAGGCGGCGGCGCGCGCCCGGAGCGGACCGATGCCTATCACGCGCGCATCAAGTCGCTAGACGACGCGGTGAAGAATGCGGAAGCCGTGTATGAGAGCGCCCGCAAAGCCGCCCGGCAGGCTGCCATTGATTGAGCGCTCCGCGTTGCGCGGCGCGCTGCTGCTGGCGCTGGCCGTGATGCTGGCCACACCCGCCTGGGCACAGGTCCTCTACAAGCTGGTGGACCGGCAGGGCAGGGTCACGTACTCGGACAAGGAGCCGAAGAACTACGACGGCACGGTGACGCGGCTCGAGCCCGATACCGCCTCCAATATCGTTCCCGGGGCCAAGCCAGGCGAAAACCCGCCGCGCGCCGGAACTGCCGGCGGCATCGGCGAAACCCGCCGCCTTGCCCGGGAGGATCTGGACAGGAAACTGCGCGCGGCGCAGGCGCGCGTGGATGCCGCGAGAAAGGCGCTGGCCGGAGGCAGTGAGCCCTTGCCCGAGGAGCTCCAGACCGTCCAGCATCGCTACCCGCCGCTCAAGGCGGGCGAGAATCCGCCCAATCCCAATTGTTTCGCCGCCAACGACCCCAGTGGCGTTCCGTCGCTCAATTGCCCGACCCGGGTACCGCTCGATGCGTTCTACGAGCGCCAGAAGAAGCTCGAGGATGAACTCAAGGTGGCCGAAGAGGAACTGGCGCTCGCCGAGCGCGCCTATCGCCGGGGAACGGACTAGGGCCTGGTGATGTCGGCCAGGTCCCACCGGGGCCGGACCGGGAAACTCGCCGAACCCTCGGGAGAGTTCCGATGGCGCAGCGAGGCGGCGAACGCGATCATGGCGCCGTTGTCGGTGCACAGTTGCGGGGGCGGGAAGAACGCCGTGGCGCCCGTGCGGGCCGTTTCGCGAACGAGCCTTTCGCGTAGCGCGGTGTTGGCGCCGACTCCTCCGGCAACGACCAGGCGCCCCATGCCGGTCGCCTCGAGGGCGCGAAGGCACTTGGCGACCAGCACATCGACGACCGCGGCCTGGAACGAGGCGGCAATGTCGGCCCGTGTCCGGTCGTCGAGCGGATGCTTGCGCACGCAGAGCAGGGCGGCTGTCTTCAAGCCGCTGAAGCTGAAATCGAGCCCGTCGCTTGCGATCATCGGGCGCGGGAACGCAAAACGCCTTGCATCGCCTTCGAGCGCCAGTTTCGCAAGCGCCGGGCCCCCGGGATACGCCAATCCCAGCAGGCTCGCGGTCTTGTCGAAGGCCTCGCCGGCCGCGTCGTCCACCGTTTCGCCCAGCAACTCGTAGCGGCCCACGCCTTCCACGGCCATGAGTTGCGTATGCCCGCCGGAGACGAGCAGCGCGACGAAGGGAAACGCCGGCCCGGGATCGGCGAGGAGCGGCGACAGGAGGTGACCCTCGAGATGATGGATGCCGACCACGGGCTTGCCGAGCGCGATGCCCAATCCCGCAGCCACCGAGGCGCCCACCAGGAGGGCGCCGGCGAGCCCCGGCCCCTCGGTATAGGCGATGAGGTCCACGTCCCCCAGGGTGCACCCGGCCTGCGCCAGCGCCTCGCGGGCCAGCGGCACCACCCGACGGATATGGTCGCGGGAGGCGAGTTCAGGCACCACGCCGCCGTACAGGGCGTGCAGATCGACCTGGGAATGCAGGGCGTCGCCCAGCACGCCGCGCTCGCTGTCATAGAGCGCGATACCGGTCTCGTCGCAGGAGGTTTCGATGCCGAGGGTCAGCACGTCGGAGCGGCGCCAGAAGCGCCTTTTCAGGGATGCAAAACTTTGATATTATGCAGGGTTTTCAGCGCTGTCCCACCCGGAACCCAGACATGCCGACCATTCGCCTCAAGGAAAACGAGCCTTTCGACGTCGCTTTGCGCCGCTTCAAGCGCGCGATCGAGAAGACGGGCCTCCTCACCGAACTGCGCGCTCGCGAGTTCTACGAGAAGCCCACGGCCGAACGCAAGCGCAAGCACGCGGCCGCCGTGAAGCGCCGCTACAAGCGCATGCGCTCGCAGATGCTCCCGCCGAAGCTGTACTGACCGGCCCCAGTCATTTCTTCGCGGCGAGCCGGGCCCGAGCGCCCCGCTCGCCGCGGTCGTTTCCGGCAAAGGCACCCATGCTGCTGCGCGACAGGATCATCGACGACGTGAAGACGGCCATGAAGGCGCGCGAGGCCGAACGCCTCGGCACGCTGCGCCTGCTCACCGCGGCCATGAAGCAGCGCGAGGTGGACGAGCGGATCACGCTCGGTGACGCGGACGTCGTTGCGGTCATCGAGAGGATGCTCAAGCAGCGCAAGGACTCCATCACCCAGTATGAGCAGGCGGGGCGCCAGGACCTGGCCGATGTCGAGAAGCGGGAGATGGCCATCCTGCAGGCGTACCTTCCCCAGCAGTTGCCCGACATCGAGATCGACGCGATCATCGCCGCGGCGGTGGCCGCCGCCGGGGCCACGGCGCCCTCGGACATGGGCA
The DNA here is from genome assembly GCA_016720855.1 of Betaproteobacteria bacterium. Lineage (NCBI taxonomy): Bacteria > Pseudomonadati > Pseudomonadota > Betaproteobacteria > Betaproteobacteria bacterium. Next base: position 285,525 of record JADKJU010000003.1, on the reverse strand, counting down.
AGGTGATGGCGATCGTGAAGCCCCGGATGGCCGGCCGCGCGGACATGGGCCGCGTGTCGGCGCTGGTGAAGGCGAAGCTGGCAGGCTGAACCGCCGCAAGGCCGGTGTTCCCGCCCGCCCGCGGGAAATCGATTCGTACAGGGACCGGGACCGACCCTACCCGCATGATCCCGCAGGATTTCATCCAGTCGCTCCTCGGCCGCGTCGATATCGTGGATGTGATCGACCGTCACGTGCGGCTGAAGAAGGCCGGTGCCAACTACAAGGCCTGCTGCCCGTTCCACGACGAGAAGACGCCGTCCTTCAACGTGAGCCCCTCGAAGCAGTTCTACCACTGCTTCGGCTGCGGCGCGCACGGGAACGCCATCGGCTTCGTGATGGAGTACTCGGGTCTGCCTTATCCGGATGCCATTCGGGAACTCGCGCAGCAGGTCGGCATGGAGGTTCCCGAGGTTCGCGGCGGCCTCCCGGGCCGGCCCGCGGCCGCGCAGGCCAAGGGACTCGCCGACCGGATGATGGAGGCGCTCAATTACTACCGCGCCGAGCTCCGGAAATCCTCCGAAGCGGTCGAGTACCTCAAGCGCCGCGGTTTGACCGGCGAGATCGCGGCCCGGTTCGGATTGGGCTACGCGCCGGACGCCTGGCAGTCGCTCAAGGGCGTGTTCGCGGATTACGAGGCGGTAGAGATGAAGGACACGGGCCTCGTCATCGACTCGGAGGGCGGCGAGGGCCAGGACGGCGAGCCGGCGAAGAAAAGCCGGCGCTACGATCGCTTCCGGGGGCGCGTCATGTTTCCGATCCTCGATTCCCGCGGCAGCGTGATCGGCTTCGGCGGCAGGATCATCGGCGAAGGCGAGCCCAAGTACCTGAACTCTCCCGAGACGCCGCTTTTCGAGAAGGGCCGCGAGCTCTACGGGCTCTGGCAGGCGCGGCGCGCGATCCGCGACAACGACCTCGTCATCGTCGTCGAGGGCTACATGGATGTCGTGGCGCTCGCCCAGCACGGGGTGGAGAACGCGGTGGCCACGCTGGGAACCGCGACCACGCCGATGCATCTGGCCAAGCTCCTGAGGACCGCCGACAGCGTCGTGTTCTGCTTCGACGGGGACAACGCGGGACGCAAGGCAGCGTGGAAGGCGCTCGAGGTGTCGCTTCCGGTGCTGGCGGACGGCAAGTCCGTGGCCTTCCTCTTCCTGCCATCCGAGGACGACCCCGATACCTTCGTGCGGCGCGTGGGCAAGGAGGCCTTCCTCGAGGCGCTGGCCGGCGCGAAGCCGCTGTCGCAATTCCTCCTTTCCGAAATCGCGTCGAAAGTGGACATGGGCACCGAGGAGGGCCGGGCCCGGTTCCTTGCCCAGGCCAGGCCCCTGGTTTCTCAGATCGAGGCGCCGGCGCTGGGCGCGATGATCCGCAAGCGGATGGCCGAGATGGCGGGCCTGGATCCGGGCGAAATTCCGGGATACCTACCCCCCCGGGAGTCGGGTCGGATTCGACATGCACCGCCGGCCCGGGTGGTGCGCCGGGCGCACTCCCTCGAGGCGCAGATCCTGCAGCGGGTGCTGCGCAAGCCCGACCTGGCCCGATCGGTCGATCCGGATCTGGTGGCCGAAAGCACCGCGGAGGGCCGTGCCTTGCACGCAGTTCTCGCCTTTGCCCGGGAGGGTGACGCGGGCCTCACCCTGGGGCAGGCCATGGCCCACTTCGAGAATTCCGAGCACGGACCGGCGCTTCACGCAGCCATCCGGGATGCCAGCATCCTGGACGAGGTTCCGGAGGCGGACCTGGACCTGGCGGCCGAATTGGCCGGCTTGCAGGACAAGCTGGGGCTGCAGCGCTCCGAGCGCCGCAAGTCCGAGCTCGAGGCCCGGTCCATGGCCGGCGGGCTTTCGGAGGCGGAAAAGGTCGAGCTGTCCGGGCTCAAGGACCGGCAGGCTGCTGCAAAAGGGGTGAACTCTGCCCTCGAAATGCCACCTAAACAGTGATAAAATAGGCGGTTTTCTCCAACGACTTGCCCCTTCCGGAGATGCGCGTGAAGTCCTCCAGCAAAGACCAGCACAAGACCAAAGTCCCGGCGGCGAAGGCCAAAGTCCCGGCGAAGGCCACCGTTGCCTCGAAGGCCAAAGTGCCTGCGAAGGCTGTCGTTTTGTCGAAGGCGAAGGCGCCGACGAAGGCCGCCATGGTATCGAAGGCGAAGGGGCCGGCGAAGGCCGCCATGGTGTCGAAGGCGAAGGGGCCGGCGAAGGCCGCCATGGTGTCGAAGGCGAAGGGGCCGGCGAAAGCCGCTGCTTTCTCGAAGGCCAAGGCCCTGCCGAACGCCGCCGTTCCGGCGAAGGTTGCGGTCCCGGCAAAGGTCGCGGTTCCGGCGAAGGCCTCAGCCGCGCCGGGGACCGCAGTCCCGCCGAAGGGCGCGGTGCCGCCGAAAGTGGCAATCGCGCCCAAGACCACGATTCCGGCAAAAGGCAAGTCGTCGAAGGCGAAAGACCTGCTGAGGACCGCCGGCAAGGAGCAGCGGGCCGAGGTGAAGCTCGCGGAGGTCGAGGCGCAGAAGAAGCGCCTGAAGAACCTCATCGTCCTGGGCAAGGAGCGCGGCTACCTCACGTACGCCGAGATCAACGACCACCTGCCCGACGAGATGACCGACGCCGAGCAGATCGAAGGCGTGGTCACGATGCTCGCCGACATGGGCATCCTCGTGTACGACCATGCCCCGGATGTGGAGACGCTGCTCCTCACCGAGGCGGCGACGAACCCCGTCGCGGACGAGGATGTGGTCGAGGAAGCCGAGGAAGCCCTTTCCCTCACCGTTGATTCGGAATTCGGCCGGACCACGGACCCCGTTCGCATGTACATGCGCGAGATGGGCTCCGTGGAACTGCTCACGCGCGAAGGCGAGATCGAGATCGCCAAGCGCATCGAGGACGGCCTGAAGCACATGATCCAGGCCATCTCGTCCTGCCCGACCACGATCGAGGAGATCCTTCGCCTCGCGGAGATGGTCGAGAAGGACGAGATGCGCATCGACGAGCTGGTTGACGGGCTGGTGGACGCCGACGGCGCGGACATCGTCGGCGAGGAGATGAGCGAGGAAGAGGAGCTCGAGGAGATCGAGGAGGACGAAGGCGAGGAAGACGCCGACATGGCGAGCGCCGACCTCGAGCAGCTCAAGAACGACTCCCTGGTGCACTTCAACAAGATCCGGCGCCTGTTCAAGAAGATGCGCAAGATCCTCGCGGAGAAGGGATATCGCTCGCGCGCCTACAAGGACCTGCAGGAATCCATCTCCGCGGAGCTCCTCATGGTCCGGTTCACCGCCAAGCAGGTCGAGCACCTGTGCAGCGGGCTTCGCCACCTGGTCGAGCGCGTGCGCGGCCACGAGCGCGAGATCATGGATCTTTGCACCCGCAACGCCAGCATGCCGCGGCAGCACTTCATCAAGGTCTTCCCGGGCAACGAGACCAACACCAAGTGGGTGGCGGAGGAAATCGTCGCCGGCCGGGCGTTCTCCAAGGCGCTGGAGCGTTTCAAGCCCGCCATCGTCGAGCAGCAGGAATCGCTCATCAGCCTGCAGAAGGAAGTCGGCATCCCGATCAAGGACCTGAAGGAGATCGCCCGCCAGATGTCCACGGGCGAGGCCAAGGCCCGCCGCGCCAAGCGCGAGATGATCGAAGCCAACCTGCGCCTGGTGATCTCGATCGCCAAGAAGTACACCAACCGCGGCCTGCAGTTCCTGGACCTGATCCAGGAGGGCAACATCGGCCTCATGAAGGCGGTGGACAAGTTCGAATACCGGCGCGGCTACAAGTTCTCGACCTATGCCACGTGGTGGATCCGGCAGGCCATCACGCGCTCGATCGCCGACCAGGCGCGCACCATCCGCATCCCGGTGCACATGATCGAGACGATCAACAAGATGAACCGCATCTCGCGCCAGATCCTCCAGGAGACGGGCAACGAGCCCGACCCGGCCACGCTGGCGGTGAAGATGGAGATGCCCGAGGAGAAGATCCGCAAGATCCTCAAGATCTCCAAGGAACCCATCTCCATGGAGACGCCGATCGGCGACGACGACGACTCCCACCTGGGCGACTTCATCGAGGACCAGGCCGGGCTCGCGCCTTCCGACTCCGCGCTCTATGCCAGCTTGCGGGACGCAACCAAGGATGTGCTCGATTCCCTCACGCCTCGCGAGGCCAAGGTACTGCGCATGCGCTTCGGCATCGAGATGAATACCGACCACACGCTGGAAGAGGTCGGCAAGCAGTTCGACGTGACGCGCGAGCGCATCCGCCAGATCGAGGCGAAGGCGTTGAGAAAGCTTCGCCATCCGTCGCGCTCGGAAAAGCTGCGCAGCTTCCTCGAAGGCGACGGCTGAGTCGCTCTCGCCGTTGAAAAAGCCCGCTTCGGCGGGCTTTTTTCTTTCCTGCGCTTCTTGAAACTACCTGAGCGACAGGATCCAGTTGACCAGGTTGTTGATGCGGTCCGGGTCCGGTGTCTTCACGACCGGATGGTCTTCTTCGTGGCCATCGGCGAACCTCGCCTTGCGGCCCGTCGTGACGTGCTTGTAGAGCTTGTCCTCGGCGCCGACGCTGCCGAGGTACTTGGCGGCGACGCTTTTCCACGCGGGGCCCTCCCTGGCCTTGTCGACCGCATGGCACTTGAGGCAGCGACTCTGGCGGGCGAGCGTCTCAGCGGCCTTGGCGTCGACCGGGGCGGCGACGGGCAGCGCGAGTATCCAGTCCACGAGGTTCTGGATCCGCTTCGTGTCGCTCGTCTTGACGACCGGATGGCTCTCCTCGTGACCGTCGTCGAACCTGGCCTTGCGTCCCGTCGTGACGTGCGCGTACAGCCTCTGTGAAGCGCCGGCCTCGCCGTGGTACCTGGCGGCGACCTCCTTCCAGGCCGGCCCGATCTTCTTCTGGTAAACGCTGTGGCATTCCAGGCAGCCGCTCTGTCGGGAGAGATTCTGTGCCGCTATCACGTCGAGGGCGGCGCTGTCCGGGGAAACGGCCAGCATCCCCGTCGTCAGCGCCAAGGCAATCAGCGCCCCCGGCCGGCCCCGCTCCACGGCTGATTTCACGTTGGCCTCACTGGTTTCCCGGTATCGGACCTGCAAGGGATTCTCATGTCGCCGGATTCTGCCGGCGCTTTGCGAGTGCGTTCTCGAGCATGCGCACGCCCGCGACCACGACGACCACGCAGGTCGCGAAAATTCCTCCCAGTGCTCCGACGGCGAGTACCGTCCAGATCGCTGTCGCCATCACGCCCTCCCCTTGATCAAGACCATCTCCGGATGAATTTCACTCTTCCTCTTCTTCCTTGTATTCCTTGGGCAGCAGGTGGGCAATGCCCTTGTGGCAATCGATGCACGTCTTCCCCTCCTTGAGCCCCTTCTCCATTTTCTTGTGTCCCCGGGGAGACTGCTTCTTCGGATTCATGGCATCCCAGGAATGGCAGTTGCGGCATTCGCGCGAATCGCTCGCCTTCATCGAACCCCAGACATGCTGCGCCAGCCCCATCCGCTCGGCCTCGAATTTCTCCGGCGTTTCGATCGACCCCGAGATGAACTTGCCGTAGAGCTCCTGGCTTGCCTGGATCTTGCGCACGAACTTGTGCACCCAGCCCTTGGGCACGTGGCAGTCGGAGCAGATGGCGCGCACGCCGGAGCGGTTCTTGTAGTGAACCGTCTCCTTGTATTCCTGATACACCGTATCGCGCATCTCGTGGCAGGCGGTGCAGAACTCCAGGGTGTTCGTCGCCTCCATGCCGGTGTTGAATCCGCCCCAGAAGATCAGGCCCGAGAACATGCCGATGGCGACGACTGCCGTCAGCGACAGGGTCGACGGCCGGAGGAAGAAGTCGCGCAACCGGGACAAGCGGGATGGCATTGGCGTGGGATCGTTCATGGGCCCGTCCGAAGATTTGTGGGGATTGCGCGCGATTCAGACGGGGCGCGGCGCCTGGATGCGGGCGCCGGAACCCAGCGTGCCGCGGCTACATCGACAGGATCCAGGCGATGAGGTTCTTGATGTCGCCCTGGTCCTTGGTCTTCACGATCGGATGATCTTCTTCCGAGCCATCGTCGAACTTGACCTTCGGCCCCGTCGTGATGTGCTTGATCAGCTTCGCCTCGGCTTCGGGCTTGCCCTTGTACTTGGCGGCCACTTCCTTCCAGGAAACGGCCTCCTTCTTCTTGTCGAGCGCATGGCACTTGAAGCAGTTGCTCTTCCGCGCAAGTGCCTGGGCACCGCCCGCATCGATAGCCTGCGCCTCGCCGGAAGCGGCGAAACAGACGGCCACCGCCGAAAGTGCAGCCAAGACATTTGCTCGGGTGATCTTCTTCATGTGTCCTCCGGGACGGATTGCAATCGTGGATCCTGGCTGCGTGGAGCATCGGGGAACCGGGCACACGTGGAATGGCGGGACTGCCGCGCGGTGCATTGCGCTTGACTTTCGACTCATGCATGAGACACTCGTTTGATCTAGGTCAAGTTGACTCAATGCGAGTCGAATCCGCCGCGCTCGCGCGCAACCTGGCGCGCATCGGGGAGAGAGCGCCGCCTGCCCGAGGGTAGAATCACCCGCGGAACACCGCTGCCCAGGGACCCCACCGGGGGGTATCCCTGTTTCACGTCAAGGCGGGTTCCAGAGATGGTCACCCCGGGCCTGTAGCTCAGACGGTTAGAGCAGGGGACTCATAATCCCTTGGTCGCTGGTTCGAATCCAGCCGGGCCCACCACCGCTTTCCTTCGCTTCGCAGAGGAAAGCTCGCACTCCGCAGGGCCATCGGGGCAGTCCCATAATCCCTTGGTCGCTGGTTCGAATCCAGCCGGGCCCACCACCGCTTTCCTTCGCTTCGCAGAGGAAAGCTCGCACTCCGCAGGGCCATCGGGGCAGTCCCATAATCCCTTGGTCGCTGGTTCGAATCCAGCCGGGCCCACCACCGCTTTCCCTTCGCTTCGCAGAGGAAAGCTCTCACTCCGCAGGGCCATCGGGGCAGTCCCATAATCCCTTGGTCGCTGGTTCGAATCCAGCCGGGCCCACCACCGCTTTCCTTCGCTTCGCAGAGGAAAGCTCGCACTCCGCAGAGCCATCCGGGCAGTCCGGATCATGAACAAGGAAGTGGAGCTTCCGGTGTCGCGCGCTTGCGAAGCGGCCCGGCTGTCGCGGGCGGCTGACCAAAAGGCGCCTTCCCACACGGGAGCGGCAGCCCTTGATCGTGACCAACGGGATCAATGTCATGTGGGCGCTCGACTTCATGCAAGACGCGCTCACCGGCGGCAGGATCTTCCGCATGCTCAACGTGATCGATGAGGCAGATCGCAGGGCCTTGGAAATCGACGTGGCGGTCGGCCTCACGCGTGACGCGATTCCTCGACCAGCTGATTGAAATCCATGGCAAGCTCCGGGCGATCCGCGGCGACAACGTCCCGACGTCACCACCCAGGCGGTCATCGATTGGGCTCGCGAGCGCGGTATCGAGGCGATCGGGCGGCTGGCCATGTGGCTGGCGACGGATTGGCCGGGATTGTCTCTTCCGATTGATCAGAATCAAGTCGGACGAAAGGTCAATGCGTAACCTTGCCCGAATACTCCCGTAACCGGGAGGGCGGTTGCGTAAGTAGATGCGGTGCCCGACGGATTAGCCGAACGAAACAGATTTCTGCAAGCCTTGTAGTTCACGAAAAAAATAGGGGGTTTACGTGACAATCTCTTCTAAAATCAAACAGTTAGTTGCGTTCAGTATCGGCGGGCTGGTTATCGGCCTGTTTGGTATCGGCAACGCATTGGCTGCCGGACCCGGTCCGGACACTTGCGTGAAGTGTCACGAGGAAGAGGTCGCCTCCTACGCGAAATCGATCCACGGCCAGAAGGGCAATGTGCGCGGCGCGGCCAATGCCGGCGAGTGCTCGACGTGCCACGGCGACGCCGCGGAACACGTCAAGACCCGTGGCAAGTCCGCCATGAAGAACCCCGGCAAGAAGACCATGGCCGCCGCCGACAGCGTCGCGACATGCGTCGCCTGCCACAAGAGCGACAACAAACGTTCCCACTGGGATGGCAGCACGCACCAGACCCGGGACGTGACCTGCGCGAGCTGCCACTCGGTGCACGCCGCCAAGGACAGGATGCTCTCGAAGCTCACCCAGCCCGAGGCCTGCTTCACCTGCCACAAGACGCAGCGCGCGGAATACAACCGGCCCTCCCGCCACCCCATGCAGGAAGGCAAGGTGGTCTGCTCCGATTGCCATAACCCGCACGGCTCGGTCGGCCCGAAGCTCATGAAGAAGGATTCCACGGTCGAGACCTGCTACCAGTGCCATGCCGAGAAGCGCGGGCCCTTCGTGCATAACCACGAGCCGGTCCAGGAAGACTGCGGCAACTGCCACAGCCCGCACGGCTCCGTCGTCGACAGCCTGCTCAAGATGCGCCAGCCGATGCTGTGCCACTCCTGCCATACGCCGCATGGCGGCGCCGTCATCCAGGTGACCGGCCAGGGGGTTCCCGGCCAACCTGCCAACAACCGCAGCGCCACTTCCGGCGGCAAGGATGGCGTCAACTACACGCAAGGTCGCGGCTGCGCGAACTGCCACACACAGGTCCATGGCGGCAACAACCCGAGCCCGACCAATCCCACGCCGCAGTTCATGTTCCGCTGAAAGGGCGAATACCATGAAAACGTCTACCCAGCGTCTTGGATTCACCCAGACACTTATCGCCCTCGCGGTACTGTCTGCCTTCGGTCAGGCAAATGCCCAGGAGGCCGCGGCTCCGCAAGGCTCGGTGAGCCTCGGTGGCCTCTACGTGAGCGGCGACAGCGCTGACCGCGCCCGCTTCGGCCTGTACAACGACCTTCGCGAGCACAGCGGTTACGGCCTGCTCGACTTTTCCTGGGTCAATCGCGACTCGGCCGCGGGGCTGTGGACGTCGTTCGACGGCCGCAACCTCTTTCTTGACACGCGCGAACTGAACTTCACCACGCGCAAGCTTGGCGACTGGAAGATCGTCGCGGACTACAACGAGATCATCCGGTACTCGCCGTACACCATCAACACGGGCATGACAGGAGCGGGAACGACAACGCCCAACCCTGTCCTCCTGGCGACGCCCGGCACGGGCGCGGAAGTGAACCTCGACCAGCACCGCAAGGGCATCACCCTCGCCGGCTCGAAGTGGTTCGGCGGAGACGTGCAGTTCGAGGCCAGTATCAAGAGCGAGCAAAAGGAAGGCGCCCGCCCGTGGGGCAGGGGCTTTGCTTGCAGCGCCACTTGGGTAACCGCGGGCAGCTGCGCCACCAGCACCACGCAATGGGCCCTGCTGTTGCTGCCCGAGCCGATCGATTCGACGATCAACCAGGCCGAAGCCAAGCTGACCTACGCCAAGGGCGGCCTGCTGCTGACCGCCGGCTATTACGGCAACTACTACATCAACCGCAACTCGAACCTGACGAATACCGTCCCGAGCACGATCATCAACCCGCTCGGCGCGCCGGTGTCCATCGATTCGGGCCTGCGCGCGACCATGGGCCTGCCGATGGCCCTGAACCCCGACACTCAGGCGAACCAGCTCTACCTGCTGGGTAACTACCGGTTCTCGACCTCGACGGTCGCGAACTTCAAGTACGCCTACACGCACGCGACGCAGAACGAGGACTTCGGGGCGGCGGGTTTCTCCCAGACGCCTCCCGGCGTGAGCAATCTCGGCGGGGAGATGAACACGACCGTGGCGCAGGTTGGCATCACCTCGAGGCCGATGCCCAAGGTGTCGTTGCTCGCCAACTACCGCTACGAGAAGAGGGAAGACAATACGCCGGTCGCGAACTACAACATCGAGGGCGCCCCGGCCACGACCACGTTCACGAACAGCCCCTCCACGAAGAGCAAGGACAACCTCAAGCTGGAAGGCAGCTACCTCTTCCCGGGCGACTACCGCGCAACGCTGGGACTCGACTGGGACAAGGTGGACCACGGCGAATTCACGCAGACGTCCAGCGTCGCGGGTCTCTCGGGGTTGAAGCAGGACCTGAAGGAACAGGGCTACCGGCTCGAACTGCGCAAGAGCATGTCCGAGTCGCTCAACGGCTTCATTTCCTACGTGTACAGCAAGCGGGAAGGCGATTCTCCCTGGGAGAAACCCCTCTCCCTCGCGCAGGGCCGCGGCACCATCGAAGCCAACGACGATCCGGCTTGCGTCCCGCCGGCGGCGCCTGCCATCAGCAACTGCATCTATAACCGCACGGGCATCTTCCCGACCCTCTTCGAGGATCGTAAGCGCGACAAGATCAAGGGGATGGTGAACTGGATGCCGTCCGACCAGCTCTCGGTGCAGTTCCTGGCCGAGGAAGGGCAGGACAAGTACACAGGGCCGACCGAGAAGGGTGCGAGCAAGACGGGCATGAGCACGTACAGCCTCGACGGCAATTATCGCGTGTCGGACGACTGGAACCTGACGGGATATGCCTCCTGGGGTGATTCAAGCTACAACGTCGCCCACTCGACCGGCTACATCATGAAGGCGAAGGATACGAACACATCGCTGGGTTTCGGCCTGAAGGGCAAGGCTTCGGATCGCCTGCGGCTTACCGCGGACCTGGTCTACACGAACGACAAGGTGGAGTATCCGCAGGAACTCGACAATTCGGCTTCCGCCGCCAACGTCACCTTCCTGGCCGCCACGGGTGGGGTGCCTGATGTGTCGTACAAGCTGCTTCGCTTCAAGCTGATGGGCGACTACGACCTGGACAAGAAGTCGATGGTCCGCGTCCTCCTCGGCTACGAGCAGTCGAAGTTCAACGAGTGGACCTGGCAGTGGAACGGCAATGCGTTCCGCTATTCCGACAACACGACGGTCTACGCCAAGGAAAACCAGAACGTGTTCTTCGCCGGGGCGACCTATACCTACAGGTGGTAAGGGCGTCGCGCGGCACGATCGCGTGATCGTGCCTGTCGGGTAAGGCAGCAAGGGCGGGGCCGGGATTTCCGGCCCTGCTTCTTTTTTTGAAGCCCGCGCTCTCCCGCCCGGACAGTCCTCCTTCGAGGCACGGCTCCGGAGAACGTTCCCGATACCCGTCCCCGTTATGATGCGCGGATGTCCTCCCACGAACCCGTCCCCGGCCTGCGCAAGATCCCGGAGAACATGCCGGTGCTCCTGCGCCCGCCCGGCGCCATGCCGGGCGACGAGGCGCGCGAGCGGTTCTGGAACCTGGTCGCCATCATGCTCATCGTCTCCGTGGCGCTCGTGGCGATGGGCTGGTGGTCCTACGGGCGGGTGCGCGATTCGCTTCGCGACGTTCGCTCCGCGGGCCTGACCGCCCTCCTCGAGGCCGAATCCGGGACGCTCGCGCTGTGGATCGAGGAGAAGAAGCGCGCCGCCGAGCGCTGGGCCGCCGACGAGCCGGTGCAACGCGAGGCGGGGGCCCTGGTGCGACTCGCCCAAAGCGGCATGGAAGCCGCGGCCGTGTGCCGATCCCCCGCCCGCCGCAAGCTCCTGGCCCAGATCGCTCCCTTCGTCGCCCTCGAGGAAGTGGTGGCCGTGAACCTCATCGGCCGGGATGGCGCGATCATCGCGTCGCTGCACGAGCAATACTGCGGGCTCACGGTGGGGAAGGGGGATTTCGCCAGGCGTCTGGCGCCTGTCTTCGCGGGACGAACGGTGTTCGTGCGGCCCTTCCTGGAACTGGATCGCGTGGGCACGGCGGGCAAGATGCCGTTCGACAAGCCGCTCGTCTGGGTGGAGACGCCGATCCGTGGAGATGGAGGCGAGGTGATTGCCGCGCTCGGCTTCGGGCGGCTGGCGGATGCGCGCTTCGGCTCGCTCCTCGTCCTGACGTCGGCGCAGTCCTCGCGCGAGGCGTACGCGTTCGATGGCCACGGGATGATGCTCACGCAGAGCCGCTATCTGGGCGACCTGCGCCTTGCCGGGAGGGTCGCTGCCGACGAGTCGGGGATCCTGCGCATTCCCGTGCGCGATCCCGGGGGAGATATCGTGGCGGGATTCCGCCCCTCGATGCCATCGACCGAATGGCCGCTTACGCGCCTGGCGGAGGCAGCGATCGGTGCGCCGGCCGCAGGCGGACCCTACGAGGGGTCCGTCATCGAGCCCTACCGCGACTACCGCGGGGCGGAGGTCATCGGTGCCTGGCGATGGCTGCCGGAGAAGGAAATGGCCATCGCGGTCGAGATCGAGGCGGCCGAGGCCTACGCGCCCCTCAAATATCTCGAGATCGCGTTCGGGACGCTGCTCGGATTCTTCGTCGCGGCGCTGCTCGCCGCGATCTCGTCCTCGGTGTGGGCCGTGCGCCTGAAGTTGCGCGAGGCGCGAAGGGTAGGCCCGTACACGCTTGAGCGCGAGATCGGGGAGGGCGGCATCAGTCATGTCTATCTTGCGCGTCACTCCTTCCTGAAGCGCCCGGTGGCGGTGAAGGTGCTCAAGACGGCGCTCGCCACCGACGAGATGGTCACCCGCTTCGAGCGCGAAGTGCAGCTTTGCAGCCGGCTGTCGCATCCCAACACGATCGAGATCTACGACTACGGCCGCACGCGCGACGGCACCTTCTACTACGCCATGGAGTACCTCGAAGGCCTGTCGCTCGAGGACCTGGTGCAGAAGGAAGGACGCCTTCCGGTGTCACGCACCGTGCACGCCCTGCGGCAGGTCTGCGGGTCGCTCAAGGAGGCCCACGAACGCGGGCTGGTTCACCGTGACGTGAAGCCCCACAACCTCATGCTCTGCCGCCACGGCGGTGAAGTCGACGTGGTGAAGGTGCTCGACTTCGGCCTGGTGAAGGAACTCCAGAACGCGCATACGCGCGACATCACGCAGTTCGCGCGCGTGCTGGGCACGCCGCTCTACATGGCGCCGGAGCGCCTTCGCAACCCGGCCGACGCCGATGCGCGGGCCGACATCTACGCGCTGGGCGCTGTCGCCTTCTTCATCCTCACGGGCCGTCGCGTGTTCGACACGAAGAGCGATCACGATCTCGTGTACCAGGTGCTGAACCTCCCGGCGCCCTCGATCGCGGAATTCGGGGTGCAGGATGCTCCGGCCGTCCTCGTGGCCCTCGTGGCGCGATGCCTCGCCAAGGATCGAGAGGAAAGGCCGGGCTCCATCGCGGAAGTGGCGGCCGTGCTGGCGGAGGTCGCGCGGCAGCGGCCCTGGCGCGAGGAGGAAGCGCGCGATTGGTGGTCGCGGTGGGGCGCGGAGGCTTCGCTGGCGACCGCAACGGCGCCCGAGACTTCCTGAGCAGCACGTTGCCCTTCAGTCGGTCAGGGCAGCGGCCGACTGCGGCGAGGAGCCGGGATTCGATTCGCAGGCGAGTAGAATTGCCTGGAATCAAGACTGCACGCCCTTCCATGGACGACATCGCCAAACTGCGCCGCATCCTGCGCGACAACCGCACCATCGCGGTGGTCGGGCTCTCGGCCAACTGGTACCGGCCCAGCTATTTCGCCGCGAAGTATATGCAGGAACACGGATACCGCGTCATCCCCGTGAACCCGCTGTATGACAGCGTCCTGGGCGAGAAATGCTACCCGTCGCTTCGCGACATCCCGGAGAAGATCGACATCGTGGACTGCTTTCGCCGAAGCGAGGAGATCCCCGCGCTGGCCGTCGAGGCGGCTGCGATCGGCGCGAAGGTGCTCTGGATGCAGCTCGGCGTGAAGAGCGAAGCGGCCCGCCGGAGCGCCGAGGCCGCCGGCCTGGAGGTCGTGGAGGATCGCTGCCTCAAGATCGAGCACGGACGGCTTTTCGGCGGGCTGGGCTGGGCGGGCGTCAACACGAAGGTGATTTCCGCGAAGCGCCCTGCCTGAATCTGCGCGCCGCGTTCACCCGCCAACCGTAGAATGGGCCTTCGCTTGCCGACCCTTTGACCGAGGAAGCCATGGAACCCTATCTCGTCTGGATCATCGCCGCCTTCGCGCTGGTGACAATCGAGCTCCTGACCGGGACCTTCCACCTGCTGGTGATCGGCGTGGGCGCCTTCGCGGGTGCCGCGGTCGCCTGGGCGGGCGGGGCCTTCCTCACGCAGGCGATCGGCGCGTGCGCAGTGGCGCTGGTGGGTACGTGGCTCGTGAACCGCTGGCACCGCGCGCACCGGCCGGGTAGCGTGAACGACAACTTTCTCGACTTCGGCCAGCCGGTGGTCCTGGAGTCGTGGGTCGATGCGGGTTCGAGGACGGCCCGGGTGAAGTACCGTGGCACGACGTGGGACGCACGGGTCGCATCGGAAGCGAACGTCGAACCGGGCGAAACGCTCATCATCAACGGGCAGGACGGCAGCACGCTCCTCGTGGGCACCGCACCGCCTCCGAAGTGAACGAACCGAAAACCTGGGAGACCACCATGTTCTGGAAGGTACTCGTCGCCGCCATCGTCGCGATCGCCGCCGCATTCCTCACGCAAAGCGTCGGCATCACCGTCGCCACCTTCCTGGTCGCGATGATCGTGGTGCTCATCGTCGAGGGCATCCGTGTCGTGCCCCAGCAGCAGGCCTGGGTGATCGAGCGCCTGGGCAAGTTTCACGCGGTGCTGCCTCCCGGCCTCAATGTGATCGTGCCTTTCATCGACCGCGTGGCCTACCGGCACTCGCTCAAGGAGGTGCCGCTGGACATTCCCGAGCAGGTCTGCATCACCAAGGACAACACGCAGCTCGCGGTGGACGGAATCATCTACTACCAGGTCTCGGACCCGAAGCTCGCCTCCTATGGCTCCTCGGACTACGTGCTCGCGATCTCGCAGCTCGCGCAGACGGCGCTGCGCAGCGAAGTGGGCAAGATGGAGCTCGACAAGACCTTCGAGAGCCGCAGCGAGATCAACCACATGGTCGTCTCCGTGCTGGACGAGGCGGGGCGCACCTGGGGGATCAAGGTGCTGCGCTACGAGGTAAAGACCCTCACGCCGCCGGAAGCGATCCTGCGCTCGATGCAGGCGCAGATCACGGCCGAGCGCGAGAAGCGCGCCCTTATCGCCAAGAGCGAAGGCCAGCGCCAGCAGGAGATCAACATCGCCGACGGCGCCAAGCAGGCGAAGGTGCTGCAGTCCGAGGGCGACAGGACGGCCGCCATCAACAAGGCGCAGGGCGAGGCACTCGCGCTCACGACCGTGGCGGAAGCGACGGCGAACGCGGTGCGCCAGGTGGCGGTCGCCATCAATGCCGAGGGCGGTATGCTGGCCGCGAACCTCAAGGTCGCGGAGAAGTACGTCGAGGCCTTCGCGGGCCTCGCGAAGACCGGCAACACGCTGATCGTGCCTGCGAACCTCACCGACATTTCCACCTTTGTCTCGACCGCGATGACGGTGCTCGACAGGACGAAGAAGTCCTCGGACGCGCCGAAGTAGCCGATGGCGGATCGCGAGTTCGGCTTCGAGACGCTCGCGCTGCACGCGGGCCAGATCCCCGACGCGCAGACGGGGGCGCGCGCGGCGCCCATCTACCAGACGACGTCCTTCGTCTTCGACAGCGCCGACCACGCGGCGAGCCTGTTCAACCTGCAGACGTTCGGCAACGTCTATACGCGCCTGTCGAACCCCACGACCGCGATGTTCGAGGAGCGCATGGCGGCCCTGGAGGACGGGCGCGCAGCGGTGGCCACCGCCTCGGGCCAGGCCGCCGGGATCGTGGCGCTTCTCAACATCTGCCAGGCGGGCGACCACATCGTGTCGTCCTCGAAACTCTACGGCGGCACGTACACGATGTTCGTGGTCAATTTCCCGAAGCTCGGCATCGAGGCGACCCTGGTCGATCCCGACGACCCGGAGAACTTCCGCCGCGCGATCCGTCCGAACACGAAGGCCATCTTCTCCGAGACGCTGGGGAACCCCGCCATCAACATGGTGGACATCGCCGCGGTGGGCGCCATTGCGCGCGAGGCCGGGGTGCCGTTCGTCGTGGACAATACCGCGGCCTCGCCCTACCTCTGCCAGCCCCTGAAGCACGGGGCGGATATCGTCGTGCACTCGGCCACCAAGTTCATCGGCGGACACGGCACGACGATGGGCGGCGTGGTGGTGGAGAGCGGGAAGTTCCCCTGGGATAACGGACGGTTCCCGTCGATGACGGAACCCTCGGCCGGCTACCACGGCGTGCGCTTCTACGAGACCTTCGGCGACTTCGGCTACACGATGAAGGCGCGCATGGAGATCCTGCGTGTCTTCGGCCCCGCCATCGCACCCTTCAACGCCTGGCTGCTGCTGCAGGGGCTGGAGACGCTCCCGGTTCGCATGGACCGGCACTGCGCCAACACGATGGGGGTCGCGAACTTCCTGCAAGGGCACCCGAAAGTCGCGTGGGTGAACTATCCCGGCCTTCCCGACAACAGGTACCACGCGCTCACCAGTCGCTACATGCCCAAGGGCGCCGGAGCGCTGCTCTCCTTCGGGATCCGCGGAGGGTTCGCGGCGGGCGTGAAATTCATCGAGGGGCTGCAGTTCGTGAGCCACCTTGCCAACATCGGGGACGCGAAGTCGCTCGTGATCCACCCCGCCTCGACCACGCACCGCCAGCTCTCCGAAGCCGACCAGGTGAAGGCGGGCGTCCCGCCGGACATGGTGCGCCTGTCGATCGGCCTGGAAACGCTCGACGATATCCTCTGGGACCTAGACCAGGCGCTCTCGCGCGCCTGACCGACTAGCGGCGTTCGGTGTCGCCGACGGCCGCCGCGGCCTCGTCGGCCGCCGCCTTGCCTGCCGTGACCTGGATCCATTCGGCGAACGCGGATACGCGTGTATAGCGTTCACTGTCGCCGATGTTGCCGAAGATGCCGTCGCCGTTCGTGTCCTCGGTCGCGCAGTAAAGGCCGCCCACGAGGATGCGCCCGTCGATCTCGAAAAAGGCAGGCGCACCGCCATCCCCCGGCGCGGCCGCACCCTGCAGGTCGGACGCGTCTTCCGGCGGCTTGATGCGAAGGCCCAGCGTGCGGGGCGCCACGCGATCGACGGTGTTGACGGCCGCGCGGGCACGGCGGTCGGCGGGGGCGGCAGGCTTCGTGCCGATGCGGCCGGTCTCCCCGAATCCCACGATGCGGGCCGTCCGTCCGTCCTCGTCGCTGTCCCGGTAGATCGGCGTGGGCTCGATGTCCTGGACCGATTCGCGCAGGTAGAGGAGCGCGACGTCGGCCTCGGCTCCGGGTTTCCAGTCGGGGTGAACGAAGATCTCCTGGATCGCGTGGTCGCGACTGCCGATTCGCAGCGAGGGATTCTTTCCGTCCAGCGCCTTCGCCTGGCGCGCGGTCGTGAGGACCCAGCGCGGCGCGATGAGCACACCGGCGCCTCCCGAGGCGGACAGGGCAAGCGCTGATGGGTAGCGGGTGGCCAGTTCCCGGTATTCCTCGTCGTCCCGGTCGGGTCGGATGAGGATCGCGCCAACGGGAAAGGCGACGATGACAGCGGCTAGCGCGGTGGCAAGGGCGAAGGGTCGGTTCATGGTGCGGCGGGAGTGTAGCCGATGGCGGGGCGTGGCGGCATTTGACAAGGGTTCGACCGCGGCCCTAGGATGGTTTCAAACGAGCGTTTGAATCGTGCGTTTGACACGGTCCGGATGCGCATTCCCCGTTACCGGGAGCCTTACCCGATGCCTTCGCCCCGCCCCGCCCGCCGAACGCCTGCGATGGATGCCCTGTCGCAGGACACCAAATCCCGCATCCTGGACGCGGCGGAATCGCTTTTCACGGAGCACGGCTTCGAGGCGACGAGCCTGAGGCAGCTCACCACGGCGGCCGGCGTGAACCTCGCGGCGGTGAACTACCACTTCGGCACCAAGGAAGAGCTCTTCCAGGCCGTGCTCACCCGCCGGCTGGACCCGATGAACCAGGAGCGCATCGACCTCCTCGAGCGCTATGGTCGCGAGGCCGGCAACCGGCCGCTGACGTGCGAAAAGATCCTTTCGGCGATGCTCATCCCCGCCCTCAGGCTTGCTCGCGACGAGAAACGCGGAGGCAAGAACTTCCTGCGCGTGCTGGGCCGCGCGTATGCCGACCCCGCCCCCTTCATCCGCAATTTCCTTTCGGCGCAGTACGCCGAGATGATCGCGCGCTTCAAGGATGCGTTCCTGAAGGCGCTGCCGCACCTCACGCGCCAGGAACTCACCTGGCGCCTGCACTTCGTCATGGGCGCCCTTTCCTACACGCTGGCGGGCACCGATTCCCTCAAGCTCATGATGCAGGTGCTCACGCACGAGGAAGACAACGACGAATTGCTGCTGCAGCGCCTGGCGCCGTTCCTGGCGGCCGGCCTCAAGGCGCCGCTTGGAGATGCGAAGAAGCTCGAGCTGGCCTCGGGCGACTAGAGTCGACCCCGGTCCGGGGCGAAGGCAAACCACGCCCGACCGCTTCGCGGGAGGGTTTTTTCGGGAAGGAGAATGACCATGTTGCCCATCATCCTGTCGGTCCTGGCGGTGATCGCCATCATCTGGGCGCTCGCCTATCACGAGGCCAATGCCCTCGTGTGGTCGGTGGCGCTGGTCGCCGGTGCCGCTTGCCTTGCCTGGCTCACGGCTGCCCCCGTCGTCCTGGTCTGGGCCGCGTGGATCGCGGTCGCCCTGTTCGCGATCCTTTCGGTGGCGAAGCCGATACGCCGGTCGGTCGTGACGAGCCCGCTCCTCGGGCTGTTCAAGAGCGTGCTGCCGCAGATGTCGCAGACGGAGGAGGAGGCGCTGAACGCCGGCAGCGTCTGGTGGGACGCCGACCTGTTCTCCGGCAAGCCCGACTGGAAGAAGATGCTCGCCTACCCGGTCGCGAAGCTGACCGCCGAGGAACAGGCGTTCATGGACGGTCCCGTCGAGGAACTCTGCGCCATGCTCGACGAGTGGGATATCAACCACGAGCGCATGGACCTCACGCCGGAAACGTGGAAGTTCATTGCCGACAAGGGATTCTTCGGAATCATCGTTCCGAAGTCCTTCGGCGGGCTCGGCTTCTCCGCATTCGCGCACTCGGAAATCGTCACCAAGATCTCGACGCGCAGCGGCGCCGCGGCGGTGACGGTGATGGTGCCCAATTCCCTCGGGCCGGCCGAACTGCTGATCCACTACGGCACCGAGCAGCAGAAGAACTACTACCTGCCGCGGCTCGCGAAGGGGCAGGAGATACCCTGCTTCGCGCTCACGAGCCCGGAGGCCGGATCCGACGCCGCCTCGATCCCGGACTTCGGCATCGTGTGCAAGGCAATGCACGAGGGCAAGGAAACCCTGGGCATCCGCCTCACCTGGGAGAAGCGCTACATCACGCTCGCGCCGGTGGCGACGCTGCTGGGTCTGGCCTTCAAGCTCTACGACCCGGAAAAGCTCCTGGGAGGCAAGGAGGACATCGGCATCACGCTTGCATTGATCCCCACCTCGCACAACGGCGTGGACACGGGGCGCCGCCACAATCCTCTGGGGTGCGCGTTCATGAACGGGCCCACGACGGGCAAGGACGTCTTCATCCCGCTCGACTGGGTGATCGGCGGCAAGGCCCAGGTCGGGACCGGCTGGAAGATGCTCATGGAGTGCCTGGCCGCGGGACGCTCGATCTCGCTGCCGTCCATGTCGATGGCCGCCGGAAAGATCAGCACGCGCGCCACGGGCGCGTACGCGCGCATCCGCTCGCAGTTCAAGACGCCGATCGGTCGGTTCGAAGGCATCGAGGAGCCGCTCGCGCGAATCGGCGGCACGACCTACCTCATGGACGGCATGCGCCGCATGACCATGACCGCTCTCGACATGGGCGAGAAGCCCAGCGTCGTATCCGCCATCTGCAAGTTCCACATGACCGAACGCATGCGCTCGGTCATCAACGACGCGATGGACGTGCACGGCGGCAAGGGCATCTGCATGGGCCCCGGCAACTACCTCGGCCGCGCCTACCAGACGGTACCGATCGCCATCACGGTGGAGGGCGCCAACATCCTCACGCGTTCCCTCATCATCTTCGGGCAGGGGGCCATCCGCTGTCATCCGTGGGTGCTGAAGGAAATGCGCGCCGCGGGGGCCAACGACCTCCCGGCCTTCGACCACGCGTTCTGGGGGCATGTGTCGTTCACCGTTTCGAACGCGGCCCGTGCGCTGTGGCTCGGCCTGACGGGCGGCAAGGGCATCCCGGTGCCCGGCGCGCCCGAGACGCGGCGCTACCTGCAGATCCTCACGCGCTTCTCGTCCGCTTTCGCGCTGCTCGCGGACATGTCCATGTTCGTGATCGGCGGCAGCCTCAAGAGGAAGGAGATGCTCTCGGCGCGGCTGGGCGACATCCTTTCCCACCTCTACATGATGTCGGCCACCGTGAAGCGCTTCCATGACGACGGCTGCCCCAAGGAGGACCTGCCGCTGCTCACCTGGGCCATGTACGACAGCTCGTTCAAGCTCCAGGTGGCCATGGACGGCGTGCTCGCGAACTTCCCGAACCGGCCGATCGCGTGGGTGCTTCGCCGCCTCGCTTTCCCGAAGGGGCTCACGCTCACCGCACCGCACGACAAGTGGGTCTCCCGCGTGGCGAGAATCCTCATCGAGCCGGGCGCGGCGCGCGATCGCCTCACGGGCGGCATCTACCTGCCGAGGAAGGAAGACGACATCCTCGGGCGGCTGGAATTCGCCATGGAAGCGGTCATCAAGGCCGATCCCATCGAGGCGAAGATCCGCGCCGCGCAGAAGGAAGGCAAGCTCCCGCAGCGCACGGCCAACGAGCGGCGCGACGCCGCGGTGAAGAACGGCATCATCACGCTGGCGGAGTTCGAGCACCTCGTGCGCAGCGACCGGTTGAAGCGCGAGGTGATCATGGTGGACGACTTCCCGACCGACCTGTCCCGGCAACCGACCCAGGAGAAAGCCCCATGGCCGCGCGCCGTGTCCATGTAGTCGACGGGACCCGCACCCCGTTCCTCAAGGCGAAGAAGGGGCTCGGTCCCTTCACCGGCTCCGACCTGGCGGTCGCCGCAGGCCGCCCCCTCATCGCCCGCCAGCCCTTCGATGCCACCGCGTTCGACGAGGTGATCGTGGGGGCGGCCATGCCGTCGGCGGACGAGGCCAACATCGGCCGCGTGGTGTCGCTACGGCTCGGTTGCGGGGACAAGGTGCCGGCCTGGACGGTGATGCGCAATTGCGCCTCTGGGATGCAGGCGATCGACAGCGCCTGCATGAACATCCAGGCCGGACGCTCGAGCCTGGTGCTCGCGGGCGGCACGGACGCCATGAGCCATGCGCCGCTCCTCTTCGGCCCGGCGATGGTGAACTGGCTGGCCGACTGGTATGGCGCGAAGTCCTTCGGGCGGAAGGCGGCCACGGCGGCGAAGTTCCGGCTGGCCAACCTGGCCCCGGTGATCGCCATCCTTCGCGGCCTCACGGACCCGGTGGTGAACCTCTCCATGGGCTCGACGGCGGAAATCGTCGCGAAGCGCTTCGGCATCACGCGCCAGATGATGGACGAGTTCGCCGTGGAGTCGCACCGCCGGCTCGCCTACGCCCAGGACAACGGGCACCTCGCCGAGATCGAGCCCATCTATGGGCCGGACGGCACGATATACGCGACGGACGACGGGCTGCGGCGCGATTCCGCCGTCGAGAAGCTCGCGAAGCTCAAGCCCGTCTTCGACCGCACGTACGGCAGCGTAACCCCCGGCAACAGCTCGCAGATCACCGATGGCGCGGCGATGCTCATCCTCGCGGCGGAGGAGGTCGTGGACGAGTACGGGCTCACGAGCCTGGGCCGCGTGGTCGATGCGAACTGGGGCGCGCTCGATCCTGCGGAGATGGGGCTCGGGCCCGTGCACGCCATCACGCCGATGCTGCAGAAAAACCGGCTCGGCTGGGACGACATCGATTGCGTGGAAGTGAACGAAGCTTTCGCCGCGCAGGTGCTGGGCTGCCTGGGCGCCTGGGAGAGCGACGAATACTGCAAGCAGCATTTCGGGCTCGACCGCGCTTTCGGCAGGCTCGACCGCGGCAAGCTGAATGTCGATGGCGGCGCCATCGCGCTCGGGCACCCGATCGGCGCCTCGGGCGCTCGCGTGGTGCTGCACGCCCTGAAGGTGCTCGAAAGAACCGGCGGACGGCGTGCCGTGGCGTCCCTATGCATCGGTGGTGGCCAGGGCGGCGCCATGCTCCTCGAACGACCGTAGAAAAAGTGGGACAGACCCCTTTTCCGGAAAAGGGGGTCTGTCCCCTTTAATAGAAAGAAAGATCATGGACCTGAAGCACTGGAAGCTCGAGACGGACGCGCAGAACCTGGCGTGGCTGTGGTTCGACCGCGCCGGCACCGCCACCAACACCTTCTCCACGGAAGTCCTGGAGGAACTGGGCCGGATCGCGGACAACCTCGTCGCCATGCCTCCCAGGGGACTGGCCATCCTTTCGGCCAAGGAGAACGGGTTCGCCGCCGGCGCGGACATCGACGAGTTCACGACGATCTCGAGCGCCGAGCAGGCCATGGCTTTCACCACGCTCGGCAACGTCGTCTTCGACAAGATCGCGGCGCTGCCCTTCCCGACGCTCGCGATGATCCACGGCTTCTGCATGGGCGGCGGAACCGAACTCGCGCTAGCCTGCCGCTACCGGATCGCCGACGACGGCCCGAAGACGCGCATGGCGCTGCCCGAAGTGCTGATCGGCATCGTGCCCGGGTGGGGGGGAGCCAAGCGCATGCCGCCGCTCATCGGCGCGGCCACCGCGCTCGACCTCATGCTCACCGGCCGCGGAGTGGATGGCCGCCGCGCGAAGAAGCTCGGGCTGGTGGACGACGCCACGCCGAAGCGCCACTTCGAGAACGCCGTGCGCCTGTTTCTCGCGAAGCCGCCGCCCCCGCACAAGCCTTCGTTTTCGGCCGCGATCACCGACTGGCCGGTCGTGCGCTCGCTGGTGGCCTCGATGTCCCGGAAGAAGGTTGCGGAAAAGGTGCGGCAGGACCACTATCCGGCGCCTTACGCGATCATCGACCTGTGGAAGAGCTTCGGTGGGGATGTGCGCAACATTCCCATCGAGCACCCGGCGTCCATGGCGAGCCTCTTCGCGCACGCCACGACGCGAAACCTCATCCGCCTTTTCAAGCTGCAGGACCGGATGAAGAACCTGGGGAAATCCGACCTGCCGCCGATCCGCCATCTGCACGTCATCGGCGCCGGCGCCATGGGTGGGGACATCGCCGCCTGGTGCGCACTCAAGGGAATGACGGTCACGCTGCAGGACCTCGCGCCCGAGCGAATCGCGCCGGCCATCCAACGCGCCCACGCGCTCTACAAGAAGCGCCTCAAGCAGCCGAACCTCGTCCAGGCCGCGTTCGACCGCCTCATCCCGGACGTGAAGGGCGATGGCGTTCCGAAGGCGGACCTCATCATCGAGGCGATCGTCGAGAACGCGGAGATCAAGAGGAAGCTCTTCGCCGCGCTCGAACCGCGCATGAAGGAAGGCGCCATTCTCGCCTCGAATACATCGAGCATCCCGCTGCAGGAACTCTCGGGCGTCCTCAAGTGCCCCGAGCGCCTCGTGGGCCTGCACTTCTTCAATCCGGTCGCCATGATGATGCTGGTGGAGATCGTCGAGGGGCCCCAGACCTCGCCCGAAGTGATGCAGGCGGGCCAGGCCTTCGCCAAGCAGATCGACAAGCTGCCGCTGCCGTGCAAGAGCGCGCCCGGCTTCCTCGTGAACCGGGTGCTGTCGCCCTATCTCATGGAAGCGATGCTCATGCTGGACGAAGGCGTGCCCGGCGAGACCATCGACGCGGCCGCGAAGGATTTCGGCATGCCCATGGGTCCCATCGAACTCGCGGACATGGTCGGTCTCGACATCTGCTGGGCCGTGGGACAGGAACTCGCGAAGCCGGGCACGCCGATCCCGAAGCGCCTGCAGGCAAACATCGAGGCGAAGAATCTTGGCAAGAAGTCCGGCAAGGGCTTCTACACCTGGGTGAAAGGCAAGCCGCAGAAGGCGACCGGGAGCGGATCGGTGGACTTGCGGCCCATCGCGGACCGGCTCGTCCTGCCGGCGCTCAACGAGGCGGTCGCGTGCCTGCGCGAGAAGATCGTGACGGATGCGGACCTGTGTGACGCCGGGGTGATCTTCGGGACGGGCTTTGCGCCGCATCGCGGGGGGCCGATCTCCGCAATCAAGGAACGGGGCAAGGAGTCCTGGCTCAAGACGATGGCGCAACTGCGGACGAAGCATGGGGACCGGTTCGTGCCGGATACGGGCTGGGACACGACCTGACGGTGATGCGGGCGGAAGTCCGGAACCGTCATGGAACTGCGCGACACGGCGAAGGCCGCCGACGGCTTCGACCTGGCGGTCACGCGCTTCCCGGCTGAAGGAAAGGCCTGGGCCACGCTGCTCCTGGCGGGCGCCATGGGCGTGCGGCAGGATTTCTACGAACCGCTGGCTCGCTTCCTCGCCGAGAACGGCATTCATGTCCTCACCTTCGATTACCGGGGCATGGGGGCGTCGCGCGAAGGGAGTCTGCGCGGCTTCGAGGCCAGCGTGACGACCTGGGCGGATGCGGATCTCGACGCGATGTTGCGCGAGGCGCGCGCGATGAACCCGAGCCTTCCTGCGCTGGCACTGGGGCACAGCCTCGGCGCGCAGCTCTTTGGCGCCGTACCCGAAGGAGCACGGTTGAAGGCCTTCGTCACGGTGACGGCAGGATCGGGCTGGTACCGGCACAACGATCGCATGCCCCTTCAGGTGCGCCTCTTCTGGTTCGTGGCGATTCCGCTCCTCACGCCGCTCTTCGGCTATTTCCCCGGCAAGCGCATGCACATGGTGGGCGACCTGCCGGCGGGCGTGGCCTGGCAGTGGCGCCGCTGGGGCACGCATCCGGAATACCTGCTTTCCGAAGGGGAGGTCATGCGCCGGCGGTTCGACGCGGTGCGCGCGGCCGTGCTGGGATTTTCCTTCGAGGACGACGACATCATCACGAAGCCGGCCATCGACAAGCTGCACGGGTTCTACCGCAATGCCCGCGTCGAGCGACGGCACGTGACGCCCGGCGAGGCGGGACGCCAGCGCATCGGCCACTTCGGCTACTTCCTGCCGGAAAGCCGCGATAATGTGTGGCGCGACACCGTGTCGTGGCTACGGGAAAGGGCGGCGGCGTGAGCCTCGCGGAACGCGAAAAGCAGTACGTCACGGTCGGCGAGGCCGACTCGATCGCGACCGCCTTCGCGAGACGCGTGGCGTTGTCGCCCGAGGCCGTGGCCTACCGGGAATTCGACATGTCCACCCAGGACTGGACGAGGTATTCCTGGGCGGAGACGGCCCGCATGGCCCGGCGCGTCTGCGCGGGTCTTGCTGCCGAGGGCCTCGGGCCGGGCGAGCGCGTGGCTATCATGCTGAGCAACTGCAAGGAGTGGGTGTGGTTCGATCAGGGCGCCTTCGCAGGGGGTCTCGTCACGGTGCCCGTCTACGTGAACGACCGCCCCGACAACATCGCCTATTGCCTCAACGATGCCGGCGTGAAGCTGCTGGTCGTCGAGGGCGAGGAGCATCTCAAGCGACTGGCGGAGGTTCGCGCCCGGATGCCGGAGGTCACGCGAATCATCACCATCAAGTCCGTCGCGCAATCCGGCGACCGGAGCGTCAGGGCGCTGGCCGATTGGCTTCCCGCCGACGCGGCGGCCGAGCCGCCGGTTGCCGTCGATGGCAACGCGCTCGCCACCATCGTCTATACGTCCGGGACCACGGGGCGCCCCAAGGGCGTGATGCTCTCGCACCAGAACATGCTTCAGAACGCCCTGTCGGGCCTGGGCGGGATCGACGTGTACACGGACGATGTCTTCCTGTCCTTCCTTCCGCTCTCCCACATGTTCGAGCGCACCGTCGGCTGCTACCTCACGATGCTCGCCGGCTCCGAGGTGGCCTTCGCCCGGTCGATCCCCCAGCTCGCCGAGGACTTCAGGAGCGTGCGCCCCACGGTCATCGTCTCGGTCCCGCGCATCTACGAGCGCCTGCACGCGACCATCCAGGGCCAGCTCCAGGCCGCCTCCGGGTTGAAGCGGCATCTCTTCGATTTCGCCGGGCGCACCGGCTGGAGTCTCTTCGAGTGGCGACAGGGGCGGGGACCGTGGAAGCCCTCGTTCGTCCTCTGGCCCGTTCTCAGGGCGCTGGTCGCCTCGAAGCTCCTCGCGCGTCTGGGCGGCAGGCTGCGCATCGCAGTGAGCGGGGGTGCGGCATTGAATCCGCAGATTGCCCGGACCTTCATCGGACTGGGCCTTCCGATCTGCCAGGGCTACGGGCTCACCGAAGCCTCACCCGTGGTGTCGGTGAACCGGCTGGAGAACAACGACCCGGCCTCCGTGGGCGCGCCCTTGTCGGGAATCGAGATCGCGTTTGGCGCGAACGACGCGTTGCTGGTGCGGGGCCCGAGCGTGATGCTGGGCTACTGGAACAACCCCGACGCCACCGCGAGCGTGAAGAATGCGGAAGGCTGGCTCGACACCGGCGACCAGGCGAAGCTCGAGAACGGGCTTCTCTACATCACGGGACGCATCAAGGAGATCATCGTCCTGGCCAACGGCGAGAAGGTGCCGCCGGTGGACATGGAGCTCGCGATCCAGCTCGATCCCCTGCTCGAGCAGGTCCTCGTCGTGGGGGAAGGCAAGCCGTTCCTCGGGGCGCTGGTGGCACTCAACATGGACGAATGGTCAAGGCTGGCGGAAGCGACCAGCCTCGGAGCCGACCCCAACGGCGAAGGTCGGGAGCGCGCCGAGAAACTGGTCCTGTCGCGCGTCGCGAAGCAGGTCCGCGATTTCCCCGGTTACGCGCAGGTCCGGCGCGTGGCCCTGCTCACCGACAAGTGGACGGTGGACAACGGCCTGCTCACGCCGACCCTCAAGCCCAAGCGCAACCTGATCCTCGATCGCTACCGCGATCGCTACGCGGACATCTACCGCGGCCACGCAGGCTGATAAAGGTGCCGGCAGAAAAAAGGGGACAGACCCCTTTTCCGTTTCCGGTAAAGGGGTCTGTCCCCTTTTTTCTGCCGGCCCCCTTCCAGGGAGTAGAATCAAACGCTCGTTTGAAACCCCCATGCACGCCGAACTCCCGCAGGGCGAACAGCCCGTCCTTCGCATCATCCCCATGCCGGCGGATACGAACGCCCATGGCACGATATTCGGGGGGTGGGTCATGGCGCAGGTCGACCTGGCGGGGAGCGTTCCGGCCTACGAACGCGCCGCGGGGCCCGTCGTGACGCTGGCGGTGAATTCGTTCCTGTTCAAGGAACCGGTCTTCGTCGGCGACCTGGTGAGCTTCTACGCGCGCGTCGTGAAGGTGGGCCGCACGTCCATCACGGTGGACGTGGAGGTCTTCGCCCAGCGCGGGCGCCTCGGCCGCAGCGACGCCGTGAAGGTCACCGAAGCCCAGCTCACCTACGTCGCCATCGATTCCCAGCGCCATCCCCGCCCGATTCCGGGCGGCATGGAGAAGGCCTGACCGTCTTTCGATAACCCAGCCCGCTCCCCGGGCATGCTCCAGGAGAAACCCGTGTCGAAATTCATCGTCCGCAAGGCTGCCGTCCTCGGCGCCGGCGTCATGGGCGCGCAGATCGCCGCCCACCTCGCGAATGCCGGCGTGCAGCCGGTCCTGTTCGAACTCGCCGCGGAGGGTCGCGACAGGAATGCCAACGTGAAGAAGGCGCTCGACGGCCTCGCGAAACTGGAACCCAGCCCGCTCGCGACCAAGGGCATCATCGAGCACATCACGCCCGCCAACTACGACGAGCACCTGGCGCTTCTCGCCGACTGCGACCTCGTCATCGAGGCCATCAGCGAGCGAATGGACTGGAAGAAGGCGCTCTTCGACAAGGTGGCGCCGCATCTCGCCCCGCACGCCATCTTCGCCTCCAACACCTCGGGGCTGTCGATCACGGAACTCTCCAAGGTCCTTCCCGAGGCGCTGCGCCCGCGCTTCTGCGGCATCCACTTTTTCAACCCGCCGCGCTACATGCGCCTGGTGGAGATCATCCCCACCGCCGCGACGGACCCCGCCATCGTGGATGCGCTGGAGGTGTTCCTCACCACCGCGCTCGGCAAGGGCGTGGTCCGCGCGAAGGACACGCCCAACTTCGTCGCCAACCGGGTCGGTGTCTTCTCGATGCTGGCGACGATGCACCACACGCTTGCCTTCAAGCTCGGCTTCGACGAGGTGGACGCCCTCACGGGGCCTGCCATCGGCCGCGCCAGGAGCGCCACGTTCCGCACAGCCGACGTCGTGGGCCTGGACACCCTGGCGCACGTGGTGAAGACGATGCACGAAACGCTCGCCGCCGACCCTTGGCACCCGTACTACAAGGCACCGGAGTGGCTGTCGGCGCTCATCGCGAAAGGGGCGCTGGGCCAGAAGACCAAGGCCGGCATCTTCGTGAAGAAGGGCAAGGAGATCCACGTCCTCGACGTCGCGAAGCAGGACTACCGTCCGTCCGCCGGCGCCATCGCGGAGGAAGTGCAGGCCATCCTCAAGGAGAAGTCGCCGGCGCAGCAACTCGCGAAGCTTCGCGCCTCGCAACATCCGCAGGCGCAGTTTCTCTGGGCCATCTTCCGCGACCTCTTCCATTACTGCGCAGTGCACCTGGGCGAGATCGCGCACTGCGCGCGCGACGTGGACTTCGCCATCCGCTGGGGGTTCGGCTGGAAGCTCGGGCCCTTCGAGCTGTGGCAGGCCGCGGGCTGGCAGCAGGTGGCGGGATGGATCGCCGAGGACATCGCCGCCGGCAGAACCATGGCAAAGGCGCCCTTGCCCGGCTGGGTGACCGATGGCCGCCAGGGCGTGCACGGCCCGCAGGGCTCGTACTCCGCCGCCGACGGCACGATGCACGCGCGCTCGAACCTGCCCGTGTACGCGCGGCAGCTGTTTCCCGAACTCGTGCTGGGCGAAAAGCCCGCCGACAAGGGCACGACCGTATTCGAGGATGAAGGCGTTCGGATGTGGCACCAGGGCGACGGCATCGCCATCGTCTCCATCAAGAGCAAGATGCACTCGCTGGGCGCCGAGGTTCTCGTGGGCCTCAACCGCGCCCTCGACGAGGCGGAGAAGAATTACGACGCACTCGTCATCTGGCACGAGGCGCCCTTCGCCGTCGGCGCGAACCTCAAGGCAGCGCTCGAATCCCTCAAGGCCGGGAAGTTCGACGAGTTCGAGAGAATGGTCGCGCTCTTCCAGCAGACCTCGCAGCGCCTCAAGTACAGCCTCGTGCCCACGGTCGCGGCGGTGGAGGGCATGGCGCTCGGCGGCGGCTGCGAATTCGTGATGCACTCGCAGCGCGTCGTGGCGGCGCTGGAGAGCTACATCGGCCTCGTGGAAGTGGGCGTGGGACTCCTGCCCGCCGGCGCGGGGCTCAAGGAGCTCGCGCAGCGCGCCAACGCGTGGGCCAAGGGAGGAGATGCGTTCCCCGAGCTGGGACGGCTCTTCCGGCAGGTGGCGATGGCGGATGTATCGAAGAGCGCCGGGAACGCGCGCGAACTGGGCTATCTCAAGCCCTCCGACGTCGTGGTGCTGCACCCGGCGGAGCTGCTGTACGTGGCCAAGCAGCAGGCGCGCGCCATGGCGGAATCCGGCCACCGCCCTCCGCTCGCGCCCACGCGCATTGCGGTGGCGGGCTCGACGGGCATCGCCACGCTCAAGATGATGCTCGTGAACATGAAGGAGGGCGGGTTCATCTCCGACCACGACTACGAAATCGGCTCGCGCGTCGCCACGGTGATCTGCGGGGGCGAAGTCGAGCCCGGCAGCCTGGTCGACGAGAAGTGGCTGCTGGACCTCGAGCGTCACCACTTCGTGGAGCTCGCGAAGATGGAAAAGACGCAGGCGCGCATCGAGCACATGCTGAAGACCGGGAAGCCCCTGAGGAACTGAGCAGGGCGGCGCGATGGGAAAAGTCGGCGGCATCTTCGTTTGCCTGGTCTTCGGACTGCCCTTCGGGGGCGTCGGGGTCTGGGCGACGCACAGCATCGTGGAGACGCTGTCCGCGGCCCGCTCGGCGCGCGACTGGGTGAAGGTGCGCGCGACGGTGGACAACGCGAAACTCGAGTCCGGGGACGGTACCTATCGCGCCGAGGCGGCCTACCGGTACCGGTTCGAGGGGAAGGACTATACCGGCACGCGGCTGGGCATTTCCACGCTGGGAGGCAGCGACAATATCGACGACTGGCACGAGCAGATCGCGGGCCGGCTCGAGGACGCGAGATCTGCCGGCATTCCCATCACGGTCTGGGTGAATCCGGACAACCCCGCCGAGGCGGTGGTCGACCGCGAAATCCGCTGGAAGGAACTGCTCTTTCTCGCGCCATTCTCGCTGGCGTTTGGCGGCGTGGGCGTCGGCGCCCTCGTTGCGATGTTCTTCGTCATTCGCGGATCCGCACCGGCCGGATGGGGCAACGATACCCGCGAGCCTGTTCGCACCCGCCCCGGCGCCCTAGCGTCCCCGGGCGCGAAATCACCCGAAATCTCAACGGCTGGACAGTCGGGACTGGGATTCCTTTGGGTGTTCGCCTTCTTCTGGAACGCCATTTCCTTTCCCATCGCAATCCTGGCCATTCCCGAGATGGTGCAAAGCGGCGAATGGCTGGGACTCTTCGTGCTGCTCTTCCCGCTGGTCGGCCTGCTGCTGCTCTGGACATGCGTTTCGACCACGTTCAAGGCGATTCGCAGCCGCATCAACCTGAAATCGGCGCCCGCGGTGCGTGGGCGCGCGTCGTAAGATCAACCGCAACCGGAACCCGACAGGAGTGAAGACATGACCCGCCAGATCCAGGATGCCTATATCGTCGCCGCCGTTCGCACCGCCGTCGGCAAGGCCCCGCGAGGGATGTTCCGGGCCGTTCGCCCCGACGACATGCTCGCCCACGTGCTCCGGGGCGTGATCGCGAAAGTGCCGGGCCTCGACCCGCACGACATCGCCGACGTGATCGTCGGCTGCGCCATGCCCGAGGGCGAGCAGGGCATGAACGTGGCCCGCATCGGCGTGCTGCTCGCGGGCCTGCCCGACAGCGTGCCGGCCATGACGATCAACCGCTTCTGCTCCTCCGGCGTGCAGGCCATCGCGCTGGCCGCGGACCGGATTCGTACCGGCGACGACGATGTCGTTATCGCCGCCGGGACGGAGTCGATGTCCATGGTGCCGATGATGGGCAACAAGGTCGCGCTCAACAGCGCCGTCTTCGCCAGGGACGAGAACGTCGCCATCGCCTACGGCATGGGCATCACCGCGGAGAACGTGGCGAAGCAGTGGAAGGTCACGCGCGAGGAGCAGGATGCCTTCGCGGTTGCGAGCCACCGGAAGGCCGCCGCGGCGATCGCTGCAGGGAATTTCAGGGACGAGATCCTGCCTTACGAGATCGACTCCGCCTCACCGGACCTCGCGACGGGCCAGGTGGTCCACCGCAAGAAGGTCGCCGACACCGACGAGGGCCCGCGCCCCGACTCCTCGCTGGAAAGCCTGGCCAAGCTGCGGCCCGCCTTTGCCGCGCGTGGCTCGGTCACGGCCGGCAACAGCTCTCAGATGTCCGACGGCGCCGGCGCCGTCATCCTCATGAGCGAGAAGGCCATGAAGAAATACGGCGTGCAGCCCATGGCGCGATTCGTGGGCTTCTCGGTGGCGGGGGTGCCGCCGGAGATCATGGGCATCGGCCCCATCAAGGCAATCCCGAAGGTGCTGAAGCTCGCCGGCGTGAGCCAGGCCGATCTGGGATGGATCGAGCTCAACGAGGCTTTCGCAGCCCAGGCCTTGGCGGTCGTGAAGGACCTCGGGCTCGACCCGACTAGGGTAAACCCTCAGGGTGGAGCCATCGCGCTCGGACACCCGCTTGGCGCTACCGGCGCCATCCGCGCCGCCACGATGCTGCATGGCCTGCGGCGCACGAAAGGACGGTACGGAATGGTGACCATGTGCATCGGCACCGGAATGGGTGCCGCAGGGCTCTTTGAAGCGTTACACTAGCCAAAACAGCTGCAGAATCACGAACCGCCGCCGGGACCAACCGGCGCCATTTTTCTGGAGGAGACACCCATGTTTCGCTTCGCCCTCAAGGCGGCCACGGCAGCGCTCGCCGTCACCGCTGCCCTCGGCGCCATCGATGCCGCCGCACAAACGAAGTACACCTCCGAAGTTCGGCGAACTTCGTACGGTATCGCGCACATCAAGGCCAACGATTTCGGCAGCGTCGGCTATGGCGTGGGTTATGCCTTCGCGCAGGACAATTTCTGCATGATGGCCGACGAGTTCGTCACCGTGCGCGGCGAGCGGTCGAAGTACTTTGGCGCCACGGGGTCGACCCCCTACAGCATCAACAACCTGTTCAACGATATCTTCTACACCTACTTCAATGGCGACTCCGCCGTGCTCACGGCAGGTCTGGCCAAGATGAAGCCCGAGGTGCAAGCCGCATTCAAGGGATGGGCGGCCGGGTACAACCGGTACCTGCGCGATACGGGCATTGCCAACCTGCCCGCCGCCTGCAAGGACGCCGCCTGGGTGCGCTCGGTCGACGAGGTCGACATGATGCGTCTCGTGCGCCGGTACGCGCTTCAGGCGTCGAGCGGCAACTTCATCGCCGCGATGACGAATACGGCGCCGCCCAAGGCCGGCCTGGACAAGGCCTGGGACGGTGTCTGGGATGATGAATTCTGGCGCGATTACCAGGAGCGTACCGCGCGCCTGGGCAGCAATGCGCTCGCGCTCGGCACGGATGCAACCGACAATGGCCGCGGCCTCCTCCTGGGCAATCCGCACTTCCCCTGGGCCGGAACGCTTCGCTTCTTCCAGTTCCACGTCACCGTTCCGAACCAGATGGATGTGATGGGCGGATCGCTGTCGGGGTTTCCGTTCATCAACATCGGCTTCAACAAGGACGTCGCCTGGAGCCACACGGTCGACAAGGCCAACCATTTCTCGCTTTATGAGCTGAAACTCGATCCCGCAAATCCGCTCAAGTACGTGCTTGACGGGCAGACCCGTGACCTCACGGCCAAGGTCGTCACGGTGCAGGTGAAGCAGGCCGACGGCACCCTGGCCCCGGTCTCGAGAACCATCTATTCGTCGGTCCATGGTCCCCTGGTGAACCTCGGCGCGCCCCTGGTCTGGTCCACGACGAAGGCCTACGCGCTTCGCGATGCCAACCTGGACAACTGGCGCATGGGCGACCAGTGGTTCGACATCAACCGTGCCACGGGCACGAAGGACATCGAATCCGCGCTCGATCGCAACCTCGGTATCCCGTGGGTGAACACGATCTCGGCCGACAAGGATGGCAACGCCTTCTTTGGCGACATCAGCACCGCGCCGAACGTGGACCGCTTCCAGCAGTCCGTGTGCACGCCCGACCTGACCATGGGCGGGGTCTTCGCCTCCCTGGGCGTTCCGGTTCTCGACGGTTCGCGTTCGAGCTGCGACTGGGTCGTGGATGCCTCCACCCCGAGCGCCGGCCTGCTTCCCGGCCCGCGCATGCCCCGGGTGTACCGCAGCGACTTCGTGCAGAACTCGAACGACAATTATTGGCAGACCAACCCGGCCGCGCAGCTGTACAACTTCTATGTGCCGGCGGTGGTCGGCATCGTGCCGCAGCAGCAGGGCATGCGCACCCGCCTTGGTGTGGCGCAGGCTCAGGCCAGGCTTGCCGGAGCCGACGGCGTTTCCGGCAACAAGTTCACGCTGGCGAACCTGCAGCAGATGGCGCTTTCCAATCGCAGCTATTCCGCCGATCTCTTCCTGCCGGACATGCTGACGCTTTGCGGAACTGCGGCTGCCACGTCGGTCACGTCGCTGTGCGACGTCCTGGCGGCCTGGGACCGCAAGTACGAACTGGCGAGCAAGGGGGGGCACCTGTTCAGGGAATTCTTCGCGGTGGCTGCCGGGATTCCGAACGTGTATGCCGTTCCCTTCAATTACCTGGCACCCCTGGCGACGCCGAGCGGACTCAACATCAACGACGCAACGGTGGCGACCGCGCTGGTCAACGCCCTTGCGGCCGCGGGAAAGAAGATCACCGACGCGGGCCTGAAGGTCGATGCCGCGCTGGGCACGATCCAGTTTTCCATCCAGGCGGCGTTGACCGGTGGCCAGGTGATCATCCCCCTGCACGGCAACGCGGGGGACAACCTGGGGATCTACAACAAGATCGATTCGACGCTGGTTCCGGGTCTGGGCTATATCGTGAACTTCGGAACGAGCTACATCCAGACCGTGCAGTTCACGGACGGCGGCGTCAATGCACAGGCGTTCCTCAGCTACTCGCAGTCGACCAATCCCGCTTCCCCGAACTTCGCGGACCAGACGGCGCGCTTCGCCGCCAAGCAGTGGATCACGCTGCCGTTCACGGAGTCGGCCATCACCGGCGACCCGGGCTACCGGACTTCCACCATCAGCGAATGACGCAATCGACGCGAGGGGCCGCAAGGCCTCTCGCGTAACCTCATGTTTCCGAGGAGAAAACGCAGCATCGCCGCATTGTCTTTTCACCTCCGATTCACGACAATAGCTCCACGCGCCCTCGATTCCCAAGAAGCCGCACGAATCACGACACCCTCAGGAGAAACGCCCCATGACACCCGCCTTCCGTCCCATGCTGAAGCCCCTCGTGTTGGCAGTCCTGCTCGCCGGGGCGGGGCCCGCGCTCGCCTTCCAGTTCGATACGGATTTCGGCGTGAAGGGCAGCTTCGACACCACCGTTTCCTACGGCATTTCCGTGCGCGCCAGCGACCGGGATCCCAACCTCATCGGCATCATGAACGGGGGCACTTCGCGCTCCGTGAACGAGGATGACGGCGACCTGAACTACAAGAGGAACAGCCCGTTCGCCAACATCATCAAGGCCACGTCCGACCTCGAGCTGAAATACGGCCGATGGGGTTTCTTCGGGCGCGGCACGGCGTTCTACGACTGGACGAACATGAACAAGGACAACCTGGGGCCCACCGCGATCGATCGCGTCGGAAAGAATTTCGTGGGCCTAGACGGATTCATCAGCGCCTCCTTCGAGCCGTTCGACAAGAACCTGCGCCTGCGCGCCGGCCGCCAGGTGATCAGCTGGGGCGAGAGCACGCTGATCCCCAACGGCATCAACGTCATCAACCCCGTGGATATCTCGAAGCTGCGCGTCCCGGGCTCGGAGTTGAAGGAAGCGTTCCTCCCGACCCAGGGCATCTGGGGCAACCAGGAACTCACCAAGAACCTGAGCATGGAAGGCTTCTACCTCACCAACCACGACAAGATCCGCCTGGATCCGAAGAGAACCTACTTCTCCAACAACGATTTCGCGTCCGACGACGCAACCCAGGTGTTTGTCGGGTTCGGGCGGCGCCGTGACATGAATTTCCCGCCGTCCAACCCGGTTCCGCCGATTCCAGGGGCCGGGGCGGCGCTGAGCGGTATCGCCAGTGCGCTCTACGGCCCCTATGATCCCGCGGCCGCCGTCTGGGCCCCGCGTTCCGCCGACCACGATCCCAGCGACAACGGGCAATATGGCGTCGCGTTTCGCCTGCTGACTCCGGAACTCAATAACACGGAGTTCGGCCTCTTCTACCTGAATTATCACAGCCGGATCCCGATGTTCTCGGGCATCAAGGGGAAGCCGACCTCGGTTCTCACCGGCGGCCCGCTCGTTTCCACGTTCTGCGCGACGCCGGGACTGACCTCCCTCTGCCATACGGGTACCGCCACCTACTTTGCGGAGTATCCGGAAGACATCCACCTCACGGGCATCAGCTTCAATACGGCGGGGCCGGCCGGAATCGCGCTGCAGGGCGAGTACTCGTACCGCTCCAACGTGCCGGTCCAGTACGCCACGCCGGAACTGCTGCTGGCGGCGCTGGGCGCGCCCAACCTCATCACCGGTTACACGCAGATCCCCGGCCTGCCTGCCGGCGCTTCGGCCGCCGCGCTCGTCCCGGATGGCACGTACATCCAGGGCTACCAGCGGCTGAAGATGAACCAGTTCCAGATGACCGCGACGAAGAGCCAGCCCAGCGTCGCGGGGGCTGACCAGCTCATTCTCCTGGGCGAGGTCGGCGTCACGTGGTTCAACGGCATGCCGACGGACGTCAAGTTCAACGGCCCGGCGGTGTACCTGCCGGCGACGGCGCAGGGCGCCGCCGCGGGCTCGGCCTACTCGGTCCAGGAAACCGGGTTCCTCACGAAGACCTCATGGGGCTATCGCCTGATCGGCCGTCTCGAATACAACAATGCGTTGCTGGGCGGGAACATCTCGCCGCGGCTCGCCTGGGCGCAGGACGTGAGTGGTGTCGGCCCGACCTTCAACGAGGGCGTGAAGTCGGCCTCGATCGGCGCATCCTGGGATTACCAGCGCCAGTGGCTGGTGGATCTCCAGTACACGTCGTACTTCGGCGGGCGCACCTATTGCGGCACGGATTCCACCGTGACGCCGGGCCAGAGTCCCAGCTTCTGCTCGGCCGCCAACCCGCTCAAGGACCGCGACTTCTATTCGCTGAGCGTCAGCTACTCGTTCTGATGGCAGCGGGCGGGCGCGCACACCGCGCCTGCCTCGCATGCCGCCGAAAATCACAATATTGAATTGAGGAGACACAACCATGTACGTAATCTCGAAGAAGGCCGCCGCGCTCCTCGCCGTGGGTGCTGCCTTCGCCCTTCCGGCCGCCGCGGAACTGGGCGCGGCCGACCTTGCCAAGCTCGGCACGACGCTTACGCCGATGGGCGCGGAGAAGGCCGGCAACGCGGCCGGCACGATCCCGGCCTGGGATGGCGGCATCACCAAGCCGGTCGCGGGCTACAAGCTCGGCGGGCATTACCCGGATCCCTACCCGAACGACAAGCCGCTCTTCACCATCGACGGCAAGTCCGCGGACAAGTACAAGGACCAGCTCACGCCCGGTCAGGTGGCGATGCTTAAGAAGTACCCGGACTACAAGATGGTCGTGTACCCGACGAGGCGCAGCGGCGCGTTCCCGACCTGCCACTACAACGAGACGAAGGAATGCGCGGCCAAGGCCCAGCTCGCTCCGGGCGGCAATGGAGTGGTCAACTGCACCGGCGGCGTCCCGTTCCCGATTCCCAAGGATGGCAACGAGGCAATCTGGAATTCCGAACTGCGCTATCGCGGGGACACCTTCGCGCAGAACTGGGCGCAGGCCGCGGTCACCCGCACCGGGGACTACGCGCTCGTCAAGTTCGAGTACGAATACGATTTCCAGTACGGCAACTGCTCGAAGCCCGCCGCTCAGCGCGAGCCCAACAAGATCCTGTACTACCTGCAGAGCACCACGGCCCCGGCGCGCCTGGCGGGCCAGATCCTGCTGGTGCACGAGACGGTGGACCAGGCGAAGGAGCCGCGCTCGGCATGGACCTACAACCCGGGCCAGCGCCGCGTGCGCCTCGCGCCCAACGTCGCCTACGACAACCCCGGCACGGCGGCCGACGGCCTTCGCACGAACGACGACTTCGGCATGTACAACGGCGCCACGGACCGCTACAACTGGAGGCTGGTCGGCAAGAAGGAGATGTACATGCCGTACAACTCCAACCGCATGTCCGCGCCGAACCTCAAGTACTCCGACGTATTGAAGCCGGGGCACCTGAACCAGGATCTCGCGCGCTACGAGCTGCATCGCGTGTGGGTGGTGGAAGCCACGCTCAAGCCGGGCACGAGCCACATCTACGCCAAGCGCGTGTTCTTCCTCGACGAGGACAGCTGGGCGGTGCTCGCCACCGACAAGTACGACGGCCGGGGGGAACTGTGGCGCTTCTCCGAGCAGCACAACGAGGCCTGGTACAACGTTCCGATGTTCTTCGGCACGATCGAGGTGCACAACGACCTCCAGTCCGGCCGCTACATCGCCATGGGCCTGAGGAACGAGGAAGCGGTGATCTACAAGGCGATCAAGCGCACCGGGGCCGACTACAGCCCGAACAGCCTGCGCGCCCTCGGCACACGCTAGCGTCCGACCCGGCCACCGGCCGGCCGGGGGCAGTTTCGGGCGCCGACTGCGCCGGGACTGCCCCCTTTTCATTGGAGCGAGGGACATGAAGAAGACCATGGTTGCGGGAGCGCTCGTCGCGGCGGGACTCGCGTTCGGGACGGTTCACTCCCGGGCGGCGGACATCCTGCCCGACTCCGGGCCGATGCCGAAGGTCACGATGGAGCGCCTGCTCCTGATCGACGCCACGCATCGGGGCACCCGCGTGATCGCCGTCGGCGACCGCGGCTACATCGTGCTCTCGGATGACAACGGCAAGACCTGGCGGCGCGCGAAGTCCCCGGCTGCGCCGCTGCTGACGGCGGTCGAGTTCACCGACGCGCAGCACGGCTGGGCGGTCGGCCACGATTCCGTGATCCTCGCGACCACCGACGGGGGCGAGACCTGGGTGCAGCAATTCGCCGCGCCCGCCGAACAGCGGCCGCTCCTCGACGTGGCCTTCCTCGACGGGAACACCGGCTACGCCATCGGCGCCTATGGCTCGTTCCTCGAGACGGTCGATGGCGGCAAGAGCTGGAATCCGCGCAAGGTGATCGAGGACGACAAACACCTCAATGCCTTCGTGAAGCTCCCGGACGGGCACCTCATCATCCTCGGAGAAGCAGGAGCCATCCTCCTATCGCCTGACGCGGGCAAGACCTGGAGCGCCGTGCCGTCTCCCTACAAGGGCTCGCTCTTCGGCGGGATCGTGGCCGATGACGGAGCGGTGGTCGCCTTCGGCCTGCGCGGGCGAATCTTCCGCTCGACCGACGCCGGGAAGAACTGGAACGCGGTCGACAATGCCTCCGTCGCCACCCTCATGGGAGGATCGAAGCTTCCGGACGGCGCTCTCGTGATTGCCGGGGCCGGCGGGACGGCGCTCGTCTCGCGCGATAACGGCCAGTCATTCGTGCCACTCGCCACGGGCAGCATCAAGGCCTTCTCCAAGGCGGTGCTCGGGTCGGCCAATTCGGTGATCCTGATCGGCGAGACGGGCGTGCGCGAAGCGGCGCTGCCGCTCGGAAAGCGATAGGGGCAGGCCATGAACCTCGACACAGTGATCCAGGCGGTCTCCGGTTTCGTCTTCGGCCATCGACGCGCGCTCCTCGTTTTCTTCGGCATCCTCACGGCGATCTTCCTCGCCTCCGCCTCGCGTCTCGTGGTGGACGCGGGATTCAGCAAGATGGTGCCGCTCGATCATCCATACATGAAGGTCTACCGCGATTACGAGAAGGTATTCGGCAGCGCGAACCGCATCGCGGTGGCCATCGTCCAGAAGGACGGCGACATCTTCAACAAGGAGTACATGGCGAAGCTCAAGGGCCTCACGGACGACGTGTTCCTGCTGAACGGCGTGGACAGGCCTTCCGTCAAGTCGCTCTTCACGCCCAACACGCGCTTCATCGAGGTGATCGAGGAGGGCTTCTCGGGCGGCAACGTGATTCCGGCCACCTTCCAGGGCACCTTCGAGGACCTGAAGCAGGTGCGCTCCAACGTGCAGAAATCCAGCGAGATCGGCCGCACGGTGGCCACCGACTTCTCCGGGGCCCTGGTCACCGCGGGACTCCTCGAGATAGACCCGCAGACGGGCAAGCGCCTGAACTACTTCGAGGTCGCCTCGAAGCTCGAGTCCCTGCGCGCCAAGTACGAGGGGCCCACGCAGTCGGTGCACATCATCGGCTTCGCCAAGGCGGTGGGCGACATCCGCGACGGCGCGCGCGGAGTGCTCACCTTCTTCGGCATCGCCTTCGTGATCACCGCAGGCCTCATGTTCTTCTTCGTGAAGGACCTGAAGCTCACCGGGGTGGCGCTCGCGGTCGCGATGATGCCGGTGCTCTGGCTCCTGGGCACGCTCCCGATCCTGGGCTACGGCATCGATCCCCTCTCGATCCTCGTGCCCTTCCTCATCTTCTCCATCGGCGTTTCCCACGCGGTGCAGATGGTGAAGGCGTGGGAACACGAGGTGGCCGCGGGCACCGACAGCCTCACGGCCGCCAGGCGATCCTTCGCGAGGCTCTTCATTCCCGGCACTTTCGCGCTGCTCACCAACGTGCTGGGTTTCGCGGTGATCATGCTCATCCCCATCGACATCGTGCGCGAGCTCGGCATCACGGCCTCGCTGGGCGTGGCCTGGATGATCGTCACGAACAAGATGCTGCTGCCCATCCTGCTGTCGTATCTGTCCATGTCGAAGGCGGCGGCCAGCAGGGATGCTTTCCAGGAAAGCCGCGTGGAGCGCGTCTGGCGCGTCGCCTCGGGTTGCGTGCAGAGGCGCAAGGCCGGGGTGATCATCGGCGTCTCGGTGGTGATTCTAGCCATCGGTGTCGTCGGTGCGCACAGGCTGAAAGTGGGCGACTACGGTATCGGCGTGCCCGAGTTGCGGCCGGAGTCGCGCTACAACAGGGACAATGCGACGATCGTCGACAAGTTCGCCATGGGCACGAACACGCTCGGCGTCGTGGCGCAGACGAAGAACGTGCAGGGCGCGTGCACCAACTACGACATCATGAGCGTCATCGAGAAATTCGACTGGTACATGCAGAACGCGCCGGGCACCCAGTCGGTGATCTCGCTTCCGGGTCTCGCGAAGAACGTCACCGCCGGCTTCAACGAGGGCAACCTCAAGTGGCGCCAGCTGCCGCGCGACCCGCAGGTGCTGGCGCAGGGCGTGACGCCGATCGACACGGCCACGGGCCTGCTCAACCCGGATTGCAGCGCCATGCAGGTGCTCATCTTCACCACCGACCAGCAGGGCGACACGATCGCCTCGCTCGTGTCCAACGTCAAGGCCTTCGCGGCGAAGGCGAATACCGACAACCTCGAGTTCAAGCTCGCCACCGGCAACGTGGGCGTCATGGCAGCCACCAACGAGGCGGTCGACCAGGCGCGCTGGGAAATGAACTTCGCGATCTTCGGCGCCCTGATGGCGATGTGCATGATCACGTTCCGCAGCCTCCGCGCCACGCTTTGCATCCTCATCCCGCTGGCGCTCGTTTCCGTGCTGTGCGAGGCGCTCATGCCGCTGCTGGGCATCGGGCTCAAGGTCTCGACGCTGCCGGTGATCGCCCTCGGCGTGGGCGTGGGCGTGGACTACGGCATTTATCTCTACGACCGCATCGAGGTGCATCTCGAGGAGGGCAAGTCGCTCGCGAACGCGTTCTTCGAGGCCCTGAAGGAACGCGGCACGGCGATGGTGTTCACGGCGGTGACCATGACTCTCGGCGTGGGCACCTGGGCCATGTCGGCGCTCAAGTTCCAGGCCGACATGGGCATCCTCCTCGCGTTCATGTTCTTTCTGAACATGCTGGGCGCGATCTTTCTGCTGCCCGCGCTGGCCGCGTTCCTGCTCAAGCCGCACCGGGCCGTCCCGCCGGCCGAGTCCGTCTGACGGTTCCGGTGCACGGCGCGGCTCGCTTCCCCATCGCGGCGGGGGCCTTGGTCCTTGCCGCGGGCGTGGCCCTCGGCGCGATCGCCTCCCATGCCGCGGGTCGCGCCCCGCATCCGGACGCTGCACGACTCCTGCAGACGGCGGTGCTCTACCAGCTGGTGCACGGTGTCGGGATCGTGCTGATCGGCGTCCTGGCGGGTTTCGGACAGTCGCGGTGGCTGGCCTTGTCGGGCGCAGCGTTCCTGCTGGGCGTGGCGCTTTTCTGCGGGTCCCTCTACTGGCTTGCGTTCACGGCCGTCTCGGCGGGTCCGCTCGCGCCTCTCGGGGGCGCCTCGTTCATTGCCGGCTGGATCTTCCTCGCTATCCACGCACTCTTCGGCAATCGCGGCTAGGACGGCACCACCGCATCTCCCAGGCGGACCGCACCGGTACGCACCGTCACGGCGTTCATGCCGAAACGCGCGCCGTAGTCGGGACTGTTCCGGTAGCCCGCCAGCGTGGCCAGCGGCTCCGGACCCGTCACCTCTCCGGTGGACTGGTCGGTGGTCGTGACGCGGCAGCGCCCGCAGGGCTTGGCCATCCGGAGCACGGCCGTTCCCGCCGCGAACCCTCCCCAGCCATCCTCGGCGAATGGCAGCGCGCCCCGCACGACGATGTTGGCGCGAAAGCGATCCAGCGGCACGGGGTGCGCCAGGCGTGCGTTGAGGTCCGCAAGCGAAGCCTCGGTGACGATGAGGAACGCGTAACCGTCCGCGAACCCGACTTGCTTGTCGTTGCCGGCGTGGCGAGGGTTCGAGAGGCGGTGCGTGGAATCCGGCATGTACACCAGGCGGCAGGGCCTGCCGAGGCAATCGGTGAGCCAGCGGTCAGCTTCGGGAGAAGGCGCGATGGCAAGGCAGGCGCTGTCCCAGACTTCCACGCGCATCGATTCGCCCTCCACGGGCTCGAGCGGGATCGCCACCTCGGCTGCGTCCGGTGCGGCAAGGCGAAGCTCGTCGCCGGCGATCTCGGTCCACACCGTGGCCATGCGCGGATAGTCGCGTTGCGTGAGGAACCCGCCCGCAGGATCGACCACCATGAAGCGCCGGTCGTGCGCCAGGCCGCGGTCGGTGACTGCCGCGGAATCGACAGCGATGCCCTTGAGGGACTTGACGGGATAGATGTTCAGCTGGGAGATGGCGACGGTCATGGGGGAGGCAGGATTGAATTGAGGGGGGATCAAGGGTACTTTACACTCTCGAATTTCATCCTCGTCCCCGCGTGCGCGGGAGCGACGGGGCTTCCTGAAGGGGGACACCATGGCACTGTGGGACAAGTTGATGGGCGAACTGGTCGATATCGTCGAATGGCTCGACGATTCGAACAACACGCTCGCTTACCGCTTCGAGCGCTACCAGAACGAGATCAAGTACGGCGCGAAGCTCGTGGTTCGCGAGGGCCAGGTGGCCGTCTTCATCAACGAGGGAAAGCTCGCCGACGTGTTCACGCCCGGCACGCACGAGCTGACCACGCAGAACCTGCCGATCCTCGCCACCCTCAAGGGCTGGAAGTTCGGCTTCAACAGCCCCTTCAAGGCGGAGGTGTACTTCTGCTCCACGCGCAAGTTCACCAACCTCAAGTGGGGCACGCCGGGCCCGGCGACGATGCGCGACAAGGATTTCGGCGTCGTTCGCGCGACCGCCTTCGGCATCTACGCGATCCGCGTGAAGGATGCCGGCACCTTCGTGAAGGACCTGGTCGGCACCGACAACCGCTTCACCACCGACGAGATCCAGGAGAACCTGCGCGGCAAGATCGGGCTTCGCATCAAGGAGGTGATGCCGGAGCTGGGTATTCCCATCGTGGAGCTCGAGGCCAAGGTCACGGAGCTGGGCACTCGCCTTCGCGACCGCCTTTCTCCCGAGTTCGAGCAATTGGGATTCGAGCTGGTGGAAGTCCAGGTGCAGGACATCGGCCTGCCGGAGGAGGTCGAGAAGGCCATCGACAAGCGCGGCGCCATGGCCGCCATCGGCAACCTGCAGGCCTACACGCAGTACGAGACGGCCTCCGCG
Source organism: Betaproteobacteria bacterium (assembly GCA_016720855.1). Lineage (NCBI taxonomy): Bacteria > Pseudomonadati > Pseudomonadota > Betaproteobacteria > Betaproteobacteria bacterium. The sequence goes on along the minus strand of JADKJU010000003.1, from coordinate 242,219 downwards.
ATCCGCGATGCGGCCAACAATCCCGGCGGTGCGGCTGGCGCGGGCGTGGGCCTCGGCGCGGGCATCGCGATGGGTGCGCAGATGGTGAATGCGATGGGAGGGGCCATGGGCGCAGGCACCGCCGCCGCCGGTTTAGCGGTTCCGCCGCCGATTCCAGGCGCGGTCGCGTTCCACGTCGCGGTCGGTGGCCAGCAGGCCGGCCCCTTCGAGCTGACGGCCCTCCAGCAACAGGCGGCCGGCGGCCAGCTCACGCGCGCGTCCCTCGTGTGGAAGGCGGGCATGGCGCAGTGGACCAAGGCGGGCGAGGTGCCCGAGCTCGCCGCGCTTTTCGCCAGCGTTCCCCCGCCCGTGCCGCCGTCCGCGTAGTCGATGGAACAGTCGGAACTCCAACCGACCCGCCCCGAGAACGCGTTCGTCAAGACGTTTCCCTGCACCGGGTGCGGGGCAAAGCTCTCGTTCTCGCCTGGGACGCGGGAACTCAAGTGCGAGTTCTGCGGCACCGCGAACGAGATCGCGGAGAACGACGCGCGTATCGAGGAGCTCGACTTCGAGACCTACCTCAGGGCGCTCGAGGGCAAGATGGAGGTGCAGGAAGTCGAGCAGGTGAAGTGCGACAAGTGCGGCGCGGAGCAGTCGATGGGCGGGAGCCTGTTCGCGGGAACCTGCACCTTCTGCGGCGCCGCCATCGTCTCGAAGAGTTACGCCAGCCGGCGCATCAAGCCCAAGGCGATCGTGCCTTTCCAGGTGAACAGGGCGCGCGCGGCCGACAGTTTTCGCCGCTGGGTGAGGAGCCTCTGGCTATCCCCGGGCGACCTGAAGAAATACGCGCAGAGCGACGCGGGCCTGGCCGGCATGTACCTTCCCTACTGGACCTACGACTGCAACACGGCCAGCGACTACGTTGGCGAGCGGGGAGACGACTACTACACGACGGATACCTTCACCAGCCGGAACTCCTCCGGCGAGACGGTCACGGAGAGCCGCCGCGTGAAACACACGCGATGGACGCCGGCCTCGGGGCACGTGGAGCGCTTCCACGACGACGTGCTCGTGATGGCGTCCAATACGCTTCCGGCCGGCATCACCGGCTCGGTCATGCGCTTCAACCTGAAGGGGCTGGTGCCCTACCAGCCGGAGTTCGTGAGCGGCTTCCAGGCCGAGGCCTACCAGGTGACCCTCAGGGACGGCTTCCCGATCGCGAAAGTGTCCATCGACGAGGCGGTGCGTAGCCTCATCTGCGGTGACATCGGGGGCGACCAGCAGCGAATCCACTCGGTGTCCACGCGCTACAGCGACGTCAAGTTCAAGCACGTGCTGCTGCCGGTCTGGATCTCCGCCTACCGCTACCGAGACAAGGCCTACCGCTTCCTCATCAACGGTCAGACCGGGGAAGTCTCCGGGGAGAGCCCGAAGTCGTGGTGGAAGATCGCCTTCCTCGTCCTGGGGATCCTCGTGGTGCTCTTCGTGATCCTGGTCGCGGGGGGGCGAGGGTAAAAGGGGGGAAGGGGCCGACCCCTTTTCCTCTCTTCCCCGACCAATTCGCCTCAGGCGGCCTTCTGCCGTACGGTCAGGTGCGCCTCGGGCACAGGGTAGCCCGCCGCGCCGAACGTGTCGCGGATCGCCTTGTTGGTGTCGAAAAAGACCTGCCAGTAGTGGTCGGTGTGGACGAACGGGCGCACCGCGAGCACCGGGCCGCGCTCGTTGAAGGCGAGGATCTCGACGCTGGGCGGGGGGTCGGCGACCACGTTCGCGATGCGGGGGAGCGCCTCCTTCCGGCGCCGGATCGCATCATGGGGATCGACCGAGTGGTTGAGCTGTGCGGTGAGCTCCACCCGGCGGTGCGGATTGTTGGAGAAATTATTGATCGTGCCGCCCATGACCTTCGCGTTCCCGACGAAGGTCTGGACGTTGTCGGGCGTGTCGATCGCCGTTGTGAAGAGGCCCACGGCGCGCACCGTGCCCTCCACGTCGCCGGCCAGGACGTAGTCGCCCACCTTGAAAGGCCGCAGCACCAGGATGAAGGCGCCCGCCGCGAAGTTGGCGAGCAGTCCCGACCAGGCGGCGCCGATCGCGATGCCCAGCGCGGCGATCAATGCCGCGAACGAGGTGGTCTCCACACCGAAGTAACCGAGGATGCCGATCACCAGCAGGACATTGAGTGCCACCGCAATCGTGTTGCCGATATAGCGGATGACCGTGGGCTCCACCTTCTGGCGCTCCAGCGCCTTCTGGATCAGGCCGCCGGCGATGCCGATGAGCAACCGCCCGGCGATGTAGATGACGGTAGCGCCAACGACCTTGAAACCTATTGCAAGCAGCGCGGGTTTCGCCGATTCGTAAAACGACTGGATGTCCATGCTCGTGTTCCCTGTTGTCGTACCAATAGAAAGGGGGCCTTGCGGCCCCCGTGGTTCGCGCCGGCAGGATCAGCCGGCCTGCTTCAGCATCGTGTCGCCGTCGGAGACCTCGAACTTGCCGGGCGCCTCGACATTCAGCGACTTCACGACGCCATCGTCCACCAGCATCGAGAAGCGCTGGCAGCGCATGCCCATGCCGCGCGCGTTGAGGTCGAGCTCGAGGCCGAGCTGCCTGGTGTAGGCGGCGCTGCCGTCGGCCAGGAAACGGATCTTGCCGCCAGCCTTCTGGTCACGCGACCAGGCGCCCATGACGAACGGGTCGTTCACCGCGAAGCACCAGATCTCGTCCACGCCCCTGGCCTTGAGGGCATCGAAATTGTTGAGGTAGCTGGGCACGTGCTTGGCCGAGCAGGTGGGGGTGAAGGCGCCCGGCAGGCCGAAGATCGCGATCTTCCTGCCCTTCACCAGGTCCTCGACCTTGAACGTGTTGGGGCCGAGGGAGCAGCCATTGCCCTCGACTTCGATGAATTCCTGGACCGTGCCACCGGGCAGGCGGTCGCCGACTTTGATGGTCATGTTCGATGCTCCTCTCGTTGTTGGGGGGTGCGGATGAATCAGGCGGCAGCGTGGGACCGGCGGAAGGCGGCCAGTGCGAGGCCGGCCGCCACGAACGCGCCGCCGAGGATGCGGTTCACCCAGCGCAGGTGCGAAGGGTCCTTCATCACGGCGAGCACGCGTGCCGCGAGCCCGATGTAGCCTGCCATCACCACGAGGTCCACGACGAGGGTCGTGAGCCCGAGGATCGCGTACTGCTGGAGTTGCGGGCGCGCCACGTCGATGAATTGCGGCAGCACGGCAGCGTAGAAGATGATCCCCTTGGGGTTGCTGATGTTCACCAGGAAGCCCTTCAGGAAGACCTCGCGGGAATCCTTGCCCTGCGGGGCGTCGGCCCGCGCATCGAAGCGGTGGGGTGCCGAGCGCCACGTGGCGATGCCCAGCCACACCAGGTAGGCGACGCCGCCCCACTTCACGACGGTGAAGAGCGATTCCGAAGCGAGGAGGATCGCCCCGAGGCCCACCGACACGAAGCCCATCAGGGCGAAGTTGGCCACCTGCATGCCCACCGCATTCCACATCCCGCGCCGAAAGCCGTGGTTGAGCCCCGCAGCCAGGCTCGAGAACACCCCCGGCCCGGGCGATACGGACAGGATGAGCGTGGCGGCGAGGTAGGTGATCCAGACGGAAAAGTCCATGGGCAGGCGGGGAAGCAGATCGGCCGGGAAAGCTGGCGAATGCGACTCATTGTAACCTGCGCAACCACCTCGTTCAGGCCGGCCGCTGCCCGGGACCCGTTCGGAAAGCTGCGGCTCAGCGTCCCGTCTCGATGGCGCGCCTGGCGATGCGATCGACGAGTCCCGGCGCCAGGAGCTTGAGAAAGAGCCCGAGCTTTCCGCGGGCCGTCATGACGACTTCCCGCTTCCTTGCCTTGATCGCCTCGAGGGTGATCCGCGCGCACTCCTCCACACCCATGACTTCGCCTTCCTTTACCGGGCTCACCCGGATGGGCTTGCCATCGGGTCCCGAGGCGTTTTCGCGAATGCCGGTGGAGACGAAGCCGGGATAGATCATCGTGACGCTCACGCCGGAGCCGGCAAGCTCGATGCGCAGCGTGTCGAAGAAGCCCGTCATGGCGTGCTTGCTGGCCGCGTAACCCGAACGGGTGGGCACGCCCGTGCGCCCGGCGAGACTGGAGATCCCGACCAGGCGTCCCCGTGACGCCTTCAGGTGCGGCAGGGCGTGGTGCGTGCAGTACACGGCGCCCATGTAGTTCACCTGCATGATGCGGGCGAGGATCGACATGTCGTCGATCTCGTCGAAGCGCGCCCACATCGTCGCCCCGGCGTTGTTCACCAGCGTGTCGATACGCCCGAAGACCGCGACCGCGCGCTCCACCATCCTGCGGCAATCGTCCTCGATCGCGACATCGGCGACGATCACCTCGGCCATCGCACCCAGCGCCACGCACTCGGATGCCACCTTTACCAGTGCCTCCCGGTCGCGTGCGACCAGGACGAGCATCGCGCCCCGCCCCGCCATCTGCCTTGCCAGCTCCGCGCCGATTCCCTTCGAGGCGCCCGTGATGATGACCACGCTGCCCTTCATTTTTCCGTCTCCGGATCCGGTATGTGGTTGAACGCGATGTGCATCCCGCCCCGGTCGCGCGCCTTGTGTGCAGAGGCGAAGTACACCGCCTGCCTGCCGAACCGTGCGTTCAGCCTGTCCAGGGTCTCGTACAGGCTCTTCGATTTCGATTCGGAGGCGAAGAGCGAGCCGGTGTGCCCGGCCTGCGTCACCAGATCGGAAAAGGCCATGCCGACCTGCAGGATGGTGCGCCTGCCGTTCGGCCGTCCGGTCCACAGTCTTTCCAGGGTATGCAGGAAAGTGACGGTGTCCTGCGTGTCCACGAGTCGCATGTCCGCGTCCCAACGGGAGCCGTCGAGGTACTTGATCCCGATGGAAAGCCTCGAGGCGTAGTGCCCCGACTTGCGCAGCCGCACCGCTGCCTTCTGCACGAGACGGTCGAGGATCGCGTGGGCATCGACGGCATTGCGCTTGTCCGGCGCCAGGACGCTCGAATGGGAGATCGATCGCGTGGCGCCATCGCGGGCCGCGGCGACCTCTCCCCGCAGGCGATCGTGCATCACGTCGCCGCCGACGCCGCCCCAGACCGCGCGCAGTTCCTCGCGCGTACGGCCGCAGAGTTCCTCGACGTTGCGGATGCCGTGGCCGATGAGGCGCTTCTCCATCTGGCTGCCGATGCCGGAGAGGTCGCGCAGCTGAAGGGCGAAGAGCCTTTGCGGAAGCTCGCGCTTCTCGATCAGCACCAGCCCGTCGGGCTTCATCATGTCGGAGGCCGTCTTCGCGATGAAAGTGTTGGGGCCGATGCCGATGGAGGTGCGCAGGCAAACGCCCACGCGCTCGTGCAGGGCCTCCTTCACCTTGTGCGCCAGGTCCAGCGCGCGTGCGGGCTCGCACCAGCGGCCGGTGAGCTCGCAGTCCATTTCGTCGATGGACAGCACCTCGCGCACGGGGACGACGGTATCCACCGTGGCCACGGCGCGGTGATGAAAGTCGATGTACACCTCGTGGCGCGCCAGCACGAATTCGATGCCGGGGCACAGCTTCTTCGCATCCCGCACCTTCGTGCCGGTCTTCACGCCGAAGGTCTTGGCCTCCACGCTCGCGGCGATGCAGACGGTGGTGTCCGCCATCATCGGGACCACCCCCACCGGCCGCCCGCGCAGACGCGGTTCCACCTGCTGCTCCACGGAGGCGAAGTAGGAGTTGAAGTCGACAAGGAGCGAGCGCAGCGTCACAGGAGGATCGGTGCCCGGTTCGCGTGCCAGGCACGCGTGCCTGGCACCAGGGTTACAGGTCGGTGGCCCCGGAGAAGGCGGTGACGACGGCCTCCAGGCCCCTCGCATCGACTTCATCGAAGCGCGAAAGAATCGGGCTGTCGAGATCCAGCACGCCCGCCACACGGCCGGCGCTCACCACCGGCACCACCACCTCGCTTCGCGACGCGCTGTCGCAGGCGATGTGGCCGGGGAACGCGTGGACGTCGGGGACGACGAGAGTTCGTCGCGAGGCGGCGGCCGTTCCGCACACCCCCTTGCCCAGTGCGATGCGCACGCAGGCGGGCTTGCCCTGGAAGGGGCCGAGCACGAGCCCGCCGTCCTTCATCCAGTAGAACCCGGCCCAGTTGAGATCCGGCAGCGCGTGGAAGAGGAGGGCGGCGAGATTGGCCGCGTTGGCGGTCGCGTCCCGCTCGCCCTGGAGGAGGGACTTTGCCTGCTCAAGGAGCTGCGCGTAGAGGTCGGTCTTGGGCACGAGGGAAGGAGGGGGGCTGACGGCGAGCATGGAATCGATCCGGGAGACGCCGCAAGGTTACCACCGCCGCGGCGGGGATCGGCCCCGGGGCCGCCCCGCTATAATCCGCGCTCCCCTGCCCCCGAGGCTTGCGTTCCTCGGATCGCCATGAAAGCCACTGCATTCCTCCTCGCCATGGTCCTCTCCCCAGCCGTTCCCGCCGCAGAACTCCCGCCGCCCCCCGTCGCGAAGAAGATCCCCGTGGCCATGACGAAGTTCGGCGACTTGCGCGTGGACAATTACTTCTGGCTGCGCGAGAAGGCGAATCCCGAGGTCATCGGCCACCTCGAGGCCGAGAACGCCTACACCGTGTCCGTGATGAAGCCCCTGGAGGGATTTCGCGACACGCTCTACAAGGAGATGCTCGCGCGCATCAAGGAAACCGACGAGAGCGTCCCGTACCTGCGCCACGGGTGGTGGTACTACACGCGCGAGGTCGAGAACGCCTACACCGTGTCCGTGATGAAGCCCCTGGAGGGATTTCGCGACACGCTCTACAAGGAGATGCTCGCGCGCATCAAGGAAACCGACGAGAGCGTCCCGTACCTGCGCCACGGGTGGTGGTACTACACGCGCGAGGTCGAGGGCCTTCAGTACCCCCTCTACTGCCGACGCAAGGGCTCGATGGAGTCGCCCGAGGAAGTGATGCTCGACGTGAACGGGCTCGCGAAGGGCAAGGCGTACACCGGCGTCGATTTCTGGGAGGTGAGCCCGGACGGCCGCTACCTCGCGTATGGCGCCGACTTCACCGGCTACCGCGAGTACACGGTCTTCGTGAAGGACCTGCGCACGGGCGCCCTCCTCCCCGATCGGCTCGAACGGGTGGACGACCTGACCTGGGCCGGGGACAGCGCCACGCTCCTCTACGTGCAGCAGAACGCGGCCAAGCGCCCGGACCGGCTCTTTCGCCACAGGCTCGGCGGCGCGAAGGACACGCTCGTATGGCAGGAGAAGGACGAACTTTTCAACCTGAACGTGGGCGCCACCCGAAGCGAGCAGTGGATCGTGGCGACGTCCTCCTCGAAGGACACGTCGGAAGTTCGCGTGCTGCCGGCGATCCAGCCCGAGGCGCCGCTTCGCGTCGTCGCGAAGCGCAGGGTCGGCCACGAGTACTACGTGGATCATCACGGCACGGAGTTCTGGATCCGGACCAACGACAAGGGGAAGAATTTTCGCCTCGTGCGCGCGCCGCTGGCGGATCCGGCGCAGAGGAACTGGAAGCAGGTCCTGCCGCACCGCAGGCAGGTGATGCTGGAGGACGTCGATCTCTTCAGGGATTTCTGGGTTGCGAAGGAGCGCGATGACGGGGTCCTGAAGCTGCGCCTCACCGATTTCGCGAGCGGCGAACACCACTACATCGGCATGCCCGAGACCGTCTATGCGACGGGGGCCGGCACGAACGCGCAGTTCGACACGGGGACCTTCCGCTTCGTCTACACGAGCTATGTCACGCCGCGCACCACGTTCGACTACGACGTGACGCTGCGCGAGAGGAAGCTCCTCAAGCAACAGCCGGTGCTGGGCGGCTACGAGCCCGGCGACTATGCGAGCGAGATGCTCATGGCGACGGCCCGCGACGGCACGAAGGTTCCCGTGTCGCTCGTGTACCGGAAGTCGCTGCGCAGGGCGGGACCGCAGCCGCTGCTGCTCTACGGCTACGGGTCCTATGGCCACCCCATGGACGTGAACTTCCGCTCCTCGCGGCTCTCGCTGCTCGATCGCGGCATGGTCTTCGCCATCGCGCACGTCCGGGGCGGCGGGGACCGGGGAAGGCTCTGGTACGACGACGGGAAGCTTGCGAAGAAGATGAACACCTTCACCGACTTCATCGCGGCGGCGGAGCACCTGGTTGCCGGGGGCTGGACGTCGCCGGAGCAACTGGTGATCCAGGGCGGGAGCGCCGGCGGACTGCTGATGGGGGCCGTGGCCAACCTGCGGCCGGATCTCTTCAAGGCGGTGGTGAGCGAGGTGCCGTTCGTGGACGTGCTCAACACGATGCAGGACGCGACCCTGCCGCTCACGACCCAGGAATACATCGAGTGGGGAAACCCGAACAAGGAGGCGGACTACCAGGTCATCCGCAAGTACTCGCCTTACGACAACCTCGAGCGCAAGGCCTATCCGGCGATGCTGGTGGAGGCCTCCCTCAACGACAGCCAGGTTCCCTATTGGGAGGCGGCCAAGTACGTGGCGAAGCTGCGGGAGCTGAAGACGGATTCGCAGGTGTTGCTGCTGAAGACCATCCTCGAGGCCGGCCACGGCGGGGCGTCGGGCCGTTACGATGCGCTCAAGGACATTGCCTTCACTTACTCCTTTGTCCTCGACCAGGTCGGGCTGGCGAGGTGATCGCCTTTCCGCGATGAGCAATTTCCGGCTATTCGCCGCCTGCGTGGCGATCTGGGGCTCGACCTGGCTCGCGATCACCTACCAGCTCGGAGTCGTGGCCGCCGAGGCGAGCGTCGCCTACCGCTTCCTGCTTGCCTCGTTGCTGCTCTTCGGCTACTGCGCGGCGCGCCGGCTGCCGCTGCGTTTCTCCCCGCGCCAGCACGCGTGGATCGCGCTTCAGGGCGTGCTCATGTTCAGCGTGAGCTACGTTTTCGTGTATTACGCGGAAGAGCACATCGTCTCGGGGATCGTCGCCGTGGGCTATTCCGCGAGCCCTCTGCTGAACCTCCTGCTCATGCGCGCGCTCTTCGGCAATCCGATGTCGCGGCGCGTGGCCCTGGGCGGGGCGCTCGGCCTCGCCGGCATCGTGCTCGTGTTCTGGCCGGAATTCGCGAAGCTGGGGGAAGGAGGCGACGTGAGGCTCGGGATCCTGTTCGCCGCGGCGTCGGTGGTCATCTCCGCGCTCGGCAGCATGGCCGCGCATCGCAACCAGTCGGCGGGACTGCCCATCTGGCAGACCATGGCCTGGGGCATGCTCTACGGGTCGGCTGCAACGTTCGCGATGGCCCTGGCGCTCGGGCGGACGTTCGACTTCCTGTGGACGCCCGCGTACGTGCTCTCGCTCGCCTACCTCGCCGTCTTCGGCTCGATCCTCGCGTTCTCCGGTTTCCTGCACCTGCTGGGAAGCGTGGGCGCTGCGCGCGCCGGCTATGTCGGCGTGATGGTGCCGATCGTGGCGCTCGTCGTCTCTTCGATTTTCGAGGGCTACCGGTGGGAGGTGCTTGCGCTCGCCGGCGTGGCGATCTCGGTGGCGGGCAACGTGACCATCCTGCGCCGCCCGGCCTGAAGGGGCCAAGGATCAGGGGCGATGCCCCGAAATCGACGCCGCCCCCCGCTTTTCGCGAAATCGCTCGAGCTGTTGCGTGGCCTGCCTGCGCACCATCCATTTCAGGGGGGCAGACCAGCCCAGGACCCGGCCGAGCGGCCCCAGCGCCTGCGAGGACCATTGCCAGAAGGAGAACCGGTCGTAGTGGCGGACGATCCTCCCGTCGCGGAAGGCGAATAGGGCCTCGACGTGATTCACGACCCTTCGCCCGGTCTTCGTGAAGGTGTAGCGCGCGGTCCAGCGTGCCCGCCCGCCCTCGGCATCGCCGGACGATTCCTCCAGCACGATCTCGAGGTCGGCGGCGCGGGAGACCAGCATCCGCCACATGTCGCGCGCCTCCTCGCCCTGCAGCTTCGGGAAGGCGGGGTCGGAGAAGAACACCTCGTCGTGGTAGCAGCGCGCCATGGCCTCGGCGTCGCGGCGGGCGAAGGCGGCGTAGAACTCCCGGATCAGCGTTTCGTGCGGATGCATGGCCCCTGGACTCCCTTGACGGTGGTCAAGCCTTGACCCGAGTCAAGGCTCCGCATTTTGCGGCGTTCCTATACTCCGGGCAACCAACGGGGAAAGGTCTTGGGGACGGATCCGCAGAACCGTCCCCAAGACCTTTCCCCGTCCATCCAACGAGGAGAAACCCATGCTGTCCGATATCGAGATCGCCCAGAAAGCGAAGATGAAGCCCATCGGCGAGATCGCCGCCAAGCTCGGCATCCCCGAGGAGGCGATCGAGCCCTTCGGCCGCACCAAGGCCAAGATCTCGCTCGACTACATCGAGACGCTCAAGGGAAAGCCCGACGGCAAGCTGATCCTCGTCACGGCCATCAGCCCCACCCCGGCGGGTGAGGGAAAGACCACCACCACGGTGGGCCTGGGGGACGCGCTCAACCACATCGGCAAGAAGGCGGTCATTTGCCTGCGCGAACCCTCGCTGGGCCCCGTGTTCGGCATGAAGGGGGGCGCGGCAGGCGGCGGCTATGCCCAGGTGGTCCCGATGGAGGACATCAACCTGCACTTCACCGGCGACTTCAATGCCATCGCGCTGGCGAACAACCTGCTGGCCGCGATGATCGACAACCACATCAACCACGGCAACGAGCTGGGCTTCGACGTGCGCCGCATCGCGTGGAAGCGCGTGATGGACATGAACGACCGGGCCCTGCGCCAGATCACCATCGCTTTGGGCGGCCCCGCCAACGGATTCCCGCGGGAGGATGGCTTCGACATCGTGGTCGCCTCCGAGGTGATGGCGATCTTCTGCCTGTCCACCTCGGTAAAGGACCTGAAGGAGCGCCTGGGCAACATCGTGTGCGGCTACACCCGGGACCTGAAGCCGATCCTTGCCCGGGAGCTGAAGACCCACGGCGCCATGGCCGCGCTCCTGAAGAACGCGCTCGCCCCCAACCTCGTGCAGACGCTCGAGCATTCGCCCGCGTTCATCCACGGCGGGCCGTTCGCCAACATCGCGCACGGCTGCAATTCGGTGCTCGCCACGCAGACGGCACTCAAGCTCGGCGACTACGTGGTGACGGAAGCGGGATTCGGCGCGGACCTGGGCGCCGAGAAGTTCATCGACATCAAGTGTCGCAAGGCGGGCCTGAGGCCCTCGGCGGTGGTGCTGGTGGCCACGATCCGCGCGCTCAAGTACCACGGCGGGATCGACGTGAAGGAGCTGGGCAAGCCCAACCTCGCCGCGCTCGAGAAGGGCATCACCAACATCGAGCGGCACGTGAACAACATCCGCAACAACTTCGGCTTGCCGTGCGTGGTGGCGATCAACCATCGCACCGAGGACACGGACGCGGAAGTCAAGCTCCTCATGGACAAGCTTGCCCACCATGGGGCCAAGGTGGTGCTGGCGCGCCATTGGGCCGAAGGCGGCAAGGGCGCGGTGGACGTCGCGCGCGAGGTCGTGAGGATTTGCGAGCAGCCCAACGACTTCAAGTACGTGTACGAGGCAGCCATGCCGCTCTGGGACAAGATGAAGGCGATCGCCACGAAGATCTACGGGGCCGCCGACATCACGGCAGACTCCAAGGTGCGCGCGCAGATCAAGCGTTTGCAGGAGTCTGGCTATGGGCAGTACCCGGTGTGCGTGGCGAAGACGCAGTATTCCTTCTCGACGGATCCGCAGCTGCGCGGCGCACCGTCGGGGCACGTCGTGAATGTTCGCGAGGTGCGCCTGGCCGCGGGCGCCGAGTTCGTCGTGATGGTCTGTGGCGACATCATGACGATGCCCGGCCTGCCCAAAGTGCCGTCGGCGTGCTCGATCGACGTGGGCGACGACGGCAGGATCGTGGGACTCTTCTAGGGCGCCTCGCGTCCCGGAACAGGGGCCGGGGCCGGTTCCCCGGACGCGATCCTGCCCCGTTCCGCAGCCATTTTTTGATCGCGATCCCGGCCGGCAAGGGCCCCCGCCCTCTTTTTCCCTATAATCGGGGTCATGGATTCCATCGGGAAGTATCAGGTAGTCCGCGAACTGGGCAAGGGCGCGTCCGGCAAGGTCTACCTCGCCACGGATCCGTTCGGCAACAAGCAGGTTGCCATCAAGGTGGCCTTTCCCGAGGCGCTTAAGAACACCGAGGACGGCGCGTTCTACAAGAAAATGTTCCTCAACGAGGCCGCGCTCGCCGGCAAGCTCAACCACCCGCACATCGTCCACATCTACGACGCGGTCGTGGAAGACGAGTTCTGCTACATCGTGATGGAATTCGTCGAGGGCGGCACGCTAGAGAAGTTCTGCGAGCCGACCTCCCTGCTCGAGGCCGCAGAGGTCGCGGAGATCATCTTCAAGTGCGTGCGCGCGCTCGCCTTCGCGCAGCGGCTGGGCCTCACGCACCGCGACCTCAAGCCGGGCAACATCCTGCACGTCGACGGCACGGACATCAAGATCGCCGACTTCGGCGCGTCGATCAACACCGTCTCGGACCGCACGGTCATCACGAACGTGGGCTCGCCCGCCTACATGGCGCCGGAGCTGATCACGGGTGCCGCGCAGGCGTCCGCCGTGACCGACATCTACGCGCTCGGCGTGGTGATGTACTACCTGCTCGCGGGGCGCCTGCCGTTCTCGGGCGCCAACACGATGAGCGTCATCTACCAGATCGTGAACACCGAGCCTGACGCACCCAGCGTCCATCGCCAGGGGCTCCCGATGGAACTCGACGCGATAGTCATGAAGGCCATGGCCAAGGATCCCGTCAACCGCTACCCGACGTGGGAAGAGTTCGGGCAGGCCCTGGCGGAGGTGTGGAAGAAGCTGCACCAGGCGGGCGAGCGCGACCAGTCCGATACCGAGCGCTTCAGCCTCTGCCGCAACCTCCCGTTCTTCAAGGAATTCCCGGAGAACGAGCTGTGGGAGGTGCTGCGCATTTCCAAGTGGCGCAAGTTCCCGCCCAACACCGTCCTCATCAAGGAGGGCGACCACGGCGATTCGTTCTTCATCCTGGCCGGAGGCTATGTCCGCGTGACGCGCGGCAAGCGCACCCTGAGCGTGCTGACGGCGGGCGACTGCTTTGGCGAAATGTCCTACCTGGCGCACAAGGACGCGCCGCACCGCTCGGCGACCGTGACGGCGACCTCCGACTGCATCGTCGTGAAGATTCGAGCGGAGGATCTGCGTGCCTCCTCGCTTTCGTGCCGCCGGCTTTTCGACGAACGCTTCCTCGATACCCTCGTGGCCCGGCTCGAGGCGGCGAACGAGCAACTCGCGGTGATGTCCTGAGGTTTCGGGCCTAGCCCGCAAGCAGCCACGAGGTCGCGAAGACCCCCACCATCAGGAAGGCGAGGGTGAGCTTGGCGATGGAGCCCAGCAGCAGTCCGAGCCAGGTGCCCAGCCCGGCCCTGCCGGCGTGCAGCAACTGCCGGTTGGCTGAAAGCTCTCCGACCACCGCCCCGACGAACGGCCCCAGCACCAACCCGGGCAGTCCGAAGAAAATCCCCACGACGGCTCCGACCGTCGCCCCCATCACGGCCCGGGGACTGGCGCCCATCTTCTTCGCGCCAAACGCTGATGCCGCGAAGTCTGCGAGAACCGCGAGGGCAGTGAGGATCCCCAGGATCGCGAGGGTCACGGTGCCGACGCGCTGGAAGCCGTCGGCCCAGGCGGACAGCAGCAGGCCGCCGAAAACGAACGCGATGCCGGGCAGGATGGGCATGACGGTCCCGGCCAGCCCGACGATGACCAGAATGGCGGCGATGACGTGGAAAAAGAGGGGATCCATGCCCCATGCTATCGTATGCGGACCCCTCCTTCAGACATGACGCCGACCCCACCTCCTGCCGAGCTTGCGGAGCGCCGTAACGCGGTTTCGGCCGCGCTGTCCGCCCGTCTCCCGACCCACGCAGTGCTTACGGCACGCGAGGATCTGCTTCCCTACGAATGCGACGGACTCTCGGCCTACCGCCAGACGCCGCTCGTAGCGGTGCTTCCGGGCACCGTGGGCGAGGCCGCCGAGGTGTTGAGGATCGCCCGCGAGACAGGCACCCCTGTCGTGGCGCGCGGCTCGGGGACAGGGCTTTCCGGCGGCGCGCTGCCGCTGGCCGACGGGATCCTCCTGTCGATGGGCAAGTTCAACCGGATCCTCGGCATCGACGCGCTTGCGCGCGTGGCGCACGTCCAGCCCGGCGTGAGGAATGCGCAGATCACGGAAGCGGCGGCCCCGCTCGGCCTGTACTACGCACCGGATCCCTCCAGTCAGATCGCCTGCTCCATCGGCGGCAACGTGGCGGAGAACTCGGGCGGCGTGCACTGCCTGAAGTACGGCCTGACCGTGCACAACATCCAGAAAGTGCGCGCGCTCACCATCGAGGGCGAGGCGATCGAGCTGGGGTCCGATGCCCTCGACGCCGCGGGGTACGACCTGCTGGCAGTGATGACCGGCTCGGAAGGGCTCCTCGCGCTGCTCACCGAGGTCACGGTCAAGCTGCTGCCGAAGCCGCAGGTGGCGCAGGTCGTCATGGCATCCTTCGCCAATGTCGAGGCGGCCGGCGAGGCGGTGGCGGCGGTGATCGGCGCGGGCATCGTGCCGGCCGGCCTCGAGATGATGGACAAGCTGGCCACTGCCGCCGTCGAGGATTACGTGCACGCCGGCTACGACCTGGATGCCGAGGCGATCCTGCTGTGCGAATCGGACGGCACGCCCGAGGAAGTCGCCGAGGAGATCGGCAAGATCACCGAGGTGATGCGCCGGGCGGGCTGCACGCGCTTCGCCGTGTCGAGGAGCGAGGAGGAGCGGCTGAAGTTCTGGTCCGGCCGCAAGGCCGCGTTTCCCGCCGTTGGCCGCATCTCGCCGGACTACTACTGCATCGACGGCTCCATCCCGCGCGGGGCCGTGGGGCGGGTCCTGCGGCGCATCGGGGAGCTTTCGAAGCACTACGGCCTTCGCTGCGCCAACGTCTTTCATGCCGGCGACGGCAACCTCCATCCGCTGATCCTTTACGACGCCAACGTGCCGGGCGAATTCGAGAAGACGGAGGAGTTCGCGGGTGACATCCTCGAGCTCAGCATCGAGGTGGGCGGCACCATCACCGGCGAGCATGGTGTCGGCGTCGAGAAGATCAGGCAGATGTGCATCCAGTTCAAGCCGACGGAACTGGCGCAGTTCCACGCGGTAAAGGGCGCGTTCGACCCCCTGGGGCTCCTCAACCCGGGCAAGGGCGTGCCGACGCTGAACCGCTGCGCCGATTACGGCGCGATGCGCGTGAGCCGCGGCCAGCTTCCGTTTCCCGACCTGCCGCGCTTCTGATGAGCGCCTCCGTCCGCACCGACGCCCGTGCCGACGCTCTTGCGGCGCTCGCGGCCGTGCGCCCGCCTGTCAGCGTGATCGCGGAGCGAGAGCGGCTTGCCGCCTTCGAGATGGATGCCTACATCCAGAAGCGCGAGATGCCGATGGCCGCCGTGCTTCCCGATTCCGAGGGGCAGGTGCGCGAGATCGTCCGCGCGCTGGGGCGCCTCGGGGTGCCGGTGGTGACGCGCGGCGCCGGAACGGGCATTTCCGGCGGCGCGACGCCCCGTGCGGATGGCGTGATGCTCGTCCTCACGCGCATGCGCCGGATCGTGGCGATCGATGCCGCCGCGCGCCTCGCCACGGTGGAGCCTGGCGTGCCCAACGCGCAGGTGACGGAGGCGGCGGCTCCCGCCGGTCTCTACTTCGCGCCCGACCCCTCGAGCCAGGTCGTTTCCTCAATCGGCGGAAACGTGGCCGAGAATGCCGGCGGCGTGCATTGCCTCAAGTACGGGCTCACGGTCCACAACGTGACGGGCCTTCGCGTCATCGACGGCGAAGGCGAGCTGCTCGAGGTGGGCGGTGAATCGCTGGACGCGCCCGGCTACGATTTTCTCGCGCTCCTGAACGGCAGCGAAGGCAATCTCGGCATCGTCACGCAAGCCACGCTTCGCCTGCTGCCGCAGCCCGAAGCCACGGAGACGATGCTGGCCGCGTTCGATACCGTGAAGGCCGGCGCGGAGGCCGTGGGCGCCATCATCGGGGCGGGCGTGATTCCCGCGGCGATCGAGATGATGGACCGCGTCGTGATCGATGCCTGCGAGCGCTACATGTCGCTCGGCCTTCCCAAGGCCGAGGCGCTGCTGCTCGTGGAGGTGGACGGCGGCGCCGAGGAGACGGCGGAGATGCTGGCGGCGGTGCAGGTAATTCTCGCGTCCTGCCACGCCACGCAGGTGCGGGTGGCGAAGAGCAGCGAGGAGCGGGCGAACCTGTGGAAGTCGCGCAAGGGGGCTTTCGCCGCGCTCGCGACGGTGATGCCGGACTACTACACGATGGACGGCACGATCCCGCGGCGCGCGCTGCCCGAGGTGCTCGAGAGCATCTACGCGCTGGGGCGCGAGTACGGGCTGGTGATCGGCAACGTCTTTCACGCGGGCGACGGCAACATGCACCCGTGCATCTTCTACGACTCCGCGAAGGCGGGAGAGCTCGAGCGCAGCGAGGAGCTGGGTGGAAAGATCCTGGAGCTGTGCATCGACCACGGAGGAACCATCACCGGCGAGCACGGGGTCGGCATCGAGAAACTCAAGCAGATGTGCCTCCAGTTCCGCGACGGGGAGATTGCCGCCTTCCACGACGTGAAGCGCGCCTTCGACCCCGCGGGCATCCTCAACCCCGGCAAGGCGGTCCCCACACTCAAGCGCTGCGCCGAATGGGGCGGCCTGCACGTGAGCGGCGGCCGCCTTCCGCGCCCCGACATCCCCCGATTCTGAACAACAGGGACTGATCCTGACCTGCCCATGACCGACAACTTCATTCGAGACCTCGCCGACCGGGTCAAGGATCACGCCGCGCGCAAGGCGCCGCTTCGCATTCGCGGCGGCGGCACGAAGGACTTCTACGGCGCGCGGATCGAGGGCGATCCGGCGGACGTGGCGGGCTACGCGGGAATCATCGCCTACGAGCCGAGGGAGCTGGTGCTTACCGTGAAAGCGGGGACGCGTCTCGCGGATGTCGATCCGACGCTCGCGGCCGAGGGGCAGATGCTTCCGTTCGAGCCGCCTCGCTTCGGGGAGGCCGCGACCATCGGTGGCACCGTCGCCTGCAATTTCTCGGGACCGCGCCGGCCGTACACGGGCGCCGTGCGCGACTTCGTTCTCGGCGCGCGCATCGTGAACGGGAAGGGTGAGGATCTCTCGTTCGGCGGGCGAGTCATCAAGAACGTCGCGGGGTACGATGTCTCCCGGCTCATGGCCGGCGCGCTCGGCACGCTGGGAATCCTCACGGAGCTTTCCTTCAAGGTGCTGCCGAGGCCACCGGCGGAAGTCACTCTCGCCTTCGAGATGGACGAGGCGCAGATGCTCGAGACGGTGAACCGCTGGGCCGGCCAGCCGCTGCCGCTGTCCGCGACGGCGTGGGAGGCGGGCGTGCTGCGCCTTCGTCTCTCCGGCGCGGCAAGCGCGGTGTCCGCCGCGAGAGCTAAGCTGGGGGGAGCGGAGGTCGCCGAGGGCTCGGCCTGGTGGGAGGGCCTGCGCGAGCAGCGCCTGCCGTTCTTCGCAGCCGATCGGCCCCTGTGGCGCCTGTCGGTCGCGCAGACCGCGGCGCCCATGGCGCTCGCCCACCCGCAACTCATCGAGTGGGGCGGTGGCGAGCGCTGGGTGAGCGGCGCGCTCGACCCGGCCCGGGCACGCGAGGCGGCCGCGACGGCGAAGGGGCACGCGACGCTCTTCCGGGGCGGCGACCGCGGCGCCGGCGTTTTCCATCCGCTGGCGCCCGCCATTGCCAAGATCCACCGGCGCCTCAAGGAGGCTTTCGATCCCGCCGGCATTCTCAATCCCGGCCGCATGGACAACTTCTGACCGACCGCGATGCAAACCAACCTCGCCGACTGGATCAAGGACACGCCCGAGGGCATCGAAGCCGACGCGATCCTGCGCAAGTGCGTGCACTGCGGCTTCTGTCTCGCCACGTGTCCCACCTACAACCTGCTTGGCGACGAGCTCGACAGTCCGCGCGGGCGCATCTACCTCATGAAGCAGGCCTTCGAGGGCGCGCCGGTCACCATGCGCACGCAGGTGCATCTCGACCGCTGCCTTACCTGTCGCGCCTGCGAGACCACGTGCCCCTCGGGCGTGCAGTACGGCCGGCTCGTGGACATCGGGCGCGAGGTGATCGGGAAGAAGGTGCCGCGCGGACTCGCCGACCGCGCGTTCCGGCGCCTGCTCCGCTTCGCGTTCCTTTCCGGGCCGCTCTTTTCCCTTGGCGTGGCCCTGGGCCGCGTCGTCCGGCCATTGCTTCCGCTGGCGCTCGCGAAACAAGTGCCGCCGAAGCGCGAGGCGGGCGCCTGGCCGGCCGCGCGCCATTCGCGGACGATGATCGTTCTCGACGGCTGCGTGCAGCCCGCGCTTGCGCCCGACATCAATGCCGCAACGGCGCGGGTGCTCGACAGGCTGGGCATATCGCTCGTCCGCGTCCCGCAGGCGGGTTGCTGCGGGGCGATCGAGTTCCACCTCAACGCGCAGGATGCCGCGCTCGACCGGATGCGCCGGCAAGTGGACGCGTGGTGGCCGCACCTCGAAGCCGGGGCGGAAGCGATCGTCGTCACCGCGAGCGGTTGCGGCACCATGGTGCAGGACTATGGCCACCTGCTCGCGAACGATCCGGCCTATGCGAAGAAGGCGGCGCGCGTGACCGAACTCGCAAGGGACGTGGGGCAGGTGGTTGCCGCCGAGCGGGAAGCGCTTGTGAGGCTCCTTGCGGGAAAGGCGTCCGTGGCCGAACCCGTCGCCTACCACGCCCCCTGCAGCCTGCAGCACGGGCTCAAGCAGAAGGGCATCGTGGAATCGATCCTGCGCGAGGCCGGCTTCACGCTCACCCCGGTGCCCGATGCGCACGTCTGCTGCGGCTCGGCCGGCACGTACTCGATACTCCAGCACGAGCTCTCCGGGCAGCTCCTCGCCAACAAGGTAAAGGCCCTCGAGTCGGGGAAGCCGGCGGCGATATGCACCTCGAACATCGGGTGCCTGCTGCACATCGAGACCGGCGCCTCGAAGCCGGTGTCGCACTGGATCGAGTTGCTCGACAAACGCCTGGCCTAGGGTCGTGGGCGCCCCGCAGTTGACCTAGGTCACGGCGCGCTCCCCCGGGGGTGCCAAGCTGGGGCATCGTTTCACCGGAGACGATGGTCCATGGACTCCAGCGGTGATCGCCCTGCCGCCGTCCCGTCGTCCGACTGGCATCGCCTGGACGTTGCGGAAGTCGCAACCCGACTCGCCACGGTGCCGGCGACCGGACTTTCGCGCGGCGAGGTCGGAAAGCGGCTCGATCAGCACGGCGCCAACGAGCTCGCGCAGGGCGAGCGCCGCTCCCCTTGGCGGATGTTCGCCGGGCAGTTCACCGACTTCATGATCGTCGTGCTGCTCGCGGCGGCGGCCGTGGCCGGTGTGGTGGGCGAGCCGCAGGATTCCATCGCCATCGTGGTCATCGTGGTGCTCAACGCGGTGATCGGCTTTGTCCAGGAATACCGCGCGGAGCAGACGATGGCGGCGCTGCGCAGGCTGGGTGCGCCCCACGCTCGCGTCCTGCGCAATGGAGAGATGGTGGATGTTGCGGCGCGCGAGCTGGTGCCCGGCGACGTCGTGCTTCTGGAAGCGGGCAATATCGTTCCCGCCGACTTGCGCCTGGTCGAGTCGGCGCGCCTGAAGGTGCAGGAGGCCGCGCTCACGGGCGAGTCCCTTCCGGTGGAAAAGCAGGTGCTGCCGGTGGAGTCGGCCGCCGCCGCCCTGGGCGACCGCACGAACATGGCCTACAAGGGCACGGTGGTCACGTATGGGCGTGGACGCGGCATCGTTGCGGCCACCGGCATGGCGACCGAGCTGGGCCGCATTGCCGCGCTCATCCAGTCGGCGGGCGAAGGGCAGACTCCCTTGCAGCGCCGGCTTGCGCACTTCGGCAAGCGACTTGCGATCGCCGCGCTGGGGATCTGCGCCATCGTCTTCGTGGCGGGGCTGTTTCGCGGCGAGCCGATGGCACTCATGTTTCTCACGGCGGTGAGCCTGGCGGTGGCGGCCATTCCCGAGGCGTTGCCGGCGGTCATCACCGTGGCGCTGGCGATGGGCGCAGGCAAGATGGCGCGGCGAAACGCCCTGGTGCGCCGTCTGCCCGCGGTCGAGGCGCTGGGTTCCGTGACCTACATCTGCACGGACAAGACCGGAACCCTCACGCAGAACCGGATGTGCGTGGCGAGGCTCTGGTCCGGCGTTGCGCACGCGGGTCCGGACGGTCAGGTCCCCGAGGGCGAGCCGTGGGCGCAACTCGCGCGCGCGATCGCGCTTTGCAACGATGCCGGGGAAGGTGCCGAAGGGGAGCTGCAGGGAGATCCCACCGAAACCGCCCTGTACGCGGCCGCACGCGACGCGGGGTACGTCAAGGCGCAACTCGCGGCTGCGTGGCCTCGCGTCATGGAGCTGCCTTTCGACTCCGATCGCAAGCGCATGACCACCGTGCACCGCGTCGGGGAAGGCCACGTCGCCTTCACGAAGGGAGCCCCCGAATCCGTGGTCGACCGTTGCTCGCGAATCGCGACGTCGGATGGGGAGGCGGCGATCGATGCACCGTCCGTGCTGGCGCAGGCCGGCCGGATGGCGGCCGACGGCCTGCGAGTACTCGCGCTGGCGTCGCGCCGATGGCATGGCCTTCCCGGTGGTGACGACGCGGATGCGATCGAGACCGACCTGATGCTGCTCGGGCTCGTGGGGCTCATCGACCCGCCGCGCGAGGAGGCTGCCGCCGCGGTCGCCGAGTGCGTGTCTGCCGGCATTGTGCCGGTCATGATCACCGGCGATCACCCCGTCACCGCGCGGGCCATTGCCACCCGGCTGGGCATCCTGGGCGTGGGCGAGACCGTGATGGACGGCGTGGAGCTCTCCGGGCTCTCGCAGGACGAGCTGCGCGATGCGGCAGGGCGGACGGCGGTCTACGCGCGCGTGAATCCGGAGCAGAAGATCCGCATCGTCGAGGCGTTGCAGGCCAGGGGCGAGATCGTCGCGATGACCGGGGACGGCGTGAACGATGCGCCTGCGCTCAACCGCGCGGATGTCGGCGTCTCGATGGGCCGGTCGGGAACCGACGTGGCGCGCGAGGCCTCGCACCTCGTTCTCCTGGACGACAACTTCGCGACCATCGTCGCTGCCGTGCGCGAAGGGCGGCGCATCTACGACAACGTCCGCAAGTTCATCAAGTACGCGCTGACCGGGAACATGGGCGAGATCTGGACGATCTTCCTGGCGCCATTCCTGGGCCTGCCGATCCCCTTGCTGCCGATCCATATCCTCTGGGTGAATCTCGTGACCGACGGGCTGCCGGGCCTGGCGCTTGCGATGGAGCCGGGCGAGCCCGGGCTCATGCGGCGCCCGCCGCGCCCGCCGAACGAAAGCGTGTTCGCTCGCGGCATGTGGCAGCACATTGCCTGGGTCGGATTGCTGCTGGGCGGCGTCTGCATCGCCGTCCAGGCCTGGGCCTTCACCACCGGCCACGGACATTGGCAGACCATGGTGTTCACCGTGCTCTCGCTTTCGCAGCTCGGCCTGGCCCTGGCCTTGCGCTCCGAACGCGAATCCCTGTTTGCCCTGGGGCTCGGCTCGAACCTGCCCCTTGCCGGGACGATCGTCTTCACCGTGCTGCTGCAGCTCGCGGTGATCTACGTGCCGTGGCTCAACGGTATCTTCCACACCAAGCCGCTTTCGGCGGACGAACTGGCGATCTGCCTTGCCTTGTCGTGCGTCGTGTTCGTGGCCGTCGAGATGGAGAAGGCGCTGATCCGCGCGGGCGTCCTCTACCCGGAGCGATGAGCGGGCCTCAGCGCACGCGCCGGTAGAGAACGAGCGCCTCGCTCTTGTCCCCGGGACGGGAACCGCGCCAGGCCTCCTTCCAGCGGGCCCGGTCCACGGCGGACGGGTGGCCAGGCGAAACCTGCGCAAGCAGCGTATCGCAGCGGGCGGCATCGGGACCACCCGGATGCACGAGGCGCAGGCCGATGAAGTAGTCGAGGAGGGCACGCTGCGCGTCTCCCACACCGGCGCCGATAGTGCACCGGGACCGGCCGATTTCGGCCGCGAGCCTCGTGGCCACGCCGCGGTAGCTCCGTGCCTGATCGATGAGCGGCAGCCCCAGCATCATCGTGAGCATCCACACCATCGTGATTCCCGCGCTCCAGTTCACCACGGCGCGGCGCGTCGTGCGCAGCGACCGGGCGACGACCACCACCCAGATGCACGTGAGCAGGACCGCCAGCGCGAAGGGGATGAAGCGGAACGGGTAGGCATAGCCGGGAATTTCGCGCTGCAACCAGGCTGCGATCGGGGCCGGACTGCCGGTCATGGCCGCGACGAATCCCGCCCACAGGATCAGGGCCAGGAGCGCGAAGGTCGTGACGCCGAACCAGTCCAGGGCGCTTGCGATGCCGCGCGGCAGCGAATCGAGTTCCGCAACACCCAGGAGCACGAGAGGCACGAGCAAAGGCATTGCGTTGAGTTCCCGCGCGTCGGCGAGGAGAGAAAGCAGGAGGAAGAACAAAAGGGTTCCCGCCAGGGGCAAGTGCAGGTCCGAGCGTGTGGCGAGCGTCCTGCGCGCCCGCCAGACCGTCCAGGCCGCAAGGGGAAGCGCCGGCCATCCGTACCACGGGAGGATCTTCGCGAAATAAACCAGGTCCGTGAGCATTCCGCCCGAGGCACCTTCCGACCAGCGCGTGGCGAGCGCAACGCCCAGCCATTGCGCGGAAAGCGCCGGGTCACGCTGCGCGAGGAACAGGGGCCATGCGCCGGCCAGGGGGATGGCGATCGCCAGGCCCACCGCGACTGCAACCGAATAGGCGCGCGTCCGCCACTCTGGCCCCGTCGCAGGGAGCGCCAGGGCGAGCACGCCGACGAGCAGGGCCGGTATCAGCCCGTCACCGAGGAACGCGATTCCCATGCCGACGCCGAGGAGCGGGCCCCCGATAGCCGGTCGCCGGACGGCCATCGCCAGCCCCGCCACGCCCACCGACACGCCGGCGAGACCCGCAAGGTCCGTGCTCATCTCGTGGGCGCGGATGAGCAGCCCCACGCAGCCGATGAGGAGCAGGACCGCGATGCGGCCCGCGCGCGGGCCGTGCAGGGTGACGGCGGCCACGTGCACCCCGGCCATCGTGATCGCCATGAAGAACCCCGCCGCCAGCCGCGCGGCATCGTGAAGCGCAAGCCAGCCGCTGAAGGTCCAGGCCGATGCGGCAGCCGTCCAGAAGAAGAGCGGAGCTCGATCCAGGTAGGGCTCCCCGGCCAGCATAGGCACCGCCCAGTCGCCGGAGCGCAGCATCTCGGCCACCGCGCCCAGGGCAAGCGCCTCGTCGGTCTTCCATGGGTCATGACCCACGAGGCCGGGCAGGAGCCACCCCAGGCAGACCAGCACGAAGAGCGCGGCCTTTACCGGCGTGCTCGTGCCGTCGTAGGCGATGCGACGCCCGCCGGTATCGGCGAGAGGATCGGCAGCGCGGTTCACGCGCGCTCCACGGGGTGGCAACGGGGCATGGGCTATTGTAGCCGGGGCAACAAAAAAGGCAGCCGCGGCTGCCTTTCCTGAATCGACGAGCGGGCGCTTACTTGGTGCCTGGCTCGCGCGAAATGACGCAGAGGGTCAGGAAGGCGTGGCCGACTTGCGGGCGTAGCGCTTCTTGAACTTGTCGACGCGGCCGGCCGTGTCCATGATTTTCTGCTTGCCGGTGTAGAACGGATGGGACTCGGCAGAGATTTCGATCTTGTAGACCGGGTACTCCTTGCCATCCTTCCACTTGATCGTCTCGCTGGTCGAGACGGTGGAGCGCGTGACAAAGCCGAAATCGCAGCTGGTGTCGAGGAACACTACCTCGCGGTAGTTGGGGTGGATGCCTTCTTTCATGGTCTCTCGCGCCTTTCTCGCTCTCTGGGCGCCGGGTGGTGGTTACCGAACCGGCTGCCGGGAAACGAGCATTATGGCCGAAACGGGCTATTTAGGCAAATCCTATGCCAATCAGGGGTTTGCAGCCCGGAAACGGCGGGAAATGCGCCGAAATCGAGCCGCCTTCATGATGCAGCGCAGAAATTTGCCGTCCAAGGATGCCGAGCGCGGAATTCCTGCCTGCAGGCGTTGACCGGCGGACCGGGGCGTTCGACCTGGCGGAACGAAGCCATCCCGTCCGGTCCAACGACGTTCCCGCAGTCCGGGCCTCGCTGCGCTCAGCCTTTTTTCATGCTGTTGAAGAATTCGTCGTTGCTCTTCGTTGCCCGCAGCTTGTCGATGAGGAATTCGGTCGCCTCGAGTTCGTCCATCCCGAACAGAAGCTTGCGCAGGATCCAGACCTTGGGGAGGATTTCCGGCGCGATGAGGAGCTCCTCGCGCCGCGTGCCCGGAGCGGTTGACGTTGATCGCCGGATAGACGCGCTTCTCGGCCATGCGCCGGTCGAGGTGGATTTCCATGTTGCCGGTGCCCTTGAACTCCTCGTAGATCACGTCGTCCATGCGCGAGCCGGTGTCGATGAGGGCCGTGGCGATGATCGTGAGCGAGCCGCCTTCCTCGACGTTCCGGGCGGCGCCGAAGAAGCGCTTCGGGCGCTGCAGGGCGTTGGAATCCACGCCGCCCGTGAGTACCTTGCCCGAGGCGGGGACGACGGTGTTGTAGGCGCGCGCGAGGCGGGTGATCGAGTCGAGCAGAATCACCACGTCCTTCTTGTGCTCGATCAGGCGCTTGGCCTTCTCGATCACCATTTCGGCGACCTGCACGTGGCGCGTGGCGGGCTCGTCGAAGGTGGAGGCGACGACTTCGCCCCGCACCGAGCGCGTCATTTCCGTCACTTCCTCCGGGCGCTCGTCGATGAGCAGCACGATGAGGACGATGTCGGGGTGGTTGGTGGTGAGCGCATGCGCCATGTGCTGCATGAGCACGGTCTTGCCGGCCTTGGGCGGCGAGATGATGAGGCCGCGCTGGCCCTTGCCGATGGGCGCCATGATGTCGATCACGCGCCCGGTGAGGTTCTCCTCCGCCTTGATCTCGCGCTCGAGCTTGAGCGGCTTGTCCGGGTGCAGCGGCGTGAGGTTCTCGAAGAGGATCTTGGACTTGGCGTTTTCCGGCGGCTCGCCGTTCACCTTGTCCACCTTCACCAGGGCGAAGTAGCGCTCCCCGTCCTTGGGCGTCCGGATCTCGCCCTCGATGGAATCGCCCGTGTGCAGGTTGAAGCGCCGGATCTGCGAGGGCGAGACGTAGATGTCGTCCGGGCCCGCGAGGTAGCTCGTGTCGGGCGAGCGCAGGAACCCGAATCCATCCTGCAGGACTTCGAGCGTGCCGTCGCCGAAGATGGCATCGCCCTTCTTCGCCTGGAACTTGAGGAGGGCGAAGATGAGTTCCTGCTTGCGAAGGCGGTTGGCGCCCTCGATCTCCGTGGCCATCTCGAGGAGTTCGGAGACGTGCTTGAGCTTCAGGTCGGAAAGGTACATGCGGGGGGCGTGGGCTGGATGTGTTTAACGGGCTCGCGCGGAAGGCGCGGACCGGCAATGGCGGGGGAGTTACCTGGCTGCGGAGGGTGCTGCGGGATGGGGAGGCTGCGGCGAGGTCGAGGAACGGGCCGGCAACCTAAAATATCAACAGCCAGGACGACTTGAGGGTAGCCGGTTTCAGATGTTGCTGTCAATGAAGGCGTTCAGCTGGGTCTTCGAAAGCGCGCCCACCTTGGTCGCCTCGACGTTGCCGTTCTTGAACAGCATGAGCGTGGGAATGCCGCGAATGCCGAACTTCGGCGGCGTGGCCTGGTTCTCGTCGATGTTGAGCTTGGCCACCGTGAGGCGACCGGCGTATTCCTGGGCGACCTGCTCCAGCGCCGGGGCGATCATCTTGCAGGGGCCGCACCACTCGGCCCAGTAATCGACCAGGACCGGCGTCGGGCTCTTGAGGACTTCCTCGTCAAAGGAATCGTCCGTCACCTGGATGATGTTTTCGCTCACGGTTACCTCTTCAATTGGGCGGGGATGGCGCGCCGGGCATGGCCGCCTTCAGGGGCGGCCGGGCGCTTCGGATGGAGTCAAATCGTAGCCTAACCGCGGGCGGGAGGCAAAGCAGCCCGGGGCGGGTACCGTTGCCGGATTCGAGGAAGGAAGCGCAATTCTGGTAAAATTCCCGGCTTTCTGGCGGCCCGTCCGTCCACCCCCGAAAGGTCCAGATTCATGACGTACGTGGTCACCGAGTCCTGCATCAAGTGCAAGTACACCGACTGTGTCGACGTGTGCCCCGTGGACTGCTTTCGCGAAGGCCCGAATTTCCTGGTCATCGACCCCGACGAATGCATCGACTGCACGCTGTGCGTGGCCGAATGCCCGGTTGAGGCCATTTTCGCCGAGGACGACGTGCCGGCCGACCAGAAGGGGTTCATCGCCATCAACGCCGAACTCTGCAAGGTCTGGAAGCCGATCGTCGAGCGCAAGGAAGCGCCGGCGGATGCGGACGAGTGGAAGTCGGTGAAGGACAAGAAGGGATTGCTGGAGAAATAGGGGAGGGGGCGACGCCGGCAGAAAGCGGGAACGTCGTTCGAGCGGACAGCAAGCTGCCGCTCAACGCCGGCAGGCAACGCCACCCTAGTCGTAAAGCCCCCCCTTCGCCTTGCCGCGGAATACCCGGTACGAGATTACGGTGTAACCGGCGATGAAGGGCAGCACGACGAGCGCGCCCGCAAGCACCACCTTGAGCGCCGAGGGGTGAGCCGCCGCATCCCAGATCGTCAGCTTGTCGATCACAACGTACGGAAACAGGCTGTAGGCGAGGCCGAGGAAGGCGATCACGAAGATCGCCACGGCGCCGGCGAACGGCTGCCAGTCGCGCCCGCCCTCGCGGCGCGAGATGCGCCCTGCGGAAAGCCACACGATGAATCCCGCCCAGAGGCACGCGGCCGGCAGCGCCATGAGCGCCAGCGTGCGCGGGAAATCGAACCACTTGGCGCGAACGGTCTCGCTCACCATCGGCGTAGCGAGGCTCACGAGCCCGACGCCAAGTGCCACCCATAGCAGCCCCCAGCGCGTCCACGCGCACGCCTTTCGCTGCAGGTCGCCCTCTGTCTTCAGCACGAGCCAGGCCGCGCCGAGCAGCACATAGCCACCGCAGAGGCTCGCGCCCACGATCATCGCGAAGAGCAGGAAGCCGAAGCCGGGCTCGAAGCCCGTGATGTAGCGCCCTAGCATGAAGCCCTGCGCGAAGGATGCGAGGAAGGAGCCCGCCCAGAAGAGCCAGTTCCACAGTTCCCGGTGCCAGCCGAGCGCCTTCAGGCGGAACTCGAAGGCCACGCCGCGAAACATCAGGCCGATGAGCATCACCACCACCGGAAGATAAAGCGCGCCCAGCACGACGCCATGTGCCCGCGGAAAGGCCGCGAGCAACAGCCCGATTCCCAGAACGAGCCAGGTTTGGTTCGGCTCCCAGAACGGGCCGATGGAGGACACCATCACCGACTGCTGCTGCGCGTTCGCGGCCGGCATGAGCATTCCCACGCCGAGGTCGAAGCCGTCGAGCACCACGTAGGCGAGAATCGCAACGCCCATCAGCACCATGAAGATCACGGGAAGGTCCATGGCGTCCTCCTCAGTCCGCGGCCGTACCGGCGGAAGTGGCCCCCGCCCTTGCCCTGGTCTCCACTGCCTCGGCGCCCTGGCCCGCCAGATGGGTCAGCACGACCATGTACGCGATGAACATGGCCGCGTACGTGAGGGCGTAGCCCGTGAGGCTCGCGCCGAGCTGCGCGCCGGAGATCTCCCCGACAGCCTCGCTCGTGCGAAGCACGCCATGCACGAGCCAGGGCTGGCGCCCGATCTCCGTGACCATCCACCCCGCCAGCGTGGCCGCCCAGCCCGAGAAGGTGAATGCCGCGAGCGTCCACAGGATCCAGCGCGGCACTGCGCTGCCGCGCCTCGTCATCCACGCGGTGAACCAGGAGGCCGCGATCATCATTACCCCGATGCCCACCATGAGGCGGAAGGCGAAGAACACGGGCGCCACCGGCGGGACGTCGGCCCCGAACGCATCGAGCCCCTTCAGTTCGGCTCTGGCGTCGTGCTTGAGGATGAGGCTCGCGCCGTAAGGAAGTTCGATCGCGTAGTCGTTGGACTTCGTCGACTCGTTGGGGATCGCGAAGAGCACCAGAGGCACGCCTTTCTCCGTGTGCCAGATAGCCTCCATCGCGGCGATCTTTGCCGGCTGGTGCTCGAGGGTGTTCAGTCCGTGGAAATCGCCGACGACGGCCTGAGTCGGCGCGAGAACGGCGGCGATGAGCACACCCACGCGCATCGTGCGCCATGCGTATTCGTCGGCCGGCGCCTTGAGGAGGCGCCAGGCAGACAGGCCCGCAACGACGAAGGCTGCCGTGAGCCCCGAGGCGATCAGCATGTGCGTGAGGCGATAGGGGAAGGAAGGATTGAAGATCACGGTCATCCAGTCCCCGGCGATCCACTGGTGGCCGTCGAGGACGTGGCCCGTCGGCGTCTGCATCCAGGAGTTGAGCGCGAGGATCCAGAACGCTGAGAGCGAGGTGCCCGCTGCCACGAGCGCCGTGGCCGCGATGTGCGCCCAGGGGGGCACGCGATTCATCCCGAAGAGCATCACGCCGAGGAAGGTGGCTTCGAGGAAGAACGCGGTGAGCACCTCGTAGGCGAGCAGTGGCCCGGCGATGGCGCCAACCGTATTCATGTAGCCCGGCCAGTTGGTGCCGAACTGGAAGGACATCACGATGCCCGTCACTACCCCCATCGCGAACGTGAGGGCGAAGATCTTGGTCCAGAGCTTGTAGGTCCTGAGCCAGCCCGCGTCGCCGGTGCGGTGATACGCGATGCGAAATCCCAGCAGGAACCAGGCAAGCGCGATCGTGAGCGAGGGAAACAGGATGTGAAACGCGATGTTCAGTCCGAACTGCGCGCGCGCAAGCAGAAGGGGATCGTCGATGGCCGGCTCCGGTTACGCTGGAAGTCCGATTCTAGCGCCGTCTGCAATGCCGGGCCGCGGATCGGCGTTTCGTCAGCCCGCCTCGAATCGCTTGCGGAAGGCGGCGTAGTAGATCACCGGAATCAGCACCAGCGTGAGCACGGTCGAGACGAGGATGCCGAAGATGAGCGAGATCGCGAGCCCGTTGAAGATCGGGTCGTCGAGGATGAAGCCGGCGCCCAGCATCGCGGCCAGCGCGGTGAGTGCGATGGGTTTCGCCCGCGCGGCCGCGGACTGCATGACCGCGTCGCGGAAGGAGGCGCCCTCGGCCACCCGAAGGTTCACGAAGTCCACGAGCAGGATCGAGTTCCTCACGATGATGCCCGCCAGCGCGATCATGCCGATCATCGAGGTGGCGGTGAAATTGGCCCCGAGCAGCGCATGGCCCGGCATCACGCCGATCACCGTGAGCGGAATGGGCGCCATGATCACGAGCGGCACGAGGTACGAGCGGAACTGCGCGACCACGAGCAGGTAGATGAGCACGAGCCCGACGGCGTAGGCGAGGCCCATGTCGCGGAAGGTCTCGTAGGTCACCTGCCACTCGCCGTCCCACTTCACCGAATACTGCCGGTAGGGGTCGGAGGGCTGGCGAATGAAGTACTCGCCCAGGGTGCCGCCCTCCTCGAGCGGCAGGCCCGCCACCTTGCCGCGCGCGGCGAACATGCCGTAGAGCGGACTGTTGGTCTTGCCTGCCTCATCGGCGACCACATTGACCACGGGTAGCAGGTCCTTGTGGTACGTCGGGCGCTCGCGGTCGTTGTGCACGACGCGCACCAGTTCCGACATCGGCACCAGCGAGCCGTCGGCCGCGCGCATCGTGAGCTTGAGGAACTCGGAGAGTTCGCCCTGCTGCTCGGGCGGCAGCGTGAGGCGAACGGGCACCTCGTACTTGGAGTGTCCGTCGTGCAGGGGCGTGGCGTCCATCCCCGACAGGCCCGCGCGCATCGTCTCGACCACGTCGCGCCGCGACACGCCCGCCAGCGCGGCGCGCCCCTGGTCGACCTTCAGGACGATGCGCGGCGCGACATCCTCGACGGAATCGTCGATGCCGACGATATCCGGCGTGGCGGCCAGGGCCTCGCGCACTTTCTTCGCCACGCGAATGCGGCCGGACTCGTCAGGCCCGTACACCTCGGCCACGATGGGCGACAGCACCGGGGGGCCGGGCGGCACCTCGACCACCTTCACCTTCGCGCCCCAGCGCCCGCCGATCGCCTCGAGGGCGGGGCGCAACGCAGAGGCGATCTCGTGGCTCTTGCGGTGCCGCTGCGACTTGTCGAGAAGGTTCACCTGCAGGTCGCCCTGCTCGGAGAGCGTGCGCAGGTAGTACTGGCGCACCAGGCCGTTGAAGTTGATGGGGGAGGCGAGGCCGGCATAGGCCTGGTAGTCGGTCACCTCGGGCACGGTGGCCAGATGGGCGCCGAGGTCGCGCAGCGCACCGGCGGTCACTTCCACCGGCGTGCCCGCGGGCATGTCCACCACCACCTGGAACTCCGACTTGTTGTCGGAGGGCAGCATCTTCAGCACCACGAGCTTCACGACGGGGAGGCTCACCGAGACCGCGATGGCGACGGCGATGCCGATGCCGAGCCGGCGGCGATTGCGCGCCGACTCGGGCGCAGCCACGAAAGGCCCGAGGAGCGAAGTGAAGAAGCGCTCGAGCCTTGCATCGAGGGCAGAGGCGTGCGGCTGGCCGTGCGCGCCCAGGAGCTTCAGCGCGAGCCAAGGCGTCACGGTGAAGGCGATCGCCAGCGACAGCAGCATCCCCATGCTCGCGTTGATCGGGATGGGGCTCATGTAGGGCCCCATGAGGCCCGTGACGAAGGCCATCGGCAGGAGCGCGGCGATCACGGTGAGAGTGGCGAGGATGGTCGGGCCGCCGACCTCGTCGACCGCCCCGGGAATGATGCCGTGCAGCGGCCCGCTTTCCATGCCGCGATGGCGGTGGATGTTCTCCACCACCACGATTGCGTCGTCCACGAGGATGCCGATGGAAAATATGAGGGCAAAGAGCGAGACGCGGTTCAGCGTGAAGCCCCAGGCCCACGACGCGAAGAGCGTCGAGGCGAGCGTGAGCACCACCGCGATGCCCACGATGAGAGCTTCGCGCCGGCCGAGAGTGGCGTAGACGAGCACCACCACGGAAAGGGTCGCGAAGATGAGCTTCTTGATGAGGCTCTTCGCCTTGTCGTCGGCCGTGGCGCCGTAGTTGCGCGTCACGGTCGCGTGCATGTCCGCCGGGATCAGCGTGCCCTTGAGTTCCTCCACGCGCTGCATCACGCGGCTCGCCACGTCGACGGCGTTCTCGCCCGGCTTCTTCGTCAGCTGCAGCGTGACCGCGGGGTGCTCGCCGGGCGAGGCGATGCCCTTCGCGGACGCCGCGGGCCCGGCGCCGATCCAGACGTATCGCGAGGGCTGGTCCGGGCCGTCCGCGACGTCGGCCACGTCGGTGAGGTATACCGGGATGCGATCCTGCACGCCGACCACGAGCGCGCGCACGTCTGCCGCCGACTCGAGATAGTTGCCGGTCTCGACGACGATCTCCTGGTTGTCGCGCACCAGCTTGCCGGTCGGCAGCGTCACATTCGACAACTGCAGGGCGTTTTTCACGTCGAGCGCCGTTACGCCGTGGGAGGAAAGGCGGTCGGCATCCAGCAGGACGCGCACCACTCGCCCCGGCCCGCCCAGCGTCTGCACCTCGCGCGTCCCGGCCACGCGCTTGAGTTCAACCTCGATCGCGTGCGCCACGCGCTCCAGCTCGAAGGCGCCCTTGGCCCCGTCGTCGCTCCAGAGGGTGAGCGAGACCACGGGCACGTCGTCGATGCCCCTGGGCTTGATGACGGGCTCGAGGATGCCCAGCTCCGGGGGCGCCCAGTCGCGGTTGGCCGACATCGTGTCGCGCAACCGCACGATGGCGTCGATGCGCGGCACGCCGACCTTGAACTGCACGGTGAGAATCGCCATACCGGGGCGCGAGACCGAGTAGACGTGATCGATGCCCTCAATCTGGGAGAGCACCTGCTCGGCCGGCGTGGAGACGAGCGATTCCACGTCTTTCACCGAGGCGCCGGGGAACGGGATGAACACGTTGGCCATCGTGACGTTGATCTGGGGCTCCTCCTCGCGCGGCGTGACCGCCACGGCGAACAGGCCCAGCAGGAACGCGACCAACGCGATCAGGGGAGTGAGCTGCGAGTCCTGGAAATAGCGCGCGATGCGTCCGGAGATTCCCATGCCTTCCATTCGGCTTCAGCCTTTCAGGAGACGGCGCCGGTGGCCATGCCGGCCTTTACCGGCTCGACGGCCACCTTTTCGCCCGCCCTGAGCCCGGCGAGGACCTCGACGGACTTCTCGTCGGCCACCGAGCCGATGCGCACCTGGCGAAGCCGCGGCACGCCCTTTTCGTCCACCACGTAGACCGCCGTCACCTCGCTGCGCCGCAGGACCGCGGAGCGCGGCAACATGAGGCGCGGGGCGCTGCCGGTGATGAAGTGCGCGCGTGCGAACACGCCCGGGAGCAGGCCCTTGACGTCCGGGGGCAGATCGAGACGGACCTGCGTCGTGTGCGTGCGCGGATCCGCCGAAGGCACGACGGTAACGGATTTCACCTCCACCCATCGGTCGAGCGATGGCACTTCGATGCGTGCCTTGGCGCCTGCCTGGATCGCAGCCACCTGCGAAGAGGCGACGGTGGCCACGACGCGAAGGCTTGACGGGTCGAAGCCGGTGAGCAGGGGCTTGCCGGGGGAGGCCATCTCTCCCAGTTGTACAAGGCGCGCCGAGACGACGCCGCTGTAGGGGGCGACGATGGTGGTGAAGCTCTTCTCGGTCGCCGCCGCGCCGGCGCCGGCGAGCATCGCCTTCATGCGCGCTTCGGACGCCTTGAAGTCGGCCTCGGCCTTGTCGAGCGCGGCCTGGCTCACGAACTTCTGCGCCAGGAGCTGCTTCGTGCGCTCGTACTGCGCGCGCGCGTTCACCAGGGATGCCTCCGCCTCGCGCAACTGGGCCTGGCTCGCGGCCACCGCCTGGCTCGCGGCGCGCTCGTCGATGCGCAGGATCACGTCGCCCTTCTGCACGCGGTCGCCCACGTCGAAGCGGATATCGACGATCCGGCCGGAGACCTGCGCCGATACGGTGGACTGGCGCACCGCCTCGATCACCGCCTCCGCGGAGGTACTGAGGTCGACCTCGCGCAACTCCACGGTCTCCGTGCGAAGAGGTGCGGCGGGAGCCATTGACGCGGCGGCGGGCGACTCGGAGGAGCCGCATGCCGCGGCGAGGAGGCCGGCGGCGGCCAGGGAAGCGAGAAAGGCGGGATTCGTCATGTCGTCCGGCTCAGGTGGAGGTGACCCAGCGCGCAAGCTCCGTGGCCGGGCGCGCGCCCGTAAGGCGACCCGCCTCCTGCCCTTCCTTCATGAGGAGCAGGGTCGGAATCGAGCGTATGCCGAAGCGACCGGCAAGCGATTGCGAGAGATCAGTATTCACCTTCGCCAGCCGCGCACGACCGGCCAGCCGCCTGGCCGCCTGCTCGAATTCCGGAGCCATCTGCCGGCACGGCCCGCACCAGGGAGCCCAGAAGTCCACCAGCACGGGCACGTCGGTGCGCGAGACGAAGGCGTCGAAGGAGGCGTCATCGAGCTCCACGACGCAATCATCGAGGAGCGGCGTATCGCACTTGCCGCATTTCGGGCCTTCGTTCACGCGCGCCGCGTCGACGCGATTCTGCGCGAGGCACTTAGGGCAAGCGACGTGGACGAAACCGGCGGCGGACAAGGAAGTCTCCTAGGCGCCCTGCGCGGCGCTTTTCACGCCGAGCTTCTTCAGGATGATCTCCAGCGGGCAGAAGCAGGAGAAGCCGCTCTGCAGCAGGTTGGCACCCACGAAGGCGGTGAGCCACAGGAAGTTCTGGCTCACGAAGGCCGGGCTGCCGGGCACGCCGAGTCCGAGGGAGAGCAGGATGAAGGTGCCGGCGAATATGCGGACGAGTCTTTCGGCGTTCACGGGAATGCTCCAGGGAAGGGGTGTCCGAAATATACTGTATGGGGTATAGTATGTCAAGCGTCTGCCGCGCCGTGATGCGCTTGCCATGCCATACCCAGTAGTGTATATTTTCCGCGAATCCAGGAGGAATCCATGCCCACGATCCGGGACGAAACGCACAAGAAGGAACTCATCCACCGGCTGCGCCGCGTCGAGGGGCAGTTGCGCGGCATCCAGGCCATGATCGAGAAGGGGTCCGACTGCGAGGCGATCACGCAGCAGCTCTCCGCCAGCCGCCGCGCCCTCGACAAGGCCTTCTACCACGTGCTCTCCTGCGCCATCCAGTCGGGTGGCGACGTCCCCGCGGGCACGGCCGGCAGGGCGGTGGTCGACAAGCGTCTCGAGCACGCCGCGGAGCTCCTCGCCAAGTTCGGCTAGACGCCGCACGGGCTCACGTGGTGAGCCCGGCCACGACTATGATGGCGGCATGACGGCTGCCGTCTCCGAAACGATCGAATTCCGCGATCTCGCCGCGCGACTCGCGCATGAGCCGCACGGCGCGTTGACCGCCGTCACCCCGAACAACCGGCTGGCCCAGTGCCTCGCGAGCGCCGTCGGCGATATCCACGCCGCGTCCGGGCGCACGAGCTGGCCTGCGGCGGACATCCTTCCGTGGGGCGCCTGGCTGGAGCGCCTGCACGAGGACGCGCGATTCGACGACGAGGGAGCGGCCGTGCCCCCGCTCTTCACCGCGGATCACGAGCGTCTCGGGTGGGAAGCCGCCATTTCACGCGACGCTTCGCGCAACCTTCTCGTCGGTCCCGCCGCACTCGCGCGCGAGGCGCAGGGCGCGTGGTCCCTGGCGCACGACTGGGGAATAGAGGGCGCGATCGGCACCTGGGAAGGCGCGGAGGATGCGCAGGCCTTCGCCGGCTGGGCCCGCTCGTGGCGCGAGGAATCCCGCCAGCTGGGAGGGATCGATGCTGCGCGCCTGGCCTCGATCGTGCCGGCGCTCCTGGCGCGTACGGCGGTGCGCAGGCCGAAGATGCTCGTCGCCTACGCGTTCCACATCGTCACGCCCGCGCAGCGATTCGTCATCGACGCCTGCCGCGCAGCGGGTATTGCGGTAGCCACCTCGGAATCGCCGCGGCATGATGCGGCGCCTCGCGTGATTCCAGCCGAGTCGCCGCGGCGCGAAATCGAGCTGGCCGCATGCTGGGCGCGCTCGCGGCTCGAGGCGGCCGCAGGAAAGCGCATGCCGCGAATCGGCGTGGTGGTCCCGGATCTTGCACAGCGGCGCGATTGGGTGGCGCGGGTATTTGCGCGTGTGTTCGCGCCTGGCGGCAGGCCGCGGGGGGCGCCGCTCTACAACCTCTCGATGGGCAAGGCGCTCGCGGACTACCCGCTCGTGGATTGCGCGCTGGCACTGCTCGGGCTGGCCGACGAGCCCGTCGCCTTCGAGCGCGCGAGCCGCATCGTTCGCTCGCCATTCCTCGGCGAGTCGGGCTCGGAGCTTGCCTCACGCGCCCGGCTCGACGCGGCGCTTCGCAGGATCTCGCCGCCCCGGGTGGATCTCGCGTCGCTGCGCGCGCTGGTTTCGGCCTCGACCGCGGAAGGCGGGCGGTGGCACGTGCCCGCCTGCCCCGCGCTCGAGGCGAGGCTGGAGGCCGTTGCTTCGATCGTCCCGCCGGGTCGATCCGCGTCTGCCCCGGCATGGGCCGCGCATTTTGCGGCGCGCCTTTTCGCCGCCGGCTTCCCCGGCGAGCGGACCCTCGATTCCGCGGAACACCAGGCGCTCGTCAAGTGGCACGAGGCGTTGGCGCGACTGGGCTCGCTCGGTGTCGTCGCCGGGACTCTCACCTCGGAGGCCGCACGGCGTCACCTGCGCCAGTTCTGTCTTGATACCGTTTTCCAGCCCGAATCCGGCGACGCCCCCGTGCAAGTGCTGGGGCTGCTCGAATCGGTGGGCCTCGATTTCGACGCATTGTGGGTCGCGGGGCTCACCGACGACTCATGGCCTCAGTCGCCGCGGCCCAACCCCTTCCTGCCGGTGTCGCTCCAGCGCAAGGCCGCCGTGCCGCAGGCCAGCGCGGAAGCCTCGCTCGCCCTCGACCTTCGCATCACGGAATCGTGGGCGCAGGCGGCCGATGAAGTGGTGTTTTCGCACGGCCTCATGGATGACGAGCGGACACTCGGGGCAAGCGCCCTCATCGCCGGATACGAAGCGGCGGATCCGGCGGCCCTCGGCATCCCTTCCTGCGAGGGCTTGCGCGACGCGCTTTTCGCGGCGGGACGAAATCAGGCGGCATGGGCAGGGCGCGAAGACCGCGTCGCGCCGCCGCTGGAAACGAATGCCGCCCGCGGCGGGACGGCGATCCTCGCCGATCAGGCGGCCTGTCCCTTTCGCGCATTCGCGCGCCATCGGCTGCGCGCCGAAGGGCTCGAAAAGACGGAACCGGGTCTCGGCGCTGCCGAGCGTGGACAACTGCTGCACCGAGTGATGGCGCGCCTCTGGCGCGAAATCGGCAGCCACGCTGCGCTCGCCGCGATGGACCCGGTGCGACTCGAGGCCCTTGCCGCGGATGCCGCGCGCATCGCGGTGGCCTGGCTGCGATCCGAGCGTCCCGGGCGCCTGGAGGGGCGATTCGCCGCGCTCGAGCGGGAACGGCTGGCGCGCGTGGCGCTGGCCTGGCTCGACATCGACCGGTCGCGCGCACCCTTTTGCGTCGTGCACCGGGAGGAGGAGCTCGCGATCGAAGCGGGCGGCCTCGTCTTTCGCGGGAGGATCGACCGCCTGGACCGTCTGGAAAACGCAGGCCTCGCGGTCATCGATTACAAGACCGGCTCTCCGCGCGTGCGCGGGTGGCTCGGGGACCGGCCGGATGATCCGCAACTTCCTCTCTATGCGCTGGCGGTCGGCGACGAGGTGACTGCCGTCGCGTTCGCCTGCCTCAAGGCGGGCAAGGTCGGATTCGCGGGCCTCGCGCGCGAGGACGGCCTGCTTCCCGACGTCGGGACCGTGGACAAGCACCGGACCGCCGGCAAGTTCGCGGCCTCGTGGAGCGAGCTCATCGAAGGATGGCGGCTCTCGACGGCGCGGCTCGCCCGGGAGTTCGCGGAGGGGAAGGCGAGCGTGGACCCGAAACGCCCATTCGCAACTTGCAAGCACTGCGACCTTTCCGCGCTGTGCCGCGTGCGCGAACGGCTTGGAGCGCTGGCGGCGGACGAGGCGTCCGAAGACGCGGGGAACGACGAATGAGCGAAAGACGCGCGGCCGACGCCGCCGAGCGCGAAAGCGCGCTCGATCCGACGCGCTCGTTCATCGTGCAGGCGCCCGCCGGCGCGGGAAAGACCGGTCTGCTCATCCAGCGTTACCTGCGGCTGCTCGCCACCGTGCGGCGCCCCGAGGAGATTCTCGCCATCACGTTCACGCGCAAGGCGGCCGGGGAGATGAAGCGCCGTGTCCTGGAGGCGCTGCATGACGCCCGACGAGGGCTCGCCGACGATGCGCCCGACAACGTCCGCCGAACCCGATCGCTTGCGGAGCAGGCGCTCGCGCGGGACGAGGAGCGCGGCTGGCGCCTTCTCGAGAACACGGCGCGGCTGCGCATCCAGACGATCGATTCGTTCAACGCCTCGCTCACGCGGCAGATGCCGGTGCTCGCCCGGCTCGGCTGGCAGCCGGGCCTCGTGGACGACGCTCGCGACCTTTTCCATGAAGCGGCGGTGCGCACGCTGGCGCTCCTGGACCGAAGCCATCCGAGCTCGGACGCCATCGCGCATCTGCTCGCGCATCTCGACGGCGACCAGGCAATGGCGGTCGACCTCCTCGCGGGCATGCTGGCGCGCCGGGACCAGTGGCTCGGACGCGATTGGCGGGGGCGCCTCGAGCGCCAGGCGATCGAGGCTGCATTCCGGGCGGAGCGGGCACGGCTCATGGAACTTGCGCGGGCGCTCTTCCCGGCAGCCACCGTGCCGCGCCTGTGCGCGTTGCTTTCGGAAGCGGTCGCGGAGCTGGAGAAGGCGGGAGCGAAGTCCGTCATGCTCGACTGCGCCGGACTCGTGGCATTGCCCACGGCCGATGAAGCCGGTCGCCGGGCCTGGCAGGCCATAGGCACGCTCTTCGTCAAGACGGACGGCGACTGGCGGAAGGCGGTCACCAAGGCGCTCGGCTTCCCGGCGAAGAATGATGGCGGCCGGGAAGGCGCGAAGAAGGACTTCGCGGCGCTCGCCGAGGACGTGAAGGAAGTCGCCGGACTCAGGCAGGCGCTGGCCGACCTCGCGCACCTGCCCCCCGCGACCTTCGACGACCGGCAGTGGGAAGCCCTGTCGGCTGTCGTCGCCGTCCTCCCGGTCGCGGCCGCGCAACTGCTCGTCGTGTTCGCCGAGCGCGGCGAGGTGGACCATGCGCAGATCGCTGCCGGCGCGGTGCAGGCCCTCGGCGACGAATCCGCGCCCACCGACCTCCTGCTTGCCCTCGACGAGCACCTTTCCCATGTGCTCGTGGACGAGTTCCAGGACACGTCGCGCAGCCAGTGGAGCCTGCTGTCCGCCCTCACCGCCGGTTGGGTGCCCGACGATGGCCGGACAGTCTTCGCGGTGGGCGACCCGATGCAGTCCATCTACCGCTTCCGCGAGGCGGACGTGGGCCTTTTCCTGCGCGCGTGGCACGAAGGGCTGCCCAACGTGCGGTTCGAGCGCCTTCGACTCGCCACGAATTTCCGCTCGCAGCAGGGCATCGTGGACTGGGTCAACTCCGCCTTCCGCGACATCCTCCCGGATCGAGACGACGAGTCCGAAGGCGCGGTAAGCCTGGCGGAATCGACGGCGTTCCACGATCCGCTCGCGGGCGAAGCGGCGACGTGGCATCCGTTCGTCGACGAAGACAAGGACCGCGCGCGCGACGATGAAGCCCGAAGGGTGGTCGAACTCGTGCAGGCGGCCCGGGCGGAGCGGCCCGGCGGCAAGGTGGCAATCCTGGTCCGCAACCGCACGCATCTGGATCGCATCGTGCCCGCCCTGCGTGAGGCGCGGTTTCGGTTTCGCGCCGTGGACATCGAGCAGCTCGGCGAGCGCCAGGCGATCCAGGATCTCGTCGCCCTCACGCGCGCGCTATCCCACGCGGCGGATCGCGTCGCCTGGCTCGCGGTGCTTCGCGCGCCATGGTGCGGCCTCGAGCTGGGCGACCTGCTCGCGCTGGTACGCGGCGACGAGCGCACCGTGCCGGAGCTCCTGGGTGATGCGGCACGGCTTTCCCGGCTCTCTTCCGACGGGCGCGAGCGACTGGCCCGGGCGAGCGCGATCCTCGCCGAAGCGCAGCAGGAACGCCTGCGCGGCACCTTGCGCGAACGCGTCGAGAGTGCATGGCTGGCGCTCGGGGGTCCCGCGTGCCTCGCCGGCGCCACCGACCTCGAGGACGCCGAGACCTTCTTCGATCGCCTGGACGTCATCGCCGAGGCCGGGGAGCTGCCCGACCCCGCTCGGCTCGAGGAGCATCTCGACGACCTGTACGGCGCCCCCGACCTCGGCGCGGGCGAAGAGCTGCAGGTGATGACGATCCACAAGGCGAAGGGACTGCAGTTCTCCACCGTGATCGTCCCGGGACTGGACCGAACCCCGCGCGCGGGCGACACGCCGCTCTTTCGCTGGAAGGCGCGAACCGACGGCGCGCTCCTCATGGCGCCCGTCAAGGAGGCCGGGCAGGACGCGGACGCGGCCTACGATTACCTGAAGGGGCTCGATGCGCGCGAAGAGGCGCATGAGGTGGAGCGCCTGTTCTACGTGGCGGCGACGCGGGCGGAGCATCGCCTGCACCTGCTGGCGCGCGTGGGGCTCGACTCGACGAACGGGGACGATCCGAAGGTGCGCACGCCCCCGGAGCGCTCCCTGCTCGGAAAGGCCTGGTCGGTGGCGCGTCCCCACTTCGAGGCTGCACAAATGGCATTGCCCCGGCCAGCCACCATCTTGGTGGCGGCGCCTGCGCCGGCGTTCGAGGATGTGCGTTGGATCCTTCCGGCGGCCCTTGACGTGCGGGTTGCAGAGCCGGCGGTCGTGCTTGCGCCCGAGGTCCACGAACCGCCATCGCGGATCGAGTTCAGCTGGGTGGGCGAAACGACGCGGCAGGTGGGGACGGTGGCGCACCGCTGGCTGCAGCGCATCGCCGAAGACGGTCTCGATTCATGGACCGCCTCGCGGGTGCGTGCGATCCGCGGCCGGGTGCGGGAAGAGCTCGAGAGGCGAGGCGTGCCGGACTCCGGCCGCGACGAGGCCGCGGGACTCGTCGTGACCGCCCTCGAGTCCGCGATCACGGACGAGCGGGGGCGCTGGATCCTTGCCCGGCACCCGCAGGCCGCCAACGAGGTGCGCATGCATGTCATCGAAGACGGCCGCATTCGCCTCGTGGTGATGGACCGCGTGTTCACCGGGCCGGAGGGCGATCGCTGGATCGTGGACTACAAGACGGGCCGGCACCAGGGCGCGAACCCCGAGGCGTTCCTCGACAGCGAGCGTGACCGGTATGCGGACCCGTTGCGCCGGTATGCACGCGTCCTCGGCGGACAACCGAAGCTTGGCCTCTACTTTCCGCTCATCCCCGGCTGGCGCGAGGTCGAGGGCTGATCAGGCCTTAAGGCCCGAGAGCCAGTGCACGAGGTTCATCGTCACCAGCTGGGGTTGCTCCAGCGGGGAAAGGTGACCGCACTGCCCGGCGACCACGAGGCGCGAACCGGGTATCGCATGGGCCATTTCCTGGTGCAACGCCACGGGCGTGAGGGTGTC
Source organism: Betaproteobacteria bacterium (assembly GCA_016720855.1). Lineage (NCBI taxonomy): Bacteria > Pseudomonadati > Pseudomonadota > Betaproteobacteria > Betaproteobacteria bacterium. Next base: position 201,440 of record JADKJU010000003.1, on the reverse strand, counting down.
CTCCTTGCCGCAAAGGATGAGAGTGGGGCAGTTGATCCGGGCCAGGTGAGGCCGGCTGTCGATGCGTCCGATGATGGCTTCCTGCTGCCGGCAATAGGCCGCCTTGCCCGTGGCCGCGGCCATCGCCTTCACCGTCGCCACGAGGGCGGCGTTGCGCATGTTCGCGGGCAGCAGGAGTTTCGGCAATAACGCGTTCACGACGCGGTCGAAGTCCGTCTCGGCCATCTTCATCATGCGCCGGCGATCATCGCTCGCCTGCTCCGAGTCGGGCCGCGCGTTGGTGTCGAGAAGCGCCAGCCCGATCACCCGGGACGCCGCCTGCCTCATCACCTCGAGGGCGACGTATCCCCCCATCGAAAGGCCGGCCACCGCGAACGGGCCCGGCGGCAGCTTCGCGAGGGCCGCCGAGGCCATGCCGGCGATGGAATCGGATTGCGAGATGTCGGCCACTGTGCATTCGGCGGCATGCTTGAGGCCATCGATCTGCACCTGCCAGAGTCGGCGGTCGCAGAGCAGGCCGGGAACAAGCAACAGGTTGGGTTTGCTCAATGCATTCTCCTCAGAGCCAGCGCGCCTTGCGGAATCGATAAAAGAGGTACACGTCGATCGCGACCATGGCCGTGATGGCGACCGGATAGCCGAACGCCCACTTGAGTTCCGGCATGTGCTCGAAGTTCATGCCGTAGATCCCCGCGACCATCGTCGGCACGGCGACGAGCGCGGCATAGGCGGCTAGCCGCTTGGTGACCTCGTTCTCGGAGAGCGAGATCATCGCGAGGTTCACCGACATCGCGGTGGTCACCATGTCGCGCAGGCTGTCGATGACCTGGCCCAGCCGCAGCAGGTGGTCGTAGACGTCGCGGAAATAATCCTGGGTTCCCTGGCACACGTGCGGCACGCGCCCGCCGTGCAGCTTGCCCACCGCCTCGGTCAGGGGATCGACGGCGTGCTTCAGAGTCATGAGCTTCTGCTTGAGCCCGTAGAGCGCCTCGAGGTTGGCTCGCGGCGAGCTTCCCGCGAAGATGCGGTCCTCGAGCGCCTCCAGTTCCACTTCCAGCGCGTCCACGACGGGGAAGTAGCGGTCGACCACCGCGTCGATGAGCGCGTAGAAGACGAAACCCGCGCCGTGGCGAAGCAGTTCGGGCTCGCGCTCCGTGCGCGCGCGAACCGCGGAGAATCCCTGTTCCGTTCCCTGCCGCACCGAGAGGAGGAAGTTCTCGCCCACGAAGAGATCGATCTCGGACAGGTGCAGTTCGCCGTCGCGCATCTCGAGGTTGTGCAGCACGGCGAAGAGCGAGTCGCCGTACTCCTCGAGCTTGGGACGCTGGTGCCCCTTGCGCGCGTCCTCGACTGCCAGGGGGTGCAGGCTGAATTCCTCCTGCATCTCGTGCAGTTCCTCGGGCGAGGGATCCTTGAGGGCGACCCACACGAAGCACTCCGGCCGGCTCACGTACTCGCTGATGTCATCGACGTGTATGTCGGCGAGCTTCCGGCCTTCCTCGTAGGCGACGCAGTTGACGAGCATCGGTTTTCTCCCTACCGCCAGGCGGCGGCGCCGTTCACAATCCGAGTTCCCGGCACACGCGGGCGAGCGTTTCCCGAAGCTCGGCCACCTCGCCTTCGAGCCGGTCCACGTTCGCCTTCAGGGCCGCGATCTCGCTCACCGTCACCGACTCCGCGCCCGATGGTGATGGTGCGGCTTGCGCCGTGTCGTCATCGGGCTCGCCTGAAAGCAGGTGCATCCACCGCGTCTCGCGCGTTCCCGGCTGGCGAGCGAGTTCGCGCACGAGCGGGCCTTCGGCCCGCGAGGCGAGTTCATCGAGGAACGCATCGACCGAGGAGATGTCGGTGAACTTGTGGAGCCGCTCGCTGTTGATGCGAAGCTCGCCCGAGGTCTGCGGCCCGCGAAGCATGAGGGTTGCGAGCAGCGCAACGGACTGCGCAGGCAGGCCAAGGACGCGGCCGGCGTTGTGCGCATGGCGCATCACGCGCCCGCCGCTCGATTCGACGACGAGCGAGAGCGACTTGAGGTGGTCGAGCACCGCCTGTACCTCGGACTCCGTTGCCTCGAGAATGGGGTGGCGGCTCGTCTTCTGGTTGCAGCCCGCGACAAGCGCGTTCAGCGTGAGCGGGTAGGTATCCGGGACGGTGTGCTGCTTCTCGACGAGGACGCCGACGACGCGGGTTTCGAGGAGCGACAGCGCGGGGAGAACGGGAGGGGCCATGCGTGCTCGGGTGTCCAAACCCGCATGGTACCCCGCGACGGCGGGAGGCCGGCCGGGCGGCGAATCAGGAGTCGAACGTGAAAACGTTGTTGCGGGTCTTGGCGCGGGCGATGCTGAGCAGGGCCGCGGCACCTTGCTTGATGCCGTTCCAGGTCGTGACGATCATGTCGGACACGAGCTCGGCCAGGTATACGCTGCGTTCGATCCGGGCTTGTTGGATGTACTTCTGGATGGCTTCGTAGTTTTGCATTGCTGACTCCATTTGGGTTCCGGGCCGCTGGTGCCTGATGGGCAGTTCCGGCGGCTTACGGGAGTGAATATAGGGGTGTCGATGCAATGCAACAAACGATATGTTCTTGCGCTTTGCGATAGAGAAGCTAATCTATGGCCTTATGAGCGATCGACTTCCTCCCCTGAACGCCCTGCGCGCCTTCGAGGCAGCCGCCCGGCACCTCAGCTTCAAGCGCGCGGCCGAGGAGCTTTTCGTCACGCCGGCGGCCATTTCCCAGCAGGTGAAGACCCTCGAGGACTACCTGGGGGTGGAGCTGTTCCGGCGGCTGACGCGAGCCATCGAACTCACGCCGGCCGCCCAGGCCATGCTGCCCAGGGTGAGGGAGGGATTCGACTGTTTCGCCGCCGGCCTCGCGCACGCGCGCCGCGCCGAGGAGCGGGGGCGGATTGCGGTCGCCGCCCCGCCCAACTTCGTCGCCCGCTGGCTGATGCCGCGGCTTCGCTCCTTCACCTCCTCCTATCCCCAATTCGACCTGCGCATCATCGGCACACTGCGGGCCATCGACAATCCGGAGCGCGATTCGCGCACCGACCCCGGCCGCGAGGACGCCGAGGCGCAGGTCGCTGTGCGCTACGGCATGGGCGAGTATCCCGGCGCGGTTGTGGATCTGCTCTTCCGCCCGTACTACGTGCCGGTATGCAGCCCGAAGCTGCTCGGGCGCGGACCGCCGCTGCGCAAGCCGGCAGACCTCAGGCTTCACACGCTGATCCACGACGATTCCTCTCCGGGCGACGAGGAGCGGCCCGGCTGGGAGGAATGGCTCGCGATCACCGGTGCCAAGGGCGTCGATGCCTCGCGCGGCCCGCGCTTCTCGAATGCCTCCCTGGTGCACGAAGCGGCCATCGACGGGGTGGGCGTGGCGCTCGCGCTGCGCCCGCTCGTCGATTCCGACATCGAGGAGGGGCGCCTCGTCGTCCCCATCGAACGTGCCGTGCCGACCCGGTTCGCCTACTACCTTGTCACTCCCGAGGCGCTCATCGCCCATCCGGCGGCGAACACCTTCCGGCGCTGGCTCGGCGCGCAGGCCGAGGGCCAGTCGCGCAGGCGCGCGCGGTGACGGCATAGCGAGAGCGAGCGAAGCGAAGGGGAAAACATGAAGGATTTGGCGAATAAATAAATTGGCTGGATTTTTTTTTGGTTTTGGCCAGGTCAATTTGCTTCCGACATCGCAGTCCGAAACTTCATCGACATAGGCCATGGAAGCGACGTCAATGGCACCTTCATCTGGCCAAAACCAAAAAACAAACCCAGCCAATTTATTTATTCGCCAAATCCTTCTGGCCGCCCCTGGCGTTCGCAACTCGTCGCTTACCTCGCGGGCACCAGCGCCGGCTCCTGCATCGCGGCGACCTGCTCCTTGAGCTCGAGGACCCGGTCCTGCCAGTAGCGCTGTGTGTTGAACCAGGGGAAGGCCATGGGAAAGGCGGGATCGTCCCAGCGGCGTGCGAGCCACGCGGAGTAGTGCAGCAGCCGCAGCGTGCGCAGCGCTTCCACGAGGCCGAGCTCGCGGTCGTCGAAATCCGCGAAGTCCTCGTAGCCGCGCAGAACGTGGCTCAGCTGGATCGACATCGAGGCGCGATCGCCGGAGAGCAGCATCCACAGGTCCTGCACCGCGGGTCCCATGCGCGCATCGTCGAAATCGACGAAGTGCGGGCCGCCTGGCGTCCACAGCACGTTGCCCGCATGGCAGTCGCCGTGCAGGCGCAGGCGTGCCGCGCTCGTGACGCGGTCGAAAGCGCACTGCGCCCCTTCTATCGCGAGCGCTGCCGCGCCCGCCCATGCTTCGCGCAGGTCCGGCGGCACAAAGTCGTGCGCGAGCAGCCAGTCGCGGGAAGCCACGCCGAACTCCTGCACGTCGAGCGTCGGGCGATGCTCGAAGGGCTTCGTCGCGCCCACGCCGTGGATACGTCCGATGAATCGCCCCAGCCATTCGAGCGTGTAGGGATCCTCGAGTTCCGGGGCGCGGCCGCCGCGGCGCGGATACAGCGAAAAGCGAAACCCGCCGTGGTGGTGCAGGGTCGTGCCGCCGATCTCGAGGGCGGCGACCACGGGGATCTCGCGGTCGGCCAGTTCGCGGGCGAAGCGGTGCTCCTCGACGATCTGCCCGTCGGTCCATCGCCCCGGTCGGTAGAACTTGGCGACGAGAAACCGCGCCTCACCCAGGGGCCCCCCCTGATCCTCCTCGAGGCCCACCTGGTACACGCGGTTCTCGTAGCTGTTGAGGGCGAACTGGCGGCCATCTGCCAGGAAGCCAGCGCTCTCGACGGCATTGAGCACGACGTCCGGCGTAAGGCCGGCGTAAGGCGCGGCGGAGGGGAAGTCGTTCACCTGGGCATTGTACGGCCGCCCCCGATCGGGGCTGACGCGTTGCACCATTGCGCACGCGAGGCGCGGACTGGTGGCCCGCGAATTCGGCTGACGCGGTGAAGCCGCTTCTTCGGTGCTGCTTGCGCTGTTCCTGCGTCGCTTCGACGTGCCGGACGCGTTGCATGGACCGCCTGATTCCCTGCCGCCGGCGAACCTGGCTGCCGCCTGTGTGCATGCCGCCAGGGCCCTCACCGATCTTACGCAGGCCGATGCGGTCCTTGCCCTCCCGCCCGGGGGACTGGCGGCCTGACAATCATCTAACCTGTTATTATTTATGGGTTTTTCCCGCTGCCGGGGAATCGGGGCAGGCCTCGATGTGCTAGAATGCATCCCTTCCCACGTACTGGCGGAAGCGAAGAGCCCCGATGAAGAACCCTCTCGATTCCCTGTGGGGCACCGTCCTGTGCGGACTGGCCCTGACTGGCGTTCTCTACTACCTCGTGCGCACCCTGATGGGAGGCTGATCGTGGATTTTGTCCATTACGGGCTGGGCCGGTGGCTTCACATCATGGCAGGCGTGATGTGGGTGGGGCTGCTGTACTACTTCAATTTCGTGCAGGCGGCGGCGATGAAGGATGCGCAGGCCGATGGCACCGCAGCGGGCATCTCGAAGCACGTCGCGCCGCGGGCGCTGCTGTTCTTCCGCTGGACCGCTGTCGTCACCTGGCTCGCGGGAATGTACGTGCTGGGCAACAAGGTGGACGAGGCGTTCCTCTTCACCGAGCGCGCCTACATCCCGATCGGCGTCGGCGCGTGGCTCGGCACCATCATGTTCGTCAACGTATGGGCGATCATCTGGCCCAATCAGAAGAAGATCCTCGGCATCGCCCCGGCTTCCGACGACGAGAAGGCGCGCGCGAGGCGCGTCGCGTTCCTCGCCTCGCGCCTGAACGTCGTGCTGTCGATGCCGATGCTGTTCTTCATGTCCGCTTCCGGCGGACTGTTCCGCACGGCCGTATTCGGCGGCTGAGCGAGTCACCGGGACGCCGCGGTGCAGGCGCGCAATCGCGACGCCGGCCTCGCTGATGGCATCCCTTTCGATCCTGGAAGAACCATGAGCGATCGCGCCGGCGTATCCGTCCGAGTATGGGATGTCCCCACGCGGCTCTTCCACTGGACTCTGCTGCTGCTCGTGGTCGCGAGTGTCGTGACGGGCAAGTTCGATTCCGTGCTCGGTCCCGATACGCTGGAGTGGCACAAGCGTTCCGGGCTCGCCATTCTTGCGCTGCTGTTGTTTCGACTCGCCTGGGGGTTCGCTGGGGGCACGCACGCGCGATTTGCGAGCTTCCTGCGCGGGCCGCGTGCGGTGATCGGCTACGCGAAGGGCCTGGTTGCCGGGAGAACGGCGAGCGAATCCGCGGGGCACAACCCGCTGGGGGGGTGGTCGGTGGTGGCGATGCTCGCGGCGCTCGCCGTGCAGGCGGCGACGGGACTCTTCCTCGTGCAGGAGGACTACGGTTTCGAAGGTCCCCTGGCGCGGCACGTGAGCCGGGCGGTTTCAGACCGCCTGAACGCGATCCACGAGGCGAACTTCATCGTGATTGCCGTGCTGGTCGCGATGCACCTCGCGGCCGTCGTGTACTACACGGTGGCAAAGCGGCAGGGCCTGGTGGGGGCGATGCTCACGGGCCGCAAGCGCCTGGAGCCGGGGAGAGAAGCGGAAATTTCCCGCGGGGGAGGGGCGCTGGTGGCCGTCGCGCTTGCGATTGCGAGCGCGGCGGCCGTGTGGGCTCTGGTTGCCGTTGCCTGATCAGTTGTGGAATTCCTTCGTCCGGAAGTCATCGTGGCAGGCCTTGCAGGCCTTGCCGACCTCGCCGAACGCGGTCTTGAATTGCGCCTCATTCCCGCCCTTCGAAGCGGCGGCCAGGTTCGTGACGGCCTTCTGCGCCGCCTCGGCGCCCTGCTTGAACTTGGCGGCGTCGGCCCAAATCTTCGCCTCGGCCTTGGTGGGCGCGCCCTTGTTCGTGCCTGGGCCGAAGGAGCTCCAGGGCAATCCCATGAGCGAATCGATGAGGGCTGCGTTTTTCTGGACGGTGGCTGCATTGAACGGAGCCTTGCCTTGCGCCATTGCACCCATCGGGCCTATCGCACGTCCGATCACGTTCATCACGGACTGGCGGTAGCGGATCTCGTCTTCCGGCTTCGGGCCCTGCTGGGCGGTGGAAATGCCGGCGGAGGTGGCGGCCAGGATGGCGGTGGCGAGAGCGATGTGTTTCATGCGTTTCCTTTCGTGGGCAATGGGGTCGAGGCAGGTGCTGGCGTGCGACGTCGGCTGGGTGAACGGCGGCGGCGAATCAATCTCCCAAGTCACTTCGACGGCTTCGGCAGCCCCGTGACCTTGTCGCCCGCCTTGATCCTGTGTTCCGCAAACCAGCCCTTGTTCGTCTCGATCGAGTAGCGCGCAGGCCCGGCCGCGGCATGGGAGTCGAGCGTTTGCGGCTCCATGTCCTCGATGTTGAGAATGCGCCCTTCGTCATCGACGAAGGCGACTGAAAGCGCGATGAGCGTATTCTTCATCCACATCGCGTGGTAGCCCGGATCGGCATAGGTGAAAAGCATGCCGTCGTTCCGGCCGAGCTTTTCGCGGAACATGAGCCCCTTCGCCATCTGCCCAGGCGTGGACACGACTTCGACGCGAAGCGCGTGGCCGGCCACCTTGATGTGGGTGACCGGCAGCGGAGCCTCTGCGCGAGCGAACGCGGCGCAGGCCAGGAGCGCGGCGAGAAGGACGCGCCACGCGGTGGAGCGGGACCCGGGTGCGGTTAGAATGGCGTCCAAGAAGAATCTCCCAACGAAATCGGCGCATGCAGCATAACGCACAAGGCTTCCGATGCGCCGACCGGCATTCCTGATTTTCGCCTTCCTGCTGGCTTCCTGCGGGGTGCTGCAGCCCGCACCGCCCGGCGGGGAAACGCCCGAACAGGCACGCGATCGGCGCGCGAAGGCGCCCCCACCGGCCTACAACCTCACCGGCTACCCGCCCGCCGTGCGCGACGGCTACGTCGACGGGTGCGAATCGGCACGGAAATCGGCGTACGGCCGCAAGGATGAGATTCGCTTCCCGGCCGATGCCCAGTACCGCATGGGATGGAACGACGGTTACTCGATCTGCTCCCGCAAGTAGGAACGAGCGCTGCCCCGCTGGTCAGTCAACGCCGGCGAGAACCCAACCTGCGATTGCCTCGAGGATCTCCGGAACCTCGCCGACCGCCGTCTGGATGGCGATGGGCACGCCGGGGTGACGCTTGCGCAGGTCCTCCACGATCCGCGGCAGGTCGTTCCTGATGTGCCCGCCCGGCGCCATGAAGAGCGGGAAGATCGTGATGGCCGCGACCCCTTTCGCCGCGAGGCTGTTGACGGCCTCCTCGAGCTTCGGGGTCATCAAATCGAGGTAGGCGAGCTCGACGGGGAATTCGGGACGCCGGGCGCGCACCCGGTCGCGGATGGCCTCGAAGGGCCGGGCCCACTCGGGGTCTCGGGCGCCATGGGCGAAGAGGACGATGCCGTGCATGCCCCGGCTCAATGCTTGCCCGTGGAGCCAAAGCCGCCCTCGCCGCGGGCGCTTTCGCCGAACGACTCCACCACGTTGAGTTGCACCTGGAGCACGGGGATCACGACGAGCTGGGCGATCCGCTCCAGCGGGTTCACCACGAAGGTTTCCCTGCCCCGATTCCAGCACGACACGAACACCTGTCCCTGGTAGTCGGAATCGATGAGACCCACGAGGTTGCCGAGCACGATGCCGTGCTTGTGGCCCAGGCCCGAGCGCGGAATGATCAAGGCGGCGTAGCCGGGGTCACCGACGTGAATGGCAAGGCCGGTGGGGACAAGGGCCGAGTCGCCGGGGCGCAGCGTGAGCGGCTCGTCGAGGCAGGCGCGCAGGTCGAGTCCCGCGGAGCCACCCGTTGCGTAGGCAGGCAACTGGGAGCGCATGCGCTCATCGAGGATCTTCACGTCGAGTTGTTTCATCGCGGGCTTTGGGAGAACGTGGCTACGATTGAGGAAAGGTCTTGGGACACGGATGAACACGGATAAGTGCGGATGAACACGGATAATGCTTTGGAATCGAACTATCGAGGTTGATCGCTGAGCCTGGCTAATATCCCGTGTGGATCCGTGTTCATCCGCACTTATCCGTGTTCATCCGTGTCAAAAGGTTTCTCCTCGCCTTGTGGCGATGATGCCCATTCACCTGGGAATCAGGAAACCTGCTTGATCGGCGTGAGGCTCGCCCCGCCACGTCTGGCATCGAAGAGAACCAGCGCGTGCTCGAGGATGGCATGCGCGATGCGCGACTTCGGCGCCCGCGCCAGGGGGTGCGCCCCCGCGTCGTCATAGATCGTCACCTCGTTCTCCTCGCGGCCGACGGCGTGCTGCACGAGGTTCGCGACGATCATCGGGATGCCCTTGCGCTTGCGTTTCGCCTGCGCGTATTGCGCGAGGTCTTCGCTTTCCGCCGCAAAGCCCACGCAGAACGGCCCGCCGCGCATCTTCGCCACTTGCGCAAGGATGTCCACGGTGGGCTTCAGCTTGATCTCCAGTGCGTCGCCCGATTTCTTGATCTTGCGCGTGGCTGGCGCCTCGGGCGTGTAGTCGGCAACCGCCGCCACGCTGAAGAAGAGGTCGGCGGACGCGGCGTGCGCGTTCACGGCATTGAGCATTTCGGCGGCGCTTGTCACGTACACGAAGTGCGCGTGGGATGGCGGAGCGAGCGAGGTCGGGCCCGACACCAGTGTCACATCCGCACCAAAGGCCGCGGCTGCCTCCGCAAGGGCGTAGCCCATCTTGCCCGAGCTCTGGTTGGTGATGCCGCGCACGGTGTCGATGGCCTCGAAGGTGGGGCCCGCGGTGACGAGCACCTTGCGGCCCGCGAGGCGCCTGGGACTCAGGAAGGCAAGGAGAGATTGCAGCAGCTCCTCGGGCTCGAGGAGTCGCCCCATCCCCGTCTCCCCGCATGCCTGGTCGCCGGCGACGGGACCCAGGATCGTCACCCCGTCAGCGCGCAGCAGGTTCACATTTCGTTGCGTGGCCGGGTTGTCCCACATTTCGCGATTCATCGCGGGCGCCACCAGCAGCGGGCAGTTGCGCGCCAGGCAGGCGGTGGAAAGAAGGTCGTCGGCGAGCCCGTTCGCGAGCTTTGCGAGAAAATCGGCGCTGGCCGGCGCGATCAGGATCGCGTCCGCGCCGCGCGTAAGCTCGATGTGAGCCATGGCATTGGGAAAGCTCGTGTCCCAGAGGTCCGTGATGACGGGCTTGCCGGTGAGTGCCTGAAAAGTCGCGGGCGTGACGAATTTCGTGCCCGCCTCTGTCATCGCGACCTGCACATCCACGTTATTCCGGATGAGCGCCCGCGCGAGTTCCGCCACCTTGTAGGCGGCAATGCCCCCCGTGACCCCCAGCAGAACGCGGCGCCTTCCCTTTTTTTCCATCGGATCATTCTACTAGAGAGAGTCACGACCCATGACCTCTGCCCCATGGCCCGCCGCCGGGCGCCCCCGCGAACGCCTCGCCGCCCACGGCGCGGCTTGCCTGTCCGACGCCGAACTCGTCGCCCTCATGCTGCGCACGGGGGTGGCGGGACGGCCCGTGGTCGAGATCGCACGCGAGCTGCTCGCTCGCTTCGGGCGCCTGTCGCGGCTGCTTGCCGCCCCGGTGCCGGAGGTGGCCGCCGTTGCCGGCGTGGGGCCGGCCCGGGCGGCGCTTTTTGCAGCGGCTCTCGAACTCGCCCGACGATCGCTGCTCGAGGAAATGCAGGCCCGCGACAGCCTGGCTTCCCCAATGGCGGTGCGCGGCTACCTTCGCCTTCGCATGCAGCACCTCGGCCATGAGGTTTTCTGGGCGGTTTTCCTCGATGCCCAGAACCGGGTCATCGCTGCCGAAGAGCTCTTCCGGGGAACCCTCACCCAGACCAGCGTGTACCCTCGGGAGGTCGTAAAGCAAGCGCTCGCCCACAATGCGGCGGGAGTGATCCTGGCCCACAATCACCCATCGGGCGTCGCTGAACCTTCCATTCAGGATCAAGCACTTACACGATCCTTGGCGGAGTCCCTGGCCCTCGTTGACGTGAAGGTCCTGGATCACTTCATCGTCGCGCCGGGGGCATGCCTGTCGTTTGCCGAGCGGGGGCTGCTCTGAGAAAACCCAATGGAATCAGGTTGAAGAGGCGGGCCACCCTAGGCTATAATCTTCGGCTTTCCGCCTCGGCTTTTCGCCTGGGCGATGGATCGGAGAAATCGCATGTCTCGAGTCTGCCAAATCACCGGCAAGGGGCCCATCGTGGGCAACCACGTGTCCCATGCCAACAACAAGACCAAGCGCCGCTACCTGCCCAACCTGCAGTACCGGAAGCTCTGGGTCGAGAGCGAGAACCGCTACATCAAGCTGCGGCTCACGAACGCCGGCCTTCGCACCATCGACAAGAAGGGCATCGACGTGGTGCTGGCCGAGCTGCGCGCGCGCGGCGAAGTGATCTGAGGAGCCCACCATGCGTGAAAAGATCAAGCTCGAGTCCAGCGCCGGCACCGGCCACTTCTACACGACCACGAAGAACAAGAAAACCAAGCCGGAAAAGCTGGAAATCATGAAATACGACCCCAAGGCCCGCAAGCACGTGACGTACAAGGAAACGAAGCTCAAGTAGCCTTCGATTCCCGCGGTGCCTTCGACGAAACCCCGCCTCGGCGGGGTTTTTCATTGTGGTGTCAGGCACCCGTGCCTGGCACCGTGGCCCGTCGCGCGATTTCCCTGACCAGGGCGTCGAAGAGCACGAGGTGCGCCGGGAACATCGCGTACCAGTACGCGAGACCCCAGACGCCCGCGGGGTGCCAGTAGGCGGTGACCGCGATGCGCCGTTCTCCCGAGGCGATCTCCTCGATCTCGAACTCCAGCACGCCCGCGCCCGGCCCCTTCATGCCGAAGGCCAGCGTGAGGCGCCGGTCCGGCTCGACGCCGATCACGCGCCAGGAGTCGATGACGTCACCCACGCGCACGTTGTCGGGGTCGCGGCGCCCGCGGTTCATGGCGACGCCGCCGACCAGCCAGTCCGCGATCTCGCGTAGCGTCCAGAGGAAGTTATAGGCGTAGTAGCGATTGTCGCCGCCGATGGCCGAGACCACGCGCCAGAGGGAACGCGCACTCGCCGCCGTTCGCGCCTCGCCGCCGGCGTGCTTCGCGTAGTAGGCATAGTCGGGACGGTAGTCGCGGAACATGAACGCGCCTTCGGTCCACCTCGCCGCCACGGCGTGTCGTGCCTCGGCCTCGAGGGCGGCCCGCACGGATTCCTCGAAACCGAGCAGCCGCTGCGGAATCATCGACCGGATCGCGGCGTCGTTCGCCGTGAAGTCATGCTTGAGGCCGCCGATGAGCGCGCGCGCGATGTTGGCGGGCACCGCCGTCACGAATTTCAGCCAGTACGCGGAAAGCTCGGGAGTGAGCACGGGCACGGGCAGGATCCACGGCTCGCGCCGGCCGACGATACGGCAGATGGCGCGCATCATCGCCTCATAGGTGAGCGTTTCGGGTCCGGCGGCATCGTACGTCCCGCCCGCCATCGCCGGGACACGGGGCGCCTCCAGCAGGTAGTGCAGAAGGTTACCCAGGGCGATCGGCGGCGATTTTGCGCGCACCCAGCGCGGCGTGATCATCACCGGCAGGTGCAGGACCAGGTCGCGCATCACCTCGAAGGCGGCGGAACCCGGGCCGACGATGATGCCCGCGCGGATTTCCGTGACGGGCACGGGATGGGCGCGCAGCCGCTCGCCGGTATCACGCCGGGAAAGAAGGTGCTCGGAGTCTGCCCCCTCGGGAACGAGTCCGCCGAGATAGACGATGCGTTTCACGCCGGCCGCCGCGCACGCCCTCGCGAAATGATCGGCGGCCTCGAGATCCAGGCGGCCGAAGGCACGGCCCGCCGACATCGAGTGCACGAGGTAGTACGCAACGTCGATGCCCGCGAGGACAGCGGGGAGCGTCTCCGGCTTCAGGGCATCGGCCGCGAGCAGTTCGACGCCTTTCCATCCGCGGGACTCGAGGACCTTCAGGTTTCGCGAGACGGCGCGCACCCGCCCGCCGCGCGCGACGAGCGCAGGAACGAGATGGCTTCCGATGTAGCCGCTGGCCCCGAAGACAAGTGCGGCGCCCGGCGCCGCGTCGGGCAGGATGGCGATGTCGTGTCAGGCCGCGGCGTAGCGCCGCAGGCGTTGCGAGAATTCCGCCAGTGTCTCGATGCCGCTCGCCTCGGCGCGGTCGCACCAGTCGCGCAGCTGCTGCACGAGCTGCTCGGTGGAAAGCGTGGAGCGCTCCCAGGTCTTGGCCAGTTCCTCGCGCATCGCGTACAGCGTGGCGAGCCTGGGGCTGGAGGCGAGCGCGCGCGCGACGGCCTCGCGCTCGGCCAGGGACTGCGCGGTGCCGCGCGTGACCCACAGCCGCAGGCGCTTCGCGGTGGCGTTGTCGGCGAAGAGCTGCTTTTCGCGCAGCTTCGCGACCTCGTCCTCCCAGGCGAGCTTCATCGACTTCGCGTACTTGGCGAGCACCTCGTAGCGGTTGATTGCGATCGCCTGCAGCGTCTGCGCATCGACTTCCGACCTGGCCGGATGGAGCTTTACCTTGGGCGGGATCTTTTTCGCCTTGGCGAGCCCCAGCGCCGAGAGAGTCTGGATGTATAGCCAGCCGAGGTCGAACTCGTACCACTGCACGGAAAACTTGGCCGACGTCGGGAAGGCGTGGTGGTTGTTGTGAAGCTCCTCGCCTCCGATCCACGCGGCCACGGGAACGATGTTGGTGCTCGCGTCTTCCGTCTGGAATTTGCGGTAGCCCCAGAAGTGCCCGATGCCGTTGATGACGCCGGCGGCCCAGAACGGGATCCACGCCATCTGGACGCCGAATATCAGCAGGCCCGGCACTACGCCGAACAGGGCGATGTCGGTTGCCGCCATGAGCAGGATTCCGTATTTCTGGTAAGGGGTATAGACATTTCGCTCGATCCAGTCGTCGGGCGTCCCGTGGCCGTAGCGGCTCATGGTCTCCGGATGCCGCGATTCGGCCACATAAAGGAAGACGCCGGCAAAGAGGACGCGATTGAGGCCATAGACCTGCGGGCTGTGCGGGTCCTCGGCGGTCTCGCACTTGGCGTGGTGCTTGCGATGGATCGCCGTCCACTCCTTGGTAACCATGCCGGTGGTGAGCCACATCCAGAACCGGAAGAAATGGCACACGACCGGGTGCAGGTCGAGCGACCGGTGCGCCTGGCAACGGTGCAGGTACAGCGTCACCCCCGCGATCGTGATCTGGGTGAGGACGAGAAGAGCGAGTACGTCGCCCCACCACGGGAGGTTCAGGAGGCCTTGAAACATGGGGTCGCGCCTTTCAGGGGGCCCGCTCGCGGCGGGCTTTCGGGATTTGCGTCGGGCGCGATTTTAGCCCATACGGGGGGATGCGCGACCGCGAATTTCGCAAGCCGCCTGCAACCCGTTGTTTCTATTGGGGCGACGGGAGTGCCGGCGTGCCGATGACCCTCACATCGCGGTGCGGGAAGGGTATTTCGATTCCCTCGGCCCGGAACTTCTCCAGAGCCGCCTTCAGGATGTCGCTGCGAACCGACGCCAGCCCCTGGTCCGGGTCGGCGATCCAGACGCCGAGCACGAATTCGATGCCATTGTCGCCCAGGGCGGTGATCGAAGCGCCGGGCGCCGGGTCCGCCAGCACGCGCGGCTGCGCCTTTGCGATTTCGTGCAGGATCGCGAAGACGCGGTCCACGTCCGAGTCATAGCCCACCGTCAACGGCACCTTCACCAGCACGTTGCGGTCGGTGTAGGAATGGTTGGTCACGCTTTGCGTGACCATCGTGTCGTTGGGGATGATCGACTCGGTGCCGTCGAGGCTGCGGATCACCGTGCAGCGGGACTCGATGGACTTCACCACGCCATGCCGGTTGTCCACGGTGACCAGGTCGCCGATGCGCACGGAGCGGTCGAGCAGGATGATGTAGCCGCTCACGTAGTTGCTGGCGATCTTCTGCAGGCCCAGTCCCAGCCCCACGCCCAGCGCTCCGCCGAAGACCGAAAGAGCCGTGATGTCGATGCCGACCAGGGGTAGCGCGACGAGGATTGCGGAGAAGAGCGCGAGCGCCTGCACGAGTTTCGAGATGACCACCCGCGTGGACATCTCCAGGTGCTCGTTGGCGAGCACCCGGCCTTCCACGAGTTTCGCCAGCCACATCGCGATGGCCAGCGTGACGGCCACCGACACGGCGCCTTGCAGGACGAGCAACAGGGAGATCCGCTGCTTGCCCAGCGTGAACGAGACGGCGTCGAGCGCATCCCGGACCTCAGGCAGGATCCCCGTGGCGTGCAGGACGATGCCCAGCCACATCGCGATGACGACCGTGCGCTCGGAGCCGCGCAGCAGCGCGCCCTTCGGCAACACATGACGCAATACGTACACCGCGAAGCGGATCACCGCAAAGGCGACGAGCATCCAGATCGCGAGGTCGATGAAGGGGGTGGGAATCAGCTTGCGCACGAAGAATCGTGCGCCCCAGAGTAAGCCGAGCGCGGCGAGCGGGAAGGCGGCGCGGTCGAAGCCGCCCTCGCCGAATTTCCAGCGATATTCCTGCGCGTTCACCCGGCGCCTGAGCGCCCCGCCCACGAGCCAGCCGAGCCCCAGGCTCACGGCGACGACGGCGAGCTGCAGGAGTCCCTTGCCGGACCCCGCTTGCGCCGCCAGGGTTTCAATCGTGGATTCGAGCGGGCTCATGACCCGGTCATTGTAACCGCGAGGCAGCGGCCCGATGCCGATAGAAGTCGCGCGCGTAGCGGGCCGCGGCCGCAGGGCTGCCGGTGATGACCACGATGTTTTCCGCGTTCCTCTCCTGCGCGGCCTGCGTGAAGTTGTAGCTTCCGGTGACGATAACGCTCGCGGGGGTGCCCGCGTCGATCAGGACGACCTTGTTGTGGAAGGCGGCGTGGTCGCCGTGCAGCCAGATGCGCACGCCGGCGCGATCGAGCTGCTTCAGCACGGGCAGTCCGCGCGCTTCATGCTGCTTCGCATCACCGACGAGGTCGACCTCCACGCCGCGTTTCGCGGCATTCGCCAGCGCCGTCGCGATGCGCCGGCTGGTGAAGAGGTACGCCAGAACCTGCACGCTCTGGCGCGCGTTGCCGATGCGTTCGGCAATCACGCGGGCCACGTCGTCGCCGGGAGTGAAGTACGCCTCGACCCGCGTCGCGCAGGGCGCTTTGTCCTGGCCGGAGGCGCGGCCGGTCGCGGCGGCCGGGAAGGCAAGCGCGAGGGCCAGGGCCAGGGAAAAGAGGACCGCCTTCACGCGGCGCGCTGCATCACCGCGGCGAAGAAGCCGTCCGTGTCGTGGACATGGGGAAGCAGCCACAGGTAGCGCTCGCAGCCGGGGATCGTCACCCCCTGGCGCGCCAGGACCTCGGCGCAGGGAACGAGCGAGAAATCGGCGTGCGAGGCGAGGAACCGCTCGACGATGGCCTCGTTCTCCTCCTCGAGCAGGCTGCACGTTCCGTACACGAGGCGGCCTCCCGGCCTCACGAGGCCCGCGGCGGCCTCGAGGATGGCGAACTGCTTGGCGTTCAGCTCCGCGAGCCCGGCTTCCGTCTGGCGCGACTTGAGGTCGGGATTGCGGCGAAGCGTCCCGAGGCCGGTGCACGGCGCATCCACGAGGACGCGGTCGACCTTGCCGCGCAGGCGCTTCACCTTGGTGTCGTTCTCGCCCGTGATGCGCTGCGGATGCACGTTGGACAGGCCCGAGCGGCGAAGCCGCGGGGTGAGATTGGCGAGGCGCGCGTCGGAGATGTCGTAGGCATAGAGGCGCCCGTGCGAAGCCATCGCTGCGCCTAGCTGCAGGGTCTTGCCGCCGGCGCCTGCGCAGAAGTCCACCACCATGTCGGTGCGCTTGGGCTCCACCAGCAGTCCCAGGATCTGGCTGCCTTCGTCCTGTACCTCCACCGCGCCGCCGAGGAACATCGGGTGCCGGTTGAGGGCGACCTTCTCCTTCAGGCGCACGCCCAGGGGCGAGTAGCGCGTGGGGATTGCGGGCGTGCCGTCGGCCTCGAGGCGTTCCAGCACGGCCTCGCGCGGGGCCTTCAGCGTGTTCACGCGCAGGTCGAGCGGTGCCGGATGTTGCAGGCTCCGCGCGAGCGTGAGGATCTCGCTGTCGGAGTAACGCTTGCGAAGACGCGAGATGACCCAGTCGGGAAGGTCCGCCTTCAATTCGAACGGCAGGGTGTCGAGGTCCACGGCCTTGAGGGCCACGAGCCAGTCCCGCTCTTCGCCCTTCAGGAGCGGTTCGAGCTGGCCGATGCTCACGCCCTGCAGTTTCACGAGGGAGGCGAGCGCCAGCTCGCGCGGCAAGGCCTTGGGCGTCATCGCTTCGAGGAGTCGGCGACGGCGGAGCACCGAGTACACGGTGTCGGCGACGAGGGCGCGGTCGCGGCTGCCCAGTGCGCGGTGTTCGCGGAAATAATGCTTGAGGACGACGTCGGCGGGACTTCGCATCGGCAATACCGCGACGAGGGCGTGCACGATCGCGTCGAGTTGCGGGCG
Organism: Betaproteobacteria bacterium; assembly: GCA_016720855.1. NCBI lineage: Bacteria > Pseudomonadati > Pseudomonadota > Betaproteobacteria > Betaproteobacteria bacterium. Next base: position 183,992 of record JADKJU010000003.1, on the reverse strand, counting down.
CGCAAGGGCGGCGGACATCAGCGCGCCTTGACCGAAGTGGCGGTCTGCTCGACGACGAGCCGGTTCCTTGCGACGGGGTAGCGAAGCTTCACGGGAAGATAGTACTGGTTCGCGCCCAGCCAGACATCGACCGTTTCCTCGGGGTTCTTCCCGATATGGCGCAAGTGCAGCGTGTTGGCGCGGCCCAGGGGCAGTTCCAGTTCCTCGAAGCCGACGACCTGCAGGTGGAACTGGTAGAGGCGGCGCTGGGTGAAGACACGCATGTCCATCGCATCGCCTTTCGGTGGCATCTGGGCCAATTGGAAGATCATCGAAAGCCAGTCAACCGTCGAGTCGGTCAGGATGCCCGTGCGTGTGTTGTCGCCGTACCGGAATTGCACCTGATTGGCATTCCAGTCGAACGCCAGGCCCTCCTCCGGCCCGGAGCCCAGACGCTCCGTGAAACGCTCGGGACGAAGCCCCTCGGGAGTCACGCGGCCGGTGGTCGACTGTTCAACCTGCCCCTCCAGGAACACGGCAAAGAAGCCCACGGCTTGTGCGGTGCCGGTGATCTCGTAGCGATCGCCGTCGCGTTTCCACGTGTATTCGGCCTGCCCGTCGGCGAATGCGGAGGTGAGCGCATACGAGATGGTCACCTCCCCGGGCAACGCCTCGGGTCGGAAGGCGGGCAGCTCCGGCGGTGCGATCGGGACCAGCGGCTGGGCGAGGGCCAGCATCTCGGGCAGGGGCGGCGATTCGCCCATGGGGTCTGGCAGGTCGGGCGTATCAATTGCCGCTGGCAGGAAGGCCAGCGCCTCCCCGGGACGCGGCTCGGATTTCTTCGGGCGCGCGCGCGCCTTGCGTGCATGCCCGCCACCGGGCGCCGGTGCAGGGACGACCGTGGCGCCGGCGTCGCCCGGTGCCAGCGTTGCGGTATAGGCGGGGGCGTCCAGGGTCACGTCGTCCCCCTCCGACGCGCGATAGCCCACGATCGCCGTGCCGTGCAACGCCACCGACGCCACGATCGCCAGGGCGGCAGCGCGATAGGAGGGGGCGATGGGGCGAAGCAGGTCCATGGCTAGCGGGTCGTGAGGTTCACGAGCGTCTGGTCGAGCTTGAGGCCGTTGGCGTCCTCGAAGACAACGCGCACGGCAAGATTGAAGCGCTCGCTGGCAAGCCAGAGCTGTGCTCGCGCTTCCCGGGCGCTCTCCGTGACGCGCTCGTAGTGCAAGGTGGCGAATTCGCCCGCCGGCGTGCTGAGCCGCGGCTCGTCCATCAGGCGATACGAATAGGACTCCACCTTCCGCCCGTTGGACATGTGCATGTGCACTTCCGTTCCGCTGCGCGTCACGTTCATGAACTGGTACATGATCGACAGGCGATCCTGGGTGCCGGGCGGGAGCGCATGCGTCGTCTCCTCGCCTCGATAGGCGGAGCGGAGCACGGACTTTTCCCAGTCGAAGGCGGCACGGATATCGCGGCTGCGGTCCCCGGAGCGCTGCTGCTCGAAGCGCAGCGGCACCAGTCCTGCGGGCCCGAATCGCCCCTCGCTGGTCACGACGACGGTTTCGTCGCGGAAGAGCTTCAGCACGCCCTCGGCGCGCGTCGTGCTTTCGATGCGATAGGTGTCGCCCTTGCGTACATAGGTTTCAACCACGCGCGCGATAGGCATGCCGCCGGCCGAGATCCGGTATTCCGCCTCGATCTGTGTCGGGATGGCGAGCGTGGGTAGTGCGAGGCAACTGGCGAGCAGGGCGGCGACGGCTTTCATGAAGGATCCCGGGGGGCGATGGCCCAATCCGTACTAACGCCCGAACCACGCACCTGGACGACATCCGCATCCCGGAATTCCACGCGCCCCTGGGCGAGCCACCGGGCCGCCTGCGGGTAGATGCGGTGCTCCTGGGCCAGCACCCGACCGGCCAGCGCCTCCGGCGTATCGGCGTCCAGCACCGGCACCGCTGCCTGCACCAGGATCGGCCCGTGGTCGAGCGCCGGCGTGACGAAGTGCACCGTCGCGCCGTGCAGCTTCACCCCGGCCTCGATCGCGCGTCGGTGGGTGTCGAGGCCCGGGAACAGGGGCAGGAGCGAGGGATGGATGTTCAGGATGCTGCGCGGATAGCGGTTGATGAACCCGGCGGTGAGGATGCGCATGAAGCCCGCGAGAAACAGGTAATCCGGAGCAAACGCGTCAACCACCTGCGCCAGCGCGGCATCGAAAGCTTCGCGGGACGCGTAGGCTTTGTGGTCCACGACGCGCGTCTCGATTCCCCGCGCCGCAGCCCACCCGATGCCCGCGGCGGCCGGGCGGTTGGAGATCACCGCGCGAAAGTCGAGCCCGGGCTGCGCCTCGACCAGGGCCTGCATGTTGCTGCCGCGGCCGGAGATGAGGATGACGGCTGATTTCATGGGCGCGGGGGCGGAAGGCGTGGCTGGGATCGGGTCAGGAAAATAGAAATTGTGGGTGTGTTTTTTTTATTTTCGGCCAGATGAACGTGCCACCTACTTCGATGCCGGTGACGCCTCGACATGGCTTCGAGCCGAGATGTCCGACGCAAATCAACCTGGCCGAAAATAAAAAAAACGCACCCACAATTTCTATTTTCCTGACCCGATCCTCTGCCTCAAACGACTGCGGCCTGCGGCTCCTCGCCGGTGCGCGCGACGATGCTGCCCACTTCCCACGCCGGCACGCCGTGGATGCCTAGCGTGGCGATGGCGGCCTTTGCGTGCTCCTTGGCCACCACCAGAACCATGCCGATGCCGCAGTTGAACGTGCGGTGCATCTCGGCCTCGGGGACGTTGCCCTGCTCCTGCAGCCAGGCGAAGACGGCGGGGCGAGGCCAGCGCGATTTGTCGAGGCGCGCGGCGGTGTTCGCGGGAAGCATGCGCGGCACGTTCTCCGTGAGCCCGCCGCCGGTGATGTGCGCCACGCCCTTGACCGGCAGCTTCTCGATCACGGCAAGCACCGGCTTCACGTAGATGCGCGTGGGTTCGAGGAGCGCCTCTCCGATGGTGCGGCCGTCGAAGGGCTCGTCCAGCTCCGTGCCCGTGACGGCGAGGATCTTCCTCACCAGCGAATAGCCGTTGGAGTGCGCGCCGCTGGAGGCGAGGCCCACGACGGTGTCGCCTGGGACGATGGTGCTGCCATCGATGATGCGGTCCTTCTCCACGAGGCCCACCGCGAAGCCGGCAAGGTCGTATTCGTTCGGGTCGTAGAGGCCCGGCATCTCGGCCGTCTCGCCGCCGATGAGTGCGCACCCGGCCTGCACGCAGCCGTCGGCAATGCCCTTCACGACGCTGGCGGCCACGTCCACGCGCAATTGTCCGCAGGCGAAGTAGTCGAGGAAGAAGATCGGTTCGGCGCCGGTGACGAGGATGTCGTTCACGCTCATGGCGACCAGGTCGATGCCGATGGTGTCGTGCTTCTTCATGCGGAAGGCGAGCTTGAGCTTGGTGCCCACGCCATCCGTGCCGGAGACCATCACCGGGTTCTTGAACTTCTTCGAAACCTCGACCAGGGCGCCGAAGCCGCCGAGTCCGCCCAGGACTTCCGGGCGCATCGTGCGCCTGGCAAACGGCTTGATGCGTTCGACCAGTTCGTCGCCCGCGTCGATGTCGACGCCGGAATCTCGGTAGGTCAGGGGGGTCGGGGCAGCGGTCACGGCGGCGCTTCCGGAGGGAATTCAGACCGAAATTCTACCGGAATTGAGGGACATACCCTTGAGCGCGGCTCCGCGGGGCGACGTTCAGGGGGACGGGTCCCTCTTCAGTCGAGGCCCATCTGGAGGCGCACCTCGCCGCACCAGGGGCGGTCCTGCGGTGCGTATTTCCATTGCCGGATGGCTGCCCAGAGCAGCGGCTCGAACTCCCGGTAATAGAGCATGGGGGCGACGGTCACGCCGGTGACGCTTCCATCGTCGCCGACGGCCACATAGGCCACCTGCAGGATCGCCTTCGGTGTCTTCGGATCCGCCGCGAGCTTCTTCGGATAGAGCGGGGCGACCATGTGGACAGGCTTGCGGTCGGTGAAGATCCCGGGCGCGACGGCCCCGGCCGGCGGGCGCGTTCCGTAGCTCACCTTCGGCTTTCCGTCGGCGATCTCGAACCAGATCGTGACGTGGCCCTCGGTGTCGGCCGCGCCGCAGCCCGGCGAGGCGATGCGCGGCTGCAGCCGCCAGAGCGGCACCACGTCCATGACCGCAGCCTCGAATGCTTCTCCCGCCGGGCTCGCCTCGATGCGCACATTCTTCAGGAGCCCATCGGTGCCGATCGTCCCGGAGACGTCCACCGTCGCGCCGTGTCCCTTCGCCAGTTCGTCGGTGGGATAGGTGGGCGACACCAGGATCAGCATTCTGCCCTCGACGTATAGCGGGACTTCGGGTGCCTGCTCCGCTGCGGCAAGAGGCAGGAAGGGAGCTCCAGCCACGAGCAGCGCGGTCATCAGTCGCGGCATCGGAATTTCTCGTCTCGCCGGGGCCGTTGGCTCACGCATCGCCGCTGCCCTTCAGGGCGGGAAGGTGGAGCTTCGCGAAATCGAGCATGCGCTGGATGGACACGCTGGCGCGCTTGCCGAGCGCGGGATCGACGTGGATCTCGTTCTTCCCCGTCTCGAGCACGTCCAGCAGGTTGTGCAGGCCGTTCATCGCCATCCATGGGCAGTGCGCGCAGCTCTGGCAGGTGGCGCCCTTGCCGGCGGTGGGCGCCTCGATGAAGGTGACGCCCGGCAGGCGCTTCCTCATCTGGTGGATGATGCCGCCGTCCGTGGCCACGATGTACTCCTTCGCGCCCAGCCGCTGCGCCGCCTGGATGATGCCGGTGGTCGAGCCCACGCAATCGGCCATCGCGATCACGCTGGCCGGCGATTCCGGGTGCACGAGAATCTTGGCGCCCGGATGTTTCAGCTTCAGCTCCTCGAGCTGCTGCGCCTTGAATTCCTCGTGTACGACGCAGGAGGCGTTCCACAGCAGCATGTCCGCGCCTGTCACCCGCCGGATGTAATCGCCCAGGTGCTTGTCCGGGGCGAACAGGACCTTCTTCCCCTGGGCATGCAGGTGCGCCACGATCTTCTCGGCGATGGAGGAGGTGACCATCCAGTCGGCCCGCGCCTTCACCGCGGCGCTGGTGTTGGCATAGACCACCACGACACGGTCGGGGTTCGCGTCGCAGAATTTCGTGAAGTCGTCCGCGGGACACGCGAGATCCAGAGAGCATTCGGCCGCGAGATCCGGCATGAGGACGCGCTTTTCCGGATTGAGGATCTTGGCCGTCTCGCCCATGAAACGCACTCCGGCGACCACGATGGTCTTGCCCGGGTGCGCATGACCGAAGCGCGCCATCTCGAGCGAATCCGAAACGGTGCCGCCCGACTCCTGCGCGAGGTCCTGCAGGTCCGGGTGGACGTAATAGTGCGCGACCAGCACCGCATCGAGGGCGTTCAGGCGCTCCCTGATCCGCCGGATGAGGGCGGGCTTTTCCTCCGGCGTGACCTCGCGCGGGGGCTGGGCGGGCGCAATGCCCAAGGCGCCATCGAAGCGCTCGAAACGGATCTGGATGGGGGCAGCGACGGCCATTCGGATTCTCCGGTAACCATTCGATTCTGCCATAGGGAAATCGTTCGTGGTCCGCGCCGGGCGCGTGATAGAATCCGCTTCGCAATCAAAGCGTTCCGCCGGCCCTCCGCGGGGCGCGCCCGGGCCAAGCCGGGCGACGCAACCCTGCGTCGCGGCGCCGGCCCAGGGGAGTCCCGATGAGGCAGCTGCTCCTCGATTTCACCCAAGCCCCCGCGCCCACCTTCGAGAACTTCGTTCCCGGCCGCAATGCCGAGCCGCTGGCGGCCGTTCGCACCGCGCTGGCCGGCATTCCGGAGCGCGTGTTCTACCTGTGGGGCGAGACGGGTGCCGGCAAGACCCACCTGCTGCAGGCCTTCGCGGAAAGACGCGCGGGCGCCCGGTACCTTCGCGGCGAGGATTACCTTGGCACGGAGTCGGGCGGCGTCCTCGTGCTGGACGACGTCGAGCGGCTGGGCGAATCGCGGCAGGTGGCGCTATTCAACGCCTTCAACGAGCGCGCCTTCGATCTCATCGCCGTCTCCGCCCACGCCGCCCCCAAGGACGTGGCGCTGCGCCGCGACCTCGCCACGCGGCTCGCCACCGGCCTCACCTACCGGGTGCTCGCGCTTACCGACGAGGAAAAGCGTGCCGCGCTCGCGGCGCACGCCCGGGCGAGGGGATTCGGGCTTTCCGAGGAAGTGGCGTCCTACCTCCTCACCCACGCGCGGCGCGACATGCCCTCGCTGATCCAGGCCCTCGACGCCCTCGACAGGTTCTCCCTCGAGACCGGGCGCCCCATCACCGTGCCGCTCCTGAAGGCGGCGCTGCAACCCGAACTCACGTGAAGCTCGCGCTCTTTGACCTGGACAACACGCTCCTCGACGGCGACAGCGACTATTGCTGGGCCCAGTACCTCATCGAGCGCGGCATCCTCGAGCGCGAGGTGTACGAGCGCAAGAACGACTGGTTCTACCATCACTACAAGCAGGGCACGCTCGACATCCACAACTACCTCGACTTCCAGCTCGCCCCGATCGCCGGGCGCCCGCGAGAGGTGATCGACGAGTGGCACCGCGGGTTCATGGAGGCGAAGATCCGGCCCATCATCCACGCGGGGACGCCGGCGCTTCTCGCCTCCCATGGCGACGCCCTGAAGGCCATCGTGACGGCCACCAACCGCTTCATCACGGAGCCCATCGCCAGGGAGCTCGGCGTGGAGCACCTCATCGCGTGCGAGGTGGAGGAAACGCCCGACGGCCGCCTCACGGGCCGCCCGACTGGAACGCCCTCCTTCCGCGAGGGCAAAATCACGCGGCTGCACGAATGGCTGGCGACGCTGGGCCGGCGCTTCGAGGATTTCGGCGAGACTTGGTTTTACAGCGATTCGCACAACGACCTGCCGCTCCTCGAGATGGTATCGAAGCCGGTGGCGGTCGACCCCGATCCCACGCTCGAAAGCCATGCCCGCGACCGCGGCTGGCCCATCCTGAGGTTGCGCGCATGATCAAGAAATTCATCTCCCGGGTCTTCGGCCGCGGCGCCAGGCCGGCCACGCACGAGTCCGGCCCCGTCATCTACGGCCCCGACAAGCACCACATCCGCAAGGAGCACATCAGCCGCGGGGCGAGAAAGACCTGCGAGGAGCTGCAGCGCGCGGGACACACGGCGTTCATCGTCGGAGGCGCCGTGCGCGATGTCCTGCTCGGCATGCAGCCCAAGGACTTCGACGTGGCCACCAGCGCCCACCCGGACGAGGTGCGTTCCCTCTTCCGTCGCTCCCGCATCATCGGGCGGCGCTTCCAGATCGTGCACGTCATGTGGGGCGCGGAAACCGTGGAGGTCTCCACGTATCGCGCGCACTTCACCACCAAGGACCCCGAGTCGGACGACGAGAAGGACAAGCAGGACGTGCATGGGCGCGTCCTCTCCGACAACGTCTTCGGCTCCCAGGCCGAGGATGCCGTGCGCCGCGACTTCACGGTGAACGCGCTCTTCTACGACCCGGTGAAGGAGGAGGTCTGGGACTACCAGAACGGCGTGAAGGACCTGATCGCCAGGAAGCTGGTGATGATCGGCGACCCGGCCACGCGCTACCGCGAGGATCCGGTGAGGATGCTGCGCGCCGCGCGCCTTTCCGCCAAGCTCGGCCTCACGATCGAAGCGAGGACCGCGGCCGCCATCCCCGCCCTGAAGCACCTTCTCGAGAACGTGCCGCAGGCGCGTCTCTTCGAGGAGATCCTGAAGATGCTGCTCTCCGGAAACGCGGTGGCCTGCGTGCAGCGGCTTCGCGACCTGGACCTGCACCATGGGTTGCTGCCGCTCCTGGACGATGCGCTGGAGGACCCTGCCACGGGCCCCTTCGCCATGGCCGCGCTCAAGGCGACCGACGACCGGCTTCGCGACGACAGGCCCGTCTCGCCTGCATTCCTCCTGGCGGCGCTGCTATGGGGACGGGTGGAACGGCGCTGGCACGAGCTCGAGGAGAAGGGCCAGCCCTCGACGCCTTCCCTGCATTCGGCGATGCACGACGCGCTGGATGCGCAGCGCGAATCGCTGGCCATCCCGCGCCGGTTCGACGCCACCATGAAGGAACTGTGGCTGCTGCAGCCGCGCTTTCCCCAGCGCGGCGGCACGCGCCCCTTCCGGCTGCTGGAGCACCCGCGATTCCGAGCCGCCTACGATTTCTTCGAGTTGCGCGCCCAGGCGGGCAATGCGCCGCTGGAGACGGCCGAGTGGTGGGCGCAGTTTCAGGATGCTTCCGGCGACGAGCGTGATCGCATGCTGCACGCCGACGAGGGCCCGAAGAAAAAGCGCCGCCGACGGGGCGGCAAGCGCCGTGCCGCCGACGGCGGCTCTCCCGAGGAAGTGGCGCCGGGCGCGGACGAATGACCGCGACGCGCGCCGTCATCGCGCTCGGTTCCAACCTCGACGGCCCGCAGGCGCGCGTTCGCCTGGCGTTCGACGAGGTGGGGGCGCTGCCCTCCACGCGGCTGCTCGCGCGCTCCGCCCTCTATCGAACGGCACCCGTGGGCTATCGGGACCAACCGGCGTTCATCAACGCCTGCGCGCTGGTGGAGACGGCGCTCGCGCCCCGCGAGCTGCTCGAAAGCCTCCTCGCCATCGAGCGCCGCCACGGCCGCGTGCGCGACGTGCCCAACGGCCCGCGCACGCTCGACCTCGACATCGTTCTCTATGGCGACCTTACGCTGCACGAGCACGGCCTCACGCTCCCGCATCCGCGTGCCCACGAGCGCGCTTTCGTGCTGGCGCCGTTGCTGGACGTGTGGCCCGATGCGATCATTCCGGGACGCGGCCCGGCCTGTGCCTTCCGCGACGGGATTTCCGACCAGGCCATCGAAAGGCTGCCGGACACGCCATGAAACACCGCTTCATCGTGGTCGAAGGGCCCATCGGCTGCGGCAAGACCAGCCTCGCGAAGCTGCTCGCCAAGCGGCTGAACGCGAGCGTGATCCTGGAGGAGCCGGAGTCGAATCCCTTCCTGCCGCTCTTCTACCGCGACATGCGGCGGCACGCGCTCTCCACCCAGCTTTTCTTCCTCTTCCAGCGCCTGCGCCAGCTCGAGGGGCTGCGCCAGCCCGACCTCTTCGGCAAGCCCACGGTGGCGGATTTCGCCCTGCAGAAGGACCCGCTATTCGCCCGCCTCACGCTGGATGACAACGAGTTCGGCCTGTATTCGCGCATCTTCGACCACGTGAAGCCGCAGGCGCCGACACCGGACCTGGTCATCTACCTGCAGGCGAAAGTCGAGACGCTGCTGGAGCGGTTGCGGCGCCGCGGCAACCCGATCGAGGCGGGCATCTCGGACGACTACCTGCGCGCCATCTCGGATACCTACACGCGCTACTTCTACAACTACGGCGACAGTGCGCTCCTCATCGTGAACAGCGAGCGGCTCAACTTCGTGGACGTGCCGGAGCACCTGGACCTGCTGATCGAAAGGGTGCAGTCGATCCGCGGCGGGCGGGAGTTCTTCAACCGCGCCTGAAAAAGGGGGTCTGTCCCCTTTTTCAGGCCATGCTGCATTGCAGCGAAACCGTGGCAGAATGCTCGTCCCACTCGGCCGGTTCCCATTTCCATGAGAGTGACCATACCGAAGCTCCAGGAACGCGCGCGAGGCGGCGAGAAGCTCGTCATGCTCACCTGCTACGACGCGAGTTTCGCGGCGATCTCCGACGCCGCCGGCGTCGATATCCTCCTCATCGGCGATTCGCTGGGCATGGTGATCCAGGGGCACGATTCGACGCTTCCGGTGACGATGCAGGAGACGGAGTACCACGTCCGCGCCGTCGCCCGGGGCAGCGCCAACGCGCTCATTCTCGCGGACATGCCCTTCGGCAGCTTCCAGGAATCGAAGGAGCAGGCCTTCCGCCATGCTGCGCGCCTGATGGCAGCCGGCGCCCAGATGGTGAAGCTGGAGGGCGGCGCCACGATGGTCGAGACGACCCGTTTCCTCGTGGAGCGCGGCATCCCCGTCTGCGCGCACATCGGGCTCACGCCGCAGTCGGTGCATACGCTGGGCGGATACCGGGTGCAGGGCCGCGACGACGATACTGCCGGACACCTGATAGCGGATGCGAAGGCGCTGGAAGCCGCGGGGGCCGCGATCGTCCTGATGGAGGCCATGCCCGCGCTGGTCGCCAAGCGCGTCACCGATTCGCTCACGGTCCCCACGATCGGCATCGGGGCGGGCCCGGACGTGTCGGGGCAGGTGCTGGTGGTCTACGACATGCTGGACATCTACCCGGGACGCAAGGCCCGCTTCGTGAAGAACTTCATGGAGGGGGCGCCTTCGGTGAAGGCGGCGATCGCGGCCTACGTGAAGGCGGTGAAGGCGAAGACTTTCCCGGGGCCGGAGCACTGCTTCTGAGCGTGATGCGAGCGTAAAGCGTGGAACACGGATGAACACGGATGTCCACGGATGAACACGGATGACCGCGGCGATTCATTGAGCGAGGAAGCGGCGTGGAACTGATCCATACCGTGCCCGAGTTGAGAAAGCGAGTCGAAGGCGAAGCGTCGATCGTCCTCGTGCCGACGATGGGCAATCTTCACGCGGGGCACATCGCGCTGGTCGAGGAGGCGAAGAAGCACGGCCAGTGCATTGTCGCGTCCATCTTCGTCAACCGCCTGCAGTTCGAGCCCGGCGGGGACTTCGACCGCTATCCGCGCACGATCGGGCGCGATTGCGAAATGCTCGAGAAGGCCGGATGCCACGTGGTGTTCGCGCCGGACGACAGGGAACTCTATCCGCACGCTCAGGAGATACTGATTTTGCCCCCCAAATCCGCGGAGCAACTGTGCGGCGACTTCCGTCCGGGCCATTTCCAGGGCGTGATGACGGTCGTGGCGAAACTGTTCAATATTGTTGCACCGCACACAGCCGTCTTCGGGCGCAAGGACTACCAGCAATTGTTCGTGATCCGGGCCCTGGCGAGGCAGTTGAACTTCCCCGTCGCGATCGTCGGGGTGGAGACGAAGCGCGAACCCGACGGCCTCGCGATGTCCTCGAGGAACAGCTATCTCTCCTCTGAGGAACGCACCGAAGCGGTGCGCCTCAACCGCAATCTCCGGCGGATCAAGGATCTCGTGGAAAGCGGCCGGCACGATTTTGATGCACTTTGCTCTTTCGCAATCAATGACTTGACGAAATCCGGATGGAAAGTGGATTATGTTGCAGTGCGGAATCAGTCCGGATTGGCATTTCCGGACCCCCGGGACCGCGATCTGGTGGTTCTCGGGGCGGCGTGGCTGGGCAAGACCCGGCTGATCGACAACGTCGAGATCCGCGCGTAGCCGACAAACCTGGGGCTGTGCCGAAGTTTCGAGTCCTTCCTCTAAAAAGACTCGATAGACTCAAGGCCAGTCGTACTTTCGGAGACGGAAACATGCAACGCACCATGCTCAAGTCGAAGCTGCACCGTGTCACCTGCACGGCGTCCGAGCTTCATTACGAGGGCTCCTGCGCCATCGATCAGGATCTCCTGGACGCGGCCGACATCAGGCAGTACCAGCAGATCGAGATCTACAACGTGAACAACGGCGAGCGCTTCTCCACCTATGCGATTTCGGCGCAGCGCGGCTCCGGAGCCATCTCGGTAAATGGCGCAGCGGCGCACAAGGCGCGGCGCGGCGACCTGCTGATCATCGCCTCCTACGCGACCTACACGGAAGCGGAGATCGCGAAGTACCACCCCGATCTCGTTTACGTGGATGCCAACAACGCCATCAAGGACAGGCGCGAGGCGATCCCGGTGCAGAAGGCGGCCTGAGCAGGAAAAGGACCCGGGAAGCCGCCGACCGTGCGGGCGACTCAGAATTGCGCCAGGTACTGCGCCGGATCGATGTGCACACCCAGGACGAGGGGCCGATCGGAAGGCCGCGGTTGCGACAGCACGCGCTCCAGCGCCGCGGCCGAATCCACGTTCGCTCCCTCGCAGCCCATGGACTGCGCGAGCTTCTCGATGTCGGTTGAATCGATCAGCGTTCCCCAGCTCGGGTACTTGCGCTGGGCCTGCTTGAGTTCGATGCGGTTCAGGCTGTTGTCGCAGAAGACGATCACCAGCGGATCGATTGCGAGGCTCGAGGCGAGCCGAAGCTCGCCCTGCACCATGGCGAGCCCGCCATCGCCCGTGAAGCACACCACCGGCCGTTTCGGGTGGACGAGCTTCGCCGCGATCGCCGCGGGAAGGGAAAAGCCCATCGAGGACAGGCCGTTCGTCATGAGCGTGGAGCGCGGCCCGTAGGTCGCCCAGCCCTGTCCCACGAGCAGCTTGTGCGAGCCCACGTCCGCGGTGGCGATCGCTTCCCGGGGTGACGCCCGGCGCACGACGTCGATCACGTCCGTGGGATTGAGCCGGCCGGAGACGCGGCCCTCGTAGTATTTCGCCACCAGGGCATCGCGGTGCGCGCGGACCTCGGCATCCGTCCATCGCGGCGATCCGCCGCAGGAAGCGGCCAGCGCATCGAGGATTGCCGCGATCGGGCCGACCAGCTCGAGCTCGGCCGGGTAGATCTGGTCGGTGTTCGGCGTGGCGTCCACATGAATCGTGGGGACCTCGAGGCTCCAGGGCTTGATGAGCTCCACGGCATCGAAGCCGGCGGCAATGATGAGGTCGCAGCCGGAGAGGAACTTCCACATGAACGCCTGGCACGCCATGTCCAGCGTTCCCGCGTAGAGCGGATGGTCCTCGGCGAGGACGCCCTTGGCCATCGGCGCGACCACGACGGGGCAGCCTAGCGACTCGGCCAGGCGCGCCAGGCTCGCGCAGGCATTGCCGCGAACGGCCGCGATGCCGGCAAGGATCACCGGGCGACGTGCGATGCGTATCCTCGCCGAAACATCGGCGGCGGCCGCCTCGGCGGCGAAGGCGAGCGGGAACTCCCGTGCTTCGAGGGGCGGCAGCCGGATCTCGGCGTCGGTCGCCTCCGCCCCGACCACGTCCGCGGCAAGCGTCATGTGCACGGGGCCGGGCCGCTCGGCCATGGCCGTGCGCACGGCCTTGCGCATGATCGTGGCAGCGGTGTGCGGCTGGATCGTCGTCGCCCACTTGCACACGGGGGCGAACAGGCGCTCCTGGTTGATCACCTGGTGCGTGAAGAACGGCTCGCGCCTGCTCTCGATCTGGCCGGAGAAGGCGAGCATCGGCACGCGGTCGAGCCAGGCGTTGGCGACCGCGTTGACGAGGTTGGTCGATCCCGGGCCGAGGGTTGAAAGGCACACGCCCGGCACGCCGGTGAGCATCCCGGTCGCTTCGGCCATGAGCCCCGCGGTTCCCTCGCGCCGGCCCAGGACGAAGGCAAGATCCGCGCGCCGGCACGCCTCGAGCACCTCGACGGAAGGGTCGCCGGGGTAGCCGAACACATGACGCACGCCCAGGGCCTGCAGGTAGCGGACGATCAGCTCGGAGACGTTCATCGGCGCGTTCCTCGTGGGGGTTCCGTGTTCGCCTTCCGGAGCTCAGGATGGCGCACGGGATTTCGCAGGACTCACCGGAATGTATCATTGGTCGGCATGAACGAAAATAAATTGCCCGCATTTGCGCTCATAGGATTCGGCGAGGCCGGCCAGGCTCTCGCCGAGGGTTTGCGACGCGAAGACGTGACGCGGATCGCCGCATGGGACATCCTTTTCCCCGACGAGAATCGCGGCTCGGCGTTGCGGGTGGCGGCGGCGCGGCTGGGCGTGCGCCAGGCCGTGAACTGCGTCGATGCCCTTCGCGAGGCTGACGTCGTGATCTCGGCCGTGACCGCTTCCTCGAATCTCGATGCCGCCGCGTCGGCGTGCGAAGGACTCTCGCCGGGCCAGTTCTACCTCGACGTCAACTCCGTGTCGCCGCAGCGCAAGCGCGAGGCGGCCCGGATCGTCGGCGACCGGGCGCGATTCGTGGACGTGGCCGTCATGGCGCCGGTGCTGCCGCTGCGCCACAAGACTCCGATGCTCGTATCCGGGCCGGCCGCGGCGGAAGTGCTTCCGCTCCTGCGTCGCTGCGCGATGAGCGTCGAGGAGGCCGGCGCTGAAGTCGGCTCGGCAATCGCGATGAAGATGGTGCGAAGTGTCATGATCAAGGGGCTCGAGGCGCTCACGCAGGAGTGCTTCCTTGCCGCGCGGGCGGGCGGCGTCGAGGACCGGCTGATCGCCTCCCTCACCCAAACCTTTCCCACGCTCGACTGGGCGAGGATCGCGGACTACAACCTCGAGCGCATGGCGAGCCACGGCATCCGGCGCGCGGCGGAAATGCGCGAGGTCGCGAAGACGCTCGAGGACATGGGGGTCGAGCCGCTCATGACACGCGGCACCATCGAGCGCCAGCAGCGAACGGGAGACGCGAAGCTGAAGGACGCGTTCGGCGGCAAGGTGCCGGAGGACCGCGGGGCGATCCTGGAGGCGCTGCGCAAGGCGGCACAACGGGGGCTGGCCTAGGCGCTTGCGCCGGCTTCCAGGGGGAATCCATGACCGAATCGACTAAGGCAGGCGGGCAGGGGCCGACACGAGACGCGCCGCGCCTGCGCATGAGGATCGGCGGCGAGTGGCGCACCGGCATGACCGAGGTCGATGTCATCGACCCCTTTCGCAAGGAGCGGATCGCGCGGGTTCCCGAATCCTCGCTCCAGGATCTGGACGATGCGTTGACCGCCGCGGTCGCCGCCAGGGCCGTCGTGGCGGCGATGCCCGGCTACCAGCGCGCAGCCTTGCTGCGCAAGGTCGCGGCGCTCCTCGTCGAGCGTGCGGATGGAATCGCCGAGATCATGACGCGCGAGACCGGGAAGGCCATCAAGGACGCGCGCGCAGAGGTTACGCGGTCCCAGGACACGATCCTGCTCTCCGCCGAGGAGGCGATCCGGATCGAAGGCGAGCAGGTCCCGCTGGACGGCACCGCGATGGGAGCGGGCAAGTTCGCCTTCCTGCTGCGTTTCCCCGTCGGCGTGGTGGCCGGGATCACGCCGTTCAACGCGCCGTTCAATCTCGCCTGCCACAAGATCGCGCCGGCCATCGCGGCCGGAAACGCCATCGTTCTCAAGGCACCACCGCAGTCCCCCGGGACGGTGGAGAAGCTCGTGGAAATATTCGTGGATGCAGGAACGCCGTCCGGGTTCGTGAACCTGCTGTACGGCAACACGGTGGGGCCGGCGCTGGTGCGCGACCCGCGCGTGGATTTCGTGTCCTTCACCGGGTCGAGCCGGGTGGGCGCCGAGATCAAGGCGGCCAGCGGGCTTCGGCGCGTGGCCCTCGAACTGGGCGGGAACGGCACGACGATCGTGCACTCGGATGCGGACGTGTTGGAGGCAGCGACGCTTTGCGCGCGCAACTCCATGCGCCTTGCCGGCCAGAGCTGCATTTCCGTGCAGAACGCGGTTGTCCACGAAAGCGTGTACGACGCATTCGTCGAGCGCCTCGTGGCCGAGGTGAACACGCTTCGCGTCGGCGATCCGCTCGATCCGGCCACGGACGTCGGCACCCTGATCGACGAGGCGGCGGCGACGAGGGTCGAGCGCTGGGTGGTCGAGGCCGTCTCGCAAGGCGCCCGCATCCTCACCGGCGGCGGTCGACGCGGCGCGCAATACGAACCCACCGTCCTCGTCGACGTGCAACGCTCGATGCGCGTGGTCTGCGAGGAGGTCTTCGGTCCCGTCGTCACCGTGCAGCGCTATCGCGAGCTGGGGCCGCTCTTCGAGAGCATCAGCGCGGACCAGTACGGGCTGCACTGCGGGATCTTCACGAAATCGATCCAGGTGGCGTTCGACGCCATCCGGTCGCTGCGCGTCGGCGGGCTCATCGTGAACGGCACTTCCACCTGGCGCACCGACCAGCTCGCCTACGGGGGAATCAAGTCCAGCGGCATCGGCCGCGAGGGCCCGCGCTACGCGATCCGCGACATGACCGAGGAACGGCTGGTCCTGTTCAACCTCTAGGCCGCGACTGGCTTCTTCCGGCGGGGGGTTGCGGTCCGCGACGCAGACGCGAACCCCGGCCACGCGTCGGCCATCGCAAGGAAGCGACCGAGCAGCGGTGTCTTGTCGCTGGCGCGCCACGCGAGGAGCAACCGGCTCTTCGATTCCCTGGTGGCGAGCGGTCGATGGACCACGCCGGGAATGTTCGCATTGCGGTAGGTGTCCGGAAGGATCGATATCCCCGTGCCCGCCGCGATCAGCGCGAGGATCGTCACGCCTTCGCGGGCCTCCTGCGCCAGGCGCGGGGCGAACCCTGCCTGGCTGCACAGCCCCATCACGTGATCGTAGAGGCCGCAGCCGATCCCGCGCGGGAAGAGGATGAACGGTTCATCGGCGAGATCCGCGACCCTCACGCCGCCGCGCGCGCGGGCCAGACGGTGTGCGGACGGCAGCACTGCCATCAGCTCGTCCTCCCAGATGGTTCGCACCTCGATGTCCGGACCGGGGGCGAACTGGTGCGATGGCCGGAGGAAGCCCACGTCGATGCGGCGGTCCGCGATCGCCTGAAGCTGCGCGCCGGAGGACATGTGCCCCATCTCCACGCGAACGCCCGGAAACTTTTCACGAAACGCCTGGATGAAGCGCGGGAACGGCTCGAACATGGGAACGGAGCCGGTGAACGCCACCCGGATCTCGCCGGCCTCGCCCCGGGCCGCGCGCCTGACTTCGTCGCCCGCGCCGTCGAGCTGCGCGAGGATGGAGCGGGCCTGGACGAGGAAGAGTCGCCCCGGCTCCGTGAGCCGGACCCTGCGCCGGTTCCTCTCGAGCAATACCGTTCCGAGTTCGTCCTCGACCGCCTTGATCTGCTGGCTCAGGGGAGGCTGGCTCATGTGCAGCCGCCGCGCGGCCTGGCTGAAGTTGAGCTCCTCGGCGACGGCGACGAAATAGCGCAGCTGGCGGATGTCCATGCTTATAGGCAATTCGAATGACTGGGGCGCGGAATGGATATTGGACTCGACTCTGGCAGGGTGCAATGATTGGCTCGAACATGCCGGGAGAGCGCTTCCGGCGCCCATGGCCCTGCCGGGGTGAGCTGCCCTACATGACCGAAGCGCGGTGGGTCCCGTCCGGCCTCCAAGGTGCGAACTCCATGATCATCGACTGCCACGGCCACTACACCACCGCGCCCAGCGCGCTGGAGGGATGGCGCAATAGCCAGGTGAAGGCGCTGGACGGCTCTTCGGCGCCGCCGAAGCGAACCGACCTCGCCATCAGCGACGAGGAATTGCGCGAAAGCGTCGAGAAGAACCAGCTGCGCCTGCAGCGCGAACGCGGGACGGACCTCACCTTCTTCTCGCCCCGGGCGATGGCCATGGCCCATCACATCGGGACCGCGCAGACGAGCCTCGAGTGGTCGCGCCAGTGCAACGACCTGATCCATCGGGTCTGCGGTCTGTATCCGCGCAATTTCGTCCCGGTGTGCCAGCTGCCGCAGTCGCCGGGCGTTGCGCCCGCGAGCTGCATTCCCGAGCTCGAGCGCTGCGTGAAGGACCTGGGTTTCGTGGGCTGCAATCTCAATCCGGATCCGTCCGGTGGCCACTGGAAGGACCCGCCGCTCACCGACCGGTGGTGGTACCCCCTGTACGAGAAGATGGTGGAGCTGGACGTGCCCGCCATGGTGCATGTCAGCGCGAGCTGCAACCCGTGCTTCCACGCCGTCGGCGCGCACTACATCAACGCCGACACGACGGCCTTCATGCAGTTCCTCACCTCGAACCTCTTCAAGGACTTCCCGACGCTCAAGTTCGTCATTCCCCACGGCGGGGGGGCCGTTCCCTACCACTGGGGGCGCTACCGCGGGCTCGCGCAGGACATGAAGCTGCCGCTGCTCAAGGAGCACCTGCTGAACAACGTGTACTTCGACACCTGCGTTTACCACCAGGCCGGCATCGACCTGCTCATGAAGGTCATCCCCGCCGAGAACATCCTCTTCGCCTCGGAGATGGTGGGCGCGGTCCGCGGCGTCGACCCGGAGTCCGGCTTCTACTTCGACGACACGAAGCGCTACATCGACGCGGCGCCCGGCCTCACCGCCGAGGACCGCCGCAAGATATTCGAAGGCAACGCGAGGCGGGTCTACAGCCGCCTGAAGTTGCCGGCCTGAACCCGGAACGACGGACAACCCAAAGGAGGATCAAGACATGGTTTCCACAATCCGAACGATGACCCGCGCCGCGGCAGTGTTCATGGCCGCAACCCTGGTTTTCGGTGCCGCGCCCGCCGCGATGGCCCAGGCCTATCCTTCCAAACCCGTCAAGATCCTCGTCGGCTTCGCCCCCGGCGGCGCGATGGACATCGTGGCGCGCACGGTGGCCCAGAAACTGGGACCGAACCTCGGGCAGACCGTCATCGTCGAGAACAAGCCGGGCGCGGCAAGCAACATCGCCATCCGGCAGCTGATCGACAGCCCGCCCGATGGCTACACGGTGATGCTCGTGGCAAACGGCCTCACGGCGAACCCGTTCCTCTACACGCAGCAGCCGTTCGATCCCAACACGGACGTCGTTCCCATCACGCTCGTGGCGCGCCTGCCCGTGGTGATCGCCGCCAGCTCGTCCTCGGAATTCACGACGCTCAGGAAGCTCATCGAGGTATCGAAGGCGAAACCCGGAAGCGTGAACTACGGCTCGCCCGGCAGCGGCTCCACACCCCACCTCGCCACGGAAATGTTTGCGCGCGCCGCCGGCATCTCGCTCACGCACATCCCCTACAAGGGCGGCAAGCCCGCGATCAGCGACGTGCTCGGGGGACAGCTTCCCCTGGTGGCTGTGAACGCGGTCGAGGTCCTGCCGCTCGTGCAGTCCGGCAAGCTCCGGGTGCTGGCCGCGCTGAGCGCCGAGCGCATCACCACGCTCCCCGACGCGCCGACCATCGCGGAATCCGGATTCCCGGGGTTCGAGGCCAGCGTCTGGCACGCCTTCATCGCGCCGAAGGGAACCCCTCCCGCCGTCGTCCAGACGCTGGCGACGCAGATCCACAAGGTGCTCGCGGATCCCGAGGTGAAGGAACGCCTGGCCGGCTTGGGCGCGATCGTCTCGCCCTCCACGCCGCAGCAACTGGCCGACCTCGTCCGCAGCGACTACGAGCGCTACGGCAAGCTCATCCGCGAGGCGAACATCAAGGCGAATTGAGGGACGGCCTCACGGCGCCACCCCGGGGACAACAACAGGGAAAAGGGGAGTTCCCGGATCGGACCCCTCGTGGACCGCCCGGGGGTGCGGGTGGGCGCCTGCGAGGTATCATCGGCTGATGCAGGCCACATCATTGCGACGCGCCATCGCCGGGTCCGGCGGACTCGTGCTCTCGGGGGCGGTCGGTGCCTGGCGCTTGCTTCACTTCGGCGCCGAGGCGGTGGTCGCGGCACTCTCGCCCTCGACCTACACGCCGCCCGCCCGTGCTCTCGCGGCGCGCCAAGTTTGCTCGTCCGCCTGGCAGATCCTGCCGGGCTTCGTCGTCGTCTGCTCGCTCCTGAGCTACCTGGTGATCGGGATCATCAATTCGACCGCGCGCGACTTCGGCCTGTCGGGCTACGCGCTCGACCTCTTCGTGCGCGTGCTGGTGCTGGAGCTCGTCCCCGTGTTCGTGGCGCTGTTCGTGGCGCTGCGCTCGGGCGCGGCCATTGGCACCGAAGTGGCGTTGATGCGCGTTCGCGGGGAACTCGATTCGCTTCGCGAAGGCGCGCACACGCTGCGAGCCGAGCTGCTTCCTCGCGGGATCGGCGTTGCCGTCTCGGTCCTCGCGCTCACCGCGATCGGCATCCTGGTTGCGCTGGTGGTGGCCTATGTCGGCCTCTACGGCTTTTCGCCCTGGGGGCACGCCGCGTATTCGCGCGCAATCGGGCAGGTGTTCGGCTCGGCGGAACTGGCCGGGCTCGGACTGAAGGTCGTGTTCTTCGCACTCGCGGTGGCGGTGATCCCGGTCGCGGCGAGCCTCGGGTCATCGCCGGATCCGGGCACGGTGCCGGAAGCCGCGCCGCGCGGCCTGGTGCGCCTCTTCGTGGGTCTCGCGCTGGTCGAGGCCGCCTCGCTCGCGCTCACTTACGCCTGAAGCCCTTGGAACAGCCGCTCGCTCCCTCCTCCGACATCCGCCACGCCGAGCTGAAGGCGGCGATGGTGCTGATCGTCGCGGCGGCCATCATTGCGGGCTTCGTCCTCTATGTCCTCTACGCCCGTGGCACGTTCGAGAGCACGCAGCGCCTCGTGCTGATGGCCGATGACGGGGCCGGCGTGATCGTCGGCATGGATCTCACCTTCTCGGGCTTCCCGGTGGGGCGGGTGCAGAAGATCGAGCTGGCGCCGGACGGCAGGGCGCGGATCGAGATCGACATCCCGCGCAAGGACACGCAGTGGCTTCGCACTTCCAGCGTCTTCACGCTCGAGCGCAGCCTCGTGGGGACCGCGCGCCTTCGCGCCTTCACGGGCAACCTCGCCGACCAGCCGTTGCCCGAGGGCGCCATCCGCGAGGTCCTGCGCGGGGACGCGACCGAAGAGCTTCCCGGCCTCATTGCCTCGATGAAGCGGCTACTCGAAAACCTGGAGCGCATGTCGGCGCAGGACTCGGATCTCAATGCGAGCCTTGCCAGCGTGCGCACGCTGACCGGGCGCATGACGGGGCCGCAGGGAGCGCTCGGCGGCCTCCTGGGCAGCGACGAGAACGCGAGGAAGGTGATCGCCGCCCTGGACCGCGCCAACACGATGCTCGCATCCCTCGAGAAAGTCTCGGAACGCCTCGACCGCACGCTGGAACGCACCGATGAGAGCCTTTTCGGCACGGGCGGGGTGATGGACGAGACCCGCAAGGCGGCCGCGCAACTGACCGCCGTGCTGGCCGAAGCGCGCGAGAGCCTGCACAAGGCCGACGCGATCCTGGTCGATGCGCAGAAAATCACCGCCAGCACGCGAACGGCGTCCGAGGACCTCGCGGGCCTGCGCCAGGAAGTGGAATCGACCCTGCGCCGCGTCTCCGGCCTGATCGACGAGATCAACCGCAAGTGGCCCTTCGTCCGCGATACGGAGGTGAAGCTCCCATGAGAACGGTCCTCGCCGTGGCGGCCGTGACGGTCGCCGCCTGCGCCGGTCTCCCCCCGGAGCCCAGCTGGCGGGCGGACGCCCATGGTTCGCTTCAGAACTTCGAGATCGCCTACCTCGAGGGGCATTCGAAGGCCGCGGAAGGCGAATTTGCCCGCGCGCGCATGACGCTTTCCGCCACGGGCCGCGCCGACCTCGTGGCGCGCGCCGAGCTCGTGCGCTGCGCGGCTCGCACGGCAAGCCTCGACTTCGACGACTGTCCCGGCTACCAGGCGCTGGCCGGCGATGCGCCACCGGCGGAGCGCGCCTATGCGGCGTATCTCGCGGGCAAGGCGCAGGGCGCCGATATCGCGCTGCTGCCGCCCCAGCACCACGCGGTCGCGGCAGGGGGTGGCAGCGCGCTCACCGCCATCGAGGATCCGTTCTCGCGCCTCGTTGCCGCGGGCGTGCTGTTCCGTCAGGGGCGGATCGCGCCAGCGGACATCGCGCTCGCCGTGGACACCGCATCGCGCAACGGCTGGCGCCGGCCATTGCTCGCGTGGCTTGGCGTGCAGGAGAAGCGGGCGCAGGACGCCGGCGACAGGGAGGCGGCCGCGGCGATTCGCCGGCGCATCCGGCTGGTGACGGGCGACCGCTGAGCGCGGATCGGCCGCCGGTTTTCAATTTGCGCGGCCTTCTTCCATTCGCGGACTGTCACCGCCATCTGCGTTTCAGCCGCGCTGCAGGTCGTTCCGTCCGGTGGCGCTGGCGACTTGCGGCCCCGCGCCCTAATCTGGCCCCATTGCCGTAAACCGACCGAGCACCCCGATCCCAGACCACCATGAATCCACCCCGGACCACCAAAGGAACCCTGCGCGAGATCGCGGATGCCATCAAGGTGCTGTGGTGGAGTTTCTTCGACTGGCTGGCGGTGGTGCCATGGAAGACGCTCGCGATCGTCTGCGTCCTGGTGCTGATCCTGGGCGGCATCCTCGAGCAACCACAGAAGGCGTTCTTCTTCATCATTGCCTCGCTCATCATCAAGGCGGTGGCGGGCGGCAAGCACAGAGCGGAACTGACCGCGAACCAGGCCCTGCAGCGCGCCGAGAAGGAGCAGCTCGAGCGCACGGCGGCGGAAGCGCACCTGGAGGCGTTGCAGGCCCAGATCGAGCCGCATTTCCTGTTCAACACGCTGGCGAGCATCGACCAGCTGATCCTCACGGATCCGCCTCGTGCATCGCGCATGCAGCAGAGCCTGATCCGCTACCTGCGCTCGGCCATGCCGCAGATGCGCGGCGGCGGCGTGCGGCCCACGCTCGGCCAGCAGGTGGATCTTTCCCGCGCGTTCCTCGAGATCATGGCGGTGCGCATGGACGAACGACTGCAGGCGGTGGTCAGCGTCCCGGACGGCCTCAAGTCGGCGACCTTCCCGTCGATGATGCTGCAGACCCTGGTGGAGAACGCGATCAAGCACGGCCTGGAGCCGAAGGCGGAGGGCGGCCGGCTGGAAATCGGCGCGGAAATCGTCGATGGCCGCCTCGCGGTGCACGTGCGCGATACCGGCATGGGATTCGCACCGGATTCCCGGAGCGGCGTGGGGCTGGCCAACATCCGCGAGCGGCTGAAGGCCATGTACCAGGGCCGGGCGGAACTGGAGATCAGCGTTCCGGCCGATGGGGGAACCTGTGCGACCATCAGGGTTCCCTACGAGCTCGCCCCCGCAGCCCCGCCCTGAAACGACGAGAGGCACGCATGAGCACCGGACGTACGCCCACCGCGGTCATTGCCGACGATGAGCGCCTGATGCGCGACCAGATCGTCGCGCGGCTGAAGGAAGCGTGGCCCGAGCTTTCGATCGTGGGCGAGGCTGGCAACGGTCGCGAGGCGGTAGCCCTGGTGCGAAGCCGCGAGCCCGATATCGTATTCCTGGACATCCGCATGCCGGAGATGGACGGCATCGAGGCGGCGAAGGCGCTGGCCGGCCAGGTCCATGTGGTCTTCGTCACCGCCTACGACGAATACGCGGTCAATGCCTTCGAGCAAGGGGCGATCGACTACCTGCTGAAGCCCGCGGACCCGGAGCGCGTGGCGATCACGTGCCAACGCCTGCGCGAGCGGCTGGAGCAGAAACCGGACGCGATGGGTGAATTGCTGGCCGAACTGTCACAGCGGCTTGCCGGCGGTACGGTCAAGCCGCGCGACTACCTGCGCTGGGTGCAGGCGAGCGTGGGTGCGACCCTGCGCATGATTCCCGCCACCGACATCCTCTACTTCCGCGCCGAGGACAAGTACACGCGGGTGCAGACCGAGGGCTTCGAGGCTCTCATTCGAAAGCCCATCAAGGAACTGCTCGAGGAACTGGACCCGGAGGAGTTCTGGCAGATCCACCGCTCCATCCTGATTCGCGTCGACGCGGTGGAGAGCGTTGGCCGCGACATCCGCGGGCACCAGGTGGTGAAGGTGAAGGGGCGGGGGGAGAAGCTGGAGGTGAGCCGGTCGTTCAGTCACCTGTTCAAGCAGATGTGAGGCGCGAGCCCTCCATCAGGTCACGGGCGCCGGGTTGAACAGAACCAGGGCGTTGTGCAGATTCCACCGTTCCGCCCACGTCTTCCTGCGTCCGCTGGCCACCTCCAGCATCAGGTGGAACAACTCCCAGCCCACCTCCGCAATCGTGGCTTCTCCATCGGCAATGGTGCCGGCGTTGACGTCCATCAAGTCGTGCCACCGCCGCGCGAGATCGGTGCGCGTGGCGACCTTGATCACCGGCACCGCGGCAAGGCCGTAGGGCGTGCCGCGCCCGGTGGTGAAGACATGCAGGTTCATGCCCGCCGCGAGTTGCAACGTGCCGCAGATGAAGTCGCTCGCCGGCGTGGCAGCGAATATCAGGCCCCTGGCCTGCAGCCTTTCGCCGGGCGCAAGCACGCCGGATATGCGGGAGGAGCCGGACTTGACGATCGACCCCATCGCCTTCTCGACGATGTTCGACAGCCCGCCCTTCTTGTTGCCGGGCGTTGTGTTGGCGCTGCGGTCGACGCTTCCGCGCTCCAGGTAGGCGTCGTACCAGGCCATTTCGCGGACCATCGCCTCGGCCACTTCCGGCGTCGCGGCTCGTGACGTCAGCTGGTCGATGCCGTCGCGCACTTCCGTGACCTCCGAGAACATCACGCTCGCGCCGGCGCGTACCAGCAGGTCCGTGCAGAAGCCGACGGCCGGGTTGGCCGTCACGCCGGAGAAGGCGTCGCTGCCACCGCATTGAACGCCGACGACCAGTTCGCTGGCCGGAACCGTCTCGCGACGGCGGGCGTCCAGGCGCCCGAGGTGGACCTCGGCCTGCCGCATGATCGACTCGACCATGGACATGAAGCCGACATGGCCATCGTCCTGCAGGCACACGACGTCCAGGGATTCACGCGCATCCTGCCGCGCGCCCGCCCCGCTGCGCCCGTTGGCGATGGCGATGCTTCCCGGCGGCAGCAACCGCTCGGGCTGCAGCTTCTCGCATCCCAGGCTCACCACCATGACCTCGCCGCCGAAGTTGGGGTTCAGGCTGATGTTTCGCAGCGTGCGGATCGGAATGACCGCGTCGGGGGCATCGATGGCAACGCCGCATCCGTAGCCGTGTTCGAGCCCCACCACGTCGTCGACGTTGGGGAAGCGGGGAAGCAGCTCCTCCTTGATGCGTTGCACCGCGAACTGCGTGACGCCGGCCACGCACTGCACCGTCTGCGTGATCGCCAGGATGTTGCGCGTGCCCACCGAGCCGTCCGCATTCCGGTAGCCCTCGAAGGTGTAACCCTCCAGGGGAGGCGACGGCCCGGACTTGACCGTGGCCATGGGCAACCCCTCGAGCTCGCGGGCTTCCGGCATCTTCAGCAGGCGCTCGTGCACCCAGCCACCGGCGGGAATGTCCTTCAACGCGTAGCCGATGGCGACGCCGTAGCGCAGCACCGGCGCATCGGTGGCGATGCCGACGAGCGCGACCTTGTGGCCCTGCGGGACGCGGTCCGCCAGCACGAGGCCGGAAGGCAGCACGGTGCCGGCATCGAGCCCTCCATCATTGGCCACGATCGCGACGTTGTCGCGCTCGTCCATGCGTATGGTGTGCGGGGGAAGGGCCATCGGGGTCTGCCTGCCGATCAGGGGACGGGCGCCTCTCAGGCCCCTGCCACCGTGTGGCCGGCCATCAGCTCGAGTGCCCGGACGAGGGCCGAATGATCCAGGTCGGCCATGCCATTGGCCGCGCAGGCCTGCATCAGCTGGGCGGCATTGGCCGTCTGTGGCAGCGATACGCCCAGCTCGCGGGCTCCCTGCAGCGCCAGGTTCAGGTCTTTCTGGTGAAGCCGGATGCGGAAGCCCGGCGCGAAAGTGCGCTTGATCATCCGTTCGCCATGCACCTCCAGGATGCGGCTCGACGCGAAACCGCCCATCAGCGCCTGCCGAACCTTGGCCGGATCGGCGCCGGCCTTGCTGGCGAAGAGCAGCGCCTCTCCAACGGCCACGATGTTCAGCGCCACGATGATCTGGTTGGCCACCTTGGTGGTCTGGCCGTCGCCATTGCCGCCGACCAGCGTGATGTTCTTGCCCATCTTCTCCAGCAAGGGCCGGATGCGCTCGAACACCGCCGCGTCGCCGCCGCACATGATCGTGAGCGATGCCGCCTTGGCACCGACCTCGCCGCCGGAAACCGGTGCGTCGATGTAGTCGGCACCGAGCCCGTTGATGCGCTTGGCGAAGGCCTTGGTGGCCATCGGCGAAATCGAGCTCATGTCGATGATGACCTTGCGCGACGGGCCGGGCAGGGCTGCCGAAACGCCGTTCTCGCCGAAAAGCACCGCCTCGACGTCGGGCGTGTCCGGCACCATGATGATGACAACCTCTGCCTCCCGGGTGACGGCCTGTGCGCTCGCGCAGGCCACGGCCGTCGTGGCGGCCAGAATTTCCGGAACCGGACCAATGGTGTTGACGAAGAGCTGGTTGCCGGCGTTCACAAGGTGCATGGCCATTGGCGTGCCCATGATGCCGAGGCCGATGAATCCGATCTTCATGGTGTTGTCCTTTTCCTGGAGTGATGGATAAGCGGGGTCTGCGTCACCGGACCAGCGCGGGACGCTTGGGATCGAACTTCCAGCCCGGTATCACGTACTGCATCGCCATCGCGTCGTCGCGGGCGCCGAGACCGTGCTGCCGGTAGAGCTGGTGCGCCTTCTCGACCTCGACCATGTCGAGTTCGATGCCCAGGCCGGGCTTCGCGGGCACCTGCACATGGCCGCCGACGATCCGCAGCGGCACCTTGGTGAGGCGCTGGCCGTCCTGCCAAATCCAGTGCGTGTCGATGGCGGTGACCTTGCCCGGCGCGGCGGCGCCGACATGGGTGAACATCGCCAGTGACACGTCGAAATGGTTGTTGGAATGCGAACCCCAGGTCAGGCCCCAGTCGCGGCAGGTCTGCGCCACGCGCACCGAACCGGCCATCGTCCAGAAGTGCGGATCCGCCAGCGGGATGTCCACCGATTGCAGGGCGAGCGCATGCACCAGTTGCCGCCAGTCGGTGGCGATCATGTTCGTGGCCGTCGGCAGGTCGGTGGCGCGGCGGAACTCGGCCATCACCTCCCGGCCGGAGTAGCCATCCTCGGCGCCGCACGGGTCTTCCGCATACGCGAGCACGCCGCGCAGGTCGCGCAGCAGTCGAACCGCGTCCCCGAGCAGCCAGCCGGCATTGGGGTCGAGCGTGATGCGGGCCTGCGGGAAGCACTCGTGCAGCGCATGGATCGCCTCCACCTCCTCTTCGCCGCGCAGCACGCCGCCCTTGAGCTTGAAATCGTTGAATCCGTAGCGCGCGTGCGCGGCCCGGGCGAGCTTCACGACCGCTTCGGGCGTCAACGCGGGCTCGTGGCGCAGCCGGCACCAGTCGTCGGCGTCGGCCGCTTCGCCGGCCGGCGAGGGGTACGGCAGATCGGTGCGCGCGCGGTCGCCGATGAAAAACAGGTAGCCCAGCATCTGCACCGACGCCCGTTGCTGGCCCTCGCCCAGCAGGGCCGCCAGGGGAACGTCCAGGTATTGACCGAGCAGGTCGAGCAGGCCGCACTCGATCGCCGTCATCGCATGGACCGTCGTGCGCAGGTCGAAGGTCTGCAGCCCGCGGCCGCCGGCGTCGCGGTCGGCGAATTGCTGCTGCATCTCGCGCAGGATGCGACGACCTTCGCCGATCGACTGGCCGACGACCAGCGGCGCCGCATCCTCGATCGTCTGGCGGATCTTCTCGCCGCCGGGCACCTCGCCGACACCTGTGCGGCCGGCACTGTCGGACAGGATCGCGAGATTGCGCGTGAAGAACGGGGCGTGCGCGCCGCTCAGGTTCAGCAGCATGCCGTCGCGGCCGGCCACGGGAATCACGCGCATTGCCGTCACTCGCGGTGTCGAGGACAGGGTCATGGCAGGCTCCTTTCCATCGTTGCGGTATCAGTCAGGGGTGATCTTCCCGGCTTCGATGACCTTCTTCCAGCGCGGCCAGTCGCTGGAGGATCATCGGTTTTTCCATGCTTTGGCGAGGGACGGGTGGTTTCAGGCGGGTGCGGGCGGCACGTCCCCTCGGCGAGGAACGGGGCGCAGTCCCTCCTCTTCGAATCTAGGACGCCCAACGAAATTCGTCCAATATATAATTTGAGGTTCTGTGATTCGTTCCCTATATCAATGAACCTGCACCGGTTGCGGCAGTTCATCGTTGTCGCCGAGGAACTGCATTTCGGTCGTGCGGCGAGGCGTCTTCGGCAGACTCAGCCGCCGTTGTCGATGGCCCTGCAGGCGCTCGAGCGCGAACTCGGCGTCCGGCTCCTCGAAAGGACACGCCGCCAGGTGTCGCTCACACCCGCGGGCGTGGTATTTCTCGAAGAAGCGCGCGGCATCATGGAGCGCACCGCGAGGGCGGTCGAATCGGCCCGCGCGGCCCATCGGGGCGAAGTCGGAAAGATCACGGTGGGATTCCTTGCCGCGACGGCGTACACGCTCCTGCCCGTCGTCGTGCGCGACTTCGTCGCGCGCTTTCCGGGGGTCAGGCTCGACCTGCGGGAACTCACCATGTCGCAACAATTCGAGGCGTTTCGACACGAGGATATCGACGTCGGCCTGTTGCGCCCATTGGCCACTGATGTCGCTCTTGATTTCGAGACGATCATGGAAGAGCCCATGGTCGTCGCGCTTCCGGCGGGGCATCCCCTCTCCAGGCTGAAGAGGATTTCCGGCGCGAAGCTGGCCAGGGAGTCCTTCGTGATGTTCCCGAGGACTTCGGGGACGATATTCCATGACCTGATCATCAACTTCTGCCGCGACGCGGGGTTCGTCCCGCGCATCTCGCAGGAGGCGACCCAGACCCACGCCGTGCTCGGACTCGTGTCAGCGGGCCTGGGAGTGGCGCTGGTGCCCGATTCCGTGCGCATCATCGGGATGCGGGGTGTGGTCTTCCGGGCGCTTGCGGCGAATCCGCCGATCGTGCCCACGGCGGTGGCCTGGCGAACCGGGAATGAATCGCCGCTCGTCCGTGGATTCCTGGATACCGCGCGCGATTGCGTTCGCGGATTGGGACGCAGGTGACTGGCTGGACGCCGCGCGACAGGTTAGCCGCGTCGGATTTCCCGGGCCCGCCCTACCAGCGGCAATTTCCCTCGCCGACCTCGTTCGCCAGCAGGGGAATGACCGCGAGCAGCCCCAGGTCCTTGTAGGCGTCCTTGCAGTCCGGCTTCCACACCTTCTCGAGGGCGGCCTGCTCCTTCGTCTTGCGTTCCGGGGCCGGCGGCATCGGGAAAGGCAGCAGCGCGCGATTGCCGGTTCCTTCGCGTGCCACCGCGCGCGCAGTCGCGCGAGCCGCATCGAGATCGATTCGCGGTCCCGTGCCCGGTGCAGGCGCACTGGAATCCGGTCGCTTGCGGTTGTCGAGGATCGCCGGGTCCCCGGGCGACCGGGCAGCCGGCGCTGGCGAATCCGCGGCGCGTGGGACGGCGCGCTCCGGGGAGGACCGCTCGGTTGCCGCGCCGGGAGCGGTCGTGGAGGGCGCGACCGGCACAGCCCGCGGTGCGCGTGCCGGAATCTCCGGCGGCGATGAAAGCGCGGGAGTCGCAGCGGGTGTTCCGGAATGCTGCGGCATGGCCGCCGGGATGACGGGCGCTTCGACAGGCTGCGCGATCGTGGGCGGGGCGAGCATCGGGGGCACGCTCGCCGGCGCCAATGTTTCGGACAGGGGCGCGGGGATATGGAGTGGCGCGGTTACTGCCGGCGCCATGGCCGGATCGGCCGCCGCGGGAGGCGTCCAGTCCATCTGGGGCGTCGGCACGATCGGCACCGGTTTGGCGATGCGATCGACGCGCGGGGCGGACATCAGGTCGGCCGTCGCAGGCGTGATCGGCGTGATGGGCTGCGCGATGGGCTCGGCGATTACCGGCCTGATCGCCGGCGTGACGACCGGCTCCGGCAGCGGGACGGGCTTTTCCTGCGCCCGGGCCGCGTCGAGATCCGGTTGCGGTTGCGCCGGGGCGGGAGGCACCTTTGCTTCGCGTGCTTCGCGGGGTCGCTCGGCAGGCAGCGGGCGCAGCAGCCGCGCGTCCACGCCGCGGTCCATCCTGAGGCCGATGCCGGGATCCAGCAGCGGGCCGCGGATCGTCACGTTGAACGAGCCCCACATCGCCCGGCCCTCCCGCGCGCCCCCGGCAGGGCTGCCGAACATCAGGATGAAGAGCGCGTGCAGGACGAGCGACAGCACGACGAATTGCGTGAGCGACGGCTGCCCCTGGATCCCTCGGAAGCGAAGGGGCCGGGACATGGGGAGTCGTGGCTCCAGGCGGCGGGATGCGACGGTAGGCAAGGCGGGCTGTGACGGTAGGCAACGCGGGCTGCGCGGACTACTTCTTCGGCGCGCGCAGAAAGTCGAAGTCCACTCCCTGGTCGGCCTGCGTGACCGTGTCGAGGAATAGCTTGAGGTAGCCGCGTTCCGCCGTGGGAGTCGTGACGGGGCGGACGGCGCGGCGGCGCGCGAGCTCCGCATCCTCGACGAGGAGCGCGATCGAGCGGCCCGCCACGTCGAGGCGGATGCGATCGCCCGACTGCACCCAGGCGAGCGGCCCGCCCAGCGCGGCCTCGGGAGTCACGTGCAGCACGATGGTGCCGGCCGCCGTGCCGCTCATGCGCCCGTCGGAAATGCGCACCATGTCCTTCACGCCGGCGCGCGCGAGTTTCCGGGGGATGGGCAGGTAGCCCGCTTCAGGCATGCCGGGCGCGCCCTTCGGGCCGATGTTCTTGAGGACGAGGACGTCGTCCGCCTTCACGTCGAGATCGTCGCGGTCGATGCGGTCCGCCATGTCCGCGGCGTCCTCGAACACCACGGCGCGCCCCTCGTGCTGCATGAGCTTCGCATCGGCGGCGGACTGCTTGATGATCGCCCCGCCGGGCGCGAGGTTGCCGCGCAGCACCGCGATGCCGCCCTGCGCGAAAATCGGATTCGCCAGGGGCCGGATCACCTGCTGACTGAACCCGGGCCCGGACGCCTCGATCTCCTCGCCCAGCGTGCGGCCGGTGGCGGTGAGGGCGTCGAGGTGCAGCAGCGGCTTCAATTCCCGCAGCAGCGCCGGCACGCCGCCCGCGTGATGGAAGTCCTCCATGTAGTGCCGGCCGGAGGGCTTCAGGTCCACGAGCACGGGCGTATCGCGTCCCAGCGCATCCAGGCGCGCAAGATCGACGGGAATGCCCAGGCGCCCGGCGATGGCCGTGAGATGCACGATGCCATTGGTGGATCCCCCGATGGCGAGCAGCACGCGCAGCGCGTTTTCCACCGACTGGGCGGTGATGATGCGATCGGGAGTGAGGCGGCTCTTCGCGAGCGCCACGGCCGCGGTGCCGGAACGCTCCGCCACGCGAATGCGGTCGGCGGTGACCGCGGGCGGGGAAGCGCTGCCGGGAAGTGCGATCCCCAGCGCCTCGGCCACGCACGCCATCGTGCTCGCGGTGCCCATCACCGAGCAGGTGCCGACGCTCGCCACGAGCTGGTTGTTCACGCGGCCGATTTCGGCCTCGCCGATTTCCTCGGCGCGGTACTTCGCCCAGTAGCGGCGGCAGTCGGTGCAGGCGCCCACGCGCTCGCCGTCGTGCGAGCCGGTCAGCATGGAACCGGTGACGAGCTGCACGGCGGGCACGCCGGCCGAAGCCGCGCCCATGAGCTGTGCGGGCACGGTCTTGTCGCATCCCCCGATCAGAACGACCGCATCCATGGGCTGAGCGCGGATCATCTCCTCGGTGTCCATCGACATGAGGTTGCGCAGGAACATGCTCGTCGGATGCGCGAAGCTCTCGTGGATCGAGATGGTCGGGAAGTCCATCGGCAATCCGCCGGCGAGCATGACGCCGCGCTTCACGGCCTCGACCAGCTGCGCCATGTTGCCGTGACACGGGTTGAAGCTGCTCGCGGTGTTGGCGATGCCGATGACCGGACGCGACAGGGCGTCATCGGTGTAGCCCGCGCCCTTGATGAAGGCCTTGCGCAGGAACAGCGAGAACCCGGTGTCGCCGTAGTTCGTGAGGCCCTTGGCGAGGCCGGTGGCGGGAGGTTTCTTCGCGTTCTTCGGGTCGGAATCGTTCGACATGCTCGGTCGGGCGGATCGAGTGCAGGAGACGGAAAGCCTACCCGAAAAAGGGGACAGACCCCTTTTCCCGAAAAGGGGTCTGTCCCCTTTTCTCCATTCCCTCAATCGGTGGAGAAGTGAGTCCGCCCCCGGGCGCGGAGCAGGGCGATCAGTTTCCGCGCGGCCGGCGAAAGATAGCCATCGCGGCGATACACGACATCGAAGCGCCGCCGCATCGTGGTCTCCGCCAGCCGGACCTCCCGAAGCAGCGAGCCGGCGTCGTCCCTGCCTACGTGCCGGCGTGAGGTGAACGTGAGCAGCTCCGTCTGGTGAATGAGCGAGGGCATCATCAGGATCAGGTTGGTTTCGATCTGGACGGCGGGCCCGGGCAGCCCCCGGCGCTGGAAGACGTCCTCGATCCACTGCCGAGTGCGCACCGACGGTGGGGCCAGCACCCAGCGGTAGGAGAGCAGGTCCTGCAGGCGCACCTTCCTTTTCTCCAGGATCGGATGGCTTGCGCTCGCGATCACCACGGCTTCGTCTTCGAGAATGGTGTGGTTGACGAGGTCCTCGGTCGCGCTGATGGCCATGGTGAGAATGAAATCGACCTCCCCGGTCTCCAGATGCATGCCGAGAACATCGTTCTGGGCAATGATGGTGCGAACTGTCACGCCGGGCGCCTCGGGAAGGAAGACGCGACACAGCGACGGCATGAGGAACCGCGCGAGCGTCGGCAGCACGCCGATGCGCACCTGGCCGGCCACGCCCGCGCCGACCTCCCCGATCTCGCGCACGGTGTCGTCGGCGACCACGCGTAGGTTCCGGGCGCGGCGCGCCAGGGCCTCGCCCGCCGCCGTGAGCCGGATGCCGCGCCCCACCCGCTCGAAGAGCGCCGTGCCGAGCGTGGCCTCGAGGCGCCGCACGCAGCCCGTCAGGGCTGGCTGCGAACGGTGGAGCTTCAATGCGGCTTTTCCGAGGTGTCCGGCTTCGGCGATGGCCTCGAAATAGCGCAGGTCGCGCAAGTCCAATTGATTCGTTGTACTTATCATTTTTAACGAAAAATGAAATAGACGTGATGAATTGTCTCACCGATGATCCGTGATTGCTACCCGACCCGGGACATAACCCGGGCAAGCCGTACCCAACCGCATTGCAACTGGAGGAGTCACCATGAATCGCTGGGCATCCCGGGCCGCGGCCGTTGCCGCCGTCATCCTTACCGCTGGATTTTCCGCTGCAGCGCTGGCCCAGGCTGGCTATCCCGACAAGCCGATCCGCCTCATCGTCCCGTTCCCGCCGGGTGGCGGCACCGACATCCTCGGCCGCATCGTGAGCGACAAGCTGTCGACGACGCTGGGCTGGAAGGTCGTCGTGGAGAACAAGGCGGGCGCCGGCGGTACGGTGGGCCTGGACGCGGCGTCCAAGGCGAAACCCGATGGCTACACGCTCGTGATTGCCCAGACGAGCAACCTGTCCATCGCACCTTCAATCATGTCGGGGCTGCCCTACGACCCGGTGAAGAATTTCGCGCCGGTGCGGCTGATCGCCGCCGTGCCGCTCGCGATCGTGGTGGGCGCCAAATCGCCCATCAAGTCCATGGGTGATCTCATCGCAGCGGCAAAGGCGAACCCGGGCAAGCTCCTGTTCGCATCCCCCGGCAACGCGACCGTCGCGCACCTCACCGGGGAGTATTTCCAGAAGATTGCCGGCGTCAAGTACACGCACGTCCCCTACAAGGGCACCGGGCAAGCCTTGCCGGACGTGATCAGCGGGCGCGCCTCCTTCTACGTCGCCTCGATCGAATCGGCCGCGGCACAGGTCAGCGCAGGCCAGTTGCGCGCCATCGCCGTCACGTCCCTGAAGCGCGCCCCGCAATGGCCCGACGTGCCGACGGTCGCCGAATCGGGCTACCCCGGTTTCGAGGCCATCACCTGGTTCGGCATCGCCGTGCCTGCAGGCACGCCCGCCCCGATCATCGCCCGGCTGGACGCCGAAGTCGGCAAGGTGCTGGACGCTCCCGACGTGAAGGAACGCCTCAACGGGAAGGTGGACGTGGGTCCGGCCGAATTCGCGGCCCTGATCAAGTCCGACCACGACAAGTGGGCGTCGGTGGTCAAGGAAGCCGGCATCAAGTTGCAGTAGGCGACCTTTCGGCGAACTGGACGGACGCCCCATGAAGACCAGATTTCTCGACAACCAGGACTTCCTCGCGGGATTGCTGTTCATTGCGATCGGCGCAGGCGGGTTCGGCATCGCGCTGTCGTACCCTTTCGGGAGCGTCCAGCACATGGGGCCGGGGTTCTTTCCACGCGTCCTCGGCGGGATTCTCGTCGGCTTCGGCATCGTTACGCTGGTCCGCGGCCTGCGCTCCGGCGAGCCGGTGCAGGGCGAGTGGGGCTGGTACCCGCTCGTCATGCTCACCGCGTCACTGGTTGCCTTCGGGTGGCTCATGGAGCACGTGGGCCTGGTAGCGTCGCTGGTCGTGCTCATCGTTTCCAGTGCGTACGCCGGCCGCGAGTTCCGCTGGGGCGAGGTGGCGGTGCTCGCCGTCGCGATGACCCTTCTGGCACTGGTCATCTTCGTCTGGGGCCTGGGACTGCCATACGAACTCTTCGCCTTCGAGTTCGGGGAGTAGCCCTTGGACGTCCTCTCGAATCTGGCGCTGGGCTTCGGTGTCGCGCTCACCCTCAAGAACCTGACCTACTGCTTCGTCGGCGTCTTCCTCGGCACGCTCATCGGCGTCCTGCCCGGCATCGGCCCGCTGGTCACCATCGCGATGCTGCTGCCGATCACCTTCGGCCTCGACCCGGTGAGTTCCCTCATCATGCTGGCCGGCATCTTCTACGGCGCGCAATACGGCGGCTCGACCACGGCCATTCTCGTCAACATGCCCGGCGAGGTCTCCTCGGCCGTGACGGCCATCGACGGCTACCAGATGGCGCGCCAGGGGCGCGCCGGGCCGGCACTCGCCATCGCGGCGATTTCCTCCTTCGTGGCCGGAATCATCTCGACGGTGCTGGTCGCCTTTTTCGGGCCGCTGGTCGGCATGTGGGCGCTCGAGTTCGGGGCGGCCGAGTATTTCTCGCTGATGCTGATGGGCCTCGTCTTCTCCGCGGTGCTGGCGCATGGCGACCTCGTGAAGTCCCTCGCGATGGTGGTGATCGGGCTGATGCTCGGCCTCGTGGGCACGGACGTCACCTCGGGTCTGCCTCGCTTCTCCTTCGGCGTGGCGGAACTGCTCGACGGCGTGGGCTTCACGGTGGTCGCGGTCGGCCTCTTCGCCGTCGCGGAAATTGTCCAGAACCTCGCCCGCACCGACAAGGTGGAGGTCTTCACCAAGGATGTGAAGAACCTCATGCCAACCTGGGCGGACATCAAGACCGCCACGATGCCGACCCTGCGCGGAACGGCCCTGGGCTCCTTCTTCGGCGCGCTGCCGGGCATCACCGCCTCCGTGGCGTCCTTCTCGGCCTACATGCTGGAGAAGAAGCTCGCGAAGGATCCCTCGCGGTTCGGCAAGGGCGCCATCGAAGGCGTTGCCGCGCCGGAGGCCGCCAACAATGCCGCGGCGCAGACGCACTTCATTCCCACCCTGACGCTGGGCATCCCCGCGAGCGCCGTCATGGCGCTGATGCTGGGCGCCCTCACGATGCAGGGCATCCAGCCCGGCCCGCAGGTGATGACGTCCCGGCCCGACCTCTTCTGGGGACTCGTCGCCAGCATGTTCGTCGGCAACGTCCTGCTCCTCCTGCTCAACCTGCCCCTGGTGGGTCTCTGGGCGCGCCTCATACAGGTGCCGTACCGGTGGCTGTTTCCCGCCATCCTGATGTTCGCCGCGCTCGGCAACTTCAGCCTGAACAACAGCGCCATGGACGTCTACCTGTGCGCGGCCGTCGGCGTGCTGGGCTACGTCTTCGCGAAACTCGATTGCCAGCCGGCCCCCCTCATCCTCGGCTACGTGCTCGGACCGATGCTCGAGGAAAACCTCCGTCGCGCACTCCTCATGTCGGACGGCAGCTTCGCGGTCTTCTTCACCCGCCCCATCAGTGTCGCATTCCTCCTGGTCACCGCGCTGATTCTCCTCGCCATGGTTGTGCCGGCGCTGCGCCGCGGCAAGGAACTTGCGCTCGAGGAAGGCGACGCCGGCTGAACCGGCACGGCTTCATATTCGCTTCAGGACAATGACGAAAGGATTCTCCATGAGCAACGCCCCCCTTGCCGACGTTCGCCGCAATTTCGAGCGCGTTTCCCCCGATACCGTGGCGCACGCCGCCGCGTTTCAGGCCGCGATCCTCGCCGATGTCGCCGGGCGCCGCGGCACGATGGACCGTGTCGCACCCCTGGTCCCGGGCATGAGGCTCGCGGGACCGGCATTCACGATCGAAGTGCGCCCCGGTGACAACCTCATGATTCACGCCGCCATGGCGATGGCGAAGCCGGGCGACGTGCTGGTGATCGACGGCAAGGGCGACACCAGCTGCGCCCTCATGGGTGCCCTCATGATCAATGCCTGCAAGGTCCTGGGGCTTGGCGGGGTTGTCATAGACGGGGCCATTCGCGATACCGATGAACTGCGGGAGCTGGGCTTCCCCGTCTTTGCGGTTGGAGCGAATCCCAACGGGCCCACGAAGTTCATCCCCGGCCGCATCAACTGGCCCGTTTCCGCGGGAGGCATCTGCGTGAACCCGGGTGACCTGATCATCGGCGACGCCGATGGCGTTGTCGTGGTCGAGCGTGAAAAGGCCGCATCGCTCCTGCCCCTGGCCGAAAGGAAAGTCGCGGACGAGACGAAGCGCCTGGACGACATCAAGGCAAGACGGGCGCTCAAGCCGGGCTGGCTCGATGCATCCCTGCGCGCGGCAGGCGTGCTGAAGGAGGGCGAGACGCTGTGAGCCGGAAACCCGCCCTTCTCGTCACGGCGGCCGATCTTGCGCCGCAGGCACTTTCGCTCCTGACCGACTTCGAGGTGATCTACGCGGGCAAGACGCCCGACGAGGACACGATTACTGCCCTGTGCCAGGAGCACCAGCCCGTGGCGATCATCGTGCGCTACGGGAAGATACCCGTCCGGGTGATCGATGCGTCGAAATCCCTTCGCGTGATCTCCAAGCACGGCACCGGAATCGATACCATCGATTCCAGGGCGGCGGCAGCGCGGGGCATTGCGGTGAAGGCCGCCGCGGGCGCCAATGCCGACGCCGTGGCGGAGCACTCGTGGGCCCTCATCCTCGCGTGCGCCAAGAATGCGGTATTCCTGGACGGGCGCATGCGCGCGGGTTTCTGGGACAAGGCTACGCACAAGAGCCTGGAACTGAAGGGCAAGACGCTCGGCGTGGTGGGCATCGGCGCAATCGGGCGCCGCGTCGCCGAGTTGGGCTTGGCCTTCGGCATGCAGGTCGTGGCCTTCGATCCGTTTGCCAAGGCAGCGCCTGCGGGAGTGATTCTCCTCGAACTCGGGGAATTGCTGGCACGGTCGCACGTCGTGTCGCTCAACTGCCCGCTCACCGAGGACAATCGCCACCTGATCAACCGTGAGTCCCTCGGCACGATGCGTGACGGCGCAATCCTCGTGAACACCGGACGTGGAGGGCTCATCGACGAAGTCGCCCTTCTCGAGGCGCTGGCCAGCGGAAAGCTGCGCGCGGCGGGACTGGATGCTTTTGCCGTCGAGCCGCTCGTCGGCGAGCACCACTTCAAGGCGGTCCAGAACGTCGTGCTTTCCCCTCATGTCGGCGGGGTGAGCGAGGATGCCTACGTGAACATGGGCATCGCTGCAGCGCGCAATGTGCTGGCCGTGCTTTCAGGGCCGCGCTCCGAGGTCGTCGCCTGAGCGGGCGCCCGCTTCATCCGACTCACCTCGATACTGCGCCCGCCGCCGGCGCGAAGCGGGCCCGATCCCGTACCATTCGGCCTTCCGGCACCCTTGGCCGGCATACCCGGGTCGCCCAATGAAGTCCTATTTCATGCAGTCCTCCGCCGACCGCGCCACGATCGAGCTGCGCGAGGCCGCCGTGCCCGATCCGGGCCCCCGGCAGCTCCTGGTGCGCATGCGCGCGGCCGGCCTCAACCGCGGCGAGTTCATCGTCGGGCACGGCCTCATGAAGACCGGCGCCGTGAAGGCGATCGGCATGGAAGGGGCTGGGGAGGTGGTGAGGGCCGGCGCCGGCGTGACCCGCTTCCGGGCGGGCCAGCGCGTGATGGGGCGCTGCGCCGGTGCGTTCTCCGAATACGCGCTGATGGATGAGCGCGAGACGATGGCCGTGCCGGACATCCTCTCGTGGGAAGAGGCCGCGTCGATCCCGCTCACCTTCCTGGTGGCGCACGACATGCTCTTCGCACAGGGTCGCCTGGCACCCGGCGAGTGGGTGCTCGTGACCGGCATCTCCTCCGGCGTTGGCGTGGCCGCGTTGCAAGCGGCGAAGGAACGCGGCGCGAAGGTCATCGGCACTTCAGGCTCGCAGGGAAAGCTCGACCGGCTGAAGCCCCTGGGGCTGGACCTCGGGATCTGCACCCGCAAGGGCGATTTCCACGACGCCGTCATTCAGGCCACCGGCGGTCATGGTGTCGACCTGGTCGTGAACACGGTCGGCGGTTCCGTCTTCGCCGAGTGCGTGCGCTCCATGGCATTCGAGGGACGGCTCGCGACGGTGGGCTACGTCGACGGGGTGCTCAAAGCCGAGATCGACATCCAGGCGCTGCATGCGAAGCGCCTGACGCTCTTCGGCGTATCGAACAAGCTGCGCACCGCGGAGCAGCGAGCCGCGGGCGTGCCCGCCTTCCTGGCCGACCTGATGCCCGCGATCGCCGCCGGGCGCTTGAGGCCCGTCATCGACCGCGTCTTTCCGTTCGGGCAGCTCGAGGCGGCCCGGGACCACATGGAAGCGAGCCGCCACCTCGGCAAGATCGTGCTGTCGATACCCGCATGACCCCCATGACTGAAGGGCGAGACATGATCCGTTCCCCCGCACTGGCAGCGGCGGATACGGTGGGGCGAGCGCTGACCGTGAGCAGCCGCGATCGCTCGCCGCGTCCCCGGGGACCGCGGGGCAGCACCTACTGCGGGACGACGCCCGCTTCCTTGATTATCTTCGACCAGCGCACGTTCTCGGCGCGCATGTAGGCGCCGAAATCGGCCGGGCTCATCGGGCGGATCTCTGCGCCCTCGTCGATGAGCCGCTTGCGGATCACCGGGTCGACGAGCACGGCGGCGACGGCGGCGTTCAACTTCTGCACGACTTCGGGCGGCAGGCCCTTCGGCCCCACGAAGCCGGTCCAGGTGCCGACCTCGAAGTCCGCGAGTCCCAGTTCGATGAGGGTGGGGACGTCCGGCACGGCGGGGTTGCGCTCGCGCGAGGCGAGGCCGATGGCGCGCACCTTCCCGCCACGGATCTGCGGCACCACCGCCGGAAGCGTGGCGAAGGAAAGCTGCGCCTCGCCGGTCAGCACCGCGAGCACCGACGGCGAGCCTCCCTTGTACGGCACGTGCGTGATGTTCGCGGAGATGGCCCGCACGAGGAGTTCGCCCGCGAGGTGGCCGGGCGAGCCGACGCCGGAGGAGGCGTAGAAGGTCGGCGTCGTCGCGGCGAGCTCCTTCAGCTGCGCGGGGGTCTTGAACGTGGTCTGGGTCGACGCGATGAGGATCATCGGGTAGGAGCCGATCATCGCGATGGGCGTGAAGTCGTCGATCGGGTGGAACTTGCGCGTCTTGTAGAGCCCCGGGTTGATCGCGTGCACGGCGACGGTCGTCATGAGCAGCATGTAGCCGTCGGGATTGCCCTGCAGCATGACCTCGGCCGCGAAATCCCCGGCGCCGCCCGGCTTGTTCTCGATCACGATGGGCTGGCCCAGGCGCTCGCCCAGCTTCGGCGCGAGGAGGCGCGCGACCACGTCGGTCGAGCCACCGGGCGCATACCCGATGAGGATCTTCACGGGCCTCTCGGGCCAGGCTGCGGCGGCCGGAAGGGCGGGGCACAGGATCACCGCCAGGCAGGCGATTGCGAAGCGGGTGAAATGCGGGGCCATCGGCTTGCTCCCCTGTCGTTGGGGTTTCGCGGTCACTTGCCGCGGAAGACGGGCTTGCGCTTTTCCATGAAGGCGGTGCGTCCCTCGGCGTAATCCTCGCTCTCGAAGCAGTCGAGGATGAGCCGGCGGCACAGTTCCATGTCGATCCCGGAATCGGGCTTGAGGACCTCCCGCATGATGCGCTTGCCGACCTTCATCGTGAGCGGCGCGCCGGTCGAGATCATGGTCGCGTACTCGGCGACCAGGGCATCGAGCTCCTCCACGGGCACCACGCGGTTCACGAGCCCGATGTCGCGCGCCTCCTGCGCGGGCAGGCGGCGGGCGGTGAAGAAGATGTCCTTCGCGTGGCCGGGGCCCACGAGGTCCACGAGGTTCTTGAGGGCGGAGAAGCGGTAACCCAGCCCCAGCCGCGTGGCGGGAATGGCGAACACCGAGTCGGCGGACGCGAGGCGGATGTCGCAGCTGATGGCGACGTTGACGCCGCCCCCGATGCAATACCCGCGGATGGCCGCGATCGTGGGCTTGCCGAAATCGTGGATGCCCATGAGGGCATCTTCCGCCATCACCTCGTAGCGCTTCACGGCCTCGCGCGCTGCGCGCATGTCCTCGAACTGGGAGATGTCCGCGCCGGAGACGAAGGACTTCGTCCCCTCGCCCGAGAATACGACCAGGCGGACGGCATCGTCCGCCTCGGCCCGGGCCAGGAGAGGCGGCAACGCCTCCCACATGTCCACCGAGAGGGCGTTGTGCTTGGCGGGATTGTTGAAGCGGATGTGGAGGACGGCTCCGTCGCGCCAGGTCTTCACGCGCTCGGTGGGGCTTGCGTAGGTCGTGTCGGTCATCAGAAGACTCCGGCGGCTTTCATTCGGGCAATGGATTCGGCATCGTAGCCGGCCTCGGCAAGAACCTCCTCGGTATGCTCGCCACGGCGCGGCGCCGCGCGTGCGATCGTCGAGGGCGTGCGCGTGAGGGTCACGGGCTGGCCGAGCAGGTGCTTCTCGCCTTGGTACTTCGAGACGACGGTCTTCACCATCCCCAGGTGCTTGACCTGCGGCTCGTCGAAGACGTCCTTCAGGTCGTTGATGCGCCCGCAAGCCACGCCCGCCTGGTTGAGCATCTCGATCCAGTGATCGCTGGTGTGCGCGAGGAGGCGCTTCTCGATCTCGGCGTTCAGCCAGTCGCGATGCATCGAGCGGTTGGCCTTGCTCTTCGAGCGATCGTCGGTGATCCACTCCGGGGCGCCCATCGCTTCGGCGAAGCGCTCCCAGATCTTGCCGCCGAAGACGGCAATGTTGATGTGGCCGTCCTTCGTGCGGTAGACGCCCGTGGGGATGCTCGTGGGATGGAAGTTGCCGGCCTGCTTCGGGATCTCGCCGTCGACCGTCCAGCGCGCGGTCTGGAAATCCATCATGTAGATCATCGCTTCCAGGAGCGAGGTGTGCAGCCACTGGCCCTTGCCGGATTGCTCGCGCTCGAGGAGCGCCACGGTGATTCCGTAGGCCGCGAAGATGCCGCCGCACAGGTCCGCGATGGGGATGCCCACGCGCACCGGTCCCTGGCCGGGCAGTCCCGTGACCGACATGAGCCCGCCCATGCCCTGCGCGATCTGGTCGAAGCCCGGGCGGCTGGCGTAGGGGCCGGTCTGCCCGAAGCCCGAGATGCTGGCGTACACCAGGCGGGGGTTTTCCTTCGCGAGCGAGTCGTAGTCGATGCCCAGGCGCACCTTCACGTCGGGACGGAAGTTCTCGATGACGACGTCGGCGGCGGCCGCGAGCTTCTTCAGCGCCGCGATGCCCTCGGGGTTCTTGAGGTCGAGCGTGATCGAGCGCTTGTTTCGGTGCGTGTACTGGTAGTCGGAGCCCTCCTGCCCGCCGAGGGTGTCGTCGCCGCGCATGTGCTCCGGCATCTGCACCTGGATAACGTCGGCACCCCAGTCGGCCAGCTGGCGCGCGCACGTGGGGCCGGCGCGGACCTGGGTCAGGTCGATCACCCGGAAGCGCGCGAGCGCCCGGGATGCGGGAATGTGGGGCATGGCCTCTCCGTCCTGTGCGGTCGCGGGGCAGCCGGGAGGCGGGCACCGTGCCAAGGTTGTTCGACGCAGATCATACAGGCGCACGGCAGGCTGCCACCCGCACCGCCCGTATGGACGCTTTCGCTCGCCTTTCCCGGCTTGGGACGGCAAAATGGCGGACCGCAGCCGCGCCCCGGCCGCCGGTATCGCGTCATCCACAACCGAAGAGGAAGACCATGTCCCCGTTCGCCAAGGCTTTTGTTCGAGGCGCGCTTGCGTTGGCCGCCGTGCTCGCCATTCCCGTTCCCGCGCTGGCCCAGGCCTGGCCCGCCAAGCCCATCACGATCATCGTGCCCTTCGCGCCCGGCGGCGGCTCCGACTTCATCGGCCGCTTCATGGCGCAGCGCCTGTCCACCGCGCTCGGCCAGCCCGTCCTGGTCGATAACCGGCCCGGCGCCGGAAGCCTGCTGGGCATCGAGGTGATGAGCAAGGCGAAGCCCGACGGCTATACGCTCGGCCTCGTCGCGACGAGCTACGCCGTGCTGCCTTCGCTCTACAAGATGACCTTCGACCCGATCAACGACATCACGCCCGTCATCCAGATCTCGCAGGGCCCGATGCTGCTCGTGGCCAACCCGAACATTCCCGCGAAGAACGTGAAGGAACTCATCGAATACGCCAAGAAGAAGCCGGGCGGCCTCAACTACGCTTCCGCGGGGCAGGGCAGCATCACGCACCTGGCGGGCGCGCTGTTCGCGACCATGGCCGGCATCAAGATGACGCACGTTCCCTACAAGGGCACGGGCCCGGCTCTCACGGACACGATCTCGGGCACCGCCGACATCTTCTTCAGCAGCACGGCGACTTCCCTGCAGCACGTGAAGGGCGGGAAGCTGCGCGCCATCGGCGTCACCACGACCAAGCGCCTGCCCGCGCTGCCGGACGTGCCCACCATCGCCGAATCCGGCCTGCCCGGCTACGAGGCGGTGCTCTGGCACGGTCTCATCGGTCCCAAGGGGATGCCGAAGGAAGTTGTCGAGCGCATCAATGGCGAGGTGTCCAAGGCGCTCAAGCTCAAGGAAACCAGCGACACGCTCGAAGGCGACGGCGTCGCCCCTGCGGGCGGGTCGGCCGCCGCGTTCGGCGCGCAGATCAAGCGCGACATCGAGGAGTGGGGCAAGGTCGTCAAGGCGGCCGGCGTCGTCGTGCAGTAACCGCAAACGGGAAGAGCGCCGCCCCGGCGGCGCCCCCACTATCGAGGAGAATCCCATGATCGTGAAATCGTGCGCGGCGGCCCTGGCCGTGCTCGCCGTCCATGCCTTCCCGGCGCAGGCGCAGGGACCGGCGCCGGGCTTCCCGTCGAAGCAGATCCTGTTCATCGTGACCTCGCCGCCCGGCGGCTCGAACGACACGTTCGCGCGCGCCATCGGCAAGAAGCTGGGCGAGGCGCTCGGCAAGCCCGTTGTCGTCGAGAACCGGCCCGGCGCCACCGGGTCGATCGGTGAGGCCTTCGTGGCGAAAGCGCCGCCGGACGGCCACACGATCGTGATGATCTCCTCGACGTACACCACGAAATCCGCCATCGCGACCAACCTGCCCTTCGACCCTCTGAAGGCGTTTGCGCCCGTGGCGATGGTGGGCAAGGGTCCGATGATCCTCGCGGTCTCCCCCGGGCTGCCGGTGAAGACGCCCGATGAGTTCTTCGCGCTGGCGAAGTCGAAGCCCGGCAAACTCAACTACGCGACCTCCGGCACCGGCAGCATCAATCATTTCGCGACCGAACTGCTCGACGACGCGGCCGGCATCCAGATGACGCATGTCCCCTACAAGGGCATGGGGCCCGCGACGACCGACCTCATGGCCGGCCACGTCGACGTCCTCATCGCCAGTGCCCCGTCGATGCTCGCGCAGGTGAAGGGCGGCAAGGTGAAGGGCATCGGCGTCACGACGCTCAAGGCCTCGCCGATCGCCCCGGGCCTGCCGCCGCTCGCGGGCGCCGGCGCTTCCGGCTACAACGTGGAACTCTGGTGGGGAGTGCTGGCGCCGGCCGGCACGCCGAAGGAAGTCGTCGCGAGGCTGAACGCGGAGATCAACAAGGCGCTCGCCACGGACGAGATGAGGGATTTCCTCGCGCGCGAAGGCGCGCAGGCGGCCCCGATGACGCCGGAGGGTTTTGCCGAAGTCATCCGCAACGACATCGAGCGCTGGAAGAAGGTGGCGAAGGCCGCCGACATC
Organism: Betaproteobacteria bacterium; assembly: GCA_016720855.1. Lineage (NCBI taxonomy): Bacteria > Pseudomonadati > Pseudomonadota > Betaproteobacteria > Betaproteobacteria bacterium. Next base: position 140,116 of record JADKJU010000003.1, on the reverse strand, counting down.
AAGGCGGACTGAAGCGTCCTCCCCGTTCAACCTGCAAGGCCCCGGACCCATGACCCGACTCGATGAAAGCGCCAAGGGCGTCTACGTCATCACGGTGACGCCCTTCGGCGACGACGGCGCGCTGGATTCTGAGAGCACCGATCGCGTAACCGACTTCTACCTCGACAAGGGCGCCACGGGCCTCACAGTCCTCGGCGTGATGGGCGAGGCCCCCAAGCTCACGGCCGACGAGTCCCGCGCCTACGTGAAGCGGGTGCTCGCGCGCGTGAACGGCCGGGTGCCGGTGATCGTGGGAGTCTCCTCGCCCGGCTTCGCGGCGATGGGCGAGTTGGCGAAGAGCGTGATGGACCTGGGCGCCTCGGGCGTGATGGTGGGGCCGGCCTCCACCGTGAAGACCGACGACCAGGCCGTGGCCTACTACGAAATGGCGGCCGAGACCCTCGGGCCGGCCACGCCATTCTGCGTGCAGGATCACCCCCTTGCCTACGGCGCGCAGCTTCCCGTACCGGTGCTCCTGCGGATCTTCAAGTCGATTCCGTCGGCGGTGATGCTCAAGCACGAGGACTGGCCCGGGCCCGGGCTTGCCAAGCTCTCCGCGATGCGCGCCGCGAGCGGCAAGGGCGAGATTCGCCGCATCTCGATCCTCGCCGGCAATGGCGGCGGGCTCTTCCTGCCCGAGGAACTCTCGCGCGGCGCGGATGGCGCCATGACCGGCTTCAGCTATCCCGAGATGATGGCCGATGTGGTGAAGGCCCATGCGGCCGGCAAGGTCGAGCGCGCGCACGACCTGTTCGACGCGTACCTGCCGCTCGCCCGCTACGAGCAGCAGACGGGGCTGGGGCTCGCCGTTCGCAAGTACATGCTGTTCAAGCGCGGCGCGATCGCCTCGGCGGCCATACGCAAACCCGGGCCGAAGCTCTCGGCCGCGGACATCGCCGACATCGATCGGCTCATCGCGCGGCAGGAACGCCGCTTGAAGGAACTCGGCTGATGGCACTCGATCCGAAAGTCATTTCCACGCTGTCGAAGGTCACCACCGCGACCATCACGACCCTCCTCCTCAAGAAGGGCCTGCGCAACGTCTGGATGCGCGGCACCCGCCCGCTCAACCCCGGGCAGCCGCGCCTCGTGGGCCCGGCGTTCACGCTGCGCTTCGTGCCGGCGCGAGAGGATCTCGCCACGCCGGAGTCGTGGTCGAAGCCGATCTCGACGCGCGCCGCCATCGAGGCCATGCCCGAAGGCTGCATCACCGTGGCCGACGCGATGGGCGTCACCGACGCGGGCATTTTCGGCGACATCCTGTGCGCGCGCATGAAGAGGAAGGGCGTGGCCGCGCTCGTCACCGACGGCGTCCTGCGCGACGTGGCCGGCGTTCGCGGCACGGGACTTCCCGTGTGGTGCCAGGGCGGGGCAGCGCCGCCTTCGGTCGCCGGCCTCACGTTCGTGAACTGGGGCGAGCCCATCGGTTGCGGCGGCGTGGCCGTGTTCCCCGACGACGTGGTGGTCGTGGATGACGACGGGGCCGTGCTGATCCCGCAGGCGCTCGTCGAGGACATCGTCGCCGCGGCCCCGGAGCAGGAACGGCTCGAGAGCTGGATCATGGCGCAGGTGGAGAATGGCGCGTCCCTTCCCGGCCTTTATCCCCCCAACGCCGAGAACAAGGCGCGCTACGAGGCGTCGAAAGCGAAGCAATGAGGTGCAAGCTTTTCGTTCCGGGCTCGCGCCCGGAACTCTTCGCCAAGGCGATGGCGGGCGAGGCCGACGCAATCTCCATCGACCTCGAGGATGCCGTCGACGAGAGCCGCAAGGACGAGGCGCGTCTGGCGGTGGCGAAGTTCCTGCGTTCGCTGCCTGCCGGCAAGCCGAAGACGATCATCGTGCGCGTGAACGGCATCGACACGCCGCACTTCGGCAAGGACGTCGAGGCCATCACGGGCCCGGGGCTCGACCTCGTGAACTTGCCCATGACCGGCAGCGCGGACGACGTGCGCTTCGCAGCCGAGGTCATCGCCCGGGTGGAGAAGGCGAAGGGCGTGGAGAAGCCCGCCGGCATCCTCGCCAACATCGAGACGCCGAAGGCTTTTCGCCTCGCCGCCGAGATCGCCGGCGCCGATCCGCGCGTGGCCGGCCTGCAGCTCGGCTTCGGCGACCTCCTCGAGCCCTACGGCATCGATCGCTATGATCCGCGCGTCGTGCTGCATTTCCAGCTCGGTGTGAAGCTCGCCGCGGCGGAAGCCGGCGTGTTCGCCCTCGACTCGGCCATGGCCGACGTGAAGAACCTGGAGTTCCTCAGGCAGGAAGCCGAAACGGCCCGAAGGCTGGGCTACGTGGGCAAGTCCGCCATCCATCCCGGCCAGGTCGCGGTGATCAACGAGGTGTTCCGTCCCACCGAGGCCGAGATCGCGCATTCGCTCAAGGTCGTGGCCTCGGCAAGGGAGGCGGCGGCGAAGGGTGTGGGCGCATGGACCGTGGACGGCAAGATGATCGACGCGCCGTTCGTGACCCGCGCGGAGGCGATCCTTCGCATCGCGAAGAAGCTCGGCCTGGTCGCCGAGAGCGCCGGAACGGGCTGGGAGTAGGGTCACGGCGGTGACGCTCCCCCGGCGCGACTACGACCCCTCTGCCCGCGGAACGCTTGCGGGCGTGCGCGTGCTCGACCTCTCGCGCCTCATCGCGGGAAACACCCTCACGCAGGTGCTGGCCGACTTCGGGGCCGAGGTGATAAAGGTGGAACCCCCCGCCGGCGACACGCTGCGCGCGTGGGTCACGCAGGGCGTGGACACCAACTGGAAGCTCTACGCCCGGAACAAGAAGAGCCTCGCCCTCGACCTGCGCAAGCCCGAGGCGCGCGAGCTGCTGCTGAAGCTGGTGCCCTCGGCGCAGCTCTTCGTCGAGAGCTTCCGCCCCGGGACGCTGGAAAAGATGGGACTGTCGCCGGATGACCTGCTGCGCCTGAACCCGAAGCTCGTGATCCTGCGCGTCTCCGGCTGGGGGCAGGACGGTCCCTATGCCAGGCGCCCCGGCTTCGGCACGCTCGTCGAGGGCATGTCGGGATTCGCTGCGCTGAACGGCTTCGCGGACCGCGAGCCGGTGCTGCCGCCCATGTATCTCGCGGACTCGATCGCCGGCCTCTACGGGGCATCGGCCGCGATGATCGCGCTGCGCGAGGTGGAGGTGAACGGCGGCCGGGGGCAGGTGATCGACCTGCCGCTGCTCGATCCGCTCTTCACCGTGCTGGGGCCGCATGCCGCCAATTACCGCCTGACGGGCAAGGTGAAGCCGCGCGCGGGGAGCCGCTCCACCAACTCCGGGCCGCGCAATGCCTACCGGTGCAAGGACGCGCTCTTCGTGGGGCTCTCGGCCTCCACGCAAAAGATGGCCGAACGCCTCTTCCGCTCGATCGGCCGCGAGGACCTCGTGGACGACCCGCGCTACCGCACGAACGCGGACCGCGTGAAGAATGCCGCGCAGCTCGACGCGATCATCGGTGCGTTCGTCGCGCAACGCACGCAGGCCGAGAACGTCGCCTTCTTCGAGACGGCCGAGGTCACCATCGGCCCGATCTACGACATCGCGCAGATCGTCGAGGACCCGCACGTCCGCGCGCGCGAGCTCGTCGCCGACTATCCCGATCCCGACATGGGGAGCTATCCCATGCACCACGTGGTGCCGCGCATGACCGGGACGCCGGGGTCGATCCGCACACCGGCGCCCAGGCTCGGGGAGAACAACCGGGCGCTGCTGGCCGAAGCGGGCATTGGCGACGAAGACTACGCGCGGCTGCTGGCCGAAGGCGTGGCTTGCGAGGCGCGGCCCGCCGACGCGGCCGAAGGGAAATGAACGCGTTCGTGGCCACCGTGCCCGCACTTGACGCAGCCGCCGCATGATCGCCGGCCTCGTCCAGATCCTCCTTTTCCAGGGCCTCGGGGAACTGGTCGCGAAGTTCCTCCTGCCGCTCATCCCCGGCCCCGTGATCGGGCTCGTGCTCCTCGTCGCCTGGCTGCGGGTCCGTGGCAAGGTGCCGGAATCGCTCGATTTCGTGGCTACTGCCTTCAGCCAGAACCTCGGGCTGCTGTTCGTTCCCGCGGCGGTGGGCGTCGTGATGTTCTGGCCGCAGATCCGCTCGCAAGCGGCCGCGGTCGTCGCCGCGCTCGTGGTGAGCGTGATCGCGACCCTGGCGGTAACGGCACTGGTGCTGCGCGCCATCGCGAAGGAACCTCCGGAATGACGCCCGCCCTGCCGGCCATCCACGAGATCTGGGTCTATCTCTCCGGCAGCCCGCTGCTCGCGCTCGTGCTCACGCTCTCGGCGTACCAGGCGGGCGTAATGCTCTACGAGCACGCTGGCCGCAATCCGTTTGCCAACCCGGTCGCCATCGCGATCGCCATCGTGGCGGCCGTGATCACGCTGATCGACATGCCCTACGCAAAGTACTTCGAGGGCGCGCAATTCGTGCATTTCCTCCTGGGCACGGCGACCGTGGCGCTGGCGGTGCCGATCTACAAGGGGCTTGATGCGCTTCGCGGGCGCATCTTCCCGCTGCTCGCCGCGTTGCTCGCCGGCGGTGCGACCTCGATCGTGAGCGCCGTGGGCACCGCCAGGCTGCTCGGCGCGGATTCGGCGATCGTCGGCGGCTTCTACGCGAAGTCGGTCACCGCGCCGATCGCGATGGGCGTGGCGGAGCGGATCAACGTGTCCCCGACGCTCACGGCCGTGTTCGCGGTCTCGACCGGCATCCTCGGCGCGATCCTCGTGCGCGTGGTCCTGAATGCCGTCGGTTCCAGGGCGTGGTGGCAGCGCGGATTCGCGCTGGGGGTGGCCGCGCATGGCATCGGCACTTCCCGCGCCTTCAGCGTCCACCCCGAGGCGGGAACCTACGCGAGCCTGGGGATGGGATTGCACGGCGTCCTGGGGGCGGTGCTGATTCCTCTGGCGCTGCAGTACGTCCGCTAGACTGTCGGCATGACGTCCGAATCCCCGCACCTTCCCCTCGACGGCATCCGCGTCGTCGAGTTGTCGCACATGGTCATGGGCCCGACTTGCGGGCTCGTCCTGGCGGACCTGGGCGCCGAAGTGATCAAGGTGGAACCCGCTGGCAAGGGTGATCCCACGCGCTACCTCACGAGCAGCGGCGCTGGCTTTTTCGCCTCGTTCAACCGCAACAAGAAGAGCGTGACCCTCGACCTGTCCTCGCCCGGAGGAATCGCGGCCGCCAGGAAGCTCGCCGGGACGGCCGATGTTTTCCTGGAAAACTTTCGTCCCGGCGCGCTGGAGGCAAAGGGCCTGGGCTACGAGGCGCTGTCCGCCGTGAACCCGCGCCTCATCTACTGCTCGCTCAAGGGGTTCCTCGCGGGCCCCTACGAGAACCGCACCGCACTCGACGAGGTGGTGCAGATGATGAGCGGTCTCGCATTCATGACCGGCCCCGTGGGCCGGCCGCTGCGCGCCGGCGCGCCCGTGAACGACATGATGGGCGGCCTGTTCGGCGTCATCGCCATCATGGCCGCGCTGCGCGACCGCGACCGCACCGGCAAGGGCCAGTACGTCCAGAGCGGCCTCTTCGAGAATGCCGCGTGGCTGGTGTCCACGCACATGATGCAGCATGCCAGCACGGGCAAGGCGCTCGAGCCCATGTCGGCCGGCAGGCGCGCGTGGGGCGTGTACGACATCTTCACCTCGTCGGACGGCACGAGTATCTTCCTGGGCGTGGTCACCGAGCGCCAATGGGAGATCTTCACGGCCGCACTGGGCGAGCCCGAACTGGCCGATCCCGCCTACGCCACCAACAACCTGCGCTCGCAGGCACGCGAGACGCTGATCCCGCAGGTGGCGAAACTGCTTGCCCGACGGACGATCGCGCAACTCGAGGCGCTTTGCGAGAAGGCGGGCCTGCCCTTCGCGCGCATCCGGACGCCCTCAGACCTGTTCGACGACCCGCACCTCGACGCGGGCGGCATGATCGACCTGGCGCTGCCGGACGGAAGGCCGACGCGCATTCCCGCGCTGCCGATCCAGTTCGGCACCGAAAGACTCGGGTTGCGCCTGCCCCTGCCGAAGCCCGGGGAGCACAACGAGGAGATCCTTGCGCCGCTGGACGTTGCCGTATCCGCTTCTTCCGCCCCATCCCTCCGTGGAGATACGCATGACCAAACGTGATCTTTTCCGCCTTGCCGGCGCGACCCTGATGGCCGCGCTCCTGCCGTCGTTCGCCCTTGCGCAGGACTATCCGGCGAAGTCCATCAAGCTGGTCGTGCCGTTCCCGCCCGCGGGCGGCACCGACGTGCTCTCGCGCGCCATCGCCCAGGCGATCACGAGCACGACCAAGTGGGCCATCGTGATCGACAACCGTCCCGGCGCGGGCGGCAACATCGGCCTGGACGCCACCGCCAAGTCGGCAGCGGACGGCTACACGATCGCGATGGGGCAAACGGCGAACCTCGCGGTGAACCCGGCCCTCTACACGAAGATGCCCTTCGACCCGCTCAAGGACTTCGCGCCGATCGCGCTCATCTCCTCTCAGCCGCTCATCCTGGTGGTCGCCGCCAACTCGCCCTACAGGACGCTGAAGGAATTGGTGGACGCTGCCAGGGCGAATCCCGGCAAGCTCAACATGGCCTCGCCCGGCAACGGGACCATCGGCCACATTGGCGGCGAGATGTTCCAGCGGCGCTCCGGCATCGCGATGGCGCACGTGCCCTACAAGGGGGCCGGGCCTGCCGTGGCCGACCTGATGGGCGGCAGCGTGGACTGCTACTTCGGCAACTCGATTGCGGTGGGCGGCCTTGTCGCCGGGGGACGCATACGGGCGGTCGCCGTCACTTCGCCCAAGCGCATGGCGATCCTGCCGGACGTGCCGACGATCGCTGAATCGGGCTACGCCGGATTCGAGGCGGCCACGTGGAGTGGACTCGTGGCGCCCGCCGGAACGCCCAGGGCCATCATCGACAAGCTGAACGCCGAGGCCAACAAGGCCCTGGGTCGTCCGGAGATGGTCGACAAGCTCAAGGAAGACGGAAGCACGCCGCTGGGCGGCACGGCGCAACATTTCGCGGACTTCATCAGGACCGAGAACGCAAAGTGGGGCGCGGTCGTTCGCGAAGCGGGCATCAAGCTCGACTAGGCCGAACCGTTCCCGTTGCCCGGAAGCTGCGGCCTGTCCCGTTCCCGGTTCACGAGGCAGAGAAATCCCAGCGGCTCGTCGGATGCGGCATGGAACTGGTGCCAGGTCATGGGAGGCACGCTCACGAGGTCGTTGCGGCCGAGGTCGAATTCGCTCTCGCCCACCCGGCAGCGACCCTTGCCGCGGATCACCATCACGTTGTGCACGTGCTCGTGGCGCTCGAGCGTGGTCCAGCCCCCCGGAGCGACTTCGAAGTAGCGAAGCTGCGTGGCGAGCGACGGGTCGTCGAACAGAACCTGGCGCGTCACGTCCCGGAAGGGCGCCGAGCCTTCCTGCTTGTACTCCAGCACCTCCACGCCTTCCCAGTGGAAGGCGCCGTCGTGCCTGCGGACGAGCTTGCCAGACATGATTGTCCTCACCCCAACCCCCTCCCGGAGGGAGAGGAAGCACTTTGGCGAACCGTTGCGACGAACTCGCGGCTGCGCTCGGCAAGCGCATCGCCCGCGGTCAGCAGCCCGCCCCCGATGAGCAGCATCGTATCGCGTCCGTAGTCCGCGATCATCTCGCCGACGCGCGCCACGCCCATGCCGCCGGCGGGAACGGGGAGGATCGGCGCGAGGCACTCCCAGGGGTCGCGCGCCGCGGCGGCGATCGCCAGGCAGGTATCGCGGCTGTAGCTGAACCGGCCGCCGTGGTTCGGGAAGATGGTCGCATCGGCGCCGAAGAGACGAAACAGCTTGCCCAGCAGCAAGGCAGGCGCCATGCGGCAGGCGCCAGCAAGGGCCGGGTGCGCGAGGAGCGCCAGCCCGAACTCGCGGCGCATCTCGACGAAAGCGGGTAGCCCCACGAGCATCGGGGCCACGAGCGCCATGCCGACGCCGCAGTCTCCTGCGATGCGCGCCTGTTCCGCCAGCGCCTTCGGCCCGCCGGAAAAGGTGGGCGCGTAGATCGTGTGTCCGCCGGTTTCGCGGTTGGCGGCGTCGATGGCGCGCTGCACCGCGGGCACTCGCGCGGCGAAGGGGGAGAAGGACTGATTGGCCAGGCCGTGGTCGTCCTTGATGACGTCGATCCCGGCGCGCGCGAAGGCGCCGGCGAGGCTGGCGAGATGCTCCACGGTCGAGCCCTGCGGCTTGAGCGCCGTGCAAGTGAGGGCGCGATACGGCGCCTGCAGGCGATCGCGTAGCCCGGCGATGCCGAAAGCCGGCCCCGGAAAGGCGGGCGCGTATCCGTTCGGGAAGGCGACGTCGAGGAGTTCCACTTCCGGCTGGAGCGAGCAGTTGCCGAAGAGCATGTTCACGAGTTGAGAGGCTTCGTGGCCGGTGGTCCCGGCGGCGATGCCGAGCGTCACTTCGTAGCTGTCCTCACCCGATGCCCCTTTCCCGGAGCGAGACGGGAGCGGGGGCTGGGCCGACCCGGGAGCGGAAAGACACGACCGGACCGACTCGACGGTCGCGACCACCTCGCCCAGAACGCGCGGATCGCGAATGGCGTCGACGGGCATTTCCACGCTCTGCTCGGTTGCCAGCGCCGTGGCGCGCGCGTCGATGTCGCTGGCGGAAGCGGTGACGCGATAGGTGGCGAGGATGCGATCGCTCATGGTGTCAGGCTGCCCTCAGCGAATCGACGATCTCCAGCCGCGCCGCGCGCACGCTGGGCAGGAACCCGCCCACGAGTCCCATGAAGAGGGAGAACGCGATCGTCGAGAAAACGATCGAGGGAGTGAGGTAGAAGCCGAAGGCGAGCTGGCTGAAGCTCTGGAAGTTCATCGTCGTGATGGTGAAGGCCTGGAGAAAGGACGCGAGCGCGAGGCCGGCCACTCCCCCGGCGAGCGCGAGCAGCAGCGATTCGGCGAGAAACGCCGCGAGGATGCTGGAACGCCGGAACCCCAGTGCGCGCATCGTCCCGATTTCGCTCGTGCGGCTGGCCACGCTCGCGTACATCGTGATCATGGCCCCGATCATCGCACCGATCGAAAAGATGACGGACAGGGCCACGCCAAGGTAGCTGATGAAGGTGGAGAGCGATTGCGACTGGTCCTGGTAGAAGAGCGGCTCCTGCTTCACCTCGAGGATGAGACGCTGGTCGGCAGCGACTCGTGCCTTGAAGGCCTCGAACTGGTCGGCGCCGCCCAGCCGTGCGAGGACCGAGGAATAGGCCGAGCGGCGGAAGGCCTGCATCATCTGCTCCACGTCGCCCCAGATCTCGGAATCGAAGCTGCTCTTTTCCCCGTCGAAAGTGCCCACGACCGTCCACTCGCGCCCCGCGAAGCGCAGCTTCTCCCCGATGCTGGTGCCGTCGAAGCCCTCGCCGATCGCGCGCCCCACCACGACCTCCGACGAGCCCGGACGGAACATCCGGCCGTCGATCACCTTCACTTGCGGACGCAGCCTGATCCCCATCGCCGGCATCCCGCGCACGACGAGGTTGGCAGGCTTGTCGCTGCCGCGCTTGGGGATGGCGATGAGGACGATCGTCTCCTTGGAGACGAGCGGCGCGCCGTCCTCGCCGCGCGCGACCTCCGGCAGCGTCTCCACGAGCGAAGCCTGGTCCCGGTACACGGCGCTCTGGATCTCCGTCTGCGCCGCCGGCCGCAGAAGCACCGCATTTTCGTAGCTGCCCGTGGACACGAGTGTCTTCTTGAGTCCCGCATCGAGCATCAGCACGGCGGCAAAGACGAAGACGACGAGCGCCATGCCGCCGGCGGTCAGGACCGTGGTGAGCTTCCTCGTCCAGAGGTTGCGGAAGATGTAGGAGAGCGGGATCCTCATTCTTCAGGCGCCCTCGCCCTCGACCCATCTTCCGGAGGCAGAGGGGAGCAATGGGCTGCCTCTCCCGCAGGCATAGGGCTGGGGCGAGGGTCTATCCAATGTAGCGCAGCCCGTCGACGATCTTCACGCGCGCCGCCCGGATGGACGGCAGTATCCCGGCGAGCACGCCGACGGCGAGCGCGGAGGCGACCTGCATCGTCACCGTCCCGGGCGTCACCCTGAATACCGGGAACATCGATCCCATCGCCGCCTTGAATCCCGCCGCCGCGGGAAAGGTGGCCAGGATCCCCAGCGCCCCCCCCATCGCGGTGATCATGAGCGACTCGCCGACGATGAGCGCCGCCACGAACGCCGGGCCGAATCCGAGCGCCTTGAGCGTCGCGTATTCCGCCAGGCGCTCGCGCGCCGTCATCGCCATGGTGTTGGCCACCACGGCGAAGATGATCACGATCACCACGAACGAGACGACGCGAATCGCCATGATGATGGTCTCGGTCTGGGCGATGAAGCTCAGCTGGAAGGCCTTTTCGGTCTCGGTGAGCGTCTCGGCCAGCGAATTGCGGAACTCCTTGTCCACGACCTGGCTGATCTCCGCTGCGCGCGAGCCGTCGGCGATCTGGATGATGAACACGCCCACCTGCTCGGCGCGGCGGGGGTAGAGCTTCTTGATCTGCTCGTTGAGGTAGTCCCAGTGGAAATAGAGCTGGCGCGTGATCGTGGTGTCGTCGCGCGGCTCGTACACGCCGCGCACCACGAACTCCCAGTTGCCCGGGTAGATCGTGCCCTTCACGGTGATCACGTCGCCTACCCTGAAGCCGTGCTGGTTCACGAGGTGGCGCCCGACCATGACGCCGCGCCGGTCCTTCTTGAACGCGAGGAGCTCTTCCGGGTTGGTCCTGAACTCCGGGTAGAGGTCGAAGAAGTTCTCGTGGTCGACGGCGAACTGGGCGAAGAAGTTGGTCGGCGACATGTCCTTGTAGATGCCGCCGAACCAGTTGGAGACGGCAACCCCCGTGACGCCGTCGATTGCCCGGATGCGGTCGCGGTAGTACACGGGCAGGGGAAAGACCAGCGAGACCGCGTTCCTCGCGATGAGGCGCTGCGCCGAGGCCATCTCGGAGCCCGCGTACCACGCGTTCACGACCGTCTGCAGCAGGCCGAAGGCGAGGATCGCCACCACCAGCCCCACGAGCGTGAGCAGGCTCCTCAGCTTGTGCCGGAAGATGTTCTTGAAGACGAGTTTCAGGTAATGCATGGAAAAAGGGGTCAGACCCCTTTCCCGTTGGTGGACGCCATTGGCGCGGAAAAGGGGTCCGACCCCTTTTTCTCATCCACCAGTTCGCCCTTCTCCAGGTGCACCACGTGCCGCGCGCTCTCGACGGCGTGCCCGTCGTGGGTGACCATGATGATGGTCTTGCCCATCTCGGCATTGAGGCGCCTCAGGAGCGCGAGGATCTCGCCCGCGCTTCTTCGGTCGAGGTCGCCCGTGGGCTCGTCGGCCACGATGATCGCGGGGTCGGCGATGAAGGCGCGTGCGATCGCGACGCGCTGCTGCTGGCCGCCCGAGAGTTCGTTCGGGTAGTGGTCCCTGCGGTCGGTGAGGCCCACCAGGGCAAGCGCCGTATCGACACGCTCTCGCCTCTGCCTTCGGGACAGGGAAGTCAGGAGCAGCGGCAGTTCCACGTTCTCGAACGCGGTGAGCACCGGCATGAGGTTGTAGAACTGGAAGATGAACCCGACGTGGGAAGCGCGCCAATCCGCGAGCTCGGACTCGGAGAGCTTCGTTATGTCCTCGCCATCCACCAGAAGTTCACCCGCGTCTGGCTTGTCGATGCCGGCAATGAGGTTGAGGAGCGTCGATTTCCCCGACCCCGAGGGCCCCATGAGCGCGATGAAGTCCCCTTCGGGAATGCAGAGGGTGATGTCGAAGAGCACCGGCACGTCCTGGCCGCCGCGCCGGTAACCCTTGGCCAGATGCGTGATCTGGACGATGGGGCGCGTGGGCGCGCCCGCAACGGCACTCACTTCTTGAGGAGCGCGACGCTCGCGCCGTCCTTCAGGTTCTCCGGGGGCGAGAGGGCGACCTTGTCTCCCGGCTTCGCGCCGGCGATCTCTAGCAGGTCGCCCAGCTTCCGTGAGACGGTGACCGGCGTCTGCCTGACCTTGCTGTCCTTGTCGAGGACGAAAACGACCTGCCTTTCGCCGCGCTTCACGACCGCTTCGGGACGCACGGCCGTCACGGCCTTGCGTTCGTTGGCTTCCGGCGCGCGCTCGAGGAAGCCCACCTTGGCGCTCATGTCCGGCAGCGCGCGCGCGTCCTTTTCCCTGAACGCGACCTTCACGAGCAGGGTTGCCTTGCTGCGGTCCACGGTGGGCACGATGCGCGAGACCTCGCCCAGCAGGCGCAGATCCGGGTAGGCGTCGAGCTGTATCTCGGCAGGCATGCCCAGCTTGATCTTCGAGAGGGAGGCTTCCGAGACGTCCGCCTCGACCTCGAGCGTGTCCATGTCGGCCATGTTCACCACCGCGCCCTTCGAATCGGCGGCCGACGAGAAGGGCGTGATGATGTCGCCCACGTTGGCGTTCTTGGTGAGCACGACGCCGTCGAAGGGCGCGCGGATGAGGGTCTGTTCCACCGACACGCTCGCGGAGCGCACATTGGCCTCCGCGACGCCGATGGCGGCCTTGAGGCTGGAGACGGCCGCGCGGGCCTTCTCGGCGCGGGCCTTGGCCGAGTCGAGGGTGGCTTCGGAGATGAACTTCTTCGCAAAGAGGTCCTGCGCGCGGTGATAGGCCGACTCGGCATCGCGCATCTCCGCCTCGCCTTGCTCGAGATTGGCCCTGGCTGCGGCGACGCCGGCCACGGAGGAATCGCGGGCCGCCGCAACGTCGAGGCTTTCCAGCCGCGCAATCACCTCGCCTGCCTTCACGCGCGATCCTTCCTGCACGCCCAGCCATTCGAGGCGGCCGGTGGCCTTCGTCGAAACCGCGGCCTTGCGCCACGCGACCACGCGGCCGGTGGCATTGAGGACGGTGAAGCCCTGCGAGGGGAATGCGCTGGTGACCGCGGCCACGTCCACGGTAACGGGTGCCGTGGCAGATCGGACGGCAAGGAGCGCGGCAAGGGCGGCGACGATGGCCGCGCCGATGGCCCACCTGACCCAGCGCGGGCGGCGCTTCGGCCCGAATGACTTCGCGCTACGGTCGATCTGGAGGCTGGAAAGATCCTGGGCGGACACGCTCGAAACCCTTGTGAATCGCAGGCCCGGATTATACGCGGCACTCCTCGAGGCACCTTTTCAGAAGAGGGCGAGGGTGGCGGCGTGCAGCGGCTGGCCGCGCTCGGCCAGGGCCTCCAGCACGCTGAAGTGGTGCAGGCCCGGCAGGACATGGAGCGAGCGCACCTGCGAGGACCAACTCCGGGCGATGAGGCGCGACTGGCGGATGAACTCGCCGCTCTCGGCGCCGCCTACCGCCACGACGAGCGGCGCCGCGATCGTGGGCTGCCTGTCGTGGAGATCGAGCGCGCGCGCCGATGCCGCATCGAGCCGAAGATCCGAATTTCCGGAGGAGTACGGCAGCGGCGAGAAATCGAAGACGCCGCTGATGGGAACCCCGCCCGCGATTCGCCCGGTGTCGAAATGAAGGCGGTCGCGCGCCGCGGCCAGCAGGGCCGCCACCAGGTGTCCTCCCGCTGAATGGCCCGCAAGGGCGATTCGTCCGGCACCCGCCCCGTGCACGGGCGCGTTTACCGCTATCCAGTCCAGCGCCGCGATCGCGTCTTCGACGATGTCGGCAATGCGCACGGCGGGGCACAGCCTGTAGTTCACGAGGGCCACGCTCACGCCCTCGGCCACCCAGCCCGGCGCGAGCCAGGAGAACATGCGCTTGTCGAGGCCGCGCCAGTAGCCGCCGTGGAAGAAAACGAGCAGGCGGTCGCTGCCCTTCGCGGGGAAGAGGTCGATGTGGAATTCCCCCGTTTCCCCGGACACATCTGATGATGCCAAACTGGCAATTGGAGGTGTTCGATGGCAACGAAGCAAAGACGGAAGTTTACGGCCGAGTTCAAGCGCGAGGGAGTGAAACTCACACAGCAACCTGGACGATCGGTGTCGGCGGTTGCGCGTGAGCTTGGCGTGGAGCGTTCGGTCCTGAAGGGGTGGGTGGACAACTTCGCGGCAGGTCGATACGAGAAGGACCGGGCATTGCCGTTGAAGGCTGCGCAGCAGCTGGAGAACGAGCAGCTTCGGCGAGAGTTGGCGAAAGTTCGAATGGAGCGCGACATTCTAAAAAAAGCGCTGGGCTACTTCGCGAAGGAACCAACGTGAGGTATGTGTTTGTAGCCCGCTATCGGCCGGTGTGGCTGACCCGGATGATGTGCCGCTTGCTCGAGGTGTCGTCGAGTGGGTTCTACGAGTGGCTTGGACGCTCGCCGAGCGTGCGCTCGATCGCCAACGCGGGCTTGCTGGTGCTGATCCGGGAAAGCTTCGTTTGAGTCACCAGACCTACGGCTCGCCGCGGGTCTGGAAGGACATGGTCGTCGCAGGCCAATCCTGCAGCGAGAATCGAGTGGCGCGACTGATGCGAGGGGCTGGCATGAGCGCGCAGCCCAAGCCGCGGCGCATGCCTACCGACGATTGGATTGCGTCCGGAACACAGCATCGCACCGAACGTGTTGGAGCGAGACTTCGCCGCTGCTGCTCCGAACCGGAAGTGGGCAGCCGATTTCACCTACATCTGGACGGGCGAGGGCTGGTTGTTCCTGGCCGTTGTGGTGGATCTGTTCAGCCGGCGCGTGGTCGGCTGGTCTATGCAACCCACCATGACCGCGCAACTGGTGCTGGACGCGTTGATAATGGCGCTGTGGCGACGCGGCAAACCTTCGGAGCTTTTGCACCATTCCGACCAGGGCAGCCAATACACCAGCGAGGACTTCCAGCGCCTGCTGTCGGCCGAGGGCATCACCTGCAGCATGAGCAAGCGCGGCGACTGTTGGGACAACTCCGCGGTCGAGAGCTTCTTCGCCTCGCTCAAAAAGGAACGTGTCTATCGCAGGACGTACGCCACGCGCGAAGTCGCGCGCCGACATCTTCGACTACATCGAAGTGTTCTACAATTCCCGGCGCCGACATTCGACGCTTGGGCAGGTCAGCCCGATGGAGTTCGAACGTACTCATGCGGGCTTAGCGTAGTGTCCGGAGAAGCGGGGGAATTCCAATGCGGTGGCGTGGATCGGGGCCGTAGGGAAGGTCGAGGCGGGCCGGAAGCGTTGCGCGGACGAATTCCGAGTCCTTTTCCCAGCGCGTGAAGAACTGGGGATGCTCCGGAACGAGTTCCCGGTTGTTGTATTCGCGCTCGACCCAGGCGGGAGTGAGCGAACCGGGCGCGAGCAGCAGGGAGCCGGGAGCGGTCATGGAAGCGGGAATTCTAGCGTGGCGCAGGCACGTTGCCCGCGCCACGGGCCTTCCCCGCTCGAGGCTCGACGTGCGCGCTAGTACTTCGTGCCGCCTCCCGCCGCCGCCGGCGCCGCGCCTCCCGGTCCGACCGGAACGACTCCGGGCACCATGGGCGCGTCGTTCATCGCGAACACGATCTGGTCGCCGTTGCCCAGGTAGGCCTTGTCCTTCGAGCCGTTGCGGGCCGTGCCCTGCACGACGCCGATCCCCGCCTCGATGAGCTTCTTGGCGGTGAGGATGCCGGTGCAGTGGTTGCAGCCCACCTTCTCGAAGCCCCATTTCTTGAACACGGCCACGAGGTCGTCGTATTTCGGGTCCCATTCGTCGAACGGGGAGACGTGCAGCCCGCCGTAGATGCCGTAGAGCTTCTTCGTCTTGACGGCGCGCTGCGCCGTGGAAGCGAACTGCAGGATGCCCTGGTGGCAGCAACCCGTCACCGTGACCAGGCCCTTGTCCTTCACGTTGAAGAACAGTGACTGCTCGCCGAACACGCGGCAGATGATCGGGGTCTGGAAATTGTAGAGCGCCGCGCCCGGGAAGAGCTTGTAGAGGCCGGGGTTGGTCTCGATGAGCTCGCCGCGGTGGCCGGCCGCCTTGATGTAGTCCAGCCCCTCGGGATAGAAACCCTTCGGGTAAAGCGCCCGGACGGTCGGCGCGTACTTGAAGACCACCGGCACGCCCCAGAAGTGATCGAAGTGCTCGTGCGACATCACGAAATAGTCGATCTTGTTGTCGGCGAGCATCTTGTCGATGCCCTCGCGCTTGAACGCCTTGTCCATCCAGTCGAACGACCAGCCCGAGTCGAGAAGGATGCGCTTCACCTCGCCTTCGAGGGTCTCCACCTCGATCAGCGCGGAAAAGCCGCCGGAGTTGTTCGGGTTCACGGCATTCTCGAGCTGGTAGGCCCATGCATCGTCGAGCTTCTTCGGGATGAGGGGGCGCAGCGTCTTCATCCCGTCCTCGTAGCTTCCCTTGCCGAGCTTGCCCTTGGGCTGGGTGAACGGCGCCCAGTTGTAGGTGTACTGGTTCACCAGCAGTCCGCCGGCGCCGCGGATGTCGCCCATCAGAACCTTGTTGTCGAACCAGCTCGTTTCGCTGATGTTGGTGACCTTCACGCTCTTCACCTCGCCGATGTCCTCCTTCGGCGCGGCGGTCTTCGCGAAGTGCTGCTTGCGCAGGGGCGAGTACGAATAGACGCCCATGGTGGCCAGCGCGCCGGCCATCGTGCCGACGGCCACACCCTTGGTGAAGTCGCGTCGACCTTGGTTGGTGTTGTTGTCAGACATTTTCGGTACTCCTTGTTTCGATCCGTGTGGGGGCGCGGCGCAGGGTCAGGTCCAGATCCACTTGCTCTTGCCGAGGATCGGCAGCAGGTAGACCACGACGAAGTACAGGGCAACGCCCGTGCCGAGTCCGACGAACAGTCCCAGGTTGAATTGCTTGTTCATGAGTGTCTCCTCGTCAGTCGGCTGCGGAGCCGAGGGGTTCGCCGGCATACGGTGCGCGCGACGTCGCATTCACCGTGACGGGCGCGACCTTGCGCCACGCCGGCCAGTTGTCCATGTACCAGTGGTGGACAAGCATGATGTTGATCAGCCAGATCGTCGGGATCATCGGGAACTGCTCGGGCTGCGAGATGCCCCGTTGCGTGCCGAGCACGAGGTGGCTGATGTTGTAGTAGAGCGTCATGAGCGCCAGGCCCGCGACGATCGTGATGGCGGTGCGGACGAGCAGGTTCACGGGCACCGAGAACTTCGTGGGCCAGTTGCCGCAGTAGAAGTTCAGGTACAGGGCCGGCAGCAGGAAGAAGATCATCATCTCGCCCACGTGCAGCCAGCGCCAGTCGGGGGCGTTGTCGTTGCGCGTTCCGCGGATCGGTTCGCCCAGGAAGAGCTCCTGTGCGAAATACAGGAACAGGTGGAACGCCCACGCGATCGCGATGATTCCGAAGAACGTCGTCACGCGCCGCAGCCACGCGTTGCGGATGAGGCGGAAGGGGTAGCGTTCCCAGATCGTCTCCACCAGCCACACGACCACGGTCGCGCACATGATCCACGAGATGTGGAAATTGCCGCTCACCGTTCCGGCGAAGTCCTCCCAGTACGGCGGGGCGAGCGCGGTGAAGTACTGCCACGGGTAGTAGAGGATGCCCATGTGCGGGTGCATCGTCACGAAGTAGAGGACCACGGCCAGGAAGAACGTGACGATGAGAATGGTCACGCCCTGCACGGGCTGCTTCTCGTGGTGCCAGGGGGCGCGCTCCATGCCGATCACCCAGGCCGGCGCGAGCCACGAGGCCAGCGCGGCGAACATCAGGATGGCGAGGGCCGCGTACTCCTCGGCGAAGAACTGCGTCATGCGCGGCAGCCCCGCGGTGCGGGTCGGGTCGAAGTAGGCGATGCCCATCTTGCCGAGGAATCCCTGGAAGAAGCCGTGGATCACCACCATCATGATGAGCACGGCCACCGGCACGGCGATCGCCGCCTTGGCCAGCGGATGCCAGGATTCGAGCTGCGAACGCCGCATCGGCCAGAACTGGAAGATGTAGGCCATCCAGATCAGGATGATCAGGAGCCAGCGCGTGTACATGTAGCCCACGTAGGGCGTGTACAGCCGGAAGTAGCCGCGCAGATCCTGGAAGATCCACCAGGTCGCGTAAAAGACGGTGAGCAGCGCGACGATGTTCACCAGGTGCGCCACCGGCGCGGGCCATCGCGGCTCAAGTCGCCGCTCCTCGAGGTATCCCACCCCGTACCGTTCCTCGGATGCAGTGGTCATTGCAGGGCTCCAGTCTTGGTCAGGGTCAGCCTTGCGGCCGCCCGGTTGTGGCGAAAACCGCCTTCAGGATTTCCACGTCACTCTTGCCTTTGGTGTCGATGCCGAGCCGCTTGGCTTCCTCCGCGAGGAAGGGGCGTGCCTCGTTGACTTGTGCGCAGGCCATCTCGTAGGAGCCGAAGAAGTCGTCCCACGAAGGGCCCTGCGGTTCAGGTGGTGCGGTGATACCGCGCAGCAGGAAATTGCGTCGGGACAGGTCAGGACTTGAGGGCATCGTCGATCCTCCGGCCGAAGTGGTGATGGATGGGCATGCGCTCGTCGTTCTCCTCCGCCGCGCACCGGCCGCAGAACACGCCGACGGGATCGAACTGCCAGCCGGCTGCTTGCCACCATTGCGAATTCACCGGCCAGGGGGCGTAGCGTGGCGGGGTCTCGGCGGAATGCTCGAACAGGGGCCGCTCGGCGGGCGGCGGCGACGGCGGGGCCCTGCCCGCGGAGTCGGCGCGGCCAGGCACCACCAGGCCGTGGTGTTCGAGTTCCCACTCGGAAAGATCGGGGTCGTGAGTGCTTTTCACTTGCCCGTCCGATTCGATCCGCCAGAGGACGCCGGGACGCCGCCAGAGGCGAACGGTGGCGGGCGGCCTTCGTCCGAGGTAGCTCAGGCCGCACACAAGCGGATCGAGCAGGGACAAGGCCAGCTCGAGCCCGGGAACGTCGCGGTTCACGCTACTGCCGGCCTTCCCGATCGACTGCTCGACCCACCGGTCCTGCGCGCTCATTCGCAGGCCCACATGGTGGGGACCCTGGGGAACGATCATGAGGGTGCCGACGTGAAACAGGCTGGGATCGAGTTCCGAGGCCCGCTCGAGGGCCGGGGTGCCGGTCTGGTCGAAGTGCGGCGACAGGCGCGCTTCCTGCTCCGCCGGCGCGAAGCGGGAAAACAGCAATTCACGCGGATCCGGGTAGTACCGCAGGGCCAGCAGGGCTGCGCCCGGCGCCGACTCCGGACTGCCGGGAAGCAGCGCCGCCTCGAGTGCCCCCGGGCGATGGGTCGTCCAGACGTACCAGGCCATCGCTTCCTGCGGAGCCCGGCTCACGGCCTTCAGCCTCAGTCGCAGGCGGGCGTGCGGGTCGGGAAAGACGAGTCCGAACAGGCCTTCGATGACGACGTGAGCCAGGTCGCACGGCTGCGTGGCCTGAGGGTGTCGCAACCGGCGCTCGCACGGCTCATGTCGTACGACTACCCCGGCAACGTGCGCGAGTTGCGCAACCTGCTCGAGCGCGCCAGCGTGATGTGCGATGGCGAGGTCATCTCGGCGGAGCACCTGCCCGACCATGTGCGCGCCAGCGCCGGCACGCAAGCGTCAATGCCATCCGCGCTGTCGGGTGACGGTGCGCAGGGTGGCGGAACGGCGACGCTTCGGGCCATCGAGGCGGACCTGCTGCGCTCCCGCGTCGCCACGCACCGGGGAACACGAAAGGAACTGGCTCGAATGCTGGGTGTCAGCGAACGGACGTTGTATCGAAAGCTTACCCGGATCGCGCCGCCGGAGTGACGACAACCGGCACGCAAGGCGATTCGTCCAACAGGGAAGTCGGCGGGGGATCATTGATCCGGATGCCGGGTCGAGCCCGTTACCTTTCGACACATCTGCAGGTTGAATCCCGCCCTTCGCGGCGCGATCATGAACCACTGACCGAATGGCTACTGAAAGGAAACGAACATGAAAACCGGATTCGCCCTCGCGGCCGTTGCCGCCGCATGCCTGTCCACGATTGCCGCGGCGCAGATGGGACCCGGAATGATGGGGGGTCCCGGCATGTCGGGTGGCCCGGGAATGGGGCAGGGCATGGGCCAGGGCATGGTGGGTGGCCCGGGCAGGATGGGCGGCCAGGGCATGGGCCCCGGAATGACGGGTGGGCGCGGCGGCTGTGAAATGGGCCCCGGGATGACGCACGGGAAGGGCATGGGCGCCGGCATGATGGGCGGCCCCGTGATGGCAGGCGTGGAAGCGCTCAACCTCACCGACGAGCAGCGCGGCAAGGTCACGGAAATCCGCCGCGAAGTGCAGCGCAAGAACCATGCGCTCATGGGCTCGATGCACGAGTTGAAGTGGCAGGCCGAGGACGCGGCGAAGACCGCGGAATTCGACGAGGCGGCAGCGCGCAAGCGCTTCGATGCGATGGCCGCCATCCACAAGCAGATGTTCGAGACGCGCCTGGACGCGCGCAAGCGGATCGACTCGGTGCTCACCAAGGAACAGCGCGAGCAGCTGCGCAAGACCATGACCCCTGGTGCGGCGCAATATCCGAGTCGCCCGTCGAGGCATGATTGACGCAATCGGTTGCGCGATTCCGGCGGATGCGTATCGTCGAAGGTGCAATGAACAAGCACCTCATCCCCCGTGAGCATGGCGCCTATGCGGAGCTCGCCTTTCCGCTCCTGTCCGGGCTGGCGCTCGGTTCGCCGGGCTATGCCTCGTGGCTCTTCGCCCTTGCGGCCATCCTCCTGTTCGTCGCGAACGAGCCGTTGGTGGTCCTCCTGGGCGCCCGCGGAAAGCGCCTGCAGCAGGAACTGGCCGTGCCTGCGCGCCGGCAGCTCGCCGTCCTGGGCGCGCTGGGCGCCGCCGCGGGTCTTGCTGCGCTCTGGCTCGCCCCTCCCGTGGCCCGGTGGCTGGCGCTGATACCCGCGGTCTTCGCAGCGGGACTTGCGCCGGTGGTCCTGTCGAAAAACCTGAAGACCCTGCCCGGCGAAGTGATTGCGGGCGCCGCCTTTTCCGCCATGCACCTGCCGGTGGCCGCGGCGGGAGGGGTGACCGGCGTGCCTCTCTGGGGCCCACCCGTCATGTGGTTCGTGATCACGGTGACGGCCACCCTGGCGGTCCATGCCATCAAGTCGCGGGTCTCCGGGACCATGGTCTGGGTCGTGCCGGCAGCCAGCTGGATGGGAAGGGTGGCCCTTCTGGCGGCCCTGGCGACCTGGTTCTGGGTGCCGGGCTGGCGCACGGTTGCCTTGGCTGCGTGCCTGCCGCTCGCGGGGGTTGTCGTGGTAAACCTCCTGGCGCCGTCCCCGCGGAAACTCAAGCAGGTCGGGTGGGCCGTCGTGGCGGCCAATGCCCTGGCCGTGACCCTCCTTGCCGCGGGTTAAGGGAAAGATCCCTGCCTGCGTCAGGGGTCTGCCCCTTGACCGGACTGCGTAATATTCCGCACTGGGGCCGCCGAATCGAACGCAGCGGCGCCTCCCCCCCCTCGGTAGGCTGTGATCCACGATATCTTGTGATACCGTGTTTTCGCTCCGGGACCCGTCCCGGCCAGAAAACGGACCCAGTCGAGGAGGCACCATGTCGAACATCGAACAGAAACCCGTTGCCCAGCCCGAAGGCGAGCTTTCCGAGCAGCAGCTCGACTCTGTGTCCGGAGGTCAGCAGGTCGTGAAACTCGAGAAGATCACCGTCACCGCCAAGCGCGAGCAGCCGCAGCAGATGGTGAAGCTCGACAAGGTCACCGTCACCGGCAAGCGCGAGCCGCCCCTTTCGGGCACGCAGATCGCTTCCGCGGAAGGCGCGACGAAGAAGAACTAGCGCTGCCCCTGTTTCAGGCCACCTGCCGCGCGAGCATCGCGGCGAAGGGGCCGGGAACGGTGGCCAGTTCCCGGAACGTCCCTTGCTGGACGATCCGGCCCTGCTCCAGTACCACGATCCGGTCGGCATGGCGCACCGTCGAAAGACGGTGCGCGATGACCACTCTCGTCGCGTCCAGCCGCTTCAGGCTTTCCAGAACCGCCGCCTGCGAAAGGTTGTCGAGCGCGCTCGTGGCCTCATCCAGCAGCAGGATGCGCGGCCGTCCCGCGAGGGCCCGCGCGATCATCACGCGCTGGCGTTGCCCGCCGGACAGCGTGCTCATCCCTTCGCCCACCAGCGTGTACATGCCCATCGGCATGGCCTCGATGTCGGCTGCGAGCCCGGAGGCGCGCGCCGCCTCCCAGGCGTGGTCCACGGTGAGGCTCGTCGCACCCACGATATTGGTGAGGATGTCGCCGGCCCACAGCCGCCCGCCCTGAAGCACCGTGCCGATTCGCGCACGCAGGCTCTTCAGGTCCAGCGCGGGCAGCACGCGGCCGTCGAATCGCACCGTGCCGCTGCCGGGGAACTCGAAGCCCAGCAGCAGGCGCAGCATGGTGGACTTGCCGGATCCGCTGGCGCCCACGATGGCGACGAACTCGCCCGGCCGGATCGACAGGTCGATGTCGACCAGGACTTCCGGGCCACCCGGATAGGCGAACGACACGCCCACGAAATCGATGGCGCCCAGCGGCTCATGGCGAATCTTGCCGCGTACGCCGTCCTCGGGGGGCGTGGCGAGGATGGGCTTCGCGCGCTCCCACACCGGGGCCAGGGCCGCCAGGTCGAGGGCCGTTGCGACGATGCCGTGCATGCCCGCCAGCAGCCCGAACATCGCCGACTGGAAGGCGACGAACTGGCCCACCGTCAGCGCGCGCGCGGCCGGGGTCTCGGCCAGGCGCCAGGCGAGGTAGAGGATGAGCGTCGCCGCCGCGGGCTGCAGGATCGAGAGCAGCACGGACTCCAGGTTGGAAAGCGTGGCGCTTCTCCGGTTGAGTTCGCGGAAGTCGCGGTAGCGCGCGAGCCAGTTCGAATAGGCGCGCGATTCGGCCGCCGCCGCCCGGAGCTTGGCAATGCCCGCAAAGTACTCGAACGACATGGCGGAGAGCTTCCCGTCCGCAGTCTCGATGCGCCGGCCGATTGACAGCCTGGCGATACCGAGCACCGCGGAAAGGAGAGCCGCCACGAGGATCACGCCCAGGGCGGCTGCGGACAGCGACGGGCTGTAGGCGAGCATCAGCGCGAAGTTCGCGGTGAGGAAGATGCCCGCGACGAACGCGCCGATGGAGGCGCCCGTCACCGTGCGTTGCACGGTATTCACCGCGCCCAGTCGCAGCGCCAGGTCGCCGCTCGAGAAGGCGCGGAAGAATCGGGCGGGTGCGCCGATGACGCGATCGAGCACCGCGGCCTGGATGGCGACGGAGGTGCGGGCCTCGAAGCGCAGCACGGCGATGGACCGCAACACCTCGAGCGCGATCGCTGCGAGCCCGGCGGCCGCCAGGCCCGCCACGATCGCGAGGGTCATGTCAGCCGAGCCCTGGGGAATGGCGCGATCGATGAGGCGGCCCGTGGCCACCGGCGTGAGCAGGCCCACGAGCGCGGCGAGCAGGCCCGTCGCCAGGAGCACGCCCACGTCGGCGCGCGCGTGGCCGATGGCAAAGCGAAGGACGTCCTTCGTCCCGAGCGGCCGCGGCTCGAAGGTGCGATGGAAGGCGAAGGCGAATGGGGCCAGGCGGCTGGATGTTTCCTCGTCGAGGGGCCATTCGACGGGCGGGCCGCCCTTGGGGTCGAGCGCCACCATGCGATAGCCGGTGAGCGCCTTCGGGATCAAGGCGACCCAGCCTGTGGCGCCCGTTTGCGAGGCGTCGTTGTCGCGAACGACCCGGCGCCGCTCCGCCACGCGCGCGAGCATCGGCGTGCCGCCCTCGGCCCACCAGCGCCCGTCGAGGAGCACGCGCCGCGAGCGCAGCCCGATCGCGGCGGCGGCATCCTCCACGGCGAGCGCTTCGTCGCCGATATCGGGCATCGGGGGCTCGCCGTGCACGCCCATCCGGCTAGCCAGGAGCGAGAGCGCTCCGGGCAGGTTCGTTGATCGGAACGCGACCCCGGGATCCGCCATCACATTTTCCCGGACTCGTTCGACTCGCTCGCGACCAGCAACGCGTAGCGCCCGTCCGGGACTGCGGCGAGTTCGTCGTGCGTGCCCCGTTCGACGACCTTCCCGCCTTCGAGGACGAGGATCTCGTCGGCGTCGCGCACGGTGGAAAGCCGGTGCGCAATCACCAGGCAGGTCGTGCCGCGCCGGCGCAGGTTGTTCTCGACCACCGCCTCGGTCGCTGGGTCGAGGGCGCTGGTGGCCTCGTCGAGGATGAGGATGGAGGGGCCGCGCGCCAGCGCGCGCGCGATCTCGATCCGCTGGCGTTGACCTCCGGAAAGGTTTCGCGCGCCCTCCTGCAGGGGAGCATCCAGCCCGCCCTGCCGAACGCCGATCTCGTCCTCGATGGCGGCGTGGCGGGCGGCGGCGCGAATGACGACGTCTTCCGCCGCCGGGTCCCACATCGTGAGATTCTCGCGCACCGTGCCTTCGAAAAGGACCACATCCTGGTCCACGTACGACACGGCGCGGGCAAGTTCGTCGCGCAAGTACGATTCGCGCGGCAGGCCGTCGAAGAGGATCTCGCCGCGCCAGGGCCGATACAGCCCCGCGGCCAGGCGTGCGAGCGTGGACTTGCCCGAACCCGAGGCGCCCACCAGCGCCACTCGCCGGCCGCTTTCGATCTTCAGGCTGAAGCCATCCACGAGGGGTGCCGTCCCCTTGCCGTAGCCGAAGACCACATCGCGGAATTCGAGCGAGGACGGGCGCGCCCCGGACACCGCGCTCACCGGGTTTTCCGCGATCGTCACGCCGGGCTCGATGGCGTGATTGAGCACGTCGTCGATGCGCGCCACGTCGCCGCGCAGCGTCTGCACGTGGCGCGCCGCCGCGAACAGGGCATGCACCGGTGCCGCGAAGCCTGCGAGCAGGACCTGGAAGGCCACCAGGTCGCCCACGCTGAACCCGCCCTCCATGATGCGCACCGCGCCCAGCCCCAGGACGCCCAATTGCGCGACGAGGCCGGCGATCGACGGGACCTGCATGGGGCCGAGCGTGAGGCGCTGGGATTCGACGGCGGAATTGGCGAACTGCACCTGCAGGCCCAGCCACTTGTTGAAGAGGGCGCCCTCCTGGCCGCCAGCCTTGATGCTCTCGATGTTGGAGAGCCCGCCCGTGGCCATCCCCGAGAGCTTGCCCGCCTGCAGGGAAAGGCGCCGCGAGATGCCTTCGGTGCGCCGGTTGATGGCGCGCAGCGCCGCGATCTCGAAGGCGAGGCAGCTCACCACGATCGCGGTGAGCCCGGATTCCAGCCGCAGCATGAGAATGAGGAAGAAGACGGCCGTCACGAGATCGAGCACGAGGTGCGCGAGGTCCGCGGAAACGGTCTCCGCCACCTGCTCGTTCAGCGCCACGCGCGAGGCGATCTCGCCCGGCGAGCGTTGCACGAAGAAGTCCATGGGCAAGGCGAGCGCGTGCGAGAAGAAGCGCTGTGCCGAGGACATCGCCGCCCGCGTGAAGGCGGCGGTGAGAATCTGCGCCTGCAGCCAGGAGAGCAGTCCCCGGGCCACCGCGGCGACGAGCAGGCCGGCAATGAGCGTCTCGGCAACGCCCGGAAGCCGCGCCGTCAGCACCTCATCGACGAAGCGCCCCATGAGCCACGGAAGCGCGAGCCCCGGCGCCACGAGGACGAGCCCGAGCACGACGGCCAGCGACACGGAGGGACCCAGCCCGGCGAGGTGGCGGGAGAGCGAGCGAAGGACCGAGGGCGCCTGGCCGCCGGGGGCGAACTCCGGGCCGCGTTCGAAGGTGAGGATCACGCCCGTGAACGCCTCGTCGAACTCGGCAGCGTCCACGATCCGCCTTCCCATGGCCGGGTCGTTCAGGTGCGCGCAGCCGTCGCGGAATCCCTCGAGGACGACGAAATGGTTGAAGTTCCAGAAGACGATCGCGGGGAGCGGCAGCGCGGACAGATCGGAGGGTTCCTTGCGGAAGCCGCGCGCCACCAGGCCGTAGCCGCGGGCCGCGCGCAACAGGCCGCCCGCCTTGCTGCCATCGCGTGTCACGCCGCACTCGGAGCGCAGCACTTCGAGGGGCACATGGCGGCCGTGATGGGCGAGCACCATGGCGAGCGCCGCGGCGCCGCATTCCACCGCCTCCAGCTGGAGGATGGAGGGGACGCGGGCCAGCGCGGTGTCCGCGAGCCTGGAGGCGGTCGCGGGCTTGCCGGCGGGCTCGGCAGCTATCGCAGCCATGCGGCGAAGGCAATCACGGCGATGGCCAGCAGGGCGACCGCCGCCGCCAGCCGCCGGGGATAGGAGGGCAGGCTCGGCCGCGCGTCGAGACGCTCCGGCGAGGCCAGGCGCGCGAGCGCCGCCTTCCGGAATATCGAGCTGTCGGGCCCGGCCATCGCGCGTTCAGCCCGCGAGGCGCTTGAGCATGCGGTCGAAGCGCGCGCCCGCGAGGTGGACGTTGTCCAGCAGGTCGTCCGTCAGTTCGTCCTTGGCGTTCTCGTCCTCGGCGTCGGTCCCGTAGCCCATGCGCCGCGTCGTGCTGCGAAGGCGGCTGGCGAGAAAGACGCAAAGCGCGCGGTAGAAGCGGGCGGCGAAGGCGGGGTCCTCGGCAAGCTTCGCGCGCACGGTGTCATCCGAGATCCTGAGCAGCGTCGCGTCGTTCGCCACGCGCACGGATACCGCGGTCGGCGCCGGGTCCACGAGCGACATCTCGCCGACGATCTCTCCCGAACCCATCACGGCGAGCTGGGTGCCCGACGCGGTGTGCACTGACAGGGCGCCATCGAGCACGAACCAGATGTTGTCCACGCGCGCACCCAGCGGCACCAGCGTGGCCCCGGCATCGACGCGGATGCGCTCACCGGATTTCGAGAGCCAGTCGACGTCGCCGTCGGTCATTTCGCTGAAGATGAGCAGGACCTTGCGCATGGCGGCACTCCCGGGCGGGCGCGGCGGTGAAACCGCTGACGGCGCCGAGTGTAGCGGAAAGGCGCCGAATGGCGCTGCTACAATGGGGCCTCGCGAAAACGCCCACGATGAGCCCCGACGACCTCAGAGCATGGCGAAAGGCCGAACGCAAGCGGCTCATCGCGGTGCGAACCGCGATCGACCCCGTGACGCTCGGGGGGTGGCGTGCACGCATCGATGCCCACCTCGAGTCCGCGTTTGCGGATCTGGCGAGCGGCGTAGTCGCGCTCTGCTGGCCGGTGCTTGCCGAATACGATGGACGCTACCTGGCGAGGAAGCTGCGTGAACGCGGCGCAGTCACGGCGCTGCCGGTGGTGGTGGCGCCGCGAACGCCGCTCGCCTTCCGCGAATGGCATCCGGGCGTGCTGCTCGCGGAAGGCGCGATGAAGATCCCCTATCCGGTCGATTCGCGCGAGGTGGTTCCCGATACGGTGCTGCTGCCGATGAACGGGTGGGATGCGCAAGGCTACCGGCTGGGCTACGGCGCGGGCTTCTTCGACCGCACGCTCGCGAGTCTCGCGGTTCGCCCGCGGGTGATCGGCGTCACCTTCGAGCTTGCGCGCATGGAGACGATCCATCCGCAGTCGTGGGACATCCCGGCGGATTTCGTGGTGACCGAGCGCGGGTGCTATCGGCGCGCAACCGAAGGCCGGCTCGTCCCCGGTCCGGGCTTCGAGGGCAACTGAGCGTTGGCGCCCCTGGCGCAGCGTGCTGATGTCGCTGCCCGTTTTCATCGATTCACCGCCGTAGCCGGTTGTCGTCCCGCCGGCATCACCATGAACCGGCGGCATGCAGCCGCGTGCATTGAAAGCGACCAGATTTCACGGGAAGTCATGATGAGCGACAGTGATCCGGTACCTGCTTGCGGTGCAGGGGCGGGCAGGGAGATGAACTCTCCATGACCGACCGATGCCGACAGCAATGGGAGGCGCTCGGCGCCAACGATCCCTATTGGGCCGTACTCACCGACCCGGCGAAGAAAGGGGGGCGCTGGGACAAGGAGGAATTCTTCCAGACGGGCATCGACGAAATCGACGGCCTGCTGGAGAAGCTTTCCCGCCTTCGCATTCAGCCCGGATCCGGTCTTGCGCTGGATTACGGATGCGGCGTCGGGCGCTTGAGCCGGGCGCTGGCGATGAAGTTCCGGCACGTCGTGGGCGTCGATATTTCCGAAGCGATGCTGTCGGTGGCACGGTCGGAGAATGCCGGATTTCCGAACATTCGATTCCTGCGCAACGATGGCCGCAGCCTGGCGGACATCGACGATGGAACGGTCGATTTCATCTACAGCGTGATCGCCCTCCAGCATGCGCCGAGGACGACCCAGCAATCCTTGATCCGGGAGTTCTGCCGCGTCCTGCGCCCCGGGGGAACGCTCGTGTTCCAGACGCCGTCACACCCGGACGCGAGGACGGTCCACGGCCTGCTCCACATCCTGCTGGGCAACCGGGTCCTGAATCTGGCGAGAAGGCTCCGGTACGGCAGGGGCCATGTGATGGAAATGCACACCAACAGGCGGGAGGAGGTGCTGCGGCTCCTCGGCGAGAAAGGCATGTCCGTTGTGGAGGTGGAGCGATACGACTTTTCCGGGGCTGCATTCGTCAGCTACAGGTACTTCGCGACCAGGCGCTGAGAACATGACGCCGGGCACTCAGCGATTTGCGCAGATTGACGAGTTACGCGGCGTGGCTGCGGTGCTCGTGCTCATCACTCACGCGAGCGAGATCTTCGCGCCCTACGCGGCCAGCGCCGGGCACAGCGTCCTGCTCAGCCGGATCGCCCTGGGGATCGACTTCGGGCGAATCGGGGTCGTGCTTTTCTTCATCATCAGCGGATTCGTCGTCGCCCACAGCCTGGGCACGCGAGGGATGACGCTGGCCCGGTTTGCCGTTCGCCGCGCGTTCCGGCTTTTCCCGTTGTTCTGGGTGTCGGTCATGGTCGCCGCCTGGGTTGCCGGGACGGACAGGTCGGTCTCGACCCTCCTGGCCAACCTGACCATGGTTCCCGCCCTGATCGGCTTCGAGCCCCTTCTCGGGGTGTACTGGACGCTCGAAACGGAGCTGATCTTCTACGCGGCTGCCGCGCTGCTATGGAGTGCCGGATACCTGTTCCGGCCTGCCGCGTTGTTGTCGATCATCGCGTTCCTGATCCTCGTCTTCGCGGGCCTCATGTTCGACGTGATTCCCGCCGCCAGGCGCCTGGAGTGGCAGTCCCTGCCGCTGAACCTCGCCTTCATGCTCTGGGGGGCGCTGTTTCATGCCACCCGCTTCAGCCCGCCTCGCGCCACGCAGGATGTCGCCCTGCAGCAATGGTTGCCCTGGATCGCCACCGCGCTGGTGCTCGCGCCGTCCCTCTACGCACTTGCGAGGTACTTCCACTCGAGCAGCCCCAGCGACCTGCGCTGGGGGGTGTCCTATCCGACGGCCCTGGGGCTATTCTGGATCGTGTGTTCGTCCAGGCATCGATCGATGGAAATCATCGCCCGGCTTGGCGTCATCAGCTATTCCATCTACCTGTTCCACACGTTTGCCGTCGGCCTGCTCGTCGCGCTTCTCGACTCCGGCGGCCTCTCGAGCGCGCTGGCGCCGCTGCCCGTCATGGTTGCGCTTGCGCTGGGAGTGACGGTCGTGATCGCCACGGTCACCTATCACGGCATCGAAAGGCCGTTCATCGCGGCGGCACGCAGGCTCACCTCCAGCCCGCGCAGGGGCACGTCATGAGTGCACGACCGGCAGGCGCCGCGGAAAGCCGCGCCGCTGCCTGGTGCCGGGAGGGGGACTCGAACCCCCACAGTGTTTCCACCGGCGGATTTTGAGTCCGCTGCGTCTACCGATTCCGCCATCCCGGCCCTGATGCCCTTGCTCCCGTCCCCTTTCCCGGAGGAAGGGGGGGGCTCGGTGTCAAATTATAATCGACGGGTGAAGCTATCCGACTTCGATTACGAACTGCCCCCGGAACTGATCGCGCAGCACCCGGCGCCAGAGCGTGCGTCCAGCCGCCTGCTGCGCGTGGAACCCGCGGGCGAATTGCGCGATCTTGCCTTCCGCGACCTGCCCTCGCTGCTCGACGCGCGCGATCTTCTCGTCTTCAACGACACGCGCGTGATCAAGGCGCGGCTGCGCGGCCGCAAGGACACGGGCGGCGAGGTGGAGGCGCTCGTCGAGCGCGTGCTGGGCGAGGACACCGCGCTCGTGCATGTCCGGGCGAGCAAGACGCCAAAGCCCGGGCGCAGGCTTGTCTTCGCCCCGGGCGTGACGGCCGAGGTGATCGGGCGCCGGGGCGAGCTCTTCGAGTTGCGCTTCGAGGCGGGTTGGCCGGTGCTCGACGTCCTGGCAACTCACGGCGAGGTGCCGTTGCCACCCTACATCACGCACGCGCCGCAGGCCGATGACGAGTCGCGCTACCAGACGGTGTACGCCACGGTGCCCGGCGCGGTGGCGGCGCCGACGGCCGGACTGCATTTCGACGAGGCGGTCCTCGGGGCGCTCAAGGCAAAAGGGCTCGACTCGGCGCGCGTCACGCTGCACGTGGGCGCAGGCACCTTCCAGCCGGTGAGGGGCGACGACATCGCGTCGCATGTGATGCACGGAGAGTGGTACAGCATTCCCGAAGCCACCGTGGGCGCGATAGCCGCCGCGAAGGCGAGGGGAGGGCGCGTCGTGGCGGTGGGCACGACGACGCTTCGCGCGCTGGAATCCGGCGCCGCGGCGGGCACTCTTCATGCGCAGGCCGCCGAGACTAGACTCTTCATCGTGCCCGGCTTCCGGTTCAGGGTCGTGGACCGCCTGGTCACCAACTTTCACCTGCCGAGATCGACGCTGCTCATGCTCGTCTCGGCGTTCTCGGGCACCGACCGCGTTCGCCGCGCCTACGCGCACGCCATCGCGCAGCGCTACCGCTTCTTTTCCTACGGGGACGCGATGCTGCTCGACCGCAACCGAGACGATTGAAAAGGGGTCGGATGACTTTGCACAGAAAATGCGCAAAGTCATCCGACCCCTTTTCGTTCTACAGGGTCAGGCGGCTTCCTGAAAGTCCACCCAGGTCGTGTCGATGGCCTGCACCACCGTGCGGCCGCCGTGGGAGACGACGAAGTCCTCGCCGGGGTTCACGACGAAGTCGCTGCAATCGCCTTCCTCGGTGACCCATACCTTGGCGCCGCGCGGGCGGATGTGAACGCCCGCGGCATCGTCGAGGGTAAGGACCTGGCCGGATTCGAGGGCGACTTTGGAGGAGGTGATGTTCAGGTGCATGGCGTCTCTCTGGGTTGGGCGCGCGAGCCCCGACAGCCAGGACCGCGCTTCGATTCGTTCATGCTGCGCCGCAGCGAAGCCCGGAACAAACGAGTTTTTCGAGCCTGATGAGATAGAATAGCTAATGCGTAACGCCCCCGGTTCCCGGTTGATTCTGCACACGTGCGGGACGGGCGCCGTTTGTATAATTCGGGTCCCAGCAATTCAATCGACCGGTTCCCGTGGCGTTCGATCGGACAGATGAGACCGGAGAAGTTTCGTGGATGACGTGTTGACGACGGCGCCGGCGCTCGAGTCGGGCCTCGCGGCCGTCGGCGCCCGCGCGTCCATCGCCTGCGACAACCTCTACGCCCTGCCGACGCGGCTGGGTATGCAGGCCCCTTTCCTGCCGCAGATCGGCTGGTCGGATTCCTCCGCGACCGGGGAGCGCTGGCTCGCGCTGGGAGAGATCGATTCGATTGTCGCGCCTGCGGGTGCCGGATTCGCCGCGGCTCTCGAGGTCCTGGCCCGTGCCCGTGATCGCTTGAAGGTCCTGGCGAGCCTTTCGCCGGAGCCGGGCATGGTTCGTTACGTCGGCGGCCTGGCCTTCGATCCGCGCCAGGGGGCCAACCCGGATTGGCCCGGTGCAGACGCCGCCCGATTGGTGCTGCCGCGCGTGCTGTTGCGGCAGGCGCGAGGCCGGACGGACGTGATGGTGCTCGGCACGCCCGAGCCCGAGGCACGCCGCCTCATCGAGCGCATCCAGGAGGCCGCGCGCGAGGATTGCGGAGCGGCGGTTCCCATACGCGTGACGGAAACGGTGTTGCCGCAATCCCGCGAGCGTTGGACCGGCGCCGTGCAGACTGTGCTTCGCGCCATCGAGACGGAGTCGGTGCGCAAGGTCGTGCTGTCGCGCGACATCGCTCTCGACGCCGATCGCCCCATCGATCCCTGGGAACTGCTTCGCCTCATCCACGAGCGCGATCCGCACGGGCTGCGCTTCTGCCTTCGCTTCGACGCGGCGTCGGCCTTCATGGGCGCAAGCCCGGAGCGGCTCGTTTCCCAGCGTGGGTCGGCCATCGCGTGCGATTGCCTCGCGGGAACGATTGCGCGCGGGGAATCCTCCGAGGCCGAGGCTCGCAACGCGGCCGCGCTCCTGGCGAGCGAGAAGGATGGCCGCGAGCACCGCATCGTTCTCGAGGAGATCCTCGCGGCGATCGCACCGCACGTGCGCGAGGTGGAATCGCCGTCCGCACCGCGCATCCTGTCGCTCGCCGAGGTGCTCCACCTCTGGAGCCCGCTGCGTGCGCACCTGCGCCAGGGCGTCGGGCTGAGCGAGTTGATCGGGGCCTTGCATCCCACGCCGGCCGTGGGCGGCTCGCCGCGGCTTCGCGCGATGGATCTGATCCACGCGCTGGAGCAGCGCTCGCGCGGCTGGTACGCCGGGCTCGTCGGCTGGGTCGGGCACGATGCGGCGGACTTCGCGGTCGCCATCCGTTCCGGCATCGTTCGGGGCAACCGCATGACCGCTTTCGGCGGCGCCGGGATCGTACGCGGCTCCGACCCGCATGCCGAGTGGGACGAGACGGCGCGCAAGGCTGCTTCATTCACCCAGTTGTTCACGGAGCGGGCTTGACCCCGGTCGGCGCAGGGGCCGCCGCGCCACAGGAAGGCAACGCGACGGCCGGCCCTGCGCTCACCGCGCGGGCGAACCTCCTCTGGGCACGCGCCCTTCTCGAGGGGCTGGTCGCGGGCGGCGTGCGTCACGTGTGCCTGAGCCCGGGTTCGCGTTCCTCGCCGCTGGCCTTCGCCGCGCGCCTCGATCCGCGCCTGGCGGTCAGCGTGCAGATCGACGAGCGAAGCGCCGCGTTCCTCGCGCTCGGCATTGCCAAGGCGACGCGAGCGCCCGTGGCCCTGGTGTGCACCTCCGGCACCGCGGCCGCCAATTACCTGCCGGCGGTAGTCGAGGCGTTTCTTTCCGGCGTGCCGCTCGTCGTGCTGACCGCGGACCGTCCGCCCGAGCTTCGCGCAACGGGCGCGCCACAGACCATCGACCAGGTCGGCCTGTACGGATCCCACGTTCGCCACTTCCGCGACCTGCCGTGTCCCGATGATGCGGGATCGACTCCGGCCATGGCCGCGCAAGCCGGGCGCGATGCGTGCGTTGCGACGACGGCCGGCGCCGTGGGACCGGCACACCTCAACATGCCGTTTCGCGAGCCGTTGGTTCCTCCGCCGGAAGGCATGGCCGCGTGCGAGGCCGACTGGGTGGCGCTCGTTCCGGCGCTGCGCGCCTGCATGACTGCGCCCCCTTCCCCGCGAGCACTGCCTGCTCTTCCGGTGCTGGCGGGGCTTGCCGCGCGCCTCGAGAAATCGCGGCGTCCGCTGCTCATCGCGGGCCCGGGCGCTGCCGCACCGGAAGAGGCGGCGACCATGCTTGCACTGGCCCGCGCCGCCGGGCTTCCGGTTTTCGCCGATATTGCTTCGGGACTTCGAAGCGCGGCGTTGCCCGAAGGCGTGGTCGCCTGCTCGCACGCCGACCTGTTCCTGCGCGACGAGGCCATGGCGGCGCTGGCGCCCGATTTCGTCCTGCGCCTGGGCGGGATACCGACGTCGAAGACCCTGGCGGCCTGGCTGTCGCGGCATCGCCCGCCGCTCGTCGCGATCCAGCCGGACGAACGGCGCCGCGATCCGGACGCGATTGTGGGCGAGATGATCGTAGCCGACGCCGGCGCGCTGTGCGAGGCGCTCGCGAGCCATGCCAGGCGCGGCTCGCGCGACGAGGACTGGATCGCCGCGCTGCAATCGGCTGAAACCGGCGCACGCGCGTTGCTCGCGCAGGCCCCTGGCGAGGCCGCGGCAGTCGCAGCCGCCTGCAGCGCGCTTCCTGCCGGCGCGGCGCTGTTCCTTTCGAGCAGCATGCCCATCCGCTGGGCCGAGATGTACGTGACCGCCTTGGCGAAAGGCGTCGAGGTCTTCGCGAATCGCGGCGCCAACGGCATCGACGGCATCGTCTCGACGGCGATCGGCGTAGCCCGCGGAAGCGGTGCGCCCACGCTGCTGGTCACCGGCGACCTCGCGTTCCTGCACGATGCGGGGGGGCTGCGTGCGGCGCGAGACCTGCGCTCGCCGCTTGTCGTGCTTCTCCTCGAGAACGGAGGCGGCGGCATCTTCTCGCACCTGCCGGTGGCGCAGCACACCGAGGCCTTCGAGCCGCTCTTCGGCACGCCGCACGGCTGCGACCTCGCGTCGCTTTCGGGCGCTTGCGGCATCGAGCATCGCGTGGCCGGCAGCCTTGAAGAGGTCGCCTCGCTCACCGCCGAAACCCTGTCAGGTGCCGGGGTTCGAGTCATCGAATGGCGCACCGGCCGGGAAGAAACGGTGCGCGAGCAGGTGGCGCTCACGCGCCTTGCCGGTGTGCACGCCGATCGCGTGGAGGCGGGGGGCCTTTCGTGGCAGGTCCGGCGCCGCGGGCTGCCGAAAGGCTTGCCGCTCGTCCTGTTGCACGGGTTCACGGGCACGGGCGAATTCTGGCTGCCGGTAGCCAACGCGCTGCCGCGCCGCCATTGCATCTTCCCGGACCTGCCGGGGCACGGCGGAACGGATGCGCCGCTGCCGCCTGAATCGTGGCGACTCGATCGGGCTGCCGATGCGCTGGCCCTGCTGATGGACGAACTCGGCGTGGGCCGCTTCGCGCTTGCCGGCTACTCGATGGGCGGGCGCCTGGCGTTGGGCCTCGCGCTGCGCCATCCGGATCGCGTCGCTGCACTCGCGCTCATCGGCGCCACGCCGGGAATCGCAGACGCAGGCGAGCGGGCCGCGCGGGCCGCAGCCGACCTGGAACTCGCCGCGTCCATCGAGCGTGACGGCATCGATGCCTTCAGCCGGCAATGGGAAGCCAATCCGCTTTTCGCTTCGCAATCCGCGGCTCCCCCGGCGCTTCGCGAGGCGATGCGCAAGCAGCGCCTCGGGCAGGATCCCGCCCGGCTCGCCGGCGCACTGCGCGCCTTCGGCACGGGTTTCCAACCCCCTGTCCATGAAGAGCTCGAGCGCCTGACCCTGCCGGTGCTCGTGGTGGCGGGAGAGCTCGACACGAAATTCACCGGCATTGCACGCACAATGACCGGCCGCATTCCGGGCTCTGTGCTGCGCATCGTTGCCCAGGCGGGTCACGCGGTGCCGCTCGAGCGCGCTCAGGCCTGCGCCGCCGAACTCGAGGACTTCCTGAAAATGGGGACAGACCCCATTTCCGGATAAGGGGTCTGTCCCCTTTTTTTTAGGAGCATCGACTCATGAAGAAAGCCAAGTCCATCGCCTGGAAGGCCGCCGGGAAGTTCGAGGACATCCTGTACCACAAGGCCGAGGGGATCGCGAAGCTCACGATCAACCGTCCCGAGGTCCGCAACGCCTTCCGCCCGACCACGCTGGGCGAACTCATGCGCGCCTTCAACGACGCGCGCGAGGACCCGGCCATCGGCGTGATCGTCATCACGGGCGCGGGCGACCTCGCGTTCTGCTCCGGCGGCGACCAGCGCATCCGTGGCGACAAGGGCTACGTGGGCCTGGACGGCGTGCCACGGCTGAACGTGCTCGACCTGCAGAAGCAGATCCGCTCGTGCCCCAAGCCGGTCATCGCGATGGTGGCGGGCTACGCCATTGGCGGCGGCCACGTGCTGCACGTGGTGTGCGACCTCACCATCGCGGCGGACAACGCGCGCTTCGGACAGACCGGCCCGCGTGTGGGCAGCTTCGATGGAGGCTTCGGGGCGAGCGTCCTCGCCGACCTCGTGGGCCCGAAGAAGGCGAAGGAGATCTGGTTCACCTGCCGCCAGTACGACGCGAAGCAGGCGCTCGAGATGGGACTCGTCAATGCCGTCGTTGCGCTGAAGGATCTCGAGAAGGAAACCGTGGCGATGTGCCGCGAGATCCTGCAGCACAGCCCGCTCGCGCTTCGCTGTCTCAAGAGCGCCTTCAATGCGCACTACGACGGTGAGGCCGGCATCCAGGAGCTTGCCGGCAATGCGACGCTGCTCTACTACATGAGCCAGGAGGCGCAGGAAGGCCGCAACGCCTACATCGAGAAGCGACCTCCCGATTTCGGCAAGTTCAAGCGCCTGCCCTGAGGCGGCCCGCGCCCGGCCCTGCGCTTGCGCCACGAATTCATCCCCTACGCCATCGCCTTCCGCAGCCCGGTCGTGACGGCCGCGGGCGCGTGGCGGGTTCGTCGCGGAGCCTGGCTTCGCGCCGGGAACGATGCGGGGCACGTGGGTCTTGGCGAGGCCGCGCCCCTGGAACCCCTCGATTCCCCGGAGGCGCTCGCCAGGGCGATCGAGGAAGGTCCCTTTCGCGAGGCCGCTTTCGACCTTGCGTCGCTGGATCTCGAAGGACAACGCATCGGGCGGCCGGTGTCGTTCCTGCTTTCCGATGCTCCGCGCTCCCGGGTCTCGGTGAACGCGCTGCTTTTCTCGACCGGCG
Source organism: Betaproteobacteria bacterium (assembly GCA_016720855.1). Lineage (NCBI taxonomy): Bacteria > Pseudomonadati > Pseudomonadota > Betaproteobacteria > Betaproteobacteria bacterium. Next base: position 103,597 of record JADKJU010000003.1, on the reverse strand, counting down.
CCGAGGCGACGGCAGCCGAAGCGGCGAGAGCCGTTGGCGAGGGCTACCGGTCGGTGAAGCTCAAGGTTGCCTCCGCCACGCCTGGCGAGGACATCGCACGGATCATGGCAGTGCGCGAACGGGTGGGCGCGGCGGTGGCGATCCGCATCGACGCCAATGGCGCCTGGGACGAGGCGACCGCCTTGCACGTGCTCAACGCGGTCGAGGGCTGCAACATCGAATACGTGGAGGACCCGGTGGCCGGTGACTCGCGGCCCGTCGGGCGGAGAACCAATATTCCCGTTGCCGCGGATGTGCGAACCCTGGAAGACGGCTGGCGAGTGATGCGCGAGCGCGGCGCGGACGTGCTGGTGCTCAAGCCCATGGCCCTGGGCGGCGTTCGCGCGACGCGCGAGCTGGCCTGCGCCGCGATCGATGCCGGCATCGGCGTGGTCATCACTTCCGTCTTCGATACGGCGGTGGGCGTGGCCGGCGCCCTGCACCTTGCCGCGAGCCTGCCCGGGCCGGAGCGGGCGCACGGGCTCGCCACCGTCGGGCTGCTCGAGGAGGCACCGGTCGAAGGCCTCGACCCGCCCCATGCGGGGGAGATTCAGGTGCCGACGGCGCCCGGCCTGGGCGTCCGCCTGCGGGAAAAGGGGACAGACCCCTTTTTCGATCCATGAAAAGGGGGTCTGTCCCCTTTTCCCTGTCGGCCGCGGTCATTGCCGGTGGCACGACTCTCACTTATGCCGAGCTGGTGCAGGAGGTCATCGCGTCGGCGGGGCGCCTGAGGACGCTGGGCGTGCGGGAGGGAACCCGCGTCGGGCTGTGGGCGGAGAATTCTCCCGACTGGATCGCCATGGCCCTCGCGGTCGCCCGGGCCGGTGGTGTCCTGGTGCCGCTCAATACGCGCCTGACCGATGCCGAGATCGAATGGCAGGTGGCGCGCGCCGACCTGCCGGTCGTCGTCGCGAGCGACACGCTGGCCGCGCGGTCCGTTCGCACAAGCCGCATCGTGTCCCTGTCCGAATGGCACGCGCTGCCCGCCGGCGATACCGCGGCTGCGCCCGGCTGCGACGAGGCGATCCGCGATGCGGCGATCGTCTTCACGTCGGGAACCACGGGCCGGCCCAAGGGCGCCGTCCTCTCACGCGGCAACCAGCTCGCCAGCGCCCGGGCGACGGCCGCCGTGCTGCCGATCGGCCCCGGCGATCGCTGGCTCGCTTCATTGCCCTTTTTCCACGTGGGTGGCATGGGCATCGTCCAGCGCTGCACGCAGGCGGGCGCGTGCGTGGTGATTCCGGAATCGTTCTCGGCCGATCATCTCGACCGTGCCATCGAGGAACAGGGGGTCACCCACCTTTCGGTGGTCGATGCCACCCTTCGTCGCATCCTGGAGACGCGCGGGGGCCGCCTCCTGCCGGAGCGCGTGCGCGCCGTGGTCGTGGGCGGCGGACCCGTGAGCCCGGGATTGCTCGACGCCTGCCCCCAGGCGCTCGCCACCTACGGTCTCACCGAAACCTGCTCGATGGCCACGCTCGTCCGTCCGGGAGCGGCGCTCGCGCAGCGCCGTACCGCGGGAACGGCGCTTCCGGGCATCGAGCTGCGCATCGCCGACGATGGCGTGATCGAAGTGCGCGGACCCATCGTGATGCGAGGCTACCTCGATGATTCAGTGGCCACGGAGGCCGTCCTTCGCGACGGATGGCTTCGCACCGGCGACCTGGGCGAACTCGATGCCCAGGGGGCGCTGCGGGTCCTTTCGCGGCGCGACGATCTCATCATCTCCGGCGGCGAGAATGTCTACCCGGCCGAGATCGAGCATGCGCTTCGCGAGCATCCGGATGTCGCCGATGCGATCGTGATCGGCGTGCCGGACGAGAAGTGGGGAGAGGTGCCGCTGGCCGTCGTGGCGCTGCAACGCCCGGGTTCGCCCGACCTGCGCGCGTTCCTGGAGCCTCGCCTGGCGCGCTACAAGCTGCCGCGCATCGTGTTCACGGACGAGATCCCCCGGCTGGCCAATGGCAAGCCCGACCGCCTCGCGGTCCGGAATCGTGTAACTGGGTCGATCTGAACCGTAGGGTCCGGCCGTCGTGCCAGGGAGTGTGGACCGGTGCGAATAGGGGTTGATGTGGGTTGGGTTTCTTTTTTGGCTTTTTGGCCGAATGAACGTGCCGTCAGTTTCGATGCCGCAAGCGTTTCGACATGGGTCCTGCCCGTGATGCCCGGAGCAATTTGACTCGGCCAAAAAGCCAAAAAAGAAACCCAACCCACATCAACCCCATGGTGGCCAGGGTCCGATTTCCGCAGTATCGCCATTCGACCCGCGCCCGAGAACGGAGTACCCCACTGTCACCAGGCTCCGATTTCCGCAGTATCGCCATTCGACCCGCGCCCGAGAACGGAGTACCCCACTGTCACCAGGCTCCGATTTCCGCAGTATCGCCATTCGACCCGCGCCCGAGAACGGAGTACCCCACTGTCACCAGGGTCCGATCCCCGCAGCACGAACCGCCAACCGGAATCCGCGCCTACGTGCCGCGGCGCGAACCGTCCACTATGCGGCGTGCAGGCGGGAGTTCGCGGAGACGTGCTGCTTCAGGAACTCCATCTGGTCGGCCAGGATGCGGCGGTTGGCGAGGATGAGGAATTCCGCGCGGTTGGGCACGTAGGGCGCGTAGAGGAGCTGCATATGCGCCTCCTCCGGCGTGCGGTTGCCCTTGCGCTGGTTGCACGACCGGCACGCGGTCACGACATTCATCCAGGCATCGCGGCCGCCCCGCGACATCGGCAGGATGTGATCGCACGTGAGCCTGAGCGGCGCGAAGATGCCGCCGCAGAAGGCGCAGACGGCGCGGTCCCGATGGAACAACTCGCTGTTGTTGAGCGGCGGCGTCTGCCGGAAGCTCCTGATCGCGAGCGCCTTGCCGCGGATGGCGATGATGGAGTTCGCCGTGATGCTGGAGCGCTTGCCCGTGAGCTGGGAGAGGCCGCCCCAGATCGTGAAGGCCTCGCGGCCGGTCTCCCACGCCACGCTTTCCTTGGCGTAGTACCAGACGGCCTGCTGCCAGGTCACCCAGCGGTGCGGAACCCCATGCTGGTCCAGCGTGAGGATGAGGGGGTGCGATCGGTTCATCGGCCTGAAGAGGCTTTTGCCAGTCAAATCGGGAACTTGCGATAATGCTGCCCACAACGCGATTCAATTTACCACAACCGAACGCCAGCGCTCGCTCACCGCGCGTGCGGGCAGCGGCCACCCAGGGAAATCCATGAACCTCGACCGCGTCGATGCCGGCAAGGACCTGCCCAACGATTTCAACGTGATCATCGAGATCCCGATGAACGCTGACCCGATCAAGTACGAGGTCGACAAGGCCACGGGCGCACTCTTCGTCGACCGCTTCGTGCAGACGGCGATGCACTACCCGTGCAACTACGGCTACATCCCGCACACGCTGTCGGACGACGGCGATCCGACCGATGTCCTCGTCGTGACGCCCTTCGCGCTGATGCCCGGCGTCGTCGTGCGCTGCCGGCCCATCGGGATGCTCAAGATGACCGACGAGGCGGGCGGCGACACCAAGCTCCTGGCGGTGCCCATCGACAGGCTCACGCCGCTCTACCGCGCGATCGAGACGCCGCGCGACCTGCCGAGCATGATGCTCGAGCAGATCACGCACTTCTTCGCCCATTACAAGGACCTGGAGCCGGGCAAGTGGGTGCGGATCGAGGGGTGGGTCGGGCCGGAGGAGGCCAAGGCCGAGATCATGACCAGCGTGAAGCGCTGCAAGCCGTCGCGGAAGAAGTCCTAGCCTTTCGCTTCGCCGGTTGACGGCCAGAGCATCGCGGCCCCGCGCACGCCGCTCGCGTCACCGTGCCGCGCCCGCAGGATCGGAGGCGAGGCCTTCGCGTAGGCGATCGCGGCGATCCGGGTGGGCAGATTCTCGTAAAGGTGGGCGAAGTGCGAGAGACCGCCGCCCAGGACCACGACATCCGGATCGACGAGGTTCACCACGTGGGCGAGCGCGCGGGCGACGCGGTCCTCGTGGCGTTCGAGGCTGGCGCGGCACGCGGCGTCGCCGGAGTTCGCGGCGGCCATGATGGCGGCGGGATCGAGACGCATACCGGTAGCGCGCTCGTGGTCCGCCGCGAGCGCCGGGCCCGAGACGAAGCGCTCGATGCAGCCGTCGCGCCCGCAGTAACACCGGGGCCCGGGAAGTTCGTCGGCCCGGATCCACGGCAGCGGATTGTGGCCCCATTCGCCCGCGAGCCCGTGAGCGCCGCGCAGCAGGTGGCCTTCGATCACGATGCCCGATCCCGCGCCCGTTCCCAGGATCGCACCGAACACGACGCGGGCGCCGCTGCCTGCGCCGTCGGTGGCCTCCGAGAGCGCGAAGCAGTTGGCGTCGTTCTCGAAACGCACCTCGCGCGCGAGCGCGCGCGAAAGGTCCGCCTGCAGCGCCCGCGCGTTGAACACCGTGGCGTAGGCGTTGCGCAGCAAGCCCGTGGCCGGATCGACGGCGCCGGGGTGCCCCAGCCCCACGCGTGCCGGCCTACCCAGCTCGCGCTCGGCGTCCGTGACGAGCCCGGCCAGCGTGCGCACCGACTCCTCGTATGCGCCCGCGGGCGTGGGTACGCGTCGGCGCAGCAGTTCGGTGCCGTCGCGGTCGAGGGCGGCGATCTCGGTCTTCGTGCCACCGAGGTCGAGTCCGATCCGGATCAAGCGCGCCCCGTCAGAACGCCTGGTCCCAGGGGATGGACAGGCGCGTGGCGCTGTTGATGAGGCCGACCATGCTGTAGGTCTGCGGGAAGTTGCCCCAGAGCTCGCCAGTCACCGGGTCCACGTCCTCCGACAGCAGGCCGAGCGCGTTTCGCCGCTTGAGGGTGGACTCGAAGAGGGCGCGCGCCTCCTCGCGCCGGCCCAGGGCGGCGAGTGCGTCGATGTACCAGAAGGTGCAGACGAGGAAGGCGTTTTCCGGCGCCCCGAAGTCGTCGGGCTGCGTGTAGCGGAAGATGAAATCGCCGCGCCGCAGCTCGCGCCCGACGGCGGCCACGGTACCGGCGAATCGGGGGTCGTCCGCGCGCAGGAAGCCGAGCTCGGCCAGCAGCAGGAGGCTCGCGTCCAGCGAGTCACCCTCGAAGGTGGCCACGAAGCTGCCCCGCTTCGCCGACCAGGCGCGCTCCACCACGACGGCGTGGATGCGGTCGGCCTGCGCGCGCCAGCGCACGGCGGGCTCGGCGAGGCCCAGCCGGCGCGCAATCTTCGAGAGCCGATCGCACGCGACCCAGCACATGACGCTCGAGAAGGTGTGCACGTATTCGGAACCGCGCAACTCCCAGAGCCCCGCATCCGGGGTGGCGTGCAGCTCCGCGGCCCTCGCGCCCAGCACCTCCAGGCGGTGGAATAGCCCCTCGTTGCCCACGGCCGCGAGTCGGCGGTCGAAGAAGGCGTAAGTGGCGGCGAGTATGGCGGAGCCGTACACGTCGTTCTGCACCTGCCGGAACGCCTGGTTGCCCACGCGCACCGGTCCCATGCCGCGGTAGCCGGGGAGCGTTTCGACGATCGTCTCCTCGATCTCGGAGCGCCCGCTGATGCGGTAGACCGGCTGCAGGTGCCCGCCGCTTCCCGCCGCCACGTTGATGATGTAGCCGAGGTAGCGCTCCATCGTGCGCGTGGCGTTGAGGCGGTTCAGCGCGTTCACGACGAAGTAGGCGTCGCGCAGCCAGCAGTAGCGGTAATCCCAGTTGCGTCCGCTCGCGGCCGATTCGGGGATCGAGGTCGTGAGGGCGGCAATCACGGCGCCGGTGTCGTCGTAGGCGGCGAGCTTGAGGGTGATGGCTGCGCGGATGATCTCGTCCTGCCACTCGAAGGGGATGGAGAGGTCGCGCACCCAGTCGTGCCAATAGTCGGTGGTGAGTTCGAGGAAGCGCCGCGCCACCTCGGCCAACGACCCCTGCATCGTCTCGTCCGGGCCCATCACCATGGCGATGGGGTCGCGCAGCACGAAGGGCATCTCCTCGAGGATCGCGGTGATCGAACAGTCCGTGGTGAGGCGCAGCACGTTCGTCGAGCCCACGTAGCGGATGTGGTTGGAGCCCGAGGTGACCTCCGGGCGGCGGCGTCCGTAGTCGTCGGCCGGGCGCATGCGCACGCGGATGCGCGGGCTGCCGGAGAGGGGTCGCACAATGCGCACGAGCTGCGCGGGGCAGAAGAGGCGCCCGAACTGGCGGAAACGCGGCGCGAAATCCACGATCTCGACGGCGCCGCCCCGGTCGTCCTGCAGGCGCGTGACGAGCACTGGCGTGTTCGGCAGGTACTTCTGCCGCGAGTCCGCAAGCCAGCTGAGCTCCACGTCCATGAAGCCGAAGCCCTCGTCGCCCTCGTGCGGTCGAAGCAGGGAGCAGAAGGTCGCGTCACCGTCGAAGCGCGGCAGGCACGCCCACGCGATCTCGCCGTGTCCGTCGATGAGGGCGCCGACGCTTGAGTTGCCGATGGCGCCAAGTTGCAGGCTGCTCATGCCGGTAGCCTCCTTGCGCCGCCGCCGGCGCAGTCCGCGAAATTGGAGAGCCACGCCCGCACGGCGTCGGCGTTTTCCAGCCGCCACCGCGCCCGCGTGGGGCCGGGCCCCACCTTTACCGAGTCGCCGCCGATCCGGTTCACGCGCTCGAACCCCAGCTCGTCGGTCAGGTCGTCCCCGACGAAGACGGGCCGGCGCCCGGCGAAGGGCGCCTCGGACATGAACTCGTCGATCGCCGTGCCCTTGTCCTTGCCGCTGGGCTTCACCTCGAAGACGAGCTTGCCAGCCTGCAGCTCGAAGTCGTCGCCCAGGGCGACGACAGCCTGCCGGACCTCGCGCTCGGCGAGCTCGGCGAGGGACGGCGCGCCGCGGTAGTGCAGGGCAAGGCTCGCGCCCTTTTCCTCGAGCAGGAGCCCGGGGTGCTCGCGCACCAGGCGACGCAGCGCCTCGGCCGGCTCCCGGAGCCGCGTGCCGAGCGGGGCATGGAAATGCAGGCTCGAATCCGCCGAGCGGCGCTCGGCCCCGTGCTGGCCGGCGATCGGGAACCGGGCAGGGCGGAAGAGGGCGTCGACGTCGGCGATCGATCGGCCGCTGATCAGTGCGAGCGCGCCGCCGGTCGCCCGTCCCAGCCGCTCGAGGAGGGCGAAGAGCGAGGCGTCGATGTGCACCGCGTCGGGGCGATCGGCGTGGGGCACCAGCGTGCCGTCGACGTCCAGGAAGATGGCCGCGTGTTCCGGCATCGGCGGCATCGCCCCGATTGTGGTCCGTCCGACCGTGCTCGTCATGTGCGTTTGCCTCGCGGTCCCGCCGTCTGTGGGCGCGCCCCGCCGGACAGCCGGCGGCGGTTGCGCATGCGCGCCGCGTCGAGGAGCATCCGTCCCGCCCAGCGGTACACGTTGAATTCCATCAGGAGGGCCCGCATGCTGCGCATGCGGGCGCGCTGCTCGTCCGGCGGCATGGCGAGGGCGTCGCGCACCGCCGCGGCGCACTGCTCCGTGTCGTAGGGATTGACGATGAGTGCCTCCGGGAGTTCCCGGGCGGCACCCGCGAATTGCGACAGGATGAGCACGCCGCGCTCGTCCTCCCGCGTCGCCACGAACTCCTTGGCGACGAGGTTCATGCCGTCGTGCAGGCTCGAGACGAAGCAGAAGTCCGCCGCGCGGTAGTGGGTGTAGACGCTTCCGGCGTCGTGGTGCTCGATCTTGAGGATGATCGGTTTGCAGCCTGCCGAGGCAAAGCGGTCGTTGATGCGCTGAGCGGAGGCGCGCACGCGCGCGTCCAGCGACTGGTACTCGTCGATGCTCGAACGGCTCGGCGCCGCGATCTGCACGAAGGCGAGCCGGCCGATCCACGCGGGCTCCTGCTCGAGGAAGCGCTCGATGGCGGCGAAGCGCTCGAGGATGCCCTTGGTGTAATCCAGGCGATCCACGCCGACGCCGAGCTTCGCTTCCGGCGCGATGCCCAACTGCTCGCGGATGATCCGCCGGCAGTCCGCCACCGGGGGCTGGTCGGCGAGCCCCGTGAGCGGCCACTCGATGGAGATCGGGTAGCGGTGCACCTCCGTGGGCTCCCCGCCGCAGGAGATCGTGAAGGTCTCGCGATCCACGCGGGCCTCGAGATAGCGATCGACGGTTTCGAAGAAGTTGTTGCAGTGGAACTGGGTGTGGAAGCCCAGGATCGAGGAACCCAGCAGGCCCTCGAGAAGCTCCTCGCGCCATGGGCAGACGCCGAAGGACTCCGGATTGGGCCAGGGAATGTGCCAGAAGGTGATGATCGTCGCCTGCGGCAGCCGCTCCCGGATCAGCCGGGGCAGCAGCGCGAAGTGGTAGTCCTGCACGAGCACGATGGGGTTGGGCGTGCGCGACTCCGACACGACGGTGTCGGCGAAGCGCTGGTTCACGGTGCGGTAATACTCCCAGTCGCCCGCGCGGAACACCGGCCGGGTGTGCGCGTTGTGGCAAAGCGGCCACAGGCCCTCGTTGGCGAATCCGTAGTAGTAGCCCGCCTCCTCCTCCTTCGTGAGCCAGACGCGGCGGATCTGGTAGGCGGGGTTCTCGGGCGGCACCTGCACGTGGTCCCTCGCGTCGACCACGTCGCGGTCCGCGGTTCCGGCGCCGTGCGCGATCCAGGTGCCGGAGCAGGCGCGCATCACCGGCTCGAGGGCCGTGACCAGCCCGCTCGCGGGCCGCTGCACCTCGACGCGCCCGTTCTGGCGCACATGGATGTAGGGCTCGCGGTTGGAGACGATGAGGATCTCGTCGCCCTTGAGGTCCTGGCGCAGGATCGTGCGCAGCGTCTCGGGCACCCAGCTCATCTGCGACTCGTCGCGCATGCGCCGCTCGGTTTCCAGGTCGCGAACCAGCGCTTCGAGATCGCGCGCGAGGGGCTTGAGCTCCTTGGCCCGCGGCTCCAGGGATTCGGCCAGGAGCTGGCCACGGATCAGCGCCTTCATGCCGGCGACCCAGCCGCGCCAGGAGATCTCCGCGATCACCACGGTGATGAGCGCGATCACCAGGCCGATGCCGGTAAAGAGGTAAACGATGTATTTTCGGGTGTCGGCGCTGCGGCGCTCGACGAAGCTCATGTCGTGGACGATGACCAGCTCGCCCACGCGAGTCCCGCCGATCACCACGGGGTTCGCGGCCACGTGCAGCGAGCCGCCTGCAAAGTGGTGGACCCGTCCGGACTCCGGGGCCGGAAGTCCCGGCAGGCGGCAGGTGATGTCGCGCGGCAGCGTGACGGTGCGGTAGGCGAACTTCCCCGAGCCGTCGCAATAGCCGATCGCGAAGAGCCGCTCGTCCTGGATGATGCGGCCGAAGATCGCCTCGAGCCGGTGCTGGCGGGCGCGTTGGTCCAGGTCGGCGGACATCGCGTCGGCCAGGGGCTCCTGAATGGCCGCGGTGATGAGCTTCGTGCGGATGTCGAGGTCGCGCACGAACCACTTGAGGGTGAGGTCGTCGACCAGCGGCACGACGGCGTAGGCGATGGCGCCGAGCGCAACGATGAGCGGGACGATGAACCGCAGGGACAACCGCATGGTCGGGAATCCAGCCGGCGCGCCGGGCACGGGCTACTCGCGGTTGCCTGAGGCGCGTGTTGCGGGCCCCCGCGCGCGCTCACCGGGGGACGAGGCATCATTCTATCCGCGAATGCGCGGCCTGCGGCGGGCCAGCAGACTCAATGCGCCGGCCTGGCCTCGGGCTTTCGAATCCCCAGCCAGGCGAGCAGCGCCAGCGCGACCCCGATGAGCGCCATTCCCGCGAGCTCGTGCGGGGCCGGGCGCTCGCCCAGTTGCACCCAGGAGGCGATGACGGCGATCACGGGGATGGCGAGCGTGTTGAGGCCGGTCACGCCCGCGGGCGCATGCGAGAGCACATAGGTCCACAGCCACCAGCCGCCGGCCGTCGCGAAGACGGTGGAGTAGGCGAGCGCGATGGCGTACTCGCCGTTCCAGCGCGGCGCCTCGTGCGGGTGCAGGGTCGACAGGAGCACGAGCGGGATCGAACCGAACGCGAGCTGCCACGCCGAGAAGGTGAGCGGCTCCGCATCCTTCGTGGGCCAGCGCTTCGACATCACCGCGGCCAGTGCCCACACCGCGCCCGATACGACGGCCAGGAGGCTGCCCTCCAGGCTCGTGAGCTTCCACGGTGACACGATGAGCACGAGGCCGGCGAAAGCGAGCGCCACCGAAAGCCACTGCGCGCCGCGCATGCGCTCCTGGAGCATGAGGTGCGCGAACAGGATCATCCAGAAGGGCATCGTGTAGACCAGCACCGAGGTCTTGCCCGCCCCCGCGATGAGGAGCGCGAAATGCGTCAGGATCACGAATGCGGCCACCTGCACGAGGCCGAGCACGAGTGCCATCCGGTAGTTCGCCAGCGTGAGCCTGCGCCCGGTCATGGCGATGATCGCGAAAAGCAGCAGCGCGCCCATCACCAGCCGCTCGGCGGCGAAGTCGAAGGGATGCGCGTGCCGGAGCGCGATCTTCATCGCGATCCACGAGTAGCCCCAGATCGCGCACATGGCGGCCATGGCGGCGAGCGGGGCGGAACGGGGGTTCATGCGCGGCGGGCGGTAGAATTGCGGCGAGCCGCGACTCTACCATGACGATTCCCCCCGATTTCCGCGTGCGCCTGGTCGAATGGCCGGAGGCGTGTGCCATCCTCACGCGCATTCGCACAACCGTCTTCGTCGAGGAGCAGAACGTGCCCGCGGAAATCGAGATGGATGGACGCGACGGCGAATGCGCGCACGCGCTGGCCGAGAGCGAGGCGGGCGAGGCCATCGGTACCGGCCGCCTCATGCGCGACGGGCGAATCGGCCGCATGGCGGTGCTGGCCCCGTGGCGCCGCAAGGGCGTCGGCGCCGCGATCCTCGACGCGCTGATGGCGGAGGCGAGGCGGCGCGGCTTTCGCGAAACCTACCTGCACGCGCAGTCGCACGCGCAGGTCTTCTACGCGCGCCACGGCTACGTCGCCGAGGGGGAGGAATACCTCGAGGCCGGCATCCCGCACATTCGCATGCGGGCGCCTCTGGGCGATCGGGGACAGGTTGCGCGAGAAAAGCAGGATTGACGTCTGCTCTTCTTGCGCAACCTGTCCCCTGAAGCCCTGTTACATCAGTCGATCGAGATGTTCAGCTGCTTGATGAGCGCAGCGTAGTCCGCCGTCGCCTGCTTGATGAACTTCGTGAAGTCCTCGCTGCCCAGGTACATGACGGGCTGGTTCAGGTTCGCCATCGTCTTCTGGAACTCGGCGTCCTCGCAGATCTTCTTGATCGTGAGCTCGATGTCCTTCACGACTTCCTTCGGAGTGCCCGCCGGGGCGGCGACACCCTTGATGGAACCCCAGGTGGACACGTCGATACCCTGTTCCTTCAGGGTCGGGACGTCGGGCAGAGTTGCGTCGCGCTGCGGGGTCACCACGGCGAGCGCCTTGAAGCGCCCGGACTTGATGTGGGGGATGACCTCGGAGGGGTGTCCCCCGCCGATCATGAGGTGCCCGCCCGCCAGCGCCGTCGTGGCCTCGGCGCCGCCCGAGAAGGGAACGGTGACGATGTTGATGCCCGCCGCCTTGCCGAACGCGGTGAGGGCGATGTCAACGGCACCCGCCTTCACGGACACCGCCGTCGTGACCGGCTTGCCTTCCTTCTTCGACCACGCGATGACGTCCTTGATCGACTTGAAGGGGGAATTCGCGCCGGTGACGATGACGACCGAGTGGACGGAGACCCTGGCTACCGGGATCAGGTCCTTCACGGGGTCGTAGGGCATTTTCTGCAGGAGCGGCATGACCACGTCATGTCCCGAGCCGTAGCCGAAGTAGAGGGTGTAGCCGTCCGGCTTCGAACGGACCACGCCCTCGGTGCCGACCACGCCGCCGCCGCCGGGCTTGTTGACGACGATGAGGGGCTGTTTCGAGTACTTGGACCAGGTTTTCTCGACGGCCCGCGCCAGCAGGTCGCTGGACCCGCCCGCGCCGAAGGGGACCACGGCGGAGACGGGTTTCGAGGGGTATGCGTCCGCGGCCATCGAGCTGGACGGGAACGCCATGAGTGCGAGCATCGATGCGGTGATTGCAGCGGTGAATCCTTTCATCTTCCTTCTCCCTTCAGGTAGTGGCTTGTGTGCGCAATTTCTGGCGCACGGTGAGTGCGGATTGGCCGATGGCGAGGACCGCGAAAAGCCCGATCAGGACCATCGAAATGGGGCGGTCGACGAATATCGCGAAACTTCCGCCCGACATGAGCAGCGACTGGCGCATCGCCCCTTCGACCATCGGCCCCAGCACGAAGGCGAGCACCAGGGGGCCGGCCTCGAACTTGAGCTTGCGCAGCAGGTAGCCGAAGAGGCCGAAGCCCACCAGGCTGTAGATGTCGAAGACCTGGCCCTGGATGCTGTAGGAGCCGATCGCCGTGAAGAGGATGATGACCGGGGCCATGATCCCGAACGGCACGCGCACGAGCTGGGCCCACAGCCCGACCAGGGGCAGGTTCAGCACGAGGAGCATGACGTTGCCGAGGTACATCGAGGCGATCACGCCCCAGAAGATGTCCGGGTGCTCCTGGATGAGGAACGGCCCCGGCGTGACGCCCTTGATCAGGAGCGCGGCGAAGATCATCGCGATGGAGGCGTTCCCCGGGATGCCCAGCGTGAGCAGCGGGATGAACGACGAGCTCGAGGCGGCATTGTTGGCCGATTCGGGGCCCGCCACGCCCTCGATGGCGCCCTGGCCGAACTCCTCGGGGTGCTTCGAAACCTTCTTTTCGACGGCGTAGGAAGCGAGGGAAGAGATGACCGCCCCGCCGCCCGGAATGACGCCGATGAAGAACCCGATGAGCGTGCCGCGCAGGATCGCCATACGCGAGGCCGCCCAATCGGCCATCGTGGGCCAGACCTGGCCCACCTTGGCCGTGACGGCATCGCCCTTCATCGCGGTCTCGAGGCCGTAGAAGATCTCCCCCAGCCCGAAGACGCCCATCGCGAGCGTGACGAAGTCGAAGCCGCTCTGCAGTTCCGTCACGCCGAAGGCGAACCGCGTCTTCCCGGAAATGGGGTCGAGCCCCACGGCCGCCAGGAGCAGGCCGAGCGCCATCATCACCAGCCCCTTCACGACGGACGATCCCGAGAGCGTCACCGCGAGCAGCAGGCCCACGACCGCGAGCGAGAATTTCTCCGGGGGTCCGAAGCTCAGGGCGAACTGCGCGACCGTCGGGGCGAAAAGCGTCATCCCCACGATGCCCACGGTGCCGGCCACGAACGAGCCGATGGCGGCGATGCCGAGCGCGGCGCCGGCCCGGCCCTTCTGGGCCATCTTGTAGCCGTCGATGCAGGTCACCACCGAGGCCGCCTCTCCCGGCAGGTTGAGAAGAATCGACGTCGTGGAGCCGCCGTACATCGACCCGTAGAAGATCCCGGCCATGAGGATGATGGCGGTGACCGGAGAGTCGATCGCGTAGGTGGCCGGCAGGAGGAGGGCGATGGTGGCCGCGGGTCCCAGCCCCGGGAGCACGCCGACGGCGGTGCCGATCAGCGCGCCGAGGAAGGCGAACAGCAGGTTGGTCGGCGTGAGCGCGACGGAAAAGCCCTGGAGGAGTCCCGCGAAGATGTCCATGGTTGCGCGCCTCAGGAAAACCAGGCGCCGGTGGGCAGCACGCCCTTGAGGAGGAATGAGAAGAGGGCGTACATCGCTGCTGCACATAGCAGGGCGACGACCGCGGTCTTGAGCCAGCCTTCCCTTTCCACGCCCTTCTGCCACCCGACCATGAACAGGACCGTGGACAGGAAGTACCCTGCCCTTTCGAACAGCCAGGCGTAGGCGAGGACGAGGAGCACGCCTGGCACGAGCCGGGCAAGGACGAGCCGGCGCCTTTCGGAGGCCTGCGCAGCGTCGTCGGGGGTGGCCGATTCGGGCGTCTTGCGGGCAAGGAGGGTCATGAGGAACCACAACACCCCGAGCACGGCGAGCGCGATGCCGATCCAGAACGGAAAATATCCGGCGCCCGGCGTGATCATGATGCCGAGCTTCAGATGCTGGTGGGAGTGATACGCGACGCCCAGTCCGAAGGCGACCAGGCCTGCCGATGCGATTCTCTCCGAGCGGTTCACGCAACCGTTCCCATAAAGGCATGCGCCCACTTCGAGGACAAGCCGCCTCGACCCGGCCCTTTGGCCAGGAGCGGCGCTGCAGGACACAGGGTCCCGCATTACGGGACCCGCGATATTGAGCAGGGTCAGTAAGTATTGCCTTTGCCGGGGCCGGCTCAGGACAACGGGTAGGGAAGGGTCTCTATCCGCAGGGCGGGACCGGCGAGCGAGCCGTGCCGAAGCGACTTCTGCGCAATCGCCTCGAGCTGCGCGACCACCAGCGCCTCGTAGCCGCCCTCCGGCGAGGGGGCGACGTTGGCGACGGTGCCGGCGGACTGGTCGCCGAACGCTTCGCTGAAGATCCTGTCGCCCGGGGCCAGCGGCGAGGCCGAGCACACGCGAACGGCGCGCTTCTTGAGGATGCCGCGGTACTGGGTGCGGGCGACGATCTCCTGCCCCGGGTAGCAGCCCTTCTTGAAGCTGACGCCACCGATGAGTTCGTAGTTGGCCATCTGGGGAACGAACTCCTCCTGCGTGCCGGGAACCACTTGCACAACACCGTCACGGATGAGCGAAAGCGCCCAGTCGTCGTGCGAGGCGGCTCGTCCCTCGGGCGCCGAGCCGATGGCGATTGCGCGTGACTCGCCCAGCCGGAACGCCCCGGCCGGGATCGGGCCGCCCCACATGCCGAAGCGAGGAGCGCCGGCCGACACATCCTCGACCTTCACTTTCGAGCGCAGCACGAACATGCGCAGGCGCTTGGCGATGGCCTCGGCGAAGGCGGCGGGCAACATCAGGAAAAAGCCCTCGGCGTCTCGCGCCAGCACGAACGTGGCGAGGAGCCGCCCCTTGGGCGTGCACCAGCCGTTCCACTGCGCGCCACCCACTGCCAGCCCCTTCACGTCGTTGGTGAACTGGTTGTGCAGGAATTCGGCGGCGTCGTCACCCGAAACGCGCAGCAGTGCGTTGGAGGGAGTGAGGTCGCAAACGAGGGGAAGGGCGGAGGTCACGGGTCGGACATGGCGCCAAGGATCGATACGTTCAAGTATAGCGGTGGGGCACCGGTGCGCGCGCCTGCGTGGCGTGTGGACATCGCGCCGGGACCGTCGCGTCTGATCGAGGCCTGGATCACCGGGGTGGCGGCCGCGGCCCTGGCTGCCATCCTGGCCGCCGCCGTGTCGCCGGCTGCGAAGGCCGTACTCACCTGTGCGCTGGCGATCGCCGCGATCCGGGCAGCCCGACGGCACGCCTGGCGGGAGGTGCCCGATGCCCCGCGGCGCCTGATCGTGGATCTCTCCGGCCGGATCGAGATCGAGGGCGTCGACGGTCGCCGGCTTGCCGGGCGAGTCGAGGACGGGTCCTTCGTCGCCCCCTGGCTCACGCTCGTCCGATGGCGCCCCGAAGGCGCGCGATTTGCGCGCGCGGCGCTGATCGCACCCGATGCGGTGGATGCGGAGTCCTTCCGCCGCCTGCGCATCCTCTTGCGGTGGCGATAGGGGACAGACCCCTTTTCCCGTCTTTTCCCGAAAAGGGGTCTGTCCCCTTTTTGTGCGTTTCCGCTCCGGTATAATTTGGGCATGAATTCGCACGTCGCGCCTGCGCAGCCCCTCCTTACGCTGCACGGCAGCGTCGCACTGTCTGCCTTCCGCGTCGAAAAGCTCGTTGCCGGACTGAAACCGGGCCTGCGCGAAGCCGTTGCGATCGACACCCGCTTCGTCCATTTCGCGCTCGTCGCCGAGTCCCTCACGGCCGCGGAAACCGACGTCCTCGCGAAGATCCTCACCTACGGAACGCCGGGCCGCGAGGATCCGATGGGCGAGCTGCGGGTCGTTCTGCCCCGCTTCGGCACTGTGTCGCCGTGGTCGTCCAAGGCGACCGACATCGCGCACAACTGCGGGCTGGAGAAGGTCGTGCGGCTGGAACGCGGCGTGGCCTGGCACTTCGCGAAGAAGGGCGGCAAGCCCCTGGCCGACGACGAGGACCGAGCGCTCGCCACCGCCATCCACGACCGCATGACCGAGACCGTGGTGAACACGCTGGCCGAGGCGTCGCAGCTTTTCGCGCACCGGTCGCCGGGGCCGCTCGCGACGGTCGACCTCGTGGGCCGCGGCAGGCTGGCGCTGGAGGAAGCCAACGCCGCCCTGGGACTCGCGCTGGCGCCCGACGAGATCGACTACCTCGTCGAGAACTTCGCGAGGATGGGCCGAAACCCCACCGACGTGGAACTCATGATGTTCGCGCAGGCCAACAGCGAGCATTGCCGGCACAAGATATTCAATGCCTCGTGGACCCTCGACGGAGCGCGCCAGGACAAGTCGCTTTTCCAGATGATCCGAAATACGCACGCCGTGAGCCCGCGCGGCACCGTGGTCGCGTATTCGGACAACTCCGCGATCATGGAAGGCGCCGAGATCGAACGCTTCTTCCCCGATGCGGAGCAGGGCTGGGGTTACCACCGCGATGTCGCGCACATCCTGATGAAGGTGGAGACCCACAACCACCCGACAGCCATCGCCCCGCACCCCGGCGCGGGCACGGGCGCGGGCGGAGAGATCCGCGACGAGGGCGCAACCGGCACGGGCGCGAAGCCCAAGGCCGGCCTCACCGGGTTCTGCGTCTCGAACCTGAATCTTCCGGGGCAGCGCGAGCCCTGGGAAGGCGACTACGGAAAACCGGGGCGAATCGCCACACCGCTCGCGATCATGGTCGAGGGCCCCATCGGTGGCGCCGCCTACAACAACGAGTTCGGCCGGCCCAATCTCGCCGGCTACTTCCGCACCTTCGAGATGCCCGTCGCGGGCGAGGTGCGCGGCTACCACAAGCCCATCATGCTGGCCGGGGGCCTGGGAAACATTTCCGGCCGGCACGTGCTGAAGCAGGGGTTCGACGCGAACACCGTCTTCGTGCACCTGGGCGGCCCTTCGTTCCTCATCGGTCTGGGCGGCGGTGCGGCCTCCTCGATGGCGAGCGGCACCAACACCGAGTCACTGGATTTCGATTCCGTGCAGCGCGCCAATGCGGAACTCGAGCGCCGTTGCCAGGAGGTGATCGACGCGTGCTGGCAGATGGGAGAGGCGAACCCGATCCTGTCAGTCCACGACGTGGGTGCGGGCGGGCTCTCGAACGCGTTCCCGGAGCTCGCGCACTCCGGCGGCGTGGGCGCGGCCTTCGACCTGCGCAAGGTGCCCAACGAAGAGCCGGGCATGACGCCGATGCAGATCTGGTCCAACGAGTCGCAGGAGCGCTACGTGCTCGCGATTCCGGCGGACCGGCTGGCGCACTTCGAGCGATTCTGCGAACGCGAACGCTGCCCCTACGCGGTGGTGGGGCGGGCGCGGGCGGATGACCAGCTCGTGGTCGAGGACCCGCAGTTCGGGAACAGGCCGGTGGACATGCCGCTGGAGGTGCTCCTGGGCAAGCCGCCGCGCATGCACCGCGACGTGAAGCGTGTGGCGAGGACGCTCGAACCGCTCGACACTTCCGCGATCGACCTCAAGGACGCGGCCCGCCGCGTGCTCCGGTTGCCGGCCGTTGCGGACAAGACTTTCCTCGTCACCATCGGCGACCGTTCCGTGGGCGGGATGTGCGTTCGCGACCAGATGGTCGGCCCCTGGCAGGTGCCGGTCGCCGATTGCGCCGTCACGACGATGGGCTACGGGACCTATCTCGGCGAGGCGATGGCGATCGGCGAGCGCACGCCGGTCGCGCTCATCGACGGTCCCGCTTCGGGGCGCATGGCGGTGGGCGAGGCGATCACGAACATCGCGGCCGCGCCAATCGCAAGCCTGGGCGACGTCAAGCTGTCCGCCAACTGGATGTGCGCGGCGGGGCATCCGGGCGAGGATGCTTCGCTCTTCGACACCGTGAAGGCGGTCGGCATGGAGCTTTGCCCCGCGCTCGGTGTGTCGATTCCCGTCGGCAAGGATTCCATGTCGATGAAGACGACGTGGAAGGACGCCGTCACGGGCGAGGCGAAGGCCGTCACCGCGCCGCTCTCCCTCATCATCTCGGCCTTTGCGCCGGTGACGGATGCGAGGAGAACTCTCACGCCCCAGCTTCGCACCGACCTCGGCGCGACCGAGATCGTCCTCATCGACCTGGGGGGCGGCAGGAATCGCCTTGGCGGCTCGGCGCTTGCGCAGGTGAGCGGCCAGCTCGGCGACGTGGCGCCCGATCTGGACGAGCCTGCAAAGCTCGCGGCGTTCTTCGGCGCGATCCAGTCGCTGAACGCGGACGGGAGAATCATCGCCTATCACGACCGGTCGGATGGGGGCCTCTTTGCCACGCTCTGCGAGATGGCCTTCGCCGGCCGCTCGGGAGTGACCGTCTATCTCGACAACCTCGCGCTCGACCCGAAGCAGCTCGACGTCGATGGCCATGAGCGCCAGACCGACGTGCTTGCCGGCAACCTCGCCGAGCGCATCCTCGCGGTGCTCTTCTGCGAGGAACTGGGGGCGGTGCTGCAGGTGAGGAAGGACGATCGCGCGGCGGTGATGCAGGCGCTTCGCGAGGCGGGCCTTTCGCGCGAGTCGCACGTGATCGGGCATCCCAATGCGGACGGCCAGGTACGCGTGATCGTGAACGGCAAGCCCGTGCTGGCGGAGAAGCGCATCGACCTGCACCGCGAGTGGTCGTCGGTCACGCACGCCATCCAGCGCCTGCGCGACAACCCGGCCTGCGCCGACGAGGAATACGACCGGATCCTCGATGCGGGCGATCCGGGGCTGCACGCGAAGCTCTCCTTCGATCCGGCCGAGGACATTGCCGCGCCGTTCATCGCAAGGGGCGCCCGGCCGAAGATCGCGATCCTGCGCGAGCAGGGCGTCAACGGCCAGATGGAAATGGCGGCGTCGTTCGATCGCGCCGGATTTGCTGCCTTCGACGTGCACATGAGCGACATCATCGCCGGGCGCGTGAAGCTCTCGGATTTCAAGGGCTTCGCGGCGTGCGGCGGCTTCAGCTACGGCGATACGCTGGGCGCGGGAGAGGGATGGGCCAAGTCGATCCTCTTCAATGCGCGGGCGCGCGACGAGTTCGAGGCGTTCTTCGGCCGCGCCGATTCCTTCGCGCTGGGGGCCTGCAACGGCTGCCAGATGGTGTCGAACCTGAAGTCCATCATCCCCGGAGCGCAGAACTGGCCGCACTTCGAGCGCAACCTCTCCGAGCAGTACGAGTCGCGCTTCGCTCTCATGGAGGTGCAGAAGTCGCCCTCGATCCTCTTCGCCGGCATGGAAGGCAGCCGGATCCCGATCGTCACGGCGCACGGCGAGGGCAAGGCCACGTTCCGGGACGCGAAGTCGCTCGAAGCCTGCCAGTACCTCGTGGCTGCGCGCTTCGTGGACAACCGCGGCAAGCCCACGCAGGCGTACCCCTACAACGCCAACGGTTCGCCCGGCGGCATCACGAGCGTCACCACGCCCGACGGCCGGTTCACGATCATGATGCCGCACCCGGAGCGCGTGTTCCGCACGGTGCTCATGTCCTGGCACCCGGATGGCTGGGGCGAGGATTCGCCGTGGATGCGCATGTTCCGCAATGCCCGGGTGTGGCTCGGGTAGAAAAGGGTTCTGTCCCCTTTTTTGAGTAACCCGACCCCATTACGCAGAAGGAGGCGCCGTGTACGTTGTGATATGGCGTTACCGCGTCGAACCCGCCCACGAGGCGAAGTTCGCGAAGGCCTACGGCCCGAAGGGCGAGTGGGCGAAGTTCTTCTCGTCCGCGAAGGACTATCTCGGAACGGAACTCCTCGCGGACGACGAGCGGCCCGGCGAGTTCGTCACGATCGACCGCTGGGCGAGCGAGGAGGCGTACAGCGCCTTCCTCGGCGATCACGAAAGCGACTACGACCGGCTCGATCGCCGCTTCGAATCCCTCACGCTCTCGGAAACCCGGCTTGGCGCCTACGGTGTTGCCGGCGAGAAGGGCCCGGCGCCCCCTGAGCGGAAATGAACCCGGCGCCGTTGTCGTTCGCGCGGATGGGAGCGCAGGAGCGCGACGCGGCCTTCGACCTCTTTCTCGCCTTCCTGCGGGCCGATCCGCACTACCTCGACGTCGCCGCGCGCTATGGTGATGGCGGGCCGGAGGCGTTGCGGGGCGCGCTCGCGCTCTTCGTCGGCAGGCCCGAACTGGGCTTCGTCTGGATGGCACGGCGGGGCGCCGACGTCGTGGGCTGCTGCGTGGCCTGCTTCGCCATCTCCACCTCGCGCGGCACGCTCGTGGCAAAGCTCGACGACGTGAACGTGCGGCCGGGGCTGGAAGGGCAGGGCATCGGCTCGGCCATGCTCGATTCCCTCAAGGCCGAGCTGCGCAGGTCGGGCGTGACGCGCATCGACACCGCCACCCATTTCGACAACCCCGGCGCCCGGCGCTTCTACGAGCGCCACGGCTTCGCGACCCTGCGCGAAGAGCGCCTCTCCTGCCTCCTCTGATCCCGGGGACGGTTCCGGAGAACCGGGCGTCCGCAATGCCTGTCCCTAGCGGCGCTCGACCTTGCGCAGCCAATCGTCGCTGATGCGATAGGCGGGATAGGCGCGGCGGAACTCGGCCAGGGCGCGGTCGGCGTCGTCGTGCCGGCCCTGGGCACGCAGTTCGGCGATGCGCTCGAGGCGCCGTTCCGGGGTTTGCATCGCCTCCGCCTGGGGTTTCTCCGCCGTGACCGAGTCGCGAGCCGTTTCCGACTTTGCGCGCTTGGCCACCTGCGGCGCGGCGCGGGCATTGTCGGCAGAGGCTGCGGCACCGGCGGCAACGGGCGGAACGGCCAGGGCCGCCGGAGCCTGCGCGGGCGGGGGAGCGACTGCGGCAGGCAACGGAGCGATCGGGACAGACAAGGGAGCGACCGCGGCAGGCGCAGCTCGCATCGAAGCCGTCGCGGGAGGCGAAGCGGGAGTGGGATGCGAAGCGGACGCGGGAGGCGAAGCAGGCGTGGGATGCGAAGCGGGTGCCGGAGGCGAAGCGCGCGCCGGAGAACTTGCGGAAACGGCCGGCGGACTGGCGGGCGCGGCAGGTTCCTCCGTCTCCGGCGCCGCCTGCGCAACGGGATACTCCGCGCTGCCCGATGAAACCGGCGTGCCGTCCACGACCATCGGCTTCTCGCGATCGACGTTCAGGGAAATCCCGATGGCGAGCGCGAGCACGGCGGCGATCGAGACGGGAACCTGCCATCGGCGCGCCCCTCCCGGCCTCGATCCCACGGCCCGCCGGGCAGCGGCCTGGATCGCGGCATCGAGCGCGGGCGAAGGCCCGTCGCCCGGCATGTCGCGGTAAGCCGCGCAAACGCGATCGTCGCGTGGATCAGCCATCGAGGGCCTCCCGGAGCCGGGCCGTCGCATAGCGAACGCGGCTCTTCGCGGCCTCCTCGCTGGAGCCGGTGGCTGCCGCGATTTCGGCGATGGACATGTCCGCTTCCTCCTTCATCACGAATGCCTCGCGCTGCGCGGGCGGCAGCTTCTCGAATGCCAGCGCGAATCGGGCCATCGCTTCGCGGGTCGACGCCTGCGCGAACGGCTCGTTGGCCGGATCGCCGGGCGGATCGATGCCGGGGCGTCCGTCATCGTCGCCGCCGTCGAGTGGCACGAGCACGAGGCCCTTCTTGCGCCACACGTCCACGAGCCGGTTGTGCGCGATGGCGTAGATCCAGGTCGTGAACTTCGCGCGCGGCTCGTACCGGGCCCGGGCCTCGACAGCCTTCATCCAGACTTCCTGGAAGATCTCCTCCGCGTCGGCGCGAGACGGAAGCGAGCGCGCGATGAAGCGAAACACCGTTGCCTTGTGACGGGCGTAGAGGCGGTCGAACGCGCCGGCGTCTCCTTGCGCGAAGGCGAGCATGAGTTGTTCGTCGGTTTCCGGCACGCGGGAAGTTTACGCTGCCCGCGTGGCCGGCGAAGCGTCCGGTTCAGGCACCCGGCGGCCGGTGCCAGAAGCGATAGCTGGAAACCGGGTCCGGCACGAACCCGGGAAAGGGATTCGGGTCGCGGGGCATCGGCGCCGCGCGGATCACGCCCTGGGCAACGAGGTTCCTCGTGCTGTCGTAGTAGATCGAGATCGTTTCGACGGGGTAGGGCGAGGCACGCTCGAAATCCGTCCATCGCGTCGGGTTCGTTTCCACGCGACCGTGACCGGTGCCCAACGGCGACTCCGACTGCGTGCGCTTGGACACGGAATCGCGTGACTCGGCTCGTTCGGCGGGCGCCGCCGCGGCCGGGGCTGCCGGAGAGGCGGACCCGCCCGACGATTCCTGCTTCGAGAACGGCATCGGGCGATACGGCTCGACCGCCACCGGTTCCGCAGGCTTCCTCTTGAAGAGCGCCACGCCGATCACGCCCACGTCGTCGGGCCGGCCGGTACGCGCCGCGTAGGAATCAGGAAGCGTGGTGAAGTAGAACGCAGCCGTGCGCTGCATGCTCTTGCGCCAGCCCGAAACGTCCATCGAGGCGTACGAGGCCAGGACATAGCCGCTTTGCGTGGCGGCGGCCGATTGCCCCGTGATCGCGTTCACGCCGTCCACGCTCACCACGGCGAGCAGGTCCTCGCCGGCGACGTTGCGCACGCGAATCTGGTACTCGTTTCCCGGCTGCCCGGCGACAAAGGCGCGCCCGTCCTTCCAGTGGACGGGCAGTTCCCGGTTGGCGGTTCGGTCGAAGACCGTGATGCGGGCGAGGCTGCCGACCCCGCTCGCGCAGGCGGGCAGGGTGAAGGCGATGGCGGCGGCGACGGCGAGCAGGGTGAAGCGCTTCATGACGGCTCCTTTCGGGCTGCCCCGGCCGGGATGGCGGGGTCAGGTCATGAAACGGCGCGGCCGGGGAAAAGGGTCAATGCGTGATGACGACGAGCACGTTGCAGGGCGCGTGCTCGATGAGCGCCCGCGAAACCGAGCCCCGCCACCAGCGCGCAGCCCACCCTTCGAGGTGCCGGTGACCGACGACGATGAGGTCGGCACCGATCTTCTTCGCGCACTTCGCGATCTCGTCGACCGGATCCCCGATCACGACCTCGCCGGTGGCCTTGTACCCCGCCTCCGCGAGGCGGCTCAGTCCCTCGTCCAGGACGTCCTGGTACTGCTGCCGGTCCCGTTCCTCGGCCCCGGCGTCGTAGACACCCCCTTCGGCGCCGACGAACATGGCGGCCGACGGCATGACGGCGATCAGGGAAAGTTCCGTCTGGCCCCATTGCGCGACGTCGCGGCAGTCGAGCAGGGCCTTCTGGCCGGTTGGGGAGCCGTCGTAGGCAAGCAGTATTCTCTTGTACATGGAAGCCTCCATTCCGGTGGACCAATCGCCATGGTCGCCATGAACCGCCCGCGGCGCAAGCTCGCGCTTTCGCGGGTCTATGGGCTGCTCGAGCCGGGCCCCGTGGTGCTCCTCACGACCGCGCACAAGGGGCGCGCCAACGTGATGACGATGTCGTGGCACACGATGCTGGAATTCGAGCCCCCGCTGGTGGGGTGCGTGGTGAGCGGGCGCAACTTCTCCTTCGACCTGTTGAGGAAATCGAAAGCGTGCGTGCTCGCCATCCCGTCGTCGGCGCTCGCCAGGAAAGTCGTGGGTTGCGGCAACACCAGCGGACGAACGGTGGACAAGTTCGCCACCTTCGGCCTCTCGCCGGTCCCGGCTTCGCAAGTGGCGGCACCGCTGCTGGCCGAATGCTTCGCCAACCTGGAATGCCGGGTCGTCGATACGCGCCTCGTCAACCGGTACAACTTCTTCATCCTCGAGGTGGTCGCGGCGTGGATCGACGCGTCGGGCAGGAGCCGGCGCACGATACACCACCGGGGCCGCGGCGAGTTCATGGTCGCCGGCAGGACGGTGAAGCTGCCTTCGCGGATGAAGTGACGCCGCGCGCGGTCAGCCGTCCGCCGGCTCACCCAATTCCAGGTCGACCATCATCTCGTTGGCCAGCGCCTCCAGCCCGCGCCGCAGCTCGACGTTCGGCAGGTCGGCGGGCACGGCAAGCAATGCCCTCACCTTGAACAGTTGCTCGCCGGACATCGCGGCGCTCGCGACCTGCGTGTGGAGCTCCTCGATGCTGACGCCGCGTTGCGCGAGGCTGCCGGACAGGTCGCGGATGATGCCCGGGCGATCGTGGCCGACCAGCTCCAGCCGCACGCGGCGGCGCGGGGGGGTCGCGTTGCCCGCCTGGCTGCGCGCGATGACGATGCGCAGTCCCGCGGATTCCAGATCGCCGAGCGCATGGGCGAGAGCGTCGGCCTTCTCGTCCGACACCTCGAAATGCACCATGCCGGCAAACTGGCCGGCCAGGTTCGCCATGCGGCTGCCGGCCCAGTTGGCGCCGAAGCGCTGCGCGACGTCCGACAGGTCGTTCACGATTCCAGGCCGATCGGGGCCGATGGCCGTCACCACGAGCGAGGTCGTCATGGCACTTCCTTCCGGGGGCGGATGTCCTTCGCGGGATGATAGCGCGAATGAAAAAGGGCGCCCGCGGGCGCCCTTCCTCGTCAGGCCGCGAGGCGTATGACTACCGCTCCTCCACCTTCGCCTTGCTGCGCAGGTCCATCACCAGCTTCTGGATCTGCTGCTGCTGCGCGCGCTGGCGGAACTGCTCCTTCAGCTCGTCGAACGCGGGCACCTTCAGCGGGCGCACGTCGTCCAGGCGGATCACGTGGAAGCCGAAGTCGGTCTTCACCGGCGCGGTCGTGGTCTGGCCCTTCTTCAGCGCCATCACGGCGTCGGCGAACGGCTTCACGTAGCGGGCGCCGGGGCCCCAGTCGAGATCGCCGCCGTTGTCCTTGGAGCCGGGGTCCTTCGACTTTTCCTTGGCGAGCTTGGCGAAGTCGGCGCCCTTGCCCAGGTCCGCGATGATCGCCTTCGCATCGTCTTCCTTGTCCACGAGGATGTGGCGGACCTTGTACTCGTTCTCGCCCATGGACTTCTTGAATTCCTCGTACTGCTTCTGCAGCTCGGCGTCGGTGATCGGGTGCGCCTTCACTTCGCTCTCGAAGAGGGCGCGCACGAGCACGGCCTGGCGGGCCATGTCCATCTGCGCGGCCACCTCGGGGTTCTTGTCGAGGCCGCGCTTCTGCGCCGCCTGCACGAGCACCTCGCGGTTGATGAGCTCCTCCTTCACGGCCTGCATGCGCTCGGGCGTGTTGGGCTGGCCGCTCGCGGTGAGCTCCTTGCTCATCATGTCGATGCGCGACTGCGGGATGGTGACGCCGTTCACGACGATCTTGCCGGCGGCGGCCTTCTTGGGAGCCGCTTTCTCCTGGGCCACGGCGCCGAAGGCGAGCGTGCCCGCGACGAGCGCGACGGCGAGGTTTTTCAGGGTGGAATGCATGAATGGTCCTTTTCGTGGGGTCAGAACTGCTCGGGCGCGAACGCCTCGATTCTCAGGGCGTGGATGTCGCGTTTCATGAGGTCGCCCAGGGCCTCATAAATCATTCGATGCCTCGCCAGCGGCGCCTTGCCGCGGAAGGCTTCCGAAACGATGGTGAGCTGCCAGTGCGCGCCGTCGGCGCCATGGCCGATGTGCAGGTGGTCCTCGTCCACCAGTTGCACGCTTTCCGGCTTCAGCGCGGCAAGGCGCTCGCGGATGGCGCTCTCGAGGTTCACGGCAGCGTCTTCCTGAACGGCTTGACCGTCACGCGGGCGTACACGCCGGCGGTCACATAGGGATCCGCACTGGCCCACGCAAGCGCCAGTTCGCGCGAGGCGAATTCCGCCACGATCAGCGATCCGGAGAAACCGGCCGGGCCGGGATCCTCCGCGTCGATGAGCGGATGCGGGCCGGCGATGACCAGCCGTCCCTCGGCCAGCAGCGCCTTGAGGCGCTCCACGTGGGCCGGGCGAGCGGCGAGGCGCTTGTCGAGGGAGCCGGGAAAATCCTCGGCGATGATGGCGTAGAGCATGGGGGTCAGGGCTTGGGAGTGTCGGTTGCGGCCGCCGGGTCGCGCTTCGGCTCTTCGTCGGGGAGGTACTTCGCGATCCAGAAGGCCTGCGCGATCACGAACGCGAACATGAGACCCATGCCCCCGAAGAGCTTGAAGTTGACCCAGGTGTCGGTATCGAAGGTGTAGGCCACCCAGAGGTTGAGCGTCCCCTTGAAGAGGAAGAAGATGCCCCAGGCCACGCAGAGCCTGGTCCACGCGGGTTCGGGCATCGTGATTCCCTCGGACATCACGGCCTTCACGAGGTTCTTGCGCAATGCCAGGCCGCCCAGGAAGAGGCTCCCGGCCAGCCAATACAGGACGGTGGGCTTCCACTTGATGAAGGTCTCGTCGCGCAGCAGGAGCGTCGCGCCCCCGAAGAACAGGATGATGACGAGGCTCGCCCACTGCATGTTCGAGACCTTCCGGCCCCGGACGAGCACCCAGCCCACCTGCGCGATGGTCGCCCCGATGGCCGCCGCGGTGGCCACGTAGATGCCAAAGAACTTGAACGCGACGAAAAAGAGAATGACCGGGAAAAGGTCGAAAAGCAGCTTCAAATCAGGAAAAGCCTCGAAAAATCAAACCGCTATTTTCACCCATTCAGGGGGCGGCTGTCCATTTGAGGTGGCGGACCGCAATCCGTTCCCTGACTTCGGGCGCAATGCCGGGGGAAAGCGCCAGGGCGAGGGCCTGGGCGTAGAACCCGGCGCGATCGTCGGGAAGGGCGGCATCCAGGGCATCGAAGGCATGGTCCATCATCGCCGCGTCCTCGGTACGAATGGCGGTGATGGCGAGGTTGGCATGCAGGATGCGCCAGGGCCGCTCGGGGTTGGACCGTTCGAGGTCGGCGGACAGGCGCGGCGCCACGTGCGCGAGGATGCCCTGCGCCAGCCCGAAGACCGCCGCCAGTTCCTGCTTCGAGCGTGCGCCGTTGGCGCGATGGGCCAGCGCGTTCACCACCGGCTCGACCGGCTCGATGCCGACCTCATGACGAATTGCCCAGAGAGCCACCCCGAGGAGAAAGTCGTCGGTTTCGGCAAGGAGGACCGAGCCTTCCGTGCGCAGGGTGATAGCCTCCACCTGGGCGAGGTCCGTGAGGATGGCGCCCACCAGCTCCTCGACGCCTTCGACAGCCATCGGACCGGCCCCGCCATGCTGCCGGTCGAGTGCCTGCAGCGTATCGAGGCCGCGCCGGGTGCGGTCGAGGTGGGCGGCGAGGGCGGGCGATACGGCGATCGCCCGGTCGTGAAAACCCGCCAGCCGGGCGAGCAGCGCCGCCGTCGCGACCTGCCCTTCGTCTCCAAATGCGATCTTCTTGATTTCCATGGGAAAAGAATTGCGGACGGGTTCGCGAACCCGTCCCCGCCGTGGGTCCTCGGAGACGGATTCTGCTATAATTTCAACTGCTTCCTCAAATTCATCGCCGCTTGGACAATTTCGACCTGCACAACCATTCGACTGCCTCGGATGGGCTGTTGTCCCCCACCCAGTTGATGCAACTGGGCGCGCGTAATGGGGTGCATGCGATGGCGCTCACCGATCACGATACGATCGACGGCCTCGAGGAGGCCGCGACAGCCGCCGGCAGGCTCGGCATCCGGTTCGTGAACGGGGTGGAGATTTCGGTGACCTGGGGCGAGACGACGGTCCACGTGGTGGGCCTCGGAATCGATCCGGGCGCTGCGGTGCTGGCCAAGGGCCTCGCGTCGATTCGCGGCGGGCGCCTGGGCCGGGCAAGACTGATGGCCGAACGGCTCGAAGCCCTGGGCATCCCCGGCACGCTCGAGGCGGCACTGGCGCTGGCCGGGAGCGAACAGCGGTTGAGCCGTACCCACTTTGCGAGGCACCTGGCGCAAGTGGGGGCCGTGAAGGATCCGCAGCGCGCATTCGACAAGTACCTGGGCAAGGGCAAGCCCGCGTTCGTGCAGCACCGGTGGGCCACGCTGCAGGACGCCGTGGGCTGGATCACCGGCGCCGGCGGCATCGCGGTGCTGGCGCATCCGGGCCGCTATGGACTCAAGCCCCTCGGTCGTGCGACCCTGCTGGAAGAATTCAAGCGCCTCGGTGGCGAGGCGATCGAGGTGGTGACGGGCAGTCACCGTCCCGAGGAATACGCCGCCTGGCGTCGCGTGGCAGAGGAGTACGGTTTCCTCGCTTCCCGCGGCGCCGATTTCCACGGTCTGGGCGAAAGCCCGGTGGAGCCGGGGCGGTTGCCGCCGCTGCCGGCCTCGCTCAGGCCCGTGTGGACCCGATGGGCGCATTAGCCGCCCGGTAACGACTGGCCGCCAGCATGCCGGCGGCCGATGCGAAAAGGAAACGGAAAGACGCGGGCCCGCGAGCGCACAGGCGGGCGAAGCGCAACTTCCAACGCCAGGAATGTCGGAATTCTTCACGGTTCATCCGGAGAACCCGCAGCCGCGATCGATCAAGGCGGCCGTGGAAATCATCCGCGCAGGGGGCGTGATCGCCTACCCGACGGACTCCTGCTACGCGCTCGGCTGCCACATCGGCGACAAGGCGGCGATGGAGCGCATCCGCCGCATCCGCAACGTGGACGAGCGTCACCACCTCACGCTCATGTGCCGCGATCTATCCGAGGTGGGCCAGTTCGCGAAGGTGGACAACATCCAGTACCGTCTCATCAAGGCCAACACGCCCGGCAACTACACCTTCATCCTGCGCGCTTCGCGGGACGTGCCACGCCGCCTGCTGCACCCGCGGCACACGATCGGCGTGCGGATTCCGGACCACGTCGTGCCGCTCGCGCTGCTGGCGGAGCTTGGCGAGCCGCTGCTGTCGTCCACGCTGATCCTCCCCGACCATGGCGTGGCGTTGAACGACGCGCAGGAGATCCGGGAGCACCTCGACCACCAGCTCGACGCCATCATCGACGCCGGCCCCTGCGGGCTGGACGTGACGACCGTCATCGACATCTCGGGCGACACACCCGTCCTGCTGCGCGAGGGCAAGGGCGACATCCGTGCCTTCGGGTTCGTGAAGGCGGCGCTGCACTGATGGACGTCCAGGGCATCATCCTCAACATCGCGATCTACGCGATCCCCGCGGTGTTCGCCATCACGCTGCACGAGGCGGGGCACGCCTACGCCGCCAAGTTCTTCGGCGACAAGACGGCCTGGATGCTGGGGCGCTTGAGCCTCAACCCGGCCAGGCACATCGATCCGGTGGGGACGATACTCGTGCCGATACTGACGTCCTTCAGCGGGTTCGTCTTCGGGTGGGCCAAGCCCGTGCCGGTCAATTTCCAGAACCTGCGCGACCCGAAGCGGGACATGTTCTGGGTCGCGGCGGCAGGGCCCGGCGCGAATCTCGCCATGGCGCTTGCCTGGGTGCTGGTGGCCAAGGTGCTGCTCACGCTGGGCGGCTCCGGCATCGCCTTCGAGTACTGGATACGCGTCTCCGATGCGGGCATCAAGGTCAACGTGATGTTCGCCGTGCTGAACCTGTTCCCGCTGCTGCCCCTCGACGGGGGCCGCATCGTGACGAGCCTGCTGCCGGACCGGCTCGCCTACCAGTACTCGCGCCTCGAGCCCTACGGCATGGTGATCCTCATCCTGCTCATCGTGTCGGGCGCGCTCTCGTGGATGATCGGGCCCGTGATGGGCGTTTTGCTCAAGAACCTCTATTCGCTGCTCGGCTTCTAGGAAAAAGACACATGTTCGAGGATCGGGTCCTCTCCGGCATGCGCCCCACGGGCGCCATGCACCTTGGCCACTACCACGGCGCGCTCAAGAACTGGGTGCGGCTGCAGAACGAGTACCCGTGCTTCTTCTTCGCCGCCGACTGGCACGCGCTCACGTCGCACTACGAGGACCCGTCGGTGATCGAATCGACGGTCTGGGACATGTTCGTGGACTGGCTTGCCGCCGGCATCGACCCCTCGAAGGCCACGCTCTTCGTGCAGTCGCGGGTTCCCCAGCATGCGGAGCTCACCCTCCTCATGTCCTTCTTCACGCCGCTTTCCTGGCTCGAGCGCGTGCCGACCTACAAGGACGCCGTGGACAAGCACGCCGAGCACGGCCGCGACCTCACCACCTACGGCTTCCTCGGTTACCCGCTCATGCAGGCCGCCGACATCCTCATCTACCGCGCCACCCGCGTGCCGGTGGGCGAGGACCAGGTCTCGCACGTCGAGCTCACGCGCGAGATCGCGAGGCGCTTCAACCACCTCTTCGGCCGCGAGAAGGGCTTCGAGGAGAAGGCGGAGTCGGCGGTGAAGAAGATGGGCCCGAAGAAGGCGAAGCGGTACCGGGAACTGCGCACACGCTTCCAGGAGAAGGGCGACGGGGAGGCGCTGGCGCAGGCCCGCGACCTGGTGGGCGACGTTCAGAACCTCTCGCTCGGCGACAAGGAAAGGCTCTTCGGCTTCATCGAGGGGGGCGGGCGCATGATCCTTACCGAGCCCGAGGCGCTCCTCACGGAGACGCCGAAGCTGCTCGGCCTGGACGGGCAGAAGATGAGCAAGAGCTACGGCAACGCGATCCTCCTGCGCGACTCCGCGGACGAGGTTTCCAGGAAGGTGCGCACGATGCCCACGGACCCCGCGCGCGTGCGGCGCACGGACCCGGGCAACCCGGACAAGTGCCCGGTGTGGAACCTGCACCTGGTCTATTCGAACCAGGACACGCGCGACTGGGTGGTGAAGGGGTGCGTGAGCGCGGGCATCGGGTGCCTGGAGTGCAAGCAGCCGGTGATCGACGCGGTGAATGCGGAGCTGAAGCCGCTGCGCGAGCGGGCGGCGGGCTACGAGGAGGATCCGACGCTCGTGCGCTCGATCATCCAGGACGGGTGCGAGAAGGCTGCCGACCTGGCCGACGAGACGATGCGCGACGTGCGCGAGGCGATGGGCCTCAACTACAGCTGAGAGTGATGCGGGCCAAAAACGGAGACACGGATGAACACGGATAAGAGCGGATGGAAGGCGATCGTGGCGGGCGTCGTGCTCATGGGGACGGCGGCGATGATTCCTGCGCACGCGGCCACGCCCGTGCCATCGGGGAAGTGGAGCTTCGTGTTCACGGACAAGCGCGGCCAGCCGGACAGGCCGTTGCGCGTTTACACCTACCGGCCGCGACAGTGCGACTCCACCTGCCCGATCCAGTTCGTGCTGCACGGGATGAGCCGGCATGCGTCGAACTACCGCGACTACTGGGAACTCGCGGCGGACCGCTACGGCTTCGTCGTGATCGCGCCTGAGTTCGCGGAGAAGTACTGGCCAGGGTCGGCGGCGTACAACCTGGGCGACGTGGCCGACAACAGCGACCGGGAGAAGTGGTCGTACTCGGTCATCGAGCACCTGTTCGACGAGATGCGCGACGGCCAGAAGGACTACCGCATCTTCGGGCACTCCGCCGGCGCGCAGTTCGTGCACCGGATGATGTTCCTGCTGCCGGAAAACCGCGCGGTGGCGGCGATGGTCGCCAACGCGGGCTGGTACATGATGCCCGAGTGGCGCTCCGACAAGGCGGCCGCCAAGTATCCGCATTCCCTCGTCGGCTCGCCGGTGGGCGAGAAGGAGCTGCGCCAGGCGCTCGGCCGCAAGGTCTACGTGCTGCTCGGCGAGGCCGACACGAAGACGGACGACCCGGCCCTCGACAAGAGCGAAGGCTCGATGAAGCAGGGCGCCAATCGAGTCGAGCGCGGAGAGAACTTCTTCGGCGCCGCCACGGGCGCCGCAGCGGCGCTCGGCGTGAAGCTCGGGTGGGAACTCTCCTACGTCCCGGGCACCGGCCACCAGGGCTCGAAGATGTCCCGGGCCGCAGCCGACATCGTTTACGGAACGAGGAAATGATCGCGCAGGCCGCCAACGACCCGCAGGCGCACGAGCAGCAGGGACTCGACCTTGCGCTTCCGGTCGCCCGGATCCGCGGCGAGCCGATGACCGAGATGCCCACGGATCTCTACATCCCGCCGGAGGCGCTGTCGGTCTTCCTCGATGCCTTCGAGGGGCCGATGGACCTCCTGCTCTATCTCATCCGGCGGCACTCGCTCGACATCCTCGACATCCCCATGGCGGAGCTCACGCGCCAGTACATGGATTACGTCGAGATGATGCGCACGCAGCAGCTCGAGCTGGCCGCCGACTACCTGCTGATGGCCGCGCTCCTCATCGAGATCAAGTCGCGCATGCTCCTGCCGCGCCCGAAGCGCGAAAGCGAAGGCGAGCCGGAAGACCCGCGCGCCGAGCTCGTCCGTCGACTCCTCGAGTACGAGCAGATGAAACAGGCCGCGATGATGCTGGGCGAGGCGCCCGTCGCCGGCCGCGACTTTTCCGTCGTGGAGGTGTACGTCGAGGAGGCGATGGCCGAGCGGCTGCCCGGCATCGCGGTGGCCGACCTCTCCGAAGCGTGGCGCTCGATCCTCGCCCGCGCGAAGATGACGAAGCACCACAAGATCACGCGCGAGCAGCTCTCGGTGCGCTCGCACATGAGCCGCATCCTGCGCACGCTCTCGGGCGGCGCCTTCACCGAGTTCTCCCGCCTGTTCCAGCCCGAGCTGGGCGTGCCGGTGCTGGTGGTGAGCTTCCTCGCGCTTCTGGAGCTCGCCCGCGAATCCCTCATCGAGATCACGCAGCAGACCGCCTTCGAACCCATCTACGTGCGCCTGAAGAACGAACGCGTGCCGCTCACGATCACCTGACCATATGACCGACGAAACCATCGAAATCGCCGAAGCGCCGGCTCCCGGGCCCGAGCCCGAGCGCGAACCCCTCGACCTGGACCTCGTGAAGCGCGTGCTCGAAGCCGCGCTCCTGTCCACGTCCGAGCCGCTCACCGTGCAGCAGCTCAGGCGCCTGTTCGGCGGCGAGCTGGACGCGGACAGCCTGAGGAAGATCCTCGACGAGCTGAAGGAGGAATGGGCCGGGCGCACCGTGGAGCTCACCGCGGTTGCGAGCGGCTGGCGCTTTCGCGTGAAGCCCGATTACCAGAAATACCTCGACCGCATCTCCAGCGAGAAGCCGCCGCGCTATTCGCGAGCGGTTCTGGAGACGCTTGCCATCATCGCGTACCGCCAGCCGGCGACGCGCGGCGACATCGAGGACATTCGCGGCGTTGCCGTGTCTCCCCCGACCCTCAAGGCCCTGGAGGAGCGCGGCTGGATCGACGTGGTCGGCCACCGCGAGACCCCCGGCCGCCCGGCGCTCTTCGCCACCACACGCAAGTTTCTCGACGACCTGAACCTGAGGTCGCTCGAGGAGCTGCCCGCGCTCGAGGAGCTGCAAAGCGCCCTCGACGCTTCCCTCGACACCCTGCCCGCGATGCCGGTGCAGGAGGCGCTCCTCGGCGCGCCTGAGGAGGAAGCCGACGTCGCAGCCCCCACCCCGGAAGCCGAGGCGAACGCGCCCTCGCAACACACGGAGCACCCAGACCATGCGGGATAGACCCTTTCGTACCCCTCGCGCACCCAAACTCGACTGGCCCGGCGGCATCGTCCCCGAATGGGCCAAGGTCCCCGCGGCAGCAGCGCGCCGCGGAAAGGGCGGCAAGGGCGCCCGCGGCGGCAAGGACGCCGGCAAGCGCGAACGCCTGCAGAAGGTCATGGCGCAATCGGGCCACGGCTCGCGGCGCAACATCGAGATCCTCATCGCGCAGGGGCACATCGCGATCAACGGCCAGGTTGCGAAGCTCGGCGATCTCGTGGGCCCGGGCGATCGCGTGAAACTGGACGGCAAGCTCATCAGCTTGCGGTTCGGCTCGTCGCTGCCCCGGGTGCTGCTGTACCACAAGCCCGAGGGCGAGATCTGCACGCGCGACGACCCGGAAGGCCGCCCCACCGTGTTCGCGAAGCTGCCGAAAATGAACAACGCGCGCTGGGTGTCCATCGGCCGTCTCGACTTCAACACCAGCGGCCTGCTCATTTTCACCACCAGCGGGGAGCTGGCCAACAACCTCATGCATCCGCGCTACGAGATCGAGCGCGAGTACGCGGTGCGCCTCATGGGAGAGCTCACGCCTGAGCAGGTGCAGCTCCTCACTGGCGAAGGTGTCGAGATCGAAGGCGAGAAGTGCAAGTTCGTGCGCCTCGTGGACCGCGGCGGCGAGGGCTCCAATCACTGGTATCACGTGGTCCTCAAGGAGGGAAAGAACCGCGAGGTGCGCAAAATGTTCGAGGCCGTGGGGCTGATGGTGAGCCGCCTCATGCGCGTGCGCTACGGGCCGGTGGAGCTGCCCGGGTTCCTGAAGCGCGGGATGGCGCGCGACATGCCCGAGGCCGACGTGGTGAAGCTCCTGGAGTTTGCGGGCATCAGCGAATCCACTGCCGAGGCCGCCGGGGAAGACGACGAGGCGGAAGAGGAATTCTCGCCGGGCAACGTGGCGCCTCCCGGCGAGGCGATCGAACCGGACGACGAGTACGTGGACGAGGAAGAGGACCACGTGCAGCCCGCGCACCTGCTGGAAGGCTG
Source organism: Betaproteobacteria bacterium (assembly GCA_016720855.1). NCBI lineage: Bacteria > Pseudomonadati > Pseudomonadota > Betaproteobacteria > Betaproteobacteria bacterium. The sequence goes on along the minus strand of JADKJU010000003.1, from coordinate 69,212 downwards.
GAAGCCGAACGAGCCCGAAGTCTTCGACGACGACGACGATCGCCAGCCCGACTTCGAGAGCCTGCCGGGCTTCAACCGGGCGACCGGCACGATGGGCCTGCCGGTCGGGCACCGGGGTCATCATCCCTCGCGCGGCCCCGGTCAAGGGCCGGGCCCTGGCCCGAGTCCGGGCCAGGGCCAGAAGAAGCGCCGGAGCAAGCGCCCCGGGGGCAAGCCCGGCGTGCCGGGCACCGGACAAGGTCCGTTCCAGGGCAGGGGGGGCGGGCAGGGGCAGGGTCAGGGACAGGGACAAGGCCAGCGCCAAGGCAAGAAGCGGCGTTCCAAGGGACCCGCCACGCCCGGTGCGGGCAAGGGGCAGGGCAATGTCCAGGTGACGTCGGCCCAGCCGCAGCCGCAGCCGCAGGGTCGGGGCCCCGCCCAGGGACCGGCGGCGGGTGCCCAGGCCAAGCCCGGCCGCAACCGTCGTCATCGCGGTCGAAATCGAAACCGGGGCGGCGCGGGAGGCGGTGGGCAGCAGCCGGCCGGGAACGGCAGCCAGGAATCGTAGCAACAGAAGCGAATCGCGCCGCGACGCTCGGCGGCACCGGAACCGTAAAGGAGAGACAGTGATGAAATCGATTGGCACGGCCCTGCTGGCCGCCGCAATGGTCCTTCTGGCCGGCCCCTGGGCCGGGAACGCCTACGGGCAGGCGCCCTGCAGCTACCGGGGACTCCTCGACGCGCGCTACTGCGACGAGGACCACGACCTGGTCGCGGACCAGCCGAAGGACCCGAAGGCCTGGCAGGATCCGGCGACGCTCGTGTTCTCCTATACGCCTGTCGAGGATCCCGCCGTCTACGAGAACGTGTTCGCCGACTTCATGGCGCACATCGCCAAGGTCACCGGCAAGCGCGTGCGCTGGTATCCGGCGGAATCGTACGCTGCGCAGATCGAGGCGATGCGCTCCGGCCGCCTGCACATCGCCGGTGTCGCGGCGGGACCGACGCCCTATGCCGTGAACCTGGCCGGGTTCGTGCCGATCGCGGGCATGGCCGCCCACGACGGCAGCATCGGCTACACGCTGCGCCTCATCACCTACAAGGACAGCCCCATCAAATCGGTGGCGGACCTCAAGGGCAAGCGCGTCGCGCACGTGGCGCCGTCGTCGAACTCGGGCGACACCGCGCCGCGCGCGCTCTTCACCGCGATGGGCGTGGTGCCCGGCAAGGACTACGAAGTCCTCTATTCCGGCAAGCACGACAACTCGATCATGGGCGTGGTGAACAAGGACTACGACGCGGCGCCGGTGGCCTCCTCGGTCGTCGACCGCATGCAGGCGCGCGGCATGTTCAAGGCCGACGCCATTCGCGTGGTGTACGAATCGGCGCCATTCCCGCGCACCGCCTACGGCGTCGCGCACAATCTCACGCCGGAACTGAAGGCGAAGATCCGCGAGGCCTTCCTCGGCTTCGACTTCAAGAAATCGGCGCTGGCCAAGGAATTCAAGGACACCGAGCGCTTCGCCCCGGTCAACTTCAAGGACGGCTGGCGCGACGTGCGCACGATCCAGCAGTCCCAGGGCATCGTCTACTCGCAGGAAGGGCTCTCCAAGCTGGGCACGAAGGCGGAGTAGGGCGTGGCCGCCGTCCCCGCCGGCGGCGTGCCGCCGCTCCTCGCGATCGACTCGCTCACGAAGGTCTACCGCGGCGGCATGCGGGCGCTCGACTCGGTGAGCTTCACCGTCGGGCACCCCGAAGTCATCGCGATCATCGGATCGTCGGGCGCAGGCAAGAGCACGCTCATCCGCTGCATCAACCGGCTGGTCGAGCCCACCTCGGGGAGCATCCGCCTCGGCGGCACCGAAATCGTGGGCCTCCCCTCGAGCGAGCTTCGCAAGGCGCGCCGGCGCATCGGCATGATCTTCCAGGAGTTCAACCTCGTCGACCGTCTCACGGTCATGGAGAACATCCTTTCGGGGCGCCTGGGCTCGGTGGGTTTCTTCGCCTCGTTCATGCGCCGCTATCCGCCCGCCGATGTGGCCGACGCGTTCGCGATGCTCGAGCGCGTGGGACTCGAGGGGCTGCACGACTCGCGGGCCGACGCCCTCTCGGGCGGCCAGCGCCAGCGCGTCGGCATCGGCCGCGCGCTCATGCAGCATCCGGACATCCTGCTGGTGGACGAGCCGACGGCCAGCCTCGATCCCAAGACGGCGCGCCAGGTCATGCGCCTCATCCGCTCCCTCGCCACCGAGCGCGAGCGGCCCGCGCTCGTGAACATCCACGACGTGGCGCTGGCGCAGGGCTACTCCGACCGCATCGTCGGGCTCAAGGCCGGCAAGCTCGTCTTCGACGGCCCCAGCGCGGGGCTCACGCCCGACGTGCTGACCGAAATCTACGGCGCCGAGGACTGGAGCCAGACCATCCGTCACGGCGACGAGGACACGCCCGCTTGAGCGCCGCCCCGTACCCGACCACCTGGCGGGCGCCGCTCTTCTTCGGGACGCGGACCAGGCATTACGCGGTGATCGCCGCGGCGCTGCTCTACCTCGCGTGGTCGCTCTCGACGCTAAACGTCGACATGCACCGCCTGCTGGCCGGTTTCAGGCGGGCCGTGGACATCTTCGAGCGCATGATTCCGCCGGACTTCTCGCGCTGGGAGCTCCTGCTCAAGGGAATGGTGGAGAGCGTGCAGATGGCCTTCGCGGCCACGCTGGTGGGCGTGGTGCTGAGCGTGCCGCTGGGAATCGCCGCCGCGCGCAACCTCGCCCCGCGCCCCGTGTACCTCGCGGCGCGCGCCTTCATCGTGGTCGGGCGCACCTTCCACGAAGTGATCATCGCCATCTTCTTCGTGAAGCTCTTCGGCTTCGGCCCCGTCGCCGGACTGCTCACCCTCGCGATGTCCTCGGTGATCTTTCTGGGCAAGATGCTCGCCGAGGACATCGAGAACGTGCGCACCGGGCCCATCGAGGCCGTGCGCGCGACCGGCGCCGGCTTCGGGCAGGTGGTCGTCTACTCCGTGGTTCCGCAGGTGCTCACCCGCACGGTGGGCACGGCGATCTACCGCCTCGACGCGAACGTGCGCCACTCGACCATCGTGGGCATCGTTGGCGCCGGGGGCATCGGGCAGACCCTCTCGGCATCGTTCTCGCGCTACGACTACGATTTCGCCGCCGCGATCCTGCTCGGCATCATCGCCCTCGTCGCGCTCGGCGAGTGGTTCAGCGACTGGGTGAGGCGCAGGATCCGATGAACGCGGCCGCGCAGAAGCGCTATCCAGAGCTCTGGCGCCGGCATTCGATGCGCGATTCGGTCATCGGCTGGCTGTGGATCGCAGCGGTCGCATTCGCCTCGGCGTGGAGTGTCTCCGCGCTCGATATCGAATGGGTGTTCTTCAAGGACGCCCACCTGCAGGCCGCGGACCTGGCGCAGCGCATGTGGCCGCCGCGCTGGTCGTACCTGCCGCAGATCCTTGCGCCGCTCGTGGAGACGATCCACATCGCCACGCTTGGAACGGCGATCGCGGTTGTCTTCTCCGTGCCGCTTGCCTTCCTCGCCGCGCGCAACACCACCGCCAACGGCTTCACCTGGGCCATCGGCCGCGGGCTCCTCGTGGCCTCGCGCTCCGTGAACACGGTGATCTGGGGGCTCCTCTTCGTGGCGATTTTCGGACCGGGGCCGCTTGCCGGGATCGCGGCCGTGGCCGCGCGCTCCGTGGGGTTCCTCGCCAAGCTCGTGGCCGAGGCGATCGAGGAAGCGGACCGGGGGCCGGTCGAGGCGATCGAGTCCACGGGGGCGAGCACGGCGCAGGTCTACCTCATCGGCATCCTGCCCCAGGTGATTCCGGTGCTCATCGGCACGACGGTCTACCGATGGGACATCAACGTGCGCGAGTCGAGCGTGCTCGGCTTCGTCGGCGCCGGCGGCATCGGCATCTACCTGTACGCCTCCATCAACCAGTTCATGTGGCAGCAGGTGCTCGTCGTTCTCCTGACGATCCTCGTGGTGGTCATCCTGAGCGAGGGCATTTCGGCCTGGATCCGTGCGCGCATCTCCTGAGGCCGCGGGCTCGTCGGCGCAGGGCGCGATCGCGTTGCCCGGCGTGGCTGCGCTCGCGCCGCTGTTCGACGGCTATATCGTCGACCAGTGGGGCGTGCTGCACGACGGCACGCGCCCCTATCCCGGTGCGCTGGATTGCCTCGAGAGGCTGCACGAGGCGGGCAAGCATGTGGTCGTTTTGTCCAACTCCGGCCGGCGCGAGGCGGCCAACGTGCGGCTGATGCAGGAAATGGGATTTCCCGCCCGGCTCTTCGACCGGATGGTGTCCGCGGGCGAGGACGCGCGCGAGGCGATCATCGCAAGAGCGAGTCCCTTCCACGCCAGTCTCGGCCGTCGCTGCTACGCGTTCACGCGTTCGGGCGACCGCTCCATCCTGGAGGGAATCGGGCTCACCTTCGTCACGAACGTCGAGGAGGCGGATTTCCTCGCGGCGATCGGCATCGATTCGCCGTACCGCCGCCTCGCCGATTACGAGGCGGAACTGGTTGCCGCCCGATCGCGCGGGCTGCCGATGATCTGCGCCAACCCCGACATCGCGCGATTCCTCGAGGGGGCGCTCGTCGAGGCGACGGGCGTGCTCGCGCGCCGGTACGGGGAGCTGGGCGGGGAAGTCTTCCATCATGGCAAGCCCTGGCCGGCCATCTACGCGTCCTGCCTCGCTGCCCTAGGGACTTGCGCACCGGGTCGCGTGATCGCGGTCGGCGATTCGATCGAGCACGACATCCTCGGCGCCTCGCGGGCAGGCCTGCCGAGCGCCTTCATCGCGGCGGGCATCCACGCGCAGGAGCTCGGTGTGGCCTTTGGCGCGCAGCCCGACCCCACGACGTGGCGCGAGTTCGAGGGCCGCGCCATCGCCAGGCCCGACTACCGGCTGCCTGCGTTCACCTGGTGATTTCGCGCGGCGGCGCGTGTCCGGGGATGGAGTCGCCTCGCGCGAGGTGGGTCTTCACGCGATCGGCAATCCGCTTCACGCGCCGGTCGAGGATGCCGTGCGCTTCCAGCGTGGCCTGGGTCTGGAAGAGGTACTCCGCGCTCGATCCGTACTTGCCGCGCGCCGTCGCGAGCGACTGCACCATCGCCTCCATGGGCAGCTTTCCCGCGTAGCCCGAACAGCCGCGGTTCACGATGAACGTGAGCACCGGGAAGCGATCCGATTGCGCGTGGCATTCGAGCCAGCGCGGCTGGTAGGAGCCCAGCGACATTTCGCGCCGCCAGAGGGCTCGCAGCTCCTCGCGCGAGGTCGATTCCGTGAGCCGGTATGCAAGGCCCCGGCAGCTGCCGCCGTGCTCGAGCGTAAGGACGAGGCCCGGACGCTGCGGCGTGCCGCGGTTGATGCGCGACCAGAGGCAGAAGTTGCGGTGGAAGCCGTAGAGGGTGCCCACGCGCTTGGCGACGAACGCGAGCCCCGGGTTCCACATGAGGGAGCCGTAGGCGAAGATCCACAGCGGGTCGTGGGGATCGCGTCCCGCGAGCGTTGCTTCCAGCGACCGGTCCAGCGCCCCGGCCGAGAGCCTTTCGGCTTCGAGCCGCACCGGATCGTGGCAGCCGGGGGGACTTCGCATTTCTACGGCGAGAGGCGCGAGATCGCCCAGCCGGTCGCCTCGCGCGTGTAGGCGATGCGGTCGTGCAGACGGCTCTGGCGCCCCTGCCAGAACTCGAGCCTGGCGGGGATCACCCGGAAGCCGCCCCAGTGCGGCGGGCGCGGCGGCTTGTCGCCGTACTGCGCCTCGGCCGCCAGCACGCGCGCCTCGAGCCAGGGGCGGCTGGCGATCGTCGCGCTCTGGGTGCTTGCCCATGCCCCGATGCGGGAACCGAGCGGGCGGCTGTGGAAATACTCGTCGCTTTCGGCGGCGCTCACCTTTTCGATGGCGCCCTCGATCCTCGCCTGCCGCTCCAGTTCCTTCCAGAAGAAAGTGAGGGCGGCGTTCGGGTGCGCGGCGAGTTGCCGGCCCTTGCGGCTCTCGTAGTTCGTGTAGAAGACGAAGCCGCGATCGTCGAGCGCCTTGAGCAGCATGATGCGTGCCGAGGGGCGGCCCTCGTCGTCGACCGTGGCGAGCGTCATGGCGGTGGGCTCGAGAACCTCGGCCTCCAACGCCTCCTTGAGCCAGGCATGGAACTGCCTGAACGGATCGGCGTCAACGTCGGTCTCGTCGAGGCGCTTGAGCGCGTAGTCCTTGCGAAGGTCGGCGATTTTCATGGCGTCTACCCGGATCGGGGTCTGTTGCGCTTGTCTGCGTGACCCCCATTATCGCGGAAATGGGGACAGTCCCCCGGCGCGGGAAGGGACTCCCGCTTGAGCACGAAGACGAACCCGGTTCCCGCGGCAACCGTGGGCCACGCGAACGGCAGCTTCGGAAAGGCGCGCTCCAGGGCCTTGCGGTTGTGGCCGATTTCCACCACCAGGGTCCCGCCGGGATTCAGGTGCTTGCCTGCCTTCGCGAGGATGACGCGCGTGTGCGCAAGGCCGTCGGCGCCGCTCGCAAGCGCCATTTCCGGCTCCCGGCGGTACTCCTCCGGAAGCCGCCTCATCGAGGCCGCCGTCACGTAGGGCGGGTTGGTGACGATGAGGTCGTAGGCGCGGCCCTCCAGCGAGCCGAAGAGGTCGGACTGCACGAGGTGAACGCGCTTGCCGAGCCGATAGCCCTCGACGTTCGTCCCTGCGACCACGAGCGCGTCGGGCGAAAGATCCGCGGCATCGACCCGGGCTTTCGGGAAGGCGAGCGCGGTGAGGATCGCCAGGCACCCCGATCCCGTGCACAGATCCAGCGCGGATCGCACCCGCGAGGGGTCGGCGATCCAGGGCGCGAGCCGCACGCGCAGGAGCTCCGCGATGAAAGAGCGCGGCACGATGACGCGCTCGTCCACGTAGAAGCGGTGCGGCCCGAGCCAGGCCTCGTTCAGCAGGTAGGCGGCGGGCTTGCGGGTGCGGATGCGCTTCGCGACGAGGGCGTTCGCGGCTTTCGCGCGGCCGGCGTCCACCGCGACGTCGAGGTAGGGATCGAGCCGGTCGACCGGAAGGCCGAGGGAGTGCAGCACGAGCCAGGCGGCCTCGTCCACCGCGTTGGTCGTGCCGTGTCCGAACGAGACGCCGGCGCTTTCCAGGCGGCCGGCGGCAGCGAGCACGAGGCTGCGGACGGTGACGCCCTTGGCGGGAACGGTGCGGGCCACGCAGCGGCTACCTCACGCCCAGGAGTTCCCCGCACGCGAGGCGGAAGACGTCGGCCAGCGGCTCGAGCTCGTCCACCGAGACGGCCTCGTTCACCTTGTGGATCGAGCGGTTCACGGGGCCGAACTCGACCACCTCCGGGCAGATGTCGGCGATGAAGCGCCCGTCGGAGGTGCCTCCCGTGGTGGAGACCCCGGGCGTCACGCCCGATACCTGCCTCACCACGCGCTTGAGTGTCTCGACCAGCCGACCGCGCGGCGTGAGGAAGGGCCTGCCGCCGACGATCCACTCGACGTGGTAGTCGAGCGCATGCCGGTCGAGGACGGCATGCACGCGCGCCTTGAGGCCCTCGATGGTGCTCGCGGTGGAAAAGCGGAAATTGAAATCGACCTTCGCTTCCCCGGGAATGATGTTCTGCGCTCCCGTGCCGGCGTGGATGTTGGAGACCTGCCACGTGGTCGGCGGGAAGGACTCATTCCCCTTGTCCCATTCCAGGGCGGCGAATTCCGCCAGCACCGGGGCAAGGCCGTGGACCGGATTTCTCGCGAGGTGCGGATACGCCACGTGTCCCTGGATGCCCCTGACCGTCAGGCGGCCGGTCAGCGAGCCGCGGCGGCCGTTCTTGATCGTGTCGCCGAAGCGCTCGGCGCAAGTCGGCTCGCCGACGATGCAGTAGTCGATCCGCTCGCCGCGCGCCTTCAGCGCCTCCACCACGCGCACGGTGCCGTCCACCGCGTCGCCTTCCTCGTCGGAGGTGATGAGCAGCGCCAGCGAGCCGGGATGATCCGGGTGCGCCGCCACGAGGCGCCCGGCCGCCACGACGAAGGCGGCGATGGAAGCCTTCATGTCCGCCGCGCCGCGCGCGTGGAGCTTGCCGTCCTTCAGCGTGGGAACAAACGGGTCGGTGTGCCACTGGTCGAGCGGGCCGGGAGGCACGACGTCGGTGTGGCCTGCGAGCACCACGAGCGGGGCCGCGACTCCGTGCCGGATCCAGAGGTTGGTGACCTCGCCGCAGCGGAAGGTCTCGGCGCTGAAGCCCAGCGGCGCCAGACGATCGATGATCAGCTGCTGGCAGCCCTGGTCGGCGGGGGTGACGGATGCGCGCGCGAGGAGCGCCTTTGCCAGCTCAAGCGTCTCGTTTGACATTTTCCGGCTTTCCCTCGTCGAACGGGATGGCGCCCGTGAGCAGTTGCCAGCACACCACCCGGTCGCCGGCCAGTGTGCCCGGGAAGCCCGGGCTCATCGCGGGCCCGTCGCTGCGGGATGCGCGCGCCTGGCCACCGTGGGCCCGACGCGCTCCTCGATGTAGCGGCGCAGGGCCGGCTTGGCCCCGAAGAGGAAGAAGACCTCGGCGCAGACGAAAAGCGGCCCGATGAGGAGCTGCTTCGCGTCGTCGTAGAAGGCGGGCTGCATGCCCTCGAAGCGGTGCCCCCAGAACTGCAGCGCCCAGCCGAGGGTGAAGAGGAGGGCGGCGAGCGCGAGCACGCCTCCCGGGCCCAGGCGCGCCGTGATTTCGCTCGCGGCGGCGCACATGACGAAGAGCGCGGCCGCCATGACGCTGCCGAAGGCGGGGTCGAGCCGGAAGTAGTACGCGCAGGCGGCGATCGAGGCCGCGGCCGCGAGCGTGATAGCCATGCCGGCCACGGGAAAAGCGGCGAGCGCCAGCGCCAGCACGACCGCGAAGACGATGAGTGGGATGCCCACGAAATGGGTCGCGATGTTGCGGCGGTCGCGGTGGTACGCCGCGTACTGCGTGAGGGATTCCTCCAGGCGCTTCACGCGAGGCGCGTCAGCGAAGGCTCGGATCGGATGTGTCTTCCGAGATCTTGAATTCGCTGAACGATGGGCCGCCCGGACCCTTGCCGAGCGACGGCACCGGGTTCTTCGCCCGCTCGGCCATGGCCGGCATGATCCCGGAGTTGCCCAGCAAGAGTCCCAGGTTCGTGGCCGAGTCGGCGTTCGCGAGCGCCTCGTCCGTGGAGATCTTCCCCTGCCGCACGAGCCGGAAGAGGTCCTGCTCGAAGGTCTGCGAGCCCGGCGACATGCTCTTTTCCATCATTTCCTTCACCTCGCCCACCTCGCCCTTCTCGATCGCCTCCGCAACGTTGCGGGAATTCAGGAGCACCTCGACGGCCGGGGTGCGCTTGCCGTCCACGGTCTTCACCAGCCGCTGCGAGATGATCGCCTTGAGGGACACCGAAAGGTCCTGCAGCAGCATGGGCCGCACTTCCAGCGGGAAGAAGCTGATCACCCGGTTCATCGCCTGGTAGGAGTTGTTGGCGTGCAGCGTGGCGAGGCACAGGTGCCCGGAGAGCGCGTAGGTGAGCGCCATGCGCATCGTCTCCTGGTCGCGGATCTCGCCGATGAGGATGCAGTCCGGCGCCTGCCGCATGGCGTTTCGAAGCGCGTCGTGGAAGGCGTGCGTGTCGTTGCCCACCTCGCGCTGGTTGAAGATGCTCTTCTTGGGCGTGAACACGTACTCGACCGGGTCCTCGATGGTGAGGATGTGGTTCGCGGCCATGGAATTGCGGAAATCGAGCATCGAGGCGAGGGTGGTCGACTTGCCCGAGCCTGTCGCGCCCACCACGAGCACGAGGCCGCGCTTTTCCATCACCAGTTGCAGCAGCACGGGCGGCAGGCTCAGGTCCTCGAGCTTCGGGATGTCCGCGGTCACGTAGCGGATCACGCAGGCGACGGAACCCTTCTGCCAGAAGACGTTGACGCGGAAGTTGCCCAGGCCGGGCATCGGCTTCGAGAGGTTCAGCTCCAGGTCCTTCTCGAAGGTGGCGATGTGCGCGGGCGAGAGCATCTCGTAGACGATCTTCTTGACCGTCTCCGGATCCATCACCTGCGGGTTCACCGGCATGATGTTGCCCTGGATCTTGATCATGATCGGCGAGCCGACCGAGAAGAAGATGTCGGAGGCCTTCTTCTCGGCCATGAGTTGCAGGAGCTTCTCGATGAACATGAATGCCTCCGGGTTCCGGGATGTGTGGCGGGGGACGGGACTTCAGTCGCCCCTGAGCAGGTCGTTGATGCCGGTCTTGGCGCGCGTTCTCGCGTCGACCTGCTTGATGATCACGGCGCAGTAGAGACTATACCGGCCGTCATGGCCGGGCAAGTTGCCGGAGACCACGACGGAGCCCGGCGGGATCCTGCCATAGCTCACCTCGCCCGTCGCCCGGTTGTAGATCTTGGTGGACTGGCCGATGTAGACGCCCATCGAGATCACCGAGCCCTCGCCCACGATGACGCCCTCGACGACCTCGCTCCTCGCCCCGATGAAGCAGTTGTCCTCGATGATCGTCGGGTTGGCCTGCAGGGGCTCGAGCACGCCGCCGATGCCCACGCCGCCGGAAAGGTGCACGTTCCTGCCGATCTGCGCGCAGGAACCGACGGTGGCCCAGGTGTCCACCATGGTGCCCTCGTCCACGTAGGCGCCGATGTTCACGTAGGAGGGCATCAGCACGACGTTCTTCGCGATGAAGGCGCCGTGCCTCGCGGCGGCCGGCGGCACCACGCGATAGCCGCCTGCGGCGAAATCGCCCTGCGAGAAGTTGACGAATTTGGAATCGACCTTGTCGAAGTAGTGCGTGTAGCCGCCCTGCATGATCTCGTTGTCGCGCAGGCGGAAGGAGAGCAGCACCGCCTTCTTGAGCCATTGGTGCGTGACCCACTCGCCGCCCTTCTTCTCGGCGACGCGAAGGCGCCCGGCGTCCAGCTCGGCGAGCACGGCCTTCACGGCGTGCGCCACCTCGGGCGGCGCGGATTTCGGGGTCAGGTCGGCGCGCTTCTCGAAGGCCTGCTCGATGAGGGGCTGCAGCTTGTCCATGGGATTCTTTCGTTATCGAAGGAGGGGCGCGGCATGCAGGCGCGCGCGGGCGAATTCGGCGATGCGCCGTCCCGCCTCGGCGGCCTCGGCCACGGTGGAGACGAGGGCGATGCGCACGTGCCCGCGACCGGGGTTGGTTCCGTGCGCCTCTCGCGAGAGGTAGCTGCCGGGAAGGACGGTCACGTTCGCGCTGGCGTAAAGGTCGCGCGCGAAGGTCTCGTCGTCCCCCGGGACGGCGACCCAGTAGTAGAACGCGGCCTCGGGCCGGGCGAGCGCGAGCACGGGGTTCACGAGTTCGAAGAACGCCGCGAATTTCTCCCGGTAGAGGCGCCGGTTCTCGACCACGTGCGCCTCGTCGTTCCACGCGGCGACGGACGCGAGTTGCACGGTGTTGGACGGCGCCGTGCCGTGGTAGGTGCGATAGAGGTGGAAGTCCTTGAGAACGCCGGCGTCCCCGGCGGCGAAGCCGGAGCGCAGCCCCGGCGCGTTGGACCGCTTGGAGAGCGAGCCCATCACGACGAGCCTCGCGAAATCCGCGCGGCCGAGGCGGTGCGCAGCGGCCAGCGCGCCCAGGGGTGGGGCCGATTCGTCGAAGTAGATCTCGCTGTAGCACTCGTCGGAGACGATGGTGAAAGCGTGCCGGTCGGCCATCGAGAAGAGGTGCTCCCACTCGGCGAGCGTCATCACGCGGCCGTTGGGGTTGTTGGGGGAGCAGGCGTAGAGGAGCCGCGTGCGCTTCCACACGTGCTCCGGGATCCCGTGCCAGTCGGGAGCGAAGCCGTTCGCGGCCGACGCGTTCACGAAATACGGCCGCGCGCCGCCGAGCAGGGCTGCTCCCTCGTAGATCTGGTAGAACGGGTTGGGGCACACGACGAGCGCGTCGTGCTCGCCCGGATCCAGCACCGTCTGTGCGATGGCGAACAGGGCCTCGCGCGAGCCCGAGACCGGAAGCACCCGGGTCTCCGGGTCCACGCCTGGCAGGCCGTGGCGCCGCGCGAGCCAGGCAGCGATGGCGGCGCGCAGTTCCGGCAGGCCTTTCGTGAGCGGATAGCGGGCGAGCCCGCCCAGGTTCGCCCCCAACGCGTCCTTCAGGATCGCGGGCGTGGGGTGCTGCGGCTCGCCGATGGACAGGTTCACGTGCCCGAGGCCCGGTGGCGGGCTGACGCCGGCCAGGAGGCCGCGCAGCTTTTCAAAGGGATAGGGCTTCAGGAGCCCGAGGCGGGGGTTCATGCCGCGATTATCGCCTGTAAGCGACCCATGACCAACGGGGCAGACGCGGAGTGCGCGTGCCGCCGCGGCCTAGCGACGGGGCGGCTGGCCGAAGAGCCGCTCGTAGGGCAGGCGCAGCCACCACCGCCAGCCGCCCCGACGCGCGACTTCGCGGTTGCGTTCGTCGATCGTTCGCGATTGTTCCGAGACGGTCCGCTCGGCCTGCGCCAGGCGGCTGTCCAGCCCGCCGGCCCGGGCCAGGGCCTCGTCGCGCGACTTCACGGCCTCGCCATGGGCCAGCGCGGCCTGCGCCACCTGCTTCTCCAGCGCCTGCGCGCGCGCGGCCGTGGCTTCGAGATCGCGCATCACCTTCTCGTAGTCGCGATGCACCCAGTCCTCGCGATCCGACAGCACGGACAGCGTCGCGGGGATCATGCCCAGCGTCGCGACCGAGCGGCTGGCGGCCACGATGAAATAGAGGGGCTCCCCGAGCGCCGTGGTGCCCTCGGCCGGGTTCGCTTCCGACACTTCCGCGAGGTGGCCCGTCTCGGCGTGCGGCTCGGGGGCGATGACGGAAAAGAAGCTGGGCCGCTGGCCGTACCAGCGCGCGTGCGCGAAGCGGCGCGCCACCAGCGCCTCGAGCTCCTCGCGGTACAGCTCCTTCACGTGGAACTCGTTCGCGAACCCGCGGCGGTCGCTGTATTCGCGCTTGTTGGGGCACGAGAGCAGCAGGAGGCCGTCGGGGGCCAGCACGCGCGCGATTTCGTCGATGAATTCCTCCTGCCCGGCAATGTGCTCCACCGTCTCGAAGGAAACGAACAGGTCGGCAGACGCGTCGGGCAGGGGAAGCTTCGCGCACGGCGCCTCGACGAAAGCGAGGTTCGCGACACCGGCGTAGGTTGCACGCGCGTGGGCGACGGCGGGCGCGCAAATGTCGGCGCCGGTGACGCTTGCCGCGACCTGCGCGAGCAGCGCCGAGCCGTAGCCTTCGCCGCAGGCCGCGTCCACGACGCGCTGGCCGCCGGCGAGCCGCGCCGCGAAATGGTAGCGGTGCCAGTGCTCCACCCAGATCTCGCCGCGCGCGCCGGGGACGAAGCGCTCTCCCGTGAACTCGAGCTTGCCGCTCATCGCAGCCATCCCAGGCGACGCAGCCGGTCGGCGACCGGACGCCGCCAGGCGGCAAGCCGCGACAGCACGCCCGAGGAGCCCACGAAGCGGCGCACGTCCACCCGAGTGACCAGCACCAGCGCCTGGGTCCTCGCGTATCGCTCGGCCATGTTGGAAATCGCGCGCGGGCTCATCGTGACGCGCAGCGCGTCCTGCCGGGCGCGGGCATCCAGGTAGGCGCCGTCGAGGAGCGTCTGCCGGCTGGCGGCCCCGCGCGTGTCGGCCGGGACGCGGTACTTCGATGTCGTCTTCTCCACCAGCACGAAATCGTCCTCGAGCGTGTAGCGCGTCCACAGGTTCCAGTCCTCGAGCTGGTCCATGTCCTCGGCGAACCCTCCGTGGCGCTCGAAAAGCGAGCGGTGGAAGAGCACGGCCTGGATGGGCAGGAAATTGTGGTGCCAGAGCGTGAGGCGGTCGAACGGCTGGCGGTGGACGGTGTAGTGCATCGTCTCATCGTACTCAGCATGGTCGCGGTCGTGAACCCGCGTCTTCGTCTCCCAGGCCAGGCCGTAGGCGCCCTTCACGCCCGCCGCGAGGGCGGCGCCAAGCAGCACCTCCACGTGGTCGGCGAACAGCACGTCGTCGTCGTCGAGGAAATTGAGCCAGTCGCCCGTGGCGAGCGCGAGCGCGCGGTTTCCCGCCCGGGCGCGGCCCACCTTCTCCCCCGTGGCCTCGTAGCGGATGTCGATGCGCCCGCGGAACTCCTCGACGATGGCGCGCGAGGCCGCTTCCCCGTCCTCCACCACCACCACTTCGAGATTCCCGTGCGTCTGGTTGACGCAGGAGGCGAGGGCCTCGCGCAGCCACGCCGCCCGGTTCACCGTGCGAATGAGGATGGATACCCGGGGCAGTGCTTCCTGCGGATGCTCACGGTGCGAGGCGAACTCGTGGAAGGCGCCATCGCGCCGCATCTCGTAGCCCCAGCCGGCGAACTGCGGATGGAAGCGCTTCGCGGGAGCGACCCGCGAGAAGAGGAAATGCGGCGCATGCGCGAGCGCCCTTGCCCCGGCAAGCGCGAGTCCGCGCCGCCGTCCGGGGAAGGAATTGGGGGACAGGATCTCGGCGGCAAGCATCGCAAAGCCCTGCGCCACGCGGGCCATTCCGCCGAAGCGCATCCTGAGGCCCAGGTTCGTCTGCACGCCCCCGAAGACCTGCAGCGGTTTCACCTCGGCCGCTTCCCGGTACGTGCGGTGCACCACGGCGCACTTCGGCTGGTAGGTGAGCCGCCACCCCCTGGCGCGAAGGCGCCACGAGAGGTCCACGTCCTCGCCGTACATGAAGATGGCCTCGTCGAAGCCGCCAGCCGCCTCGTAGGCCTCGCGACGGAAAAGCGTCGCCGCGCCGCTCACCCACGGCGTGTCGAGCGTGACGGGGTCGTAGGCTTTCGGATGCTCGTAGGGGATCTGGCGCATCTCCCAGGCGGCGACCCGGGCATCGTCTGCGACGGCGATCTCCACGAGCCGACGCAGCGCGCCCGGCTCGACGATGCAATCCTGGTTGATCACGAGGATCCACGGCGAGCTGCCGCGGGCGGCATTCGCATTGTGGCCACGCCCGAAGCCCAGGTTCTCGCCCGAGGAACGCGCGTCCACGCGCTTGAAATCCCCCCCCTTGCATTCGGGCATGGCCGCGATGGCCGCCGCGATGGCGCGGTCGGGGCTGTTGTCCTGCACCAGCAGGGCGAGGCGGTCCTCCGGGCCGACGGCTTGCGCGAGGCTCTGGAAGAGCTGGCTCAGGAGCGCGAAGTCCGGCCGGTAGGTGACGACGCTCAGGTCAACGTCGGGCATCGAAGGCGAGCTTGAGCAGCAGGCGCTTCACCGGCGAGGGCAGGCGGTCGAGCGCTTCCTGGTTGAGGCGCAGGAGATCGGCTTCCTTCGCGAGCCGGTCGCGATCCTCCGTCACGCGGCGCAGTCCGTCCTGAACCGCGCCGACATCGGCTTCCAGCTTGGCGATCCAGCCGCGCGCCTCCGTCTCGAATGCCTGCGCGCGGCCGTTGGCGTCCTCCAGGGCGGCGAGGGTCTGCGCGAGCTCGTCGCTCAGGCGCACCAGTTCCAGGCGGAAGAGGGAGCCGTCGAGGTTCTTCGCGACGAGGGACTCGATGGCTGCTGCATCCGCCGCATCGGGCGCGGCCGGGTCGATGCCGAAGCGCGTGTAGAAGGCGTCGAGGGAGCGGGTCATTGCGTCGATTGAAGGGATGCGCTCCGGGTCGGGAAGCGCCAGGGCCGATTGTACCCTCGCCCTCTCGCTTTCCTGAACGCCACCGGCCAGCTCGCGAACCCGGGCCGCGACGAAGGCGGCATCGAAGCGCTCGGGCAGGAGCCAGCCGCCGCCGTGCGCGGCGATGCGCTCGGCGAGCGCGCCGCGCGGCGCGGCGAGGACCGGTACGCCGGCCGCCCACGCATCGGAGAGGGCGTAGCTGAAACTCTCGGGCAATTCGTTGGGCATCAGGACGAGGCAGGCGTCGTAGCCGCGCAGCAGCGGCGCCGCGTCCCCTTCGGCGAAGGCGCCGTGCACGAACAGGCTTCCCGGGATGCGCCATCCCGGATGCAGTTGCTTTTCCAGATAGCCGATGACGACCAGGCCGATGCCGGAGCCTTCGAGGCAGGCCGCGATGTCGTCCACGAGGTCGGAGCCCTTGTGCGGGCCGAGCGCGCCGAGCAGGGCGACGACGCGGTCCGGCCGATGGCGCGCAAAACCCTCGCGCGGAGCGCTGCGTCCCCTCTTCGTGTCGGCGACGGAGCCATTGGGAACGACATCGACGCGCAGCCCCGGCACGCTCGCCGCGGCCAGGCGGGCGAGCCATGGCGAAGGCGCGAGAACCGCCTTCGAGGCCAGGAGCGTGCGTGCCGTTTCGGCGAGCCAGTGTGTATCGGCTACGAGGGGGTCCGGGGCCGCGAATGCATCGGGCCGCAGGAAGAGAATGTCGTGCAGCGTCGTGATGCACGGCACGCCCAGGGTGCGGCAGGCCCATTCGCCGCGCTCGCGTGGCGCGCGCGTGAGCTGGTGCAGGTGCACGAGGCCCACGCGCCTGGCGCGGAGCCACTGCGCGAGCGCACTGGCGCGCGCCGGGAGCGCATCGCCGGCCAGCGGGTAGAAGCGCCCCTTGCGCGTGTCCTCGAGCACATCGACGCCTTCGCCCGCGTGCCACACGAGTTGCGGGCGCTCGACCGTGCGCACGATGTCGCGCAGGTGCCGGTCGACGCCACCGCCGAAGAGGCTGGTCACGTGCAGGATCGCGGCGTCATTCATCGGGAACCGGGGTGGGAGGGACGGTAGAATGATGCCTGAAAGTGCCGCGCATCCCCTCCCTTCCCGTCCTGTCGCTGCTCGCCGGCGCATCCCTCTGGGGTGTCGTCTGGTACCCCTATCGGCTGCTCGGCGCCGCGGGCCTCGACGGCGGGTGGGCTTCGGTCCTCACTTACGGCGTGGCACTCGTGGCGGGCAGCGCGATCTTCCCGGGCCATTGGCGCGACGTGATGCGCGCGCCGTGGGCCTGCCTCGCGATGGGTCTCGCCATCGGCTGGAGCAACCTCGCCTACGTGATCGGCGTGCTCGAGGGCGAGGTGATGCGCGTGCTCCTGCTCTTCTATCTCGCGCCGCTCTGGACCGTGCCGCTCGCGCACGGGCTGCTCGGCGAGCGGCTCGACCTGCGCGGCGCCTTCGTGATGGCGGTCGCGATGGCGGGCGCGGCGGTGATGCTGTGGCATCCCGAGCTGGGACTGCCGTGGCCGGCATCGCGGGCGGAATGGCTCGGCGTGGTGGCCGGGTTCTTCTTTGCGCTGGGCAACGTGCTCGTGCGCAGCCTTGCGCACCTGCGCGACACGACCAAGTCGCTCGCCATCTGGGCGGGCGTGGTCGCGGCCGCCCTGCTCTACCTGCCGTGGGCGCCGACGGCGACGGATTCCGCAATGCGCGTCGCGGCAGTCACGTGGGACATCTGGGTGACCGTGGGCTTTGCTCTTCTCGCGATGAGCCTGGCGCTGCAGTACGGCCTCACTCGCGTGCCGGCCAACCGCGCCATCGTGATCCTGCTCTTCGAGCTGGTGGTGGCCGCCGTGGCGTCCTATTGGCTGGCCGGAGAGCGGCTGCGGATGCAGGACTGGATCGGCGGCTCGCTCATCGTGCTGGCGAGCCTCGCCAGCGGGCTGCAGAAAAAGGGGACAGACCCCTTTTCCTGAAAGGGGTCTGTCCCCTTTCGATTTATTCCAGGGCCACCCGTTCAGGCGCCTTCCACCCCTTCATGCGGTAGTCGGCCTCGATGGTCGTGTAGATGCCGCCGCGAACGAGGAACTCGGCGCTCAGGCGCATGAAACGCGGGCGCGTGGCGGCGACGAGATCGTCGAGGATCTCGTTCGTCACCGCCTCGTGGAACCGGCCTTCGTTGCGGAACGACCACACGTAGAGCTTCAGGCTCTTCAGCTCCACGCACTTCGTGTCGGGCACGTACTCGAGGTGCAGGGTCGCGAAATCCGGCTGGCCCGTCTTGGGGCACAGGCACGTGAACTCCGGGATCTCCATGCGGATCGCATAGTCGCGACCGGGCGCAGGGTTGGGAAAGGTCTCGAGCACCCTCGAGGCCGATTCGCGCGGACCGCTGCCCGGCACGGGGACAGGCCCCTTCTCCCGAAAGCGGGAAAGCCGACCAGTCCCCTTGCGCATGACCCCGGCGCCGGCGGGGCCGCGGGCGGTGCCTGTCAAGGTTTTTTTTGGTGATTTCTTCATGGGCATTGGGCGCGGGGAATCGATCCGGTAAAATGCGGATCATACGCGAACCCCAAACCCCACCGGCCGTCCGGCTCGGTGGGGTTTTCTCATAAGAATCACTACCTTGCGACTCACTTCCGTCAAGCTCTCCGGCTTCAAGTCCTTCGTCGATCCCACCACGATCGCGGTCCCCGGCCAATTGGTGGGCGTGGTCGGCCCCAACGGCTGCGGAAAATCCAACGTGATCGACGCGGTGCGCTGGGTGCTCGGCGAATCGAGTGCCAAGCAGTTGCGCGGCGAGCACATGCACGACGTGATCTTCAACGGCTCCTCCGATCGCAAGCCGGTGGGCCGGGCCTCCGTCGAACTGGTCTTCGACAATTCGCTCGGGCGCATCAGCGGCGCGTGGTCGCAGTACGCGGAGATCAGCGTGAAGCGCATCCTTTCGCGCGACGGCGACTCCAACTACTACATCAACGGCACGCACGTCCGGCGCCGTGACGTGCAGGACATCTTCCTGGGCACCGGCCTGGGCCCGCGCGCCTACTCGATCATCGAGCAGGGAATGATCTCGCGCGTCATCTCCTCGAAGCCCGAGGAGCTGCGCGTCTATCTCGAGGAGGCCGCCGGTGTCTCCAAGTACCGCGAGCGCCGCCGCGAGACGGAGCTGCGTCTGGAAGACACGCGGGAGAACCTCTCGCGCGTGGGCGACATCCGCGCCGAGCTCGATACGCAGCTCGGGCACCTGGCCCAGCAGGCGGAGGTGGCGTCGCGCTACCAGGACCTGCAGGCCCAGCTCGCGCTCAACCACAACCTGCTTGCCTTCACGCGGCTGCGCGAGGCGGAGCAGGCGAAGAGCCGCTACGCCAACGAAGTGCAGAAGGTGCAGGTGAGCCTGGAGGCCGAGACGGCCCGCCTGCGCGACGCCGAGCGCTCGCTCGAGGAGCTGCGCAGCCGCCATTACGAGGAGACCGACCAGCTCTCCAGCCTGCAGGGCGCCCTCTACGCCGCCAACGGCGAGGTGCAGTCGCTCGAGCAGGAGATCGCGTTCCTCGGCGAGAACCGCCGGCGCATGGGGGTGCAGCTCGAGGGGCTCGCCGTCGAGATCGCGGAGGTCGAGAGGCGCACGGCGGAGGCGCAGGCAGACCGCGGGCGCTGGGAAGGCGAGATCGAGACAGCCCGTGCCGCGATCGGCGCCCGCGAGGCGGACCTGGAGACGGCCCGGACAGGCCTGCCGGCCGCCGAGGCCGCGCAGCAGCAAGCCGTGGCGAGCGTTCGCGCCGCGGAAGGCGAGATGTCCGCCGCGGAACAGGCGCAGGGCGTCGAGGAGACGCGCGAATCGCACGCGCTCAAGATCCTGGCCCAGCTGGAGGCGCGCAAGAACCGCCTCAGACAGGAGAACATGGCGCTCGTCTTCCCCGAGCCCGAGAAGCTCGCGGCCATCGCGGCACGACGCCAGGAGACCGGCGCGAGCGTATTGGCGCTCGAGGAATCGCAGCGCGTGGTGGAGGCGAAGCTGCCGGCCCTCGAGGAGGAGCGCCGGCTGGCGCAGCAGGTGCTGCAGGACCGCACGCGGGAAGTCGCGCAGATCGAGGCGGCGCTCAAGGCGCTTCAGGACCAGCAGGCGAAGCTGGACAACAACTCGCGGCTCGCCGACTGGACCAAGGGTCACGCGCTGGACCGCGCCGAGCGCCTCTGGCAGGCGATCCGCGTGGAGGCGGGGTGGGACGATGCCGTCGAGGCGGCGCTCGGCGTGAGGCTCAACGCGGCGCGCCTGGCGGACGAAGGGGGCCTCGCGGAACTCCTTCGCGACGCGCCGCCGGGCAATTTCGCCGTTTTCGTCGAGCGAGGCGCGCCGGAAGCGGCCGTCCCCGGATCGAACCTGAAGCCCCTGTCCGGCGTGGTCTCGAGCGCCCGCACGGGCGTGGCGGCGTACCTCAAGGACGCGCTCGCCCACGTGTTCATCCTGCCGGAGGGCGAGGACGGCCTCGCGCTCGCGCGCATCCTGCCGCCCGGCGGGTTGCTCGTGTCCAAGGCAGGCCATCTCTTCAGCCGGCAGGGCGTGGTCTTCCACGGCCCCCAGTCCGAGCTGCACGGCGTGCTGCAGCGGCAGCGCGAAATCGAGGATTTGCAGGGGCGCTCGCCGGCCGCCGCCGCCGCGCGCAATGCCGTCGAGACGCGCCTTCGCGACCTGGAGACGCTGGTGAGCCAGGCGCAGGAAGAGGCGCGCCGCCTGCGCGAGGAGTTGCTGCGCACGCGGCAGGCGGAACACGCGCTCGAGGTCGAGCACCTGAAGCTATCGCAAACCTCGGAGCAGGCCGAGAAGCGGCGCGAGGCCATCCGCGTCGAGCTCGCCGACATCGACCGGGAGGACGAGAAGGAGCGCCTCGAGATGCAGGAGGCGCAGGCCGCGCTCCTCGCGGGGTCGCAGAAGGTCGAGGAGGTCGTCCAGCGCCTGCAGGGGCTCGAACTCGGCGCGAAGCAGGCGGGCGAGGCGCTCAACGCCGCGCGCGCCGCGATCATGACGGCCGAGCGCGCCGTGCAGGAGGCGAATTTCCAGGAAAGGAGCTGCCACGAGAAGGTCGAATCGCAGGGCCGGCTTGCCGTGTCGCTGGGCGAGCGCATGGCCGCGCTCGCCGCCAACCGCGCGAACGTGTCCCTGGAGCTGGGCAAGCTCGAGGAGGGCACGGTGCGCGAGCGGCTGCAAGCCGCGCTCGCCGTCAAGGCGGAGCGGGAACGCACCCTGTCCGACGCGCGCGCGGGGCTGGAGCACCTGACCGACGAGCTGCGCACGCTCGAGGAGGGGCGCCTTGCCGCGGAGCAGACCCTCAACCCATTGCGCGAGCGCATCACCGAGCTGCGCCTCAAGGAACAGGAAGCCTCCACGCACGCCGAGCAGTACGCGCAGCAGATCCAGGAGGCGGGCGTCACCCGCGAGGAACTCGCGGAGAAGCTCGAGAAGCGCGTGCGCTCGGCCGGCATGCAAGCCGAGATCAACCGGCTGACCGAGGAGATCGCGGCGCTGGGCCCGGTGAACCTCGCGGCGCTCTCCGAGCTCACCACGGCGCGCGACCGCAAGAATTACCTGGACGCGCAGGCCGACGACCTCACCCAGGCGGTGGAGACGCTGGAGGCCGCGATCAAGCGAATCGACCGCGAGACGCGCGAACTCCTGCAGGGCACGTTCGAGACGGTCAACCGGAATTTCCAGGAGATGTTCCCGGCGCTCTTCGGCGGCGGCAACGCTTCGCTCAAGCTCACGGGCGAGGAGATCCTGGACGCCGGACTGCAGGTCTTCGCGCAGCCGCCGGGCAAGAAGAACACCTCGATCCAGCTGCTCTCGGGCGGCGAAAAGGCGCTCACGGCGATCGCGCTGGTCTTCTCGCTGTTCCGCCTGAACCCGGCGCCCTTCTGCCTGCTGGACGAGGTGGACGCGCCGCTCGACGACCCCAACACCGAGCGCTTCTGCGAACTCGTGAAGCAGATGTCGGCGCAGACGCAGTTCCTCTTCATCACGCACAACAAGATCACGATGGAGATGGGGCAGCAGCTGATCGGCGTCACGATGCAGGAGCCCGGCGTCTCGCGTATCGTGGAGGTCGACATCGAAGCCGCGATGGAATTCGCAAGGAAACAGGCGGCCTGACTCCCATGAGCGACCTGCAGCTCGCCCTCATCGCCCTCGGCGCCGCGCTCGTGGCCGCGGTGGCGGGCTACAACGCGTTCCAGGACCGCAAGGTGCGCCGCCGCGCCGAGGCAGCGTTCCGCGGCGGCCATCCCGATGCGCTCCTGGACCCCGCGACCGACCGCCGCGAGCCCGTGCTGGGGGAGCTGCCTCCGGCCTCGAGGCAGGATCCCTCGCTCGGCTCCCTCGACGCGGTGATCGAGACCGTCGCTGCGGACGAGCCCGCGCAGGAAGAGGCGCGGCCCGATGCCCGCGCCGCCCCCGGCGCCGACGTGTCCGGCCGCATCGATACCATTGCCCTCGTGCTGGCCGACGAACCCGTCACGCGCGCGCAACTCGAGCCGCTTCTCGACGCGCTCGAGTCCCACGCCACGCCGGTCCACGTCGAGGGCCTCGTGGACGAGCACTGGATGGCTGTCGAGGATTCTCCGCGCGACGCCTGGCGGGAACTGCGCGCGGGCCTGCAGCTCGCCAGCCGCGCGGGCCCCGTGGCCGAGGAGGAGATCGCCGCCTTCAACGAGACGGTGGCGGGATTCGCGGCCTCGATCAACGCCGTGTCGCAGCGCGAGAGCCCGGCCGCGGCCGCGGCGCGCTCGCGCGAGCTGGACCGCTTCTGCGCCGAGGCCGACATCGAGGTCGCGGTGAACCTCGTCGGCCGCGCGGGCGCCACCTTCGCTCTGTCGCGCGTGAAAGCGCTTGCGCTGGAAAACGGCTTCGCGGAGACCGGCTCGGGAACCTTCGAGCGCCGCGGCGCGAACGGGTTCGTCGCGATGACGCTTCGCGTGCTGGTCGCCGAGCCGCGGCGCGACTCCGGCTACGCCACCGGCCTCACCTTCGCGCTCGACGTGCCTCACGTCGCCGATCCCGCGGCGGCGCTGGACGAGATGGGCAAGGTCGCGGCGGATTTCGGCACCGTGCTCGGCGCCGAACTCGTGGATGACGAGAGAAAGCCCCTGGGCGCCGCAGGATTCGCGGCAATCCGCCGCTCGCTCGAGACGGTGGCGCGGGGCATGGAGGCGCACGGCATCCCGGCGGGCGGGGCGCTCGCGCGGCGGCTCTTCTCCTGACGATGGCTGCGCCGCGCGCGGTCGCGCAGCAGATTGCGCAGCTGCGGCGCGAGATCGAGCGCCACAACCACCTGTACTACGTCCTCGACGCGCCGGAGATCTCCGACGCCGAGTGGGACACGATGTTCAAGGAGCTCCAGGCCCTCGAGGCCTCGCACCCGGAACTCGTGACGCCCGGCTCGCCCACGCAGCGCGTGGGCGCGAAGCCTGCCGAGGGCTTTGCCGAGGCAAGCCACCGTGTCCCCATGCTCTCGCTCGCCAACGTCTTCTCCGAGGAGGACGTCGCCGGGTTCGACCGACGTTGCCGCGAGGGGCTCGAAGCCGAATGCGTCGAGTACGCCTGCGAGCTCAAGTTCGACGGCCTCGCGGTGAGCCTCGCGTACGAGGACGGCGTGCTGGTTCGCGGCGCGACGCGCGGCGACGGCGAAACGGGCGAGGACGTCACCGCCAACCTGCGCACCGTCCGGGCCGTCCCGCTGAAATTGCGCACGACCCACCCGCCGGAACTGCTCGAGGTGCGCGGCGAGGTGCTCATGCTCAAGCGCGATTTCGAGGCGTACAACGTCCGGGCGCGCGAAGCGGGCGAGAAGGAGCTCGTCAATGCGCGCAATGGGGCCGCGGGTGGGCTGCGCCAGCTCGATCCGGCGCTCACCGCCCGGCGCCGGCTCTCGTTCTTCGCCTACGGGCTCGGTGCGCGAGAAGGCTGGAACGTCCCGCCCACGCATGCGGGGCTGCTGGACGCGCTCGCCGACCTGGGCTTTCCGGTCGCGAAGGATCGCCGTGTCGTGACGGGCGAGGCCGGACTCCTCTCGTTCTATCGCGAGGTTGCCTCGAAGCGCGAGCACCTGTCCTGCGACATCGACGGGGTGGTCTACAAGGTGAATGCGCTCGCGCAGCAGGAGGCGCTGGGCTTCGTTGCACGGGCGCCGCGCTGGGCCGTGGCACACAAGTTCCCGGCGCAGGAAGCGCTCACCGAACTCCTGGACATCGACGTCCAGGTGGGCCGGACAGGCGCGATCACGCCGGTGGCGAGGCTGGCTCCCGTGTTCGTGGGCGGGACCACCGTGTCCAACGCCACGCTGCACAACGAGGACGAGATTCGCAGGAAGGACGTGTGGCGGCGCGACACGGTCATCGTGAGGCGCGCCGGGGACGTGATCCCGGAAGTGGCGCGCGTGGATAAGCCCGGGCCGCGAACGCCGGGCGACTGGTTCGAGATGCCTTCGGCCTGCCCGGAATGCGGCTCCGCCATCGTGCGCCTCGAGGGCGAGGCCGTGGCGCGCTGCACCGGCGGCCTCATCTGCCCGGCGCAGCGCAAGGCCTCGCTCCTGCACTTCGCCTCGCGGCGCGCCATGGACGTCGAGGGGCTGGGCGACAAGC
The DNA here is from genome assembly GCA_016720855.1 of Betaproteobacteria bacterium. Taxonomy (NCBI): domain Bacteria; kingdom Pseudomonadati; phylum Pseudomonadota; class Betaproteobacteria; species Betaproteobacteria bacterium. The sequence continues at coordinate 44,967 of JADKJU010000003.1, read as the reverse complement.
TGGTCGACCAACTGGTGGACGGCGGCCTCGTGAGGACGCCCGCGGATCTCTACCGGCTGGACTCCCCGAAACTCGCCGGCCTCGAGCGCATGGCCGAGAAGTCCGCCGTCAACGTGCTCGCGGCCATCGCGAGGAGCAAGGACACGACCCTCGGCCGATTCGTCTTCGCGCTGGGCATCCGCCACGTGGGCGAGGTGACCGCGAAGGACCTGGCGCGCCATTTCGGAGGGCTGGACGCGCTCATGGCGGCCGACGTTGCCGCGCTCCAGGAGGCACGCGACGTGGGGCCCGTGGTCGCGCAGAGCGTCGCGCGATTCTTCGCCGAGCCGCACAACCGCGAGGTGATCGACGAGTTGCGTGCAGCCGGCGTGCATTGGCCGGAGGTCGAAGCCGCGCATGCCGCCACCGCGGGGCCCTTCGCGGGTAAGATCGTCGTGCTTACGGGAACGCTGGTGTCGATGGCGCGCGACGTGGCGAAGGAGCGCGTCGAGGCCGCCGGCGGCAAGGTGACGGGATCGGTGTCGAAGAAGACCGATTTCGTCGTCGCCGGGCCGGACGCGGGCTCGAAGCTCGCGCGTGCGCGCGAGCTGGGTGTCGAGGTGCTGGACGAGGCGCGTTTGCGCGCGATGCTTGAAGGCTGAAGCCACGATGAAGAAGAAGATCCGCAAGGCCGTATTTCCCGTCGCGGGCCTGGGCACGCGCTTCCTGCCGGTCACCAAGGCCTCGCCCAAGGAGATGCTCCCCATCGTGGACAAGCCGCTCATCCAGTACGCGGTGGAGGAGGCGGTGGCCGCGGGCGTAACGGATCTGATCTTCATCACCGGCCGCGGCAAGCGCGCCATCGAGGACCACTTCGACAAGGCCTACGAGCTCGAGGCGGAGCTGAACGCCGCCGGCAAGACCCGGCTCCTCAAGGAAGTGCGCGGGCTGCTGCCGGCCGGCGTGAATTGCGTCTATGTGCGGCAGGGCGAAGCCCTTGGGTTGGGACATGCGGTGCTGTGCGCGCGCCACCTCGTGGGCGACGAGCCCTTTGCAGTCATCCTCGCCGACGACCTCATCGACGCGAAGGTCCCCGTGCTCAGGCAGATGGTGGACCAGCACGCGAAGGACGGCGCGAGCCTGGTCGCGGTGCAGAACATCGACCGGGCCGATACGGGCTCCTACGGCATCGCTTCGACCAGGCCCGCCAAGGGGCGCCTCGCGCGCATGACGGGCATCGTGGAAAAGCCAAAGCCGAGCGAGTCGCCGTCAACGCTCGGCGTGGTCGGCCGCTACATCCTCAACCCGCGCGTCTTCGAGTTCCTCGAGGCAACGCTCGCCGGCGCGGGCCGGGAGATCCAGCTGACCGACGCCATCGGGCACCTGCTCGACGCGGAGCCGGTTTACGCATTCGAGTTCGAAGGGCGGCGCTACGACTGCGGCTCGAAGCTCGGCTACCTGGAGGCCACGGTCGATTTCGCCCTGCGCCACGAAGAGGTGGCCGCGGGCTTTCGGGCCTACCTCGACAGGCTCCCCCGCGACGGCGGGAAACGGCCATGAACGGGGAAGAGGCCCGGGCCCTGCTCGCGAGCGCGGACCTGGTGTTTTCCGCCGACGAGGTTCGCACCGCAGTCACCCGGATGGCCCGCGAGATCACCGCCAGCCTCGAGGACGAATTCCCGGTGGTGCTTTCGGTCATGGGCGGGGCGGTGATCCTCACCGGGCAACTGCTGCCGCTGCTCGCCTTTCCGCTGGAGTTCGGCGCGATCGAGGCGACGCGCTACGGGAAGGGCACCGCCGGGAGCGAGATCGAATGGCGCCTGGCGCCGAAGGACGACGTTCGCGGCAGGACGGTGCTCGTGATCGACGACATCCTCGACGAGGGCATCACGCTCGCCGCCGTGCGTGGCAAGCTCCTCTCCCAGGGGGCGAAGCGCGTGCTGTGCGCGGTGTTCGCCGACAAGGACCTGAAGCGCGACAAGCCCGTGGCCGCGGACTTCGTCGGGGTGCGCGTCCCCGACCGATATGTCTTCGGCTTCGGCATGGACGCCTTCGGGCTGTGGCGCAACCTTCCCGCCATTTACGCGCTCAAGGGATAGCGATGCTCGCCATCATCGGCGGTTCAGGCCTCACCCAGCTTGCGAGCCTCGAGGTCATGCGGAAGCAGATCGTGCGCACGCCCTACGGCGAGCCCTCCGGCCCGCTCACCTTCGGCCACATCGGCGCCGGCGAGGTCGCGTTCCTGGCGCGCCACGGCTATGGCCACACGCTCGCGCCGCACGAGATCAACTATCGGGCCAACCTCTGGGCGCTCCGGGAAAAGGGCGTCACCCGCATCCTCGCCGTGTGCACCGTCGGCGGGATCGCGCCGGGGCTGGGCGCGGGCGTCCTCGCGATCCCCGACCAGATCATCGACTACACCTGGGGGCGCCGGTCCACGTTCTTCGAGGGGGCCGAGCAGCCCGTGGTGCACGTGGACTTCACGCATCCCTACTGCGCAACGACGCGGGGCATGCTCATCGATTCGGCGGCCGAAGCCGGGGTGGCCGTGGTTGCGCGCGGAACCTATGCGGCCGTGCAGGGGCCCCGCCTGGAGACCGCGGCGGAAATCAGCCGCCTCGAGCGCGATGGCGCCGACCTGGTGGGGATGACCGGAATGCCGGAGGCGGCGCTCGCGCGCGAACTGCAAATCCCGTACGCGGCCCTCGCCGTGGTGGCCAATCCCGCAGCCGGGCGCGGTTCGAGCGCGCAGTCGATCTCGCTGGAGGAGATCTCGCAGGTCCTGAAGGAGGCCATGGGGCGTGTGCGTCTCGTGGTCGAAAGGGTGGTGGAGCGCCATGGCCATCCGTGAGGTGCTGCGCATGGGACACCCCGTGCTGCGCGAGGTGGCGCGGCCCGTGCAGCGTTTCGCCACGGCGGAACTCGCGGGCCTGGTGGAGGACATGAAGGACACCATGGCCCACGAGAACGGCGCGGGTCTGGCAGCGCCGCAGATCGGCAGCAGCGTGCGCGTGGTGATCTTCGGGGTCACCGCCAATCCGCGCTACCCGGATGCGCAGGAGGTTCCCTTCACGGTGCTCGTGAACCCCGTCATCGAATTCCTCACCGAGGAAATGGAGGACGGCTGGGAGGGATGTCTTTCCGTGCCGGGCCTGAGGGGCGTGGTGCCGCGCCGCACGAAGCTTCGCTACACCGGCTTCGACGAGCACGGACGCTCCATCGACCGCGTCGCGGAAGGTTTCCACGCTCGCGTGGTGCAGCACGAGTGCGACCATCTCGACGGCATCCTCTATCCGATGCGCATGCCGGACATGAGCGAGTTCGGATTCACCGACGTGTTGTTCCCGGACATGGACCCGGGGCAGGACGAGTGACGTGCTCCGCGAACGAACCGACAACCGACAGAAAGGGACACCGCCATGAGCACCGACCCCGCAGGCAATCGGGCGAGCGACGAAGCCCCCAGCATCAACGTGATGCACGTGATGTACGCCCTCTTTGCGGCGGGGTTCCTCACCGGCGGCGTGACCACCATCGCGGGAGTGATCCTTGCCTACGTGAAGCGCAGCGACCTTGCTGGCAGCTGGCTCGGCACCCATGTCGAGTGGATGATCAAGACGTTCTGGTGGGGACTCGTGGGCGGCCTCGCCTTCGGGGCCCTGGCTGTCTTCGTGATCGGGATCCCGCTGCTCATCTTCCTGGCGTGCTGGGTCATCTACCGCATCGTGAAGGGCTGGCTGCGCCTGAACGAGAAGCGTCCCATCGACTGAGGAGCCCGCCATGAACGAACCTGCAGCAGTCCCCGAACGCGGTGGCCAGGGCGACAGGCGACTGACCCACATCCTCTACGCGCTGCATGCGCTGGCTCCGTTCACGGCCTGGCTGCTCGCGGTGCTGGCGATCATCCTGGGCATGGCCCGGCGCGACGACGTGCGCGGCACCTACCTCGACTCGCATTTCTCGTGGCTCTCGCGCACCTTCTGGTGGGGGCTGCTGTGGATCGCGATCTGCGCGGTGATCACGGCCGTGCTGTTCGTCTCGCTCGTCGGGTGGCTCATCATCTGGCTGCCGTTCACCATCCTCTTTTTCTGGTACCTTTACCGCGTGCTCAAGGGCTGGCTGCGATTGAACGACGGACTGCCCGTGGAGTGATGATTCCTCGGATGGCGGCAATGAAGCCACACCTCCTTCGCGCGCTGGTCCTTGCCTGTGCCTCGATCGCGTTCGCCTTCGGGGCGCAGGGGCAGGGCGGCCAGCGCAGGCCGCGCGTGGAAGGGCAGTCGCCGGAAGCGCAAGGGCAGGCGATGCGGCCGGCGCGGACCACGGACCCGGTGTTCGCACTCGAGCGCGAACTGCCGTCGCTGCGCACCGACCTTGGCCTCGACCCCGGGCAGCAGGCCCTGTGGGGTCCGTTCGAGCGCAGCGTGCGCGATGCGGCCGAACTCACACGCCAGAGCACGAGGAAGTTCCTCGCGCCCCGTCCGGTCGATGCGCCGCCTCCCGCGGCCCCGGGGCTCCTCGCGGCGCTCGCCGAGGACGAGCGCATGCGCGCGGACGCGATAGTCGCCGCGGCCGCCAGCATGAAGACGCTCTACGAGGTTCTCTCACCGGTGCAACGCTCCCTCTTCGACCGCCGCGTCCTCCTGTCGCAGTCGGAGCCGCTCGGCAACCAATAGGAAACGGGAGACAGCCATCTACAAGGTCCTGGTCGCCGACGACACGCGCGTGATGCGCTTCGCGATGCTTCGCATCCTCAAGCGGCTTGGGCTCGCCGCGATCCAGGCCGAGGACGGGCTGCAGGCGCTCGCGCTGTTCGAGAGCGAAAAGCCCGACCTGGTGCTGATCGACGTGCAGATGCCGGGCATGGACGGCCTGGAGGTCGTGCGGCGCATCCGTCAGATGAGCACCGATCACTGGGTGCCCGTCATCTTCCTCACCTCGATGGAGGACGACGCGGATTTCGCGCGCGGCATCGAGGCGGGAGGCGACGACTACCTCACGAAGCCCGTGAGCCCGGTGGTGCTCGAGGCGAAGATCCGCGCCCTGCGCCGACTGGACGACATACGCCGCGAGCTCATGGCGGTCACGCTCGAGCTGCGCGAGGCCAACGAGCGGCTCGCCCGCCTGTCGCAGCAGGATGGGCTCACCGGGCTCGCGAACCGGCGCCGCTTCGACCTCGATCTCATGCGCGAGCTCGGCCGCGCGCGGCGCGAGCAGCGCCCGATCTGCCTGGTGATCGCCGACGCCGACCATTTCAAGGCCTACAACGATGCCTACGGCCATCCCGCGGGCGACGAGTGCCTGCGCCGCATCGCCGGGGCGCTGCGCTTGGCCTGCCGGCGCCCGGGCGACGTGGCGGCCCGATACGGTGGCGAGGAGTTCGCGCTGATCCTGCCCGACACGACGGAGGAGGCGGGCCGCCGCCGCGCCCGTGAGGCGATGCGCGCCGTCGCGGCGCTGGAGATCGAGCATCGCGGCTCGGAAGTCTCGGGCGTCGTCACGCTGAGCCTCGGGGTCGCCGGCTGCGTGCCCGATGCGGCGGTCGTGGCCGACACGCTCCTCAGCCGCGCGGACCAGGCGCTCTACGCTGCCAAGCGCGCCGGGCGAAACGCGGTGATTGCATTCTCCGATCTGCCGCTGCCCGAAGTGCCGCAGGCCGTGGTCCCGGACCTGGGCGACGCCGCGTCCCCGGGCGCCTTGCTGCACTGAGCGTCGCGGCCGGGGCGCCTACTGTCCTTCGGCCAGCACCGCCCGGAGCTCCCGCGCGAACGCCTCGCGCCCGGCCTCGTCCTCGAGCGCCTGGCCGTTGACCACGAACACGTCCTCGGCCCGCGCACCCAGCGTGGTCACGCGCGCGTCCACGAGGTTCAGGCCGGCGGCGAGCATCGCCCGCGCGATCGCCGAGAGCAGTCCGGGCCGGTCGGCACAGGTCGCGAACACCTGCCAGCCGATTCCCGCGCGCGTGCGCACGATTTCCACCTTGGGCTCGAAAGGGAAATGCTTGACCCAGCGGGAGATGCGGCCCGTGGGCGGCGCGCCCAGCGGCTTGTCCGGGTCGAGCTCGCCGGCCAGGCCTTCCTCCACCTTGTGGATGAGGTCGCGATAGTGCTCGCCGGCCCGGGCGCGCGCGAGCACCTGGAAGCCGTCGAGCGCGAAGCCGTGCCCGGTCGTGTAGATCTTCGCCGCCGCGATGTCGAACTGGTGGCGCTCGAAGAATCCGGTGATGCGCGCGAAGACGCCGGGCTGGTCGTGGGCATAGACGAGAACCTGCAGCCCTTCGCCGATGGGCGAGAGCCGCGCGCGCACCACCGGCCGCTGCGGCGCGGGGCGCAGGCACAGCGTTCGGGTATGCCATCCGATCTCGCCCGCCTCGAAGCGCTGGAAGTAGTTCTCGCCGAAGTGCATCCACAGCGCCTCGTGTGCGAGCTCTTCGTGGACATACTGGCGGAAGATGCGCAGCCCCTCGGCCTTCTTCGCCTCGATCGACTTGGCCGCGTACTCGGTATCCCCGCGCAGGATCCGGCGCGTGGAGCGGAAGAGATCCTCGAGGAGCTTGCCCTTCCACGCGTTCCAGACCTTCGGGCTCGTGCCGCGGATGTCCGCGACCGTGAGGATGTAGAGCGCCGTGAGTGAACGCTCGTCGCGCACGAGGGTCGCGAACTCCGAGATCACCTCCGGGTCGGACAGGTCCTGCTTCTGCGCCGTCGCCGACATCGTGAGGTGGCGCTCGACCAGCCAGGCGACGAGCTTCGCGTCGGCCTTCGCCACGCCGTGCGCGCGGCAGAACCGTTCCGCGTCGCGCGCGCCCAGCGCGGAGTGGTCGCCGCCGCGGCCCTTGGCGATGTCGTGGAAGAGCGCGGCGAGGTAGAGCAGCTCCGGCGCGTCGAACTCCTGCATGAGCTTGGAGCAGAAGGGGTGCTCGAGGTCGAACTTGGGAAGGCGGAAGCGGCGCAGGTTCCGGATCACCATGAGGATGTGCTCGTCCACGGTGTAGACGTGGAAGAGGTCGTGCTGCATCTGCCCCGTGATGCGGCCGAACGCCGGGATGTAGCGGCCGAGCACGCCGTAGCGGCTCATGCGGCGCAGGGTCCACGTGAAGCGGTCGCCGCGCACGATCTCCATGAAGCGGCGGCGGTTGTCGGGGTCCTCGCGGAAGGCGCGGTCGATGCGCGCAAGCGCGCGGCTCAAGGCGCGCAGCGTGGTGGCCGAGAAGTTGGCGAGCCCCCGGTCGTCCTGGAGGCGGCGGAACGCCTCCAGGATCTTCCCGGGCTCGCGCTCGAAGAGGGACTCGTCGCGCAGGTCGAGCGTGTAGTCGACGATGCGGAAATCCGCGTCCAGCTTGCGCAGCTTCCTTTCGTTGCGCGGGACGATGCGCGCGTAGAGGTTTGCCAGCAGGATCTGGTTGAAGCGCCATATCGCCTTGGCCGCGAGGTAGTAGCGGCGCATGAGAAGGTCGGAGGCGGCGAGCGACTTGACGCCCTTTAGCTTCAGCTGCCGCGCGATCTCGATCTGGTGGTCGAAGACGAGCCGGTCCTCGCGGCGCCTGGCGAGGTGGTGCAGGCGCAGGCGCAGGTCCTGCAGCACGCGCTCGTTGCGCATGATCCCGGTGGCTTCGCGCGGCGTGATGATGCCCTGCGCCGCGAGCTCCGCCCAGCTGCGGCCGATCCCCGAGGCGCGCGCGAGCCACAGCACCGTCTGCAGGTCGCGCAGGCCTCCGGGGCTTTCCTTGATGTTGGGCTCGAGATTGTAGGCGGCTTCCTGGAAGCGGTCGTGGCGCTTCCTCTGCTCCTCGACCTTGGCGCGGAAGAAGTCGCGCACGCCGCGGCGCTTCGCGAGGCGCGTATCCATCTCCGCCACGAGCGCGCGGTTGCCTGCGATGAGCCGCGACTCGAGCAGGCTCGTGTCCACCGTCACGTCCTTGGCGGCCTCCTCCACGCATTCGGCGACCGTGCGCACGCTGTTGCCCGGCTCAAGGCCGCAATCCCAGAGCAGCCCCACGAAGCGCTCGATGTCGCCGTCGGGCGCTCGGCCGTCGGGCAGCAGGATCAGGAGGTCCACGTCGGAATGCGGGAACAGCGTCCCGCGGCCGTAGCCTCCCACCGCGACCAGGGCGATGGCGGGGTCGTCGAGGTTTTCCGCCCAGAGGCGCACGAGGAGCGCGTCGACCAGCGCCGCGTGCGCCGCTAGGCAACGCTGCGGGTCCGGGCGGCGCAGGTAGCGCGTTCGCAGCTCCTCGCGCCTGGCCTTGAGCCACCGGCGGGCGTCCGCGGGGTCGCGCGCGCGCGCCGGCGCGATGGGGGCGGGCGTGGAAGAGGAAGGGTTCATCCCGGCGCGAAAGCGCCTGGGCGCGGCAGCCGCACGCTCAGGTTGCGGTCACGGCCGCGAGCTGCGCCCCGACGAAAGCCGGCATCGCGGGCGCGCCCTCGGAAAGCGTGAGGACCTCGAAGCCCGCGGAGGTCACCAGGACCGTGTGCTCCCACTGCGCCGAAAGGGAATGGTCGGCGGTCACGATGGTCCACCCGTCGGCAAGGCCGCGGATGTCGCGCCGGCCGGCGTTGATCATGGGCTCGACGGTGAACGTCATGCCGGCCTGCAGCAGGATTCCCTGGCCCGGCGTGCCGTAGTGCAGGATCTGCGGCTCCTCGTGGAAGCGCCGTCCGATGCCGTGGCCACAGAACTCGCGCACGACGCTGTAGCCGTGCGACTCCGCGTGGCGCTGGATCGCGTTGCCGATGTCGCCGAGGGTCGCCCCGGCGCGGACCTGCGCGATGCCCCTCCACATGCATTCGTAGGTGACGTCGCAAAGGCGGCGCGCCTGGATGGAGGGCTCCCCCACGAGGAACATGCGGCTGGTGTCGCCGTGCCAGCCGTCCTTGATCACGGTGATGTCGATGTTCACGATGTCGCCCGTCTTGAGAACCTTGTCCCCGGGCACCCCGTGGCAGACCTGGTGGTTGACCGACGTGCAGATCGACTTCGGGTAAGGGCGATGGCCGGGGGGCGCGTAGTCGAGCGGCGCCGGGATGGTGCGCTGCACGTCCACCATGTAATCGTGGCAGAGCTTGTCAAGATGGCCCGTGGTCACGCCGGGCTTCACGTGCGGGGTGATGAAGTCGAGCACCTCGGCCGCAAGCCTTCCGGCGATGCGCATCGACTCGACTTGCTGGGGGGTTTTCGGTTCGATTGCCACGGGATCGGTAACAGGTCGGAAAGGCGCAATTATAGCGGGAGCTTGGTCGGTCATATCCGCAATCGCCCAATCAGAGTGGGTGAATTGACGGTCGCCGGGAAGCGGCCCACAGGCCCTAAAGTAAGGTTACTTTACATTACACAAAAGATAACGTAACACAGAGGCGTATTCCCGGCGCGGCGATCCCGGGCAACTTGACAGGAGCCTGCACGTGACTAAAGAAGTCGACGTTGCGGTCCAACTCCACAAGGCAGTGGCCTCGCGTGGTATACGGCCTGTCGATTGCTTTGATTGGTAACGCAACAAGGGCGGAGTCACATACGCCGAGTCTTTCGCTATCGCAGTCCGGTATCGACGTCCGGCAACCCGATGAAGAATTCTTTCGGCGGATATTTGAAGTCGACGATGAGGAAGAATCGGAAGATTACGAATGGTGGTGACATTCAATAGCCGCGTGGCCCTCGTCCACCTGATCATGTCACGCTCGATACGGTCCCCCATGCAGGCGATATTGCTGGCCGCTGCCGTCGCATGCACAGGCGGATGCGCAGGCAGTTTCGTCGTCGACATCGCCATCAATGCACAGGTGATAGGGCGCGATGAGACCGGGCGTGTTTGGCGTGCGCGGCAGGATGAAATTACGACAGCGCCAAGGCAGCAAGGGGAGGCCTCCCCATACTCGACGATAAAGTACCGTGGCGAGGCATTCGAGTGGACATTTGGAGCCGGCACACATGGGCTTGGCGGCGACGTGACCAACCACCTCTCCAGTCCGTTGTGTTTCCGTTTCGACCAGACACGCCTTTCGTCGAATCTTCACACTGACGAGGTTCCGTTGCGGGTCGCGAGGATGCTTCACAACGTGGATGGGACACTTGTGTCGCTGGGATACGACAAGCCGACGGAACGGAATTACCGGGTTCCTTCGCCGCTGTGCTTTCAGCCAGGCAAGTCGGCACACTTCTCCCTCTCGCCGGACCTGAGCGGGCTTTTCCCGACTGGGAAGATGTTCAACGTGAGTTGGCCGGACGGGGAGCCTCACCTCACTGAGCGCGGCATCGGCAACTGGCTGAAAATCGTGCTGCCCATCGAGCACGGTGGCCGGCGCGAGACGCTCGAGGTGACCCTTACGGCGACCGATAGCAAGGCCAGGATCAGCTACTACTGAGCGGTCTCCCCGCATCGTCCCCCTGGGCACCTCGCCCTGGATCATCACCTCCGAACTATTTGAATACGCGGCGCTTTTCCGGCTATAATTGCTGTCTGTCCGGGAAGAGGCCGTTTTTTTCAACCCCGGGCAAATACGCACCTCCGCTAGCGAAGGCTAAGGTCCCGGATACCCGGGTTCGCGGAGGGAGGCCAACCTTAGACCCAAGGAGCAACAGATGTCCGTCACCATGCGCCAGATGCTGGAGGCCGGCGTTCACTTCGGCCACCAGACGCGTTACTGGAACCCGAAGATGTCGCCGTTCATCTTCGGTGCCCGCAACAAGATCCACATCATCAACCTCGAGAAGTCGCTTCCGATGTACCAGGAGGCGCTCAAGTTCGTGCGCCAGCTCACCTCCAACAAGGGGCAGATCCTCTTCGTCGGCACCAAGCGCCAGGCGCGCGACATCCTGAAGGAAGAAGCACAACGCGCCGGCGCCCCGTACGTCGATTACCGCTGGCTGGGCGGCATGCTCACCAACTTCAAGACGGTGAAGCAGTCGATCAAGCGCCTGAAGGAAATCGACCAGATGACCCTCGACGGGTCGGTCGAGAAGCTCACCAAGAAGGAAGGCCTCACCTTCGGCCGCGAGAAGGAAAAGCTCGAGCGCTCGCTGGGCGGCATCAAGGACATGGGCGGCATCCCCGATGCCCTCTTCGTGATCGACGTGGGCTTCCACAAGATCGCGGTCACGGAGGCGAAGAAGCTCGGCATCCCCATCGTGGGGGTGGTCGACACCAACAACTCGCTCGACGGCATCGATTACGTGATCCCGGGCAATGACGACTCGACGCGCGCCATCCGCCTCTACGCGCGCGGCGTGGCGGACGCGATCCTCGAGGGCCGCAGCCAGGTGATCACCGAGATGGTGGCGCCGGCGACCTCCACGGAGGAGTTCGTCGAGGTCGAGAACGCCGAGGAAGCGAAGGCCTGAACGGCCGGGGCGACATTTGAGCGGACAGGGGGCCGAGCGCCCCCTTTTCGCATCCGAACAGCGACAGGAGCAGATAAAGATGGCTGAAATCACCGCGGGCATGGTCAAGGAGCTGCGCGAGCTCACCGGGCTCGGCATGATGGAGTGCAAGAAGGCCCTCGAGGAATCGGGCGGCGACGCGAAGAAGGCCGAGGAACTGCTGCGCATCAAGAGCGGGGCCAAGGCCTCCAAGGCGGCCTCGCGCGTGGCGTCGGAGGGCGCGGTGGGCACCTACCTGTCCGCCGACGGCAGGCTCGGCGCGATGGTGGAAGTGAACTGCGAGACCGACTTCGTCGCGAGGAACCCGGATTTCGCCGCGTTCGCGAAGACGCTGGCCGAGCTGGTCGCCACGGCCGGTCCGGCCGACGTGGCCGCCCTGTCGGCACTGAAGGCCGGAGAACAGACCGTCGAGGAGGCGCGCCAGGCGCTCGTCCAGAAGATCGGCGAGAACATCACGGTCCGCCGCTTCGAGCGCATGCAGTCGGCCGCGCGCCTCGCGCAGTACGTGCACGGCGTGAAGATCGGCGTGACCGTCGAGTTCGAGGGCCAGGACAGCGTGGGCAAGGACGTCGCGATGCACGTCGCCTTCGCCAAGCCCCGGTTCCTGTCGAAGGACCAGGTGGCCCCCGAGGCGATCGCCGGAGAGCGCACCATCATCGAGGCGCGCGCGAAGGAATCGGGCAAGCCGCCCGAGATCGTGGCGAAGATGGTCGAGGGCGGCATCAACAAGTACCTTGCCGAGATCACGCTGCTCGGCCAGCCGTTCGTGAAGGACGACAAGCTGACGGTGGAGAAGATGCTCGCCGCCAGCCAGTCGAAGGTCCTGTCCTACCGCTTCCTCGTGGTGGGCGAAGGCATCGAGAAGAAGCAGTCCGACTTCGCCGCGGAAGTCGCGGCGATGACAAAGACGGCGGCCTGACCCTGCGGTGCCAGGCACCGGTGCCTGGCACCAATCGACCATGACCACACCCGCATACACGCGCATCCTCCTCAAGCTCTCGGGCGAAGCCCTCATGGGCGACGACGCCTTCGGCATCAACCGGGCGACGGTCGAGCGGATCGTGAGGCAGGTGAAGGAGGTCGCGGAACTCGGCGTCCAGGTGGGCGTGGTGATCGGCGGCGGCAACATCTTCCGGGGCGTGTCGCAGGGTGCCGCGGGCATGGACCGCGCCACCGCCGACTACATGGGCATGCTCGCGACCGTGATCAATGCGTTGGCACTCCAGGACGCCATGAATCGCGCCGGCCTCGTGGCGCGCGTGCAGTCGGCTCTCAACATCGAGCCCGTCTGCGAGCCCTACATCCGCGGCAAGGCGATCCGCTACCTCGAGGAAGGCAAGATCGTGATCTTCGCGGCCGGCACGGGCAACCCCTTCTTCACGACCGACACCGCCGCGGCGCTGCGCGGCCGCGAGGTCGAGGCGCAGATCGTGCTCAAGGCGACCAAGGTGGACGGCGTGTATACCGCCGACCCCATGAAGGACCCGACCGCGACCCGCTACGACAAAATCACCTTCGACGAGGCGTTCGTGAGGAACCTGAAGGTGATGGATGCGACGGCGCTGGCGCTTTGCCGCGACCAGCGACTGCCCATCAACGTCTTCTCCATCTTCAAGGACGGGGCGCTCAAGCGCGTCGTGATGGGGGAGCCGGAAGGAACCCTGGTCCACAGCTGACTTTCGGAGGACGCATGGCTGCAAGCATGGCCGACATCAAGAAGCAGGCCGCCGACAAGATGGTGAAGTCCATCGACACGCTCAAGCACAACCTGGCCAAGGTGCGCACCGGCCGCGCCCACGTCGGCCTCCTCGACCACCTGCGCGTCGACTATTACGGCACGCCCACGCCCATCAGCCAGGTGGCCAACGTGACGCTCGTGGACGCCCGCACGATCGGCGTGCAGCCGTACGAGAAGAAACTGGTCCAGGCCGTCGAGCGCGCCATTCGCGACTCCGATCTCGGCGTGAACCCCGCCACTTCCGGCGACATGATCCGCGTGCCGATGCCCGCCCTCACGGAGGAGCGCCGCCGCGAGCTCACGAAGATCGTGAAGCACGAGGGCGAGGAGGCGAAGGTCGCCGTGCGCAACGTGCGCCGCGACGCCAACACGCACCTGAAGGAAATGCTCAAGAAGCACGACGTGCCCGAGGACGAGGAGAAGCGCGCCCAGGACGAGGTGCAGAAGCTTACCGACAGGGCCGTCCTCGACATCGACAAGATGGTCGCCGAGAAGGAAAAGGAGCTGATGGCGGTCTGAGGCGCGGCCGACGACCGTCCTCCGCCCCGCTTCCAGAGCCATGGCAGACCTCGAGAGCAGCACGCTCGCGATCCCTTCCCCGGGGGACGTTCCGCGCCACGTCGCCATCATCATGGACGGCAACGGCCGCTGGGCGAAGAAGCGCTACCTGCCGCGCGTGGCCGGGCACCGCCGCGGCGTGGAGGCCGTGCGCGAGGTGGTGAAGTCGTGCGCCGCCCGGGGCGTGCAATTCCTCACCCTCTTCGCCTTCTCGAGCGAGAACTGGCGCCGCCCGAGCGAGGAAGTCACTTTCCTCATGCAGCTTTTCCTGAGGGCACTCGAGCAGGAGGTGGAAAAGCTCCACGGCTACGGCATCCGCTTCCGCGTGATCGGCGACCTGTCCGGCTTCGATCCGCTCATCGTGGAGCACGTACGCCGGGCCGAGGCCCTCACCAGCGCGAACGAGCGCCTCGTCCTCACCGTCGCGGCCAACTATGGCGGGCGCTGGGACATCCTGCAGGCGGCCAACCGCTGCCGCGTCGAGCTCCCCGGCCAGGAGATCACCGAGGAGCTCCTGTCGAGCTACCTGTCGATGAACTATGCGCCCGAACCGGACCTCTTCGTCCGCACCGGCGGGGAGGAGCGCATCTCCAACTTCCTGCTCTGGCAGCTCGCCTACACCGAGTTTCACTTCACGCCGGTTCTCTGGCCCGACTTCGGCGAGGAAGCGCTCGACGAGGCGATTGCCTCGTACCGCTCGCGCGAGAGGCGCTTCGGACGCACGAGCGAGCAGCTGGCCGCAACGCTTCCCCAGCCCAAGGTCGGCTAGACGCCCCCGGGGCTGCCGCATGCTGAAGACGCGCGTCCTCACCGCGATCGCCCTGCTTCCCCTCGTCCTGGGAATGCTCTTCCTGGCAGGGCCGGTGACGTGGACCGCATTCGCCGCGGCGATCGCGCTCATCGGCTGCTGGGAATGGTCGCGCCTGTGCGGGTTCGCACCCGGCGGCCGCCGGCTGTTCCTGGTGCTGTCCGCGGCGATCGGGCTCGCCCTGGGCGCAGCGTGCCTCAGGGGGCCGGCGCTCGTGTTCACCAACGTCGCGCAGGCCTGCTTCGTCGCGTCGGCCTATTTCTGGATCTTTGCGGTGCCGGCCTGGCTCGCGTTCAGGTTGCGCCCCGAGCCCTGGGCCTCGGGCCTCGCGGGCTGGTTCGTGATCTGGCCGATGTGGGCCGCGCTCGTGGTGCTTCGCCAGTCGGGCCCGTGGATGCTGCTCGCGGTCGCGGCGCTGGTGTGGGTCGCCGACATTGCCGCGTACTTCGCCGGCCGGCGTTTCGGACGGCGCCGGCTCGCGCCGGCCATCAGCCCCGGAAAGACCTGGGAGGGCGTGCTCGGCGCGCTCCTGGGCGTGCTCGCCTACGGGGCCGCGCTCGACGTGTACGCGCACGCAAGGCCCGGACCGTTCACGCCCCTCTTCGAGCCTGCGTGGGGCGCGTTCACCCTGCTCGCGATGCTCGTTCTCGCCGCGCTGTCCGTGCTGGGCGACCTTTTCGAGTCGTGGATGAAGCGCGGCGCCGGGGTCAAGGATTCCAGCGGCCTGCTGCCGGGCCACGGCGGCGTGCTCGACCGGATCGACGCGCTCACCCCCACGCTGCCCGTGGCGGCACTGCTGCTCTCCTTCGCATGAAGCGCCTGACCATCCTCGGTTCCACCGGATCGATCGGGGAGAGCACGCTGGACGTCGTCGCGCGCCATCCGGACCGCTTCCAGGTCGTGGCGCTCGCGGCCGGCCGCAACCACGAGAAGCTCGCAACGCAATGCGAGCGCTTCGCGCCGCGCTACGCGGCGATGGCCGACGAGCAGGCCGCGGAGCGCCTGCAGAAGCTGCTGCGCGCGAGGGGCGTTGCCACGGAAGTGCTGGCCGGGCCGGGCGCGCTCGAGACCGTAGCGACGCTGGCCGAGACCGATGCGGTGATGGCCGCCGTGGTCGGCGCCGCGGGGCTGCCCGGAACGCTGGCCGCGGCGCGCGCGGGCAAGCTCGTGCTGCTCGCCAACAAGGAGGCCCTGGTCGTCTCCGGGTCGCTCTTCCTCGCCGCGCTGGCGCAGGGCGGCGGCACGCTGCTTCCGATCGACAGCGAGCACTCGGCGGTATTCCAGTCGCTGCCCCGCGGGTTCACCTGCGGGCGCGCGGGCGAGGCCGCGCGCGCCGGCGTGCGCCGCATCCTGCTCACCGCCTCGGGCGGCCCGTTCCGCGCCACCGCCCTGGAGCGCCTGGCGCAGGTCACGCCCGACGAGGCCTGCGCGCATCCGAACTGGGTGATGGGCCGCAAGATCTCCGTGGACTCGGCCACCATGATGAACAAGGGCCTGGAGGTGATCGAGGCGTTCTGGCTTTTCGGCGCGCCGCGCGAGGCGATCGAGGTCGTGCTCCACCCGCAGAGCGTGATCCACTCCATGGTCGAGTACCACGATGGCTCGGTCATCGCGCAGCTGGGCGTCCCGGACATGCGCACGCCCATCGCCTGCGCGCTCGCCTGGCCCGAGCGCATCGAGGCTGGCGTGGCCCCGGTGGACTTCACCGCGCTGGGCCGGCTCGAGTTCGGTCGCGTGGACGACGCGCGCTTTCCGTGCGTGCGGCTTGCGTACTCGGCCCTAGATCGGGGAGGCACGGCCCCGGCCATCCTCAACGCCGCCAACGAAATCGCCGTGGAAAGCTTTCTCGCTGGCAGCCTGCCCTTCACCGCCATCGCGGCCGTGATCGAGCACGTGCTCGCCGGCACCCCGGTCGAACCGCTGGATTCGCTCGAGACTGCCTGGCGGGCGGACCGCGAAGCCCGCGAGGCCGCCCGGCGCGAAGTTTCGCGCCTCGGGCGCCGCGCCGGCTGAAATCGGCGAGAATCGGCTCCATGTCAGGCGCACTCGTTACCATCGCCTCCTTCCTGGTCACCGTGGGCCTGCTCGTTATCGTCCACGAATGGGGCCACTACATCGTGGCGCGGCTCGCCGGCGTGAAGATCCTGCGTTTCTCGGTGGGCTTCGGCCGCCCCTTGTGGATCGGCCGCTCGGGCGCCGACCGCACGGAATGGGTGATCGCCGCCTTTCCCCTCGGCGGATTCGTGAAGATGCTCGACTCGCGCGAGGAGGCAGTCGCCCCTGCGGAGCGTTCGCGCGCCTTCGACCTGCAGCCGGTGGGCAAGCGCATCGCCATCGTCCTGGCCGGGCCCGCCGCCAACTTCATCGCGGCCTTCTTCCTCTACTGGGCGCTCTACGTGACGGGCCTCCCGGGCGTGAAGCCGGTGGTGGGCGACCCGCCCCGCGCCACCGCGGCCGCCGCGGCGGGACTCGCCAACGGCGACACGATCCGCGCCATCGGGGGCGAGCCCGTGGCCACGTGGTCGGACGTGCGCTGGCTGCTCCTGAAGGAAGCGGTGCGCGGCGGCGACGTGGCGCTGGAGTTCGAAAGCGAGGGCGGCTCCCGCGTCACGCGATCGCTCGACCTGTCCTCGCTCGACAAGGAGGACCTCGACCGCGACTTCATGCAGAAGCTGGGTCTGAAGGCCTTTTCGCCGCGCGTCCCGGCGATCCTGGGACGCGTCATGGCCGGCGGCGCGGGCGAGCGCGCGGGGCTGCGCGACGGCGACCGGATCCTGTCCATCGACGGCGACCCCGTGGCCACCTGGGGTCAGTTCACCGCGCGCGTGCGCGCCTCCGCAGGACGCAAGCTCGCGCTCGAGGTCGAGCGTGGCGCGGGCCGGGTCGCGATCGCGGCCGTGCCGGAGGGCGTGGGGGAGGGGGAATCGCGGATCGGGCTGCTCAAGGTGGAGCCCGGCCCGGAGGTCCGCCGTGAGTGGGAACGCATGACGACCACCGTGCGCCACGATCCGCTCGCCGCCATCCCGAAAGCGGTGCACCGCGTGTGGGACCTCGCCATCTTCAGCCTGAAGATGCTCGGCAAGATGCTGCTGGGCGAGGTGTCGTGGAAGAACCTTTCCGGCCCCATCACGATCGCCGATTACGCAGGGCAGTCCGCGCAGATGGGCTGGGTATCGTTCGCGGGTTTCCTCGCCCTCGTGAGCGTGAGCCTGGGCGTGCTCAACCTGCTGCCCATCCCGCTCCTCGATGGGGGGCACCTGGTGTACTATTCTGCCGAGATCGTGAAGGGCTCGCCGGTATCCGAACGCACCATGGAAATCGGCCAGCGCGTGGGACTCGCGATCCTCGCGGGGCTCACGTTCTTCGCCTTCTACAACGACATCAATCGGCTCCTCACGGGCTAGTCCTTGAATACTCCCCGTTTTCCCGCCTTGCGCCTCGCCCTTGCCTGCGCGCTCATGGCAGCGCTCCCGGCGCTGGCCATCCAGCCGTTCGTGGTGAAGGACATCCGCGTCGAGGGCGTGCAGCGCACCGAGGCCGGCACCGTGTTCTCCTACCTGCCCGTCAAGGTGGGCGAGCGCATGGACGACGACAAGGCCGCGCAGTCGGTCAAGGCCCTCTACGCGACCGGGTTCTATTCCGACGTGCGGCTGGAGGCCGATGGCGACGTGCTCGTGGTCTTCGTGCAGGAGCGCCCGGCCATTTCGACCATCGAGATCGAGGGCGCCAAGGAATTCACCAAGGACAACCTCAAGGACGGCCTGAAGCAGGCGGGGATCTCGGAGTCGAAGATCTACGACAAGTCGCTCCTGGACCGGGCGGAGAAGGAACTGAAGCGCCAGTACACCTCGCGCGGCTTCTACTCCTCGGTGGTGAAGACCACGGTGACGCCCCTCGAGAGGAACCGCGTGTCGCTGCGCTTCGACATCGAGGAGGGCGAGATCACGCGCATCGCCGACATCAACATCATCGGCGCGAAGGATTTCACGGAGAAGGATCTGCTTCGCCAGATGCAGCTCACGACGCCGGGCTGGCTCACCTGGATCACCAAGGACGACCAGTACTCCAAGCAGAAGCTCACGGCCGATCTCGAGACGCTGCGCTCCTACTACCTCAACCGCGGCTACCTCGAATTCAACATCGACTCCACCCAGGTCTCGATCACGCCGGACCGCGAGAAGATCTTCATCGGCGTCTCGGTCACGGAGGGCCCGGTCTTCCATCTGGGCGAGCTCAAGTTCGCCGGCAACCTGATCGTCCCGGAGCCCGAGCTGCGCGGCCTGCTGAGCCTTCGCGCCGGCGACGTCTTCTCGCGCGAGAAGATCATCGAAAGCGTCAAGCGCATCACCGACCGCCTCAGCAACGACGGCTATTCCTTCGCCAACGTCAATCCGGTGCCGGACCTGGACAAGGAAAAGCGCGTGGCGGGCTTCACCTTCTTCGTCGATCCCGGCCGGCGCGTGTACGTGCGGCGCGTGAACATCGTCGGCAACGGGCGCACCCAGGACGCGGTGATCCGGCGCGAGCTTCGCCAGCTCGAGAACTCGTGGTATTCGCTGGAGAAGATCGCCCGGTCCAAGGAACGCCTGCAGCGCACCGGGTACTTCGGGGAAGTGAACATCGAGACCCCGGCCGTCCCGGGCACCGCCGACCAGGTGGACGCGGTGGTGACCGTCACGGAGAAGAACACCGGGAGCCTGAACTTCGGCGTGGGCTACTCCCAGGCGGACAAGTTCACGATTTCCGCGTCGATCTCGCAGGCGAACATCTTCGGCTCCGGCAACCAGCTCGCGTTCCAGGTGAACTCCGGCTCGGTCAACAGGGTCTATTCGCTCGCGTACGTGAATCCCTACTGGACCGTGGACGGCGTCTCGGCCGGCATCGATCTCTTCCGCCGCGACGTGGATACCTCCACGCTCTCGGTGACAAGCTATCAGACATCCTCGAAGGGCGTGGGCGTGAACTTCGGCCTGCCGCTCACCGAGTACGACGGCCTGCGCTTCGGGGTCACGGCGGAAACCACGGACCTCACGCTCGACCCGCTGACCGCCCCGCCCCGCTACCTGGATTTCGTGAACCAGTTCGGCTCGAAGACCAACACCCTTCGCCTGAACCTCGGTTATGCGCGCGACACGCGCGACAGCCTGACCTATCCCACGCGTGGCCGGCTCACCGACATCGGCTTCGAGGTCGGCGTCCCGCCGGGGGACCTGCAGTACTACCGCGCCGTGCTCCAGCAGCAGTTCCTGTACACCCCCGAGAGGCCGGGCTGGCTCACGTTCCTGATGAACGGCGAGATCGGCTACGCCGATGGCTACAACGACAAGCCGCTGCCGTTCTTCAAGAACTTCTACGCCGGCGGGGTGGGCTCGGTGCGCGGGTACCAGACGGCCTCCCTGGGCCCGCGCGACTTCAACGGCGACGTGCTGGGCGGCAACCGCCGCTTCGTCGCCAACCTCGAGGTTCTATTCCCGATGCCCGGCATCAAGGACAGGAGCGTGCGACTGTCCACGTACGTCGATACCGGCTGGGTGTGGGGCGCCGAGCAGAAGGTGAGCGCCTCCGACCTGCGCGCCGCGGCCGGCATCGCCGCAAGCTGGGATTCGCCCGTGGGCCCGCTCAAGTTCTCGTTCAGCTACCCTTTCAGGACGCAGACCGGCGACAAGCTGGAACGCTTCCAGTTCCAGCTTGGCAGGATCTTCTAGGACATCGGAGCTAAAGAGCAAATGAACTGGCGCAATGGATTGGCGGCGGCTGCGCTCGGCACCCTCGTGATGGGCGCCGCGGCCGCGGAAGTGAAGATCGGTTTCGTGAACACCGAACGTGTCTTCCGCGAGGCGGCGCCCGCCAGGCGCGCGCAGCAGAAGCTCGAGCGCGAGTTCGCGATTCGAAACGCCGAGCTCGCCAAGTTCGAGAAGCAGGGCCGCGACCTGCAGGCGGACCTGGAGAAGGACAGCGTGGCGCTCCCGGAGGCGGCGCGCCGCGAGAAGGAGAGGCAGCTCGCCGACGTGAGCCGCAACTTCCAGCGCCTGCAGCGCGAGATCCGCGAGGACCTGAACCTGCGCAGGAACGAGGAGCTGGCCCAGGTCCAGGAGCGCGCCACGCGCGCCATCAACCAGATCGCCGAGTCCGAGAAGTTCGACCTGGTCGTGCAGGAGGCCGTGTTCGCGAGCACCCGCATCGACATCACGGACAAGGTCATCAAGGCGCTCGCGGACAAGTAGCCGCTCGCGAGGCCCCTTGCCCACCTTGCGATTCACACTCCAGGAAATCGCCCGGCGCCTCGGCGGGGAAGTGGCGGGCGATGCCGCGATCGAGATCTCCGGGGTCGCGACCCTCGACGAGGCCGGCCCCGGCGAGATCACCTTCCTCGCCAATCCCCGCTACCGGTCGAAGCTTGCCGCCACGCGCGCCGCCGCCGTGATCCTGGCGCCGCGCGACAGCGGTGCGACCGCGGTCGCGCGCATCGTCTCCGACAACCCGTACGCTTACTACGCGCGCACGGTCGCGTTGTTTCATCCGCCGAAGGCGGCGGTTCCCGGTGTCCACCCCAGCGCCGCGATTCACCCGAGCGCCCGCGTGGCGACGTCCGCCGAGATCGGCCCCTTCGCGGTGGTGGCCGCAGGGGCGCGTGTCGGCGAGCGCGCGCGCATCGGCGCGGGGTCGGTCGTGGGCGAGGGCTCGGCCGTCGGCGACGAATCCATCCTCTACCCGCGGGTGACGATCTACGACGGCTGCGTGGTGGGCAATCGCTGCATCCTGCATTCGGGGGCGGTGATCGGCTCGGACGGGTTCGGCATGGCGCCCGACCGCGGCGTCTGGGTGAAGATCCCGCAGGTGGGCCGCGCGGTGCTGGGCGACGACGTGGAGGTCGGCGCCAACACGACGATCGACCGCGGGGCGCTGGGCGACACCGTCGTCGAGGAAGGCGTGAAGATCGACAACCAGGTCCAGGTGGCGCACAACTGCCGCATCGGGGCGCACACCGTGATCGCCGGTTGCGTGGGGATCTCGGGAAGCACGGTCATCGGCCGGCATTGCGTGATCGGGGGCGGCGCGGGCTTCGTGGGACATCTCACGATCACCGACGGCGTCACCGTCACCGGGATGACGTTCGTGACCAAGTCGATCAAGCAGGCCGGGGTCTACTCCTCGGGCGTGCCGATGATGCCGCACGCGGACTGGCTCAGGAACACGGCGCAATTGCGCCGGCTGCACGATACCGTGCGCCCCGCGCGCGGGAAGTCTGCTTCGGGAGAAGACCATGGAACCGATGACGAGTGACCAGATCAAGGAGTACCTGCCGCACCGCTATCCCTTCCTGCTCCTCGATCGCATCGTCGAGTGGGAAAAGGACAGGCGCCTGGTGGCGCTCAAGAACGTCACCGCCAACGAGCCGTTCTTCCCGGGGCACTTCCCCAACTACGCGGTCATGCCCGGTGTGCTGGTCATCGAGGCGATGGCCCAGGCGTGTGCCATGCTCGGCCTCCTGTCGAAGGGGCACAAGGACGACGGCGGGAGCGTCTATTACTTCGTCGGCATCGACGATGCGCGCTTCAAGCGGCCGGTGAAGCCCGGCGACCAGCTCGTGATCGAGGTCGAGCAGCTTCGCATGTCGCGCGGCATCGGCAAGTACCGGACCCTGGCGAAGGTGGACGGGGCGGTCGCCTCCGAGGCGGAGCTGATGTGCGCCCTTCGCCCCGTGGCGTGAGGCCTGCCGGAGCGCCTGCCAGATCATGAAGCCCATCCATCCCACGGCGATCATCGACCCGCGCGCGCGGCTGGCCCCGGGCGTTTGCGTCGGCCCCTACTCGGTGATCGACGGCGACGTCGAGATGGGCGAGGGGACTTCCATCGGCGCGCACTGCGTGGTGACGGGGCACACGACCCTCGGCCGCGACAACCGGATCTTCCACTTCTGCTCGATCGGGGAAGCGAACCAGGACAAGAAGTACCAGGGCGAACCCACGCGACTTTCCATCGGCGATCGCAACACCATCCGCGAGTACTGCTCCATCAACCGCGGCACGGTCCAGGACGCGGGCGTGACCACGATCGGCGACGACAACTGGATCATGGCCTACTGCCACATCGCGCACGATTGCGTCGTCGGCAACCACACGGTTTTCGCCAACAACGCCACGCTGGGCGGCCACGTGCACATCGGGGACCATGTGGTGCTGGGCGGATTCACGGGCGTGCACCAGTTCGTGAGGGTGGGCGCGCACGTGATGGCCGGGGTCTCCTCGGTCATCCTTCAGGACATTCCCCCGTACGTCACGGTCGCCGGGCACCCGTGCGGCCCGCACGGCATCAACAGCGAGGGCCTGAAGCGCCGCGGGTTCACGCCCGAGGCGCTCGCAGCGCTGAAGCGCGCCTACAAGACGCTCTACAAATCCAGCCTCACCCTGGCCGAGGCCCGCACGGAGCTCGAGCAGCAGTCGCTGGCCGCGCCGGAAGTGAAGGCGCTGGTCGATTTCCTCGCCCTCTCCACGCGGGGCATCGTGCGCTGATGCCCCGCCGAGTGGCCATCGTCGCCGGCGAGGCCTCGGGAGACATGCTGGGCGCGGCGCTGGTGCGTGCGGTGCGCGAACGCTTTCCCGGAACCGAGTTCTACGGCATAGCCGGTCCCGCGATGATGGCGGAGGGCGCGACGACGCTCGTGCCGATGAGCAAGCTTTCCGTGCGCGGCTATGTCGAGGCGATAAGGAGCCTGCCGGAGCTCCTGCGGATCCGTTCGAAGCTGGGGGCGCAGCTCACGGCCGACAAACCCGATCTTTTCATCGGCATCGACGCGCCCGATTTCAACCTGGGGCTCGAGGCGCGCCTCAAGCGCTCCGGCATCCCGACCGTGCACTACGTGAGCCCGTCGGTCTGGGCGTGGCGTCCCGGGCGCCTGCCATCCATCGGACGCGCGGTGGACCACGTGCTCACGATCTTCCCCTTCGAGCCGCCGATCTACGAGAAGGCCGGCATCGCCGCCACCTACGTGGGCCATCCGCTGGCCGACCAGATCCCGCTCGTTCCCGACCGCGCCCAGGCCCGTGCGCAGCTGCGCCTGGGCGCGGCGGCGACTGCGGTGGCGCTCCTGCCTGGAAGCCGCCGCGGTGAGCTCGAGGCGCACGCGGACCTCTTCATCGACACTGCGGTGCGGCTCGCGAGCAAGCGCGCCGGGGTGCGCTTCTTCGTCCCGCTCGCGACGCGCGAGACGCGCGACTATTTCGAGACGCGCCTCTACGTGCGCGAGGCGCAGGGGCTCGACCTCACGATCCTCTTCGGCCATGCCCGGCTCGCGTTGCAGGCGGCCGATTGCGCGCTCGTCGCGAGCGGCACCGCCACCCTCGAGGGTGCGCTCGCGCGCTGCCCGATGGTGATCACCTACAAGGTGCCCACCCTCACCGCCTGGCTGATGACGCGAAACCCGCTCCTGCCCTACGTGGGGCTGCCGAACATCCTCGCCGGCGAGTTCATCGTGCCGGAACTGTTGCAGGAACATGCCACGCCCACGAACCTCGAGCAGGCGCTCGGTAACTGGCTGGACCACAAGGCCGCGCGCGTGAGGCTCCTCGCGCGCTACGAGGCGATCCATGCCGAGCTGCGCTGCGGCAACGACGAGCGGGTGGCGCAGGCCCTCGCCCCCTGGCTTTCGAACGGACCCCCCCATGCCCCGCAAGCGATCCCCGGCGACCCTGTCCTCGCGGCTGTGCGGGGTCGATGAGGCCGGGCGGGGCCCGCTCGCCGGCGCGGTCTTCGCGGCGGCGGTGATCCTCGATCCCGCGCGCACGATCGCAGGTCTCGCGGATTCGAAGCTTCTCGATCCCGCGCGGCGCGAGGCGATCGCGATCGTGATCCGGCGCGACGCCCTGGCCTGGGCCGTCGCCTCCGCCACGGTCGAGGAGATCGACGCGATGAACATCCTGCGCGCAAGCCTGGAGGCGATGGCGCGGGCGGTCGAGGCGCTCGGCGTCGAGCCCGACGAAGTCGTGGTGGACGGCCTGCACGTGCCGCGAACGCGCTTTTCCTGCCGCGCGCTGGTGAAGGCCGATCGACTGGTGCCCGCCGTGTCGGCTGCCTCGATCCTCGCGAAGACCACGCGCGACGCGGAGATGGTCGCGCTCGACGCGTGCTTTCCGGGCTACGGGTTCGCCCGCCACAAGGGCTATCCGACCGCGGACCACCTCGAGGCGCTCACGAGGCTCGGGCCGTGCGCGATCCATCGGCGCACCTTCGCACCGGTGCGCGACGCCCTCGCGCAGCGCACGCTCCCGTTCTGATGATGAAGACCGTTGCCTCGAGGGACAATGCCGCCTACAAGACGCTCGCGAAGCTCGCTTCGTCGTCGGCCGAGCGAAGAAAGCGCGCCCTGTCGGTGATCGAAGGAGCGCACCTGGTCGAGGCCTGCATCGGCGCGGGGCATCCGGTGGCGCAGTTCTTCGTGAGCCGGACCGCGGCGGGCTCCACCGGGACGTCTCGCCTTCTCGCCCGCGCGAAGGACGCGCAGGTGGTGGAACTGGCCGATGCCCTCTTCGACGCGGTGAGCGGTGTCGAGTCGCCGGCCGGAATCATCGCGGTGGTGCCCACCCCCACGGGGCACGCGGTGCCGGACAGCGCGCGCTTCTGCCTTCTGCTCGAAGACCTGCAGGACCCCGGCAATGTCGGCACGCTCCTGCGCAGCGCGGCCGCCGCGGGCGTCGGGCACGTGCTGCTTTCGCCCTCTTGCGCCTTCGCCTGGTCGCCCAAGGTGCTGCGCGCGGGGCAGGGGGCGCACTTCGCGCTCAACATCGTCGAAGGCGCGGACCTCGCCGCGTTCATCTCGTCGTTCCGCGGGACGAGCGTGGCGCTGTGCGGCGGGGCAAAGGCGTCGCTCTACGACACGTCCCTGCACGGACCCGTGGCATTCCTGGTCGGCAACGAGGGCGCGGGCCTGTCGGCGGAGCTCGAGAAGGCGGCGACGGTGCGCGTGCGTATCCCCATGCCCGGGCGCGCGGAGAGTCTCAATGCGGGGGTGGCTGGGTCGATTGCGCTGTTCGAGGCGGTCAGGCAGCGGGGAGTGACGCGGCCCAAAGGCGGGGGACACGGATGAACACGGATGAACACGGATAAATTCGGATAATGCGGGTCAGGAACTGCGGCATCGAACGGAGCGAGAATGCGCCCACTCGCCACCGCCTCGTCCGGACCTCTTCGAATCCGTCTTCATCCGTCTTCATCCGTGTTCATCCGTGTCCCTGTTTTTGGGTTACCGTAGCCCCGCTGCATCCATAGCCACCCTCGTGAGCCGCCCCCGGAAGCGGCCCGCGATTTTCAACCCCGGATGAGTCGGAGCCCACCTCATGCAAAAAACTCCCGCAGAACCGCACCCGCAGCGCCAGTACCGGTATTACGAGTTCGTGATGGCGGCCTTCGTGACCGTCCTCATCTGCTCGAACCTCATCGGACCGGCGAAGGTGGCACAGATCGACCTGCCCGTGCTGGGGGTGCTCACCTTCGGCGCCGGCGTGCTCTTCTTTCCCGTCTCCTACGTCTTCGGCGACGTCCTCACCGAGGTGTATGGCTACGCGCGCTCGCGACGCGTGATCTGGGCGGGCTTCGCGGGGCTCGCTTTCGCATCACTCATGGCGTACGTGGTGGTGGCGCTGCCGCCGGCGCCGTTCTGGAAGAACCAGGCGGCCTACGAGGTCGCGTTCGGGCAGGCCTGGCGAATCGCGGCCGCCTCGATGTTCGCCTACTTCTGCGGGGAATTCGTGAATTCCTTCACGCTTGCCAAGATGAAGATCCTGACCGCCGGGCGCTGGCTGTGGACGCGCACCATCGGCTCGACGATCCTGGGCGAGGGCGTCGATTCACTCCTCTTCTACCCGATCGCGTTCTATGGCACGGGCATCATCCCCGACGACAAACTGCCGGTGGTGATGCTCGCCCAGTTCGTCCTGAAGGTCGGGGTGGAGGTGGTGCTCACGCCCGTCACCTACGCGATCGTCGGCTGGCTCAAGCGCACCGAGCACGAGGACTACTACGACCGCGACACGGATTTCACGCCCTTTTCGGTAAAGGTGTGAGCCCGGCCTAGTGGCTGCGCGGGACGACCTTGCCGCGTTCGATCTTCACCATGTCGCCCTCGTGGAGGTCCTCGGCGCCGTCCTGCAGGACGAGCTGGAAGCGGCCGTCGTCGAGGCGCACCACCACCTCGTAGCTCACGATGGGGGGCTTCTGTTCGCGGCGCACGTCGGTGACCGATCCCACTTCCGGCGTCCCGCCGCCGAGCGGAATCGACGCGACGAAGCCGGCAGTGGACTCGCGTTCCTGCGCCGTGGGCCGCGGGTCGGTCTCGATTCGCTTCACGCTGCGCACCACGCCGCACTCCGGGCACGAGGCCACCTCGGGCTTGAAGACCACCGAGGGCGGGCGCGTTTGCGCGAAGGCCGCGGTTGCGGAGGCGAAAATGAAGGCGGCGATCACGAGGCGGTCCATGGGCAATCCGGGTCGGGAGATTGCGCGATTCTAACCGCTTGCCGCGCGGCCCGCTCTGGCCTGCACGCATCCGCAGGGCGCAGAATAGCGGTCCTGCGTCCCGTCTCCGGAGTGCTGCCGTGGTTTTCCCCCGCCTTTGCCTCGCTGCGGTGGCTTTCCTCGCGGGTGCCGTACTCGCAGCGCCGGACGCGTTCCCGCAGGCAAGTGTGGCGACGCGCCCCAAGGTCGGCCTGGTGCTCGGCGGCGGCGGTGCCCGCGGCGGCGCCCACCTGGGCGTTCTTGAAGTGCTGGAGGAATTGCGCGTTCCATTCGACTGCGTCGCGGGCACCAGCATGGGGGCGCTCGTGAGCGGGGCGTTCGTCGCCGGCGTGACGCTCCCGGACATGACGGAAAAGATCGCAAAGACGGACTGGGCGCGAATGTTCGACGACACCGCCGGACGCGACCAGGTGGGACTGCGCAACAAGCAGTTCGACGACCGCTTCTATTCGGGCCTCGAGTTCGGCGTCACCAAGGACGGCCTGCGCTATCGCGAAGGCGCCGTCGCGGGCGAGAAGATCAAGCTCTTCTTCAACGACCTCGTCCGTGCCGACCTGGGCGACCGGCGCATCGAGCAGTTGCCGCTCCCCCTCACTCTCATCGCCACCGACATCGGCACGGGCGAGCGAGTCGCCATGCGCAGCGGGGAGCTCACCTCGGCAATGCGCGCCAGCATGTCGGTGCCGGGTGCCATCGCTCCGGTCGAGCGCGATGGCCACAAGCTCGTCGACGGCGGGCTCGTGGACAACCTGCCCGTCCAGGAAGTGCGCGACCGCTGCGGGGCGGAGGTCGTTATCGCGGTGAACGTGGGCTCGCCTCTCTACAAGCCCGAGGAGGTGACCAGCGTCCTGAGCGTCATGGGGCAGATGGTGAACCTCCTCACCGAGCAGAACGTCTCCAAGTCCCTCTCGCTCCTGGGGCCCCGCGACATCTACATGCGCCCCGCGCTGGGCGAATTCAGCGCCATGGCCTTCAGCCACCAGCTCGAGGCAGCGGCCATCGGGCGCGAGGCGGCGCTGGGGGTGGCCGACAAGCTGCGGGCGCTTTCCGTCTCTCCGGAGGAATACCGCGCCTGGCAGGCGAAGCTGCGCACGCTGCCGAGGCACAGCCCGCCCGTGGTGGATGAGGTGCGGGTGGCCACGACGCGCTTCGTCAACCCGGAGGAGCTGCGTGCCGGCGTTCGCCAGAAGGATGGCGAGGTACTCGATTCGCAGAAGCTTTCCGAGGACCTGGTCCTCCTCTACAGTCGGGGCGACCTGCAGACGCTCGACTACTCGGTGCTTTCGGAGCGCGAAAAGACGATCCTCAGGCTCGCTCCTTCCGAGAAGGCGTGGGGGCCGGATTACCTGCGCTTCGGCATCAACCTGGCCACGGATTTCAGTTCCGACACGCCGTACAACTTGCGCGCGTTGTTCCGGAAAACCTGGATCAACTCCTTCGGCGGCGAATGGCTCACCATCGTGCAGGTGGGCAGCAAGCAGGCGGTGGGGATGGAGTTCTACCAGCCGCTCGACTACCGACAGCGCACTTTCATACGCCCCTATGCAGCCTTTACCCAGCGCACGGCGGGACTGTATTTCGACGGCGACCGTCTTGCCGATTACAGCCTGCGTGAGGGGCATGTGGGCCTCGACGTGGGCCTGAACCTCGGGATCTACGGCATGGCGAGCGTGGGCTTGCTGGAGCAAAAAGGGCGCTCCAGCCTCAGCACGGGCTCCCCGGTCCTGCCCGACTCGAAGGGAAACATCGGCGGCATCTCGGCGAGCGTGGCGCTCGACACGCTGGACTTCGCCTTCTTCCCGACGAAGGGCTACAAGGCGGACCTCGACTTCTTCCAGGCCGAGCGCGTGTCCGACAACTTGAGCAAGTACGGCCGGGTGGACGGCCGGCTGGGCGGGGCCTGGTCGCCGAACGGCGACTACATCCTGCTGGGCTCGGTACAGGGCGGAATGGCCACGCAGGGCAACCCACCGCTCAACGACGCGTTCTCGCTGGGAGGATTCCGGCGCCTGTCGGCCTTCGCGCCGGGGCAGATTCTCGGCGTCGATGCTTATGGTGTCGCCACGGTCGAGGCCCAGTACCGGCTCAACAAGCCGATTCCGATCCTGGGACTTTCGGTGCTGGCCGGCGTGACGTACGAAGCGGGATACATGAAGAATCCGATCACCGAGCCCAACCTCACCGGCGGGATCAATTCCTTCGGTGTCTACCTTGCCTCGAATACGGCTTTCGGTCCGATCTACTTCGGCTACTCGACGACGTCGGCCAAGGACCGCGGGGGGCGGGTCTACTTTTTCATCGGCACGCCCTGACGCTCAGGGAACGAGACCGCACCCGCAAGACCAGCACAGCTCGAAGGCGGGCGGGTTCTCCTCGCCGCAGGCGGGGCACTTCCGCGAAGGTCCCGCGGCCGCGCGACGGAACTCCTCGATGGCCTCGCGCGCCCATGCCTCCTGGCGCGGATCCTCCAGCCACAGTTGTGGCGCCGCCGCGTCCACCGGCAGTTCGCCGAGGGCGCCCGAGGCATTGGCATTCAGGATGCGCACGCGAATGCCGCGCTGGGCGAGCCAGCCGGCGAGGATGTGGGCCTCGGGAAGGTTGGAGGCGTTGCAGAGGCGCTTCAATACACCCGGCGCACGAGCTGGGCCTCGTGCAGCATCGTGGTGGCGATCTCCTCGATGGACTTGGTCGTCGAGTCCAGGAATCGGATGTCGGCCTGGCGCATGAGCTTCTCGGCGGCGGACACCTCGTAGCGGCAGTTGTCGAGGGCGGCGTAGCGCGAGTCCGGGCGGCGTTCCTTGCGGATCTGGTGCAGGCGGTCGGGCTGGATGGTGAGGCCCCAGACCTTGTGCTTGATCGGAACGAGCGAGGGCGGCAGGCGGTTGGCCTCGAGGTCCTCGGGGATCAGCGGGTAGTTGGCCGCCTTGATGCCGAACTGCATCGCCATGTAGAGCGAGGTGGGGGTCTTGCCGCTGCGGGAGACCCCGACCAGCACCAGGTCCGCCTCCTCCAGCCCGCGGTGGGTGACGCCGTCGTCGTGGGAGAGCGTGTAGTTGATCGCCTCGATGCGGTGGTTGTAGTCCTTGGCGTTGCCGGCGCTGTGGCTCTTGCCCACCGCGTGCATCGACTTCTGCCCGAGCTCGGCCTCCAGCGGGACGATGAACTTGCCGAAGAAGTCCAGCACGAGGCCTTCCGCCTTGTCGATCTCGGCGCGCACGGCATCGTTCACGAGCGAGCTGAAGATGAGGGGGCGCTTGCCGGAATCGCGGTGGGCCGCGTTGATCTGGGCGACGGCCTCGCGAGCCTTGTCCGCCGAGTCGATGAACGGCAGGGTCACGCGAACGAAGTCGATGCCGTCGAACTGGGAGATGAGGGAGGAGCCGAGAGCCTCGACGGTGAGGCCGGTGCGGTCGGAGACGAAGAAGACGCGGCGGCGGTGGGACATGGAAGGGTTCCGGGTTCGTGGGGGCCCCGCGCTACGCACGGGATGTTTCGAAGGGTCCGAGACAGGAGTTTGATGCAGCGCAGCAACGGCCGCAAGCCTCCGATATAATTGCAAATACCGGGCGGCCCGTCACCCGAACCCCTGCGAGCGAGCATGGCACCAGCCTACGTACTCCCCCTCGAAACGCTGCGCATGACCGACGTGGGGTCGGTCGGCGGCAAGAACGCCTCCCTGGGCGAACTGATCAGCCAGCTCTCCGCGGCAGGTGTGAGGGTTCCGGGAGGCTTCGCGACCACGGCGCAGGCCTTCGTCGATTTCCTCGCCGCGAATGGCCTTAAGGCGAAGATCGACCAGGCCCTCGCGACGCTCAACGTGGAGGACGTGGGCACCCTTGCCAGGACGGGTGCCGAGATCCGCGACTGGGTCGCCTCGGCGCCTTTCCAGCCCGAGCTGGAGCGCCAGATCCGCGAGGCGTATGCGAAGATCGCCGGCGGCACGGAGACGAGCTTCGCCGTGCGCTCCTCCGCCACCGCCGAGGACCTGCCCGACGCCTCCTTCGCGGGCCAGCAGGAGACCTTTCTCAACATCCGAGGCATCGACAACGTGCTCGATGCCGTGAAGCAGGTCTTCGCCTCGCTCTACAACGACCGCGCCATCGCCTACCGGGTGCACAAGGGCTTCGCGCACGCCGACGTGGCGCTCTCCGCGGGCGTGCAGCGCATGGTGCGCTCGGACACTGGCGCGGCCGGCGTGGTGTTCACGCTCGACACCGAGTCTGGATTTCGCGACGTGGTCTTCGTGACCTCGAGCTACGGCCTGGGCGAGATGGTGGTGCAGGGCGCGGTGAACCCCGACGAGTTCTACGTCTCCAAGCCCTGCCTGGCGGCGGGCAGGCCCGCGATCCTTCGACGCACGATCGGCGGGAAGGCCATCAAGATGGTCTTCACCAGCGAGTCGAAGGCCCACAAGTCCGTCGTGCAGCGCGACGTCGAGCCCACCGACCGCGATCGCTTCTCGCTGACGGATGCCGACGTCGAGCAGCTCGCGCGCTACGCGGTGGCGATCGAGAACCACTACGGCCGCCCGATGGACATCGAATGGGGCAAGGACGGGAGCGACAACCAGATCTACATCCTGCAGGCCCGCCCGGAGACGGTGAAGAGCCAGGAGACGCGCAAGAACCACCTCACGCGCTACCGGCTCGGCAAGCGCGGCGAGGTGCTTGCCTCCGGCCGCGCCATCGGCTCGAAGATCGGGCAGGGACGCGTGCGCGTCGTCAAGGACGTGGCCGAGATCGCCCGCGTGCAGGATGGCGACGTGCTCGTGACCGACATGACCGACCCGAACTGGGAGCCGGTGATGAAGCGCGCCTCCGCCATCGTCACCAACCGGGGCGGGCGCACCTGCCACGCCGCCATCATCGCCCGCGAGCTGGGCGTGCCGGCGGTGGTGGGCTGCGAGAACGCAACCCGCGTGCTGCGCGACGGCGACGAGGTCACCGTGTCCTGCGCCGAGGGCGACACCGGATTCGTCTATGAAGGCAAGCTCGCCTTCGAGGTGGTGGAAGTCTTCCTCGACCGCATGCCGAAGATCCCGGTGAAGCTCGCGATGAACGTGGGCAACCCGCAGCTCGCCTTCGATTTCTGCCTGCTCCCCAACGACGGCGTGGGACTGGCGAGGCTGGAATTCATCATCTCCAACACCATCGGCATCCATCCCAAGGCCTGCCTCGAGTACGACGGGTTGGCCGCGGACCTCAAGGCCCAGGTGACGCGCCAGTCGCGAGGCTACGAGAACCCGACGCGCTTCTACGTCGAGAAGATCGTCGAGGGGGTGGCCACCATCGCCGCGGCCTTCTGGCCGAAGAAGGTGATCGTGCGCCTCTCGGACTTCAAGTCGAACGAGTACCGCAATCTCATCGGCGGCGCGCAGTACGAGCCGCACGAGGAGAACCCGATGATCGGCTTCCGCGGGGCCTCGCGCTACGTCGCTCGCTCCTTCCGCGACTGCTTCAGGCTCGAGTGCGAGGCGATGCGCAAGGTGCGCGACGCGATGGGGCTCACCAACGTCGAGATCATGATCCCCTTCGTGAGGACGCTGAAGGAAGCCGAGCAGGTGCACGCGATCCTCAAGGACAACGGCCTGGAGCGCGGCAGGAACGGGCTCAAGGTGGTGATGATGTGCGAGATCCCGTCGAACGCGATCCTCGCCGACGAGTTCCTGAAGCACTTCGACGGCTTCTCCATCGGCTCGAACGACATGACGCAGCTCACGCTTGCCCTCGACCGCGACTCGGGGCTGGTCATGGATTCCTTCGACGAGCGCGACCCGGCGGTGAAGCGCATGCTCTCGCTGGCGATCCAGGCGTGCCGCCGGCAGGGCAAGTACGTGGGCATCTGCGGGCAGGGCCCCAGCGACTATCCCGACCTCGCCGAATGGCTGATGGGGGAGGGGATCGAGTCGATGTCGCTCAACCCGGACACCGTCGTCGAGACCTGGCTGCACCTGGCGAAGGCCGCTGACAAGGTCGCCACCGGCGCTCCATGACCGCGTGGCGCTTCGCGCGCCTCGACGAGCTCACGGCGCGCGAGGTCCACGACATCCTGCAGGCGCGCACGGAAGTCTTCGTGGTCGAGCAGGCCTGCGTGTTCCAGGACATGGACGGCGTCGATCCCGGTTGCTGGCACCTCTTTTCCCACGTGGACGGCGCGCTCGCCACCTACTGCCGGATCGTCCCGGCCGGGATCAAGTTCGCCGAGCCTTCCATCGGGCGCGTGATCACCACGCAGGCCGTGCGCGGCACCGGACTGGGCCGGGCGCTCATGGTCGAGGCCATCGCGCGCGCGAAGGCGTTGTGGCCCGGGAGGCCGGTCCGCATCGGCGCACAGCAGCGGCTGGAGCGCTTTTACCAGTCGCTCGGTTTCGTGACAGACTCCGAGCCCTATGACGAGGATGGCATCCCGCACATCGAGATGCTGCTCCGGGGAGACATCGAATGACGCTGAGAATCTACGGCATCGCCGCCTCGCGGGCCATCCGCGTCCTCTGGATCGCGCAGGAACTGGGGCTGCCCCATGAGCACGTGCCTATCCACTACCGCGACGATCCGGACGGCCCGCTCGGCAAGAACAACCCGGAGTTTCGCCTCGCCAATCCCCTGGGCCGCGTCCCCGCGATCGACGACGACGGGTTCACGCTCTGGGAGTCGATGGCGATCAACCTGTACCTCGCGCGCAAGCACGACATGGGACTCTGGCCTTCGACGATCGAGGGTGAGGGACTCGCGTTCCAGTGGTCCTTCTTCGCGGTGACGGAGATCGACCCGCTCATGGTGGAATGGGCCTCGCATTCGTTCGTCCTGCCCGAGGACCAGCGCGATCCCGCGCGGGCCGCGGCCGCGCTGGAAAAAGTGGCCAGGCCCCTCGCCGTTATCGAGGCCGCCCTGGCGGGCAAGTCGTACCTCGCGGGCGCCACTTTCACGGTGGCCGACCTTAACCTGGCCGCGGCGATGTTCCGCGCACGGCGCATGGACCACGCGGCGCGCCCGAACCTCGCGCGCTGGCTGGCAGACTGCTATTCGCGCCCGGCTGCCCGGAAGGCCTGGGCGCTGCGCGGCGAATGATCCGCATTTCCTCGGAGGAACGGTAAATGGGCCAGGCATTGGCGGGCAAGTCCGCGGTGATCACGGGATCGACCAGCGGCATCGGGCTGGGCATCGCGCGGGCCTTCGCGGCCGAAGGGGCGAACGTGATGCTGAACGGCCTGGGAGAGGCCGCGGCGATCGAGGCCACGCGATCCGGCCTCGAGAAGGAGTCCGGCGTGAAGGTCCGCTACCACGGCGCCGACATGATGAAGCCGGCCGAGATCGCGGACCTCATCCGGGCGGCCGAGAAGGAGTTCGGCGCCGTCGATATCCTGGTGAACAACGCCGGCATCCAGCACGTCTCGCCGGTGGACGAGTTCCCGATCGAGAAATGGGATGCGATCATCGCGATCAACCTGTCGTCGGCCTTCCACGCCACGCGGGCGGCGCTCCCGGGCATGAAGAAGCGCGGCTGGGGACGCGTGATCAACGTGGCCTCGATCCACGGGCTGGTGGCCTCGCCCTACAAGAGCGCCTACGTGGCCGCCAAGCACGGGGTCGTGGGTTTCACGAAGACCGTGGCGCTCGAGGTGGCGGAGCTGGGCATCACGGTAAATGCGATCTGCCCGGGCTACGTCTGGACGCCCATCGTCGAGAAGCAGCTCGAAGACCAGGTCCGCGTCCATGCAATCCCGAAGGAGAAGGTCATCGCGGACATCATGCTGGCCCCGCAGCCCACGAAGAAGTTCATCAAGATCGAGGAGGTGGCGCGGGTCGCGCTCAATCTCGCCGACGAGTCGGCCGCGCAGGTCAACGGAACGGCGATGGTCATCGACGGCGGCTGGACAGCGCGCTAGCCCCGTGACCGGACGCCGCAAGGCCGCTCAAGCAGCCGGACCCGGCACCCCGCCCTCCGGCAGGATCCTCGTCACGGGCTTCGAGCCCTTCGGCGGCGAGGACGCCAATCCCTCGTGGGAGATCTGCGGGCGGCTTCCGGTGGCCATCGGGCGCGCGCGCCTGCACACGCTTCGCGTGCCGACGGTGTTCCGCAGCGCCATAGAGGTGACGGCGCAGGCGATCGAGGAGCTGGAGCCCTCGATCGTCATCCTCCTGGGGCAGGCAGGAGGCCGGGCGTGCCTGTCCATCGAGCGGGTCGCCATCAACGTGGACGACGCGCGCATCGCCGACAATGCCGGCAGGCAGCCGGTGGACGAGCCGGTCGCCCCCACCGGGCCGGCCGCCTATTTCGCCACGGTTCCCATCAAGGCGATGCTGGCAGCGGTTCGTGACGCAGGCGTCCCGGCAGAAGTCTCCAACAGCGCCGGCACCTTCGTGTGCAACCACCTGCTTTACGGGGTCCTGCACTACCTCGCCGCCAGCGGACGGAAGGCGGCAGCGGGCTTCATCCACGTGCCGTGGCTCGATAGCCAGGCGGTTGCCCGGCCGGGCGAGCCGTCGATGGCCCTCGCGACAATGGTGCGCGGGGTGGAAGCCGCGATCGCCAGCGCGCTCGACACCGCCATCGATGTGAAAATTGGCGCCGGCAAGCTTGACTGAGTTGCGTGGCCGGAAAGCGAGCCGCTGGTGAACATCCCGGGGGAGCGAGCCGACTGCAGGCGATAATGGCGACCATGACCGACCAGCCCCTGTGGACCCCTACGCCGGAACGCATCGCGGCCTCGAACATGGCTGCCTTCATGAAGTTCGTGAATGGCCGCCACCGCACCGCGATCACCGACTACGCTGCGTTGCACCGCTTTTCCGTGGACCGGATGGAGGATTTCTGGGTCGCGGTCTGGGACTTCGGCGGCGTGCTCGCGCACACCCGCGGGGAAACCGTCATCGCCGACAAGGCGAAGATGCCCGGGGCGCGGTTCTTCCCGCAGGCGCAGCTCAACTTCGCGCAGAACCTGCTGCGCCACGAGGGCCCGGGCGATGCCATCGTGTTTTGGGGCGAGGATCGCGTGCGCGGCCGCCTCACCCGCGACGAACTTCGCGGCGAAGTCTCGCGGATGCAGCAGGCGCTGGCCGCGGCCGGCGTGAAGACTGGCGACCGGGTCGCTGCGTTCATGCCGAACATGCCCGAGACGGTCGTCGCGATGCTGGGCGCGGCGAGCCTGGGCGCGACCTTCACGTCGTGCTCGCCGGACTTCGGGGTGCAGGGCGTGGTGGACCGCTTCGGGCAGGTCGAGCCGAAGGTCCTGTTCTGCTGCGACGGCTATTTCTACAACGGCAAGGTGAACGAGTCGCTTGCGCGCATCGCCGAGATCGTGGCGCAGCTGCCAACCGTCGAGAGGGTTGTCGTCGTTCCCTACGCGTCGGAGAAGCCCGACATCGCGGCGGTGCCCCGTGCGGTGCCACTGGCGAAATTCCTCGCGCCCTTCAAGCCCGCGCCCCTGGAGTTCGCGCGGCTGCCCTTCAACCACCCGCTCTACATCCTTTACTCCAGCGGTACGACCGGCGTGCCCAAGTGCATCGTGCACGGCGCGGGCGGCGTGCTCCTCATGCACCTGAAGGAGCACTTGCTGCACTGTGACGTGAAACCGGGCGACCGGCTGTTCTACTTCACGACCTGCGGCTGGATGATGTGGAACTGGCTCGTCTCGGGGCTCGCCGCCGGCGCGACGCTCCTGCTCTACGACGGCTCCCCGTTCCTCGGCAAGGGAAGCATCCTCTTCGATTATGCCGCGGCCGAGGAAATGACCCACTTCGGCACCTCGGCCAAGTTCATCGACGCGCTGGCCAAGGCGGGGCTCGAACCCGCGAGGACGCACCGGCTGGAAGCGCTGCGCACGATGCTCTCGACCGGCTCCCCGCTCGCGCCGGAGGCCTTCGACTACGTCTATGCGAACGTGAAGAAGGACCTGTGCCTGTCCTCGATCAGCGGCGGCACGGACCTCGTGGCCTGCTTCGCGGGCGGCGCGCCGATCCTGCCGGTGTGGCGCGGAGAGCTGCAGTGCCCGATGCTCGGCATGAAGGTCGAGGTGTGGAGCGATGACGGAAGATCGCTCGCGGGCGAGAAGGGCGAGCTGGTCTGCACGGCGCCTTTCCCGACGATGCCGCTGGGCTTCTGGCACGACCCCGACGGGAGGAAATACCACGCCGCCTACTACGAGAAGTACGAGAACGTATGGCGTCACGGGGACTGGACGGAGGTTACGCCGCACGGCGGCATGGTGATCTACGGCCGCTCGGACGCCGTGCTCAATCCCGGCGGCGTGCGCATCGGCACGGCGGAGATCTACCGGCAG
This sequence comes from Betaproteobacteria bacterium, assembly GCA_016720855.1. Lineage (NCBI taxonomy): Bacteria > Pseudomonadati > Pseudomonadota > Betaproteobacteria > Betaproteobacteria bacterium. The sequence goes on along the minus strand of JADKJU010000003.1, from coordinate 7,722 downwards.
GTCGAGCGCCTGGACGAGGTGGTGGAGTCGATCGTCATCGGCCAGGACTGGCAGGGCGACGTGCGCGTGGTGCTTTTCGTGAAGCTGCGCGACGGGGTCGCGCTCGACGACGCCCTCGTGAAACGGATCAAGGACACGATCCGCAACAACACCACTCCGCGGCACGTGCCGGCAGTCGTGGTGCGGGTGACGGACATCCCGCGCACCAAGTCGAACAAGATCGTGGAGCTCGCGGTGCGATCCATGGTGCACGGGCAGCCGGTGAAGAACCTGGACGCACTCGCAAACCCCGAGGCCCTGGAGCAATTCCGCAACCGGCCCGAACTGGCCCCCTAGGACCGCGCGGGCGTCAAGCCCGCGACATCGCCTCCATGCCCATGCGCGAATTCGAGGGCTGGGCGAGGCGGCCTTCCACCAGCCTGGCGAGGAACCCGGGATCGTAGACGGCCAGCAGGTGCGGCTGCCAGTTCTCGAGGTAGTAGGCGATCTGCTCTTCGAGGGTTTCCATCGGCACCAGCAGGCGCCAGGTCGCCTCGTCCCACCGGAAGCGCAGCCCGAGATCCCAGAATGCCGCGTTCAGCGCGTCGGTGGCGGTGAATCCGGTGCGGGTCGGTTCATTCATGTTCATGGCCTGCCTCCACGAGGAATGAAACCAAGGTACTCGCCGAAGCAATTAAACGACAGTAAAATGATCTTCATAGTTTATTAAGTGATCGTTTAACCATGAGGAACGCCACACTTCGCCAGCTGCGCGTCTTCGCCTGCGCCGCCCGGCACCTGTCGCTCACGCGCGCGGCGGAGGAGCTGCATCTTTCGCCTCCGGCGGTCTCGATCCAGGTGAAGCAGCTCGAGAGCCACGCCGGGGCCGCACTGTTCGAGCGGCTCGGCCGGCGCATCCGCCTCACGCCGGAAGGCGAGGAGGTGTTGCTGCACGCGCGCGAGATCCTCGACCATATCCGCGGCGCCGAGGAGGCGATCGCGGAACTCGACTCGCTCGCCCGGGGGCTCCTCGACGTGGCGGTCATCAACGCGGGCGACCACTTCTTTCCGTGGATCGTGGCCGCATTCCGGCAGCAGCGCCCCGGCATCCGCGTGCGCCTGACGGTGCAAAATCGCCATGAACTGCTCGCGCGCCTGGCTGCCCGCGAGATCGACCTCGCGGTCATGAGCGATCCGCCCGTGGAGCCGGGCCACGTCTGCACGCCGTTCGCCCCGCATCCGCACGTGATCGCGGCGGCCCCCGCGCACCCGATGGCCGGCAAGCGCCGCGTCCCGCTCGCCCGCATCGCCGCGGAGCCCCTCCTTGCCCGGGAACCGGGCTCGGCCACGCGACTGGCCATGGACCAGGCCTTCGCGCAGGCCGGGATCGTGCCGCGAATCGAAATGGAGATCGCCAGCAACGAAACCATCAAGCAGGCCGCCGCCGCGGGCCTCGGGGTAGGATTCCTGTCGGCGCACGCATTGCGCCAGGAGCTCGCACTGCGTAGCCTCGTCATCCTGGACGTGGAGGGTTTTCCGGTGATGCGGCAGTGGTTCGTGGTGCGGCGGAAAGACCGGCGTCTTCCGGCAATCGCGCAGGCCTTCGAGCGCTTCGTGCTCGAGCAGGGCGAGGCGATCATCGGCCGGGATGCCGTCAGGCCCACGCGGGGGAGGAAGGCGCGATGAGCGGCCGCTCCCCCATCTTCTACATCCTCGTATCGGTAGCGACCTCGATCGTCACCATGGCGCTGAAGGCCGGCGCCTACTTTCTCACCGGATCCGTCGGCTTGCTCTCGGATGCGCTCGAATCCGGCGTCAACCTCGCCGCCGCGCTGGTGGCGCTGGTGACGCTGTCCTACGCGCATTCCGGGGAAGACGACGACCACAATTTCGGCCACGAGAAGGCGGAGTACTTCTCGAGCGGCATCGAGGGCTCGCTCATTTTCGTCGCCGCCGGGGCCATTGTCTGGAGCGCCGTCCCGCGCCTCATCGCGCCACAGCCGCTCGAGCAGGTGGGCCTGGGCCTCGTGCTCTCGGTGTTCGCGGCCGGAGCCAACCTCCTGTGCGGCTGGTTGCTGCTCAAGGGTGCCCGCGAGCACCGCTCGATCACGTTGGAGGCGGACGCCCACCACCTGCTCACGGACGTGTGGACCACCGCAGGGGTGATCGCGGCCGTTGGCGTGGTGCACTACACCGGGTGGCTGCTGCTCGACCCCCTGATTGCCATCGCCGTCGCGCTGCAGATCCTCTGGACGGGGTGGTCGCTGATCCGGCGATCCTTCGACGGCCTGATGGATCGCGCCATTCCCGCCGACGAGCGCGACCGTATCGTGGCCGTGCTCGAACAGGTGAAGGCGATCGGCGGGGACTACCACCGCCTGCGCACGCGCGCGGCGGGCAAGAAAAGCTTCGTCGACGTGCACATCCTCGTTCCCGGCTCCATGACCGTGCACGACGGCCACGACCTCGCTCACCGCCTCGAGCAGGAAATCGAGACGGCCATGCCGCACGTCGAGGTGCTCACGCACCTCGAATCCCTCGAGGACCCGCGCAGTTGGGACTATCCCGCCGAGCCCGCGCCGCCGCCCTAGCGCGCAGGCAACCGACCGTGCCTCTCGACGCCGACGAAATCTGCAGTCTGGCTGCCTCCCTCGCCCGGATGGGGCCCTCGCCGCGGGAGAGGTGCCGGAGTTCACTCCCTCGCGGGCGGCGTCTCTCGCTCATCGTGCGCGTCGACTCCACGCGCGGCACCTCTTTGCATCAAGCGCGCGCTGGCGAGGCCCGGGTCGCTGCAATTTGGACCGCGCCGCTGCTGAGCGCAATGGCGCCGAGGTCGCCTGATGCAGGTCGCCGCAGGCGTGGTGCCCGGGATCGTGCCGCAAATCCTGGGGAGGATAGCGAAGCCTGGACTTTCGCCATGGCCTACCTCGAACCCGCCGACTATCCCGTCTGGAAATCGCAGCTGCTCGCGGGCCGTGCCGAGCGGGAAACGGCTGCTGCGGTGGCCGGCGCGCTGGTCCGCGTCCACCACGCGACCGCGCGCGACGAACGGTGCGCTGCCGCTTTCGCGAACGACGCGAACTTCCTCGCCCTTCGGCTGGATCCCTATTTCGGCGCGGCGGCCGACGCGAACGCCGACTGCGCGCGCGATCCTGCGCGAGCTCATCGAGTCGACGGCAGGCACCCGGCTCGCGCTGGTCCACGGGGACGTGAGTCCGAAGAACATCCTGGTGGGGCAACGCGGACCGGTGCTGCTGGATGCCGAGTGCGCGTGGTACGGCGATCCGGCGTTCGACGTCGCGTTCTGCCTCAACCACCTGCTGCCTGTGCGCCGTCCGGCCCCAGGCGGCGCCAGCCTACCTGGCGTGCTTCGACGCGTTTTGCGCGACCTACCTCGACGGCGTCCATTGGGAGCCGCTGTGCATCTGGAGTCGCGCGCCTGTCGCCTCCTCGCGGCGATGCTGCTCGCCCGAGTGGACGGCAAGTCGCCCGTGGAATATCTCACCGAGGAGGCTGCGCGCTCGCGCGTGCGCAACTTCGCGCGGTCGCTTCTTCTTGGCGGCTCGACGAGCCTTGCCGAGATTCGTCACCGATGGAGCCGGGAGCACGCCCCATGAACACGACCATAGCCCGCGTGGAAGGCCGCCGCATCTGGGATTCCCGCGGCAGGCCCACCGTCGAAGTCGAGGTGTTCCTGGCGGGAGGCGCGCGGGGACGCGGCATCGCGCCGGCGGGAGCCTCCCGCGGAAGCCATGAGGCGATCGACCTGAGGGACGGCGGTGCGCTTCTGGGCGGGTTCGACGTCGGCAGGGCGGTGGCGAACGTGAACGGCCCGATCGCCTCCGCGCTCGTGGGTCGCGAGGGCGCGAACCAGGCGGAGGTGGACGAAACGCTGATTGCGCTTGACGGCACCGCGCAGAAATCGCGACTGGGCGGCAACGCCGTCATCGCCACGTCGATGGCTGTCCTGCACGCGGCCGCGGCCGCTCGCGGGCTGCCGCTGTGGCGGCATGTCGCTGGCGAAGCGCCGGTCACGCTGCCCCTGCCGGAGGTCCAGATCTTCGGCGGCGGTGCCCATGCCGGCCGGCGCGTCGACATCCAGGACTTCCTGGTGATGCCGGTGGGGGCGCGCAGCTTCGACGAGGCGATGGTCATGGTGGCCGAGGTGTACCGCGCGGCGGGGGAACTCATGCAAGCGGCGGGGCGGCGCTGCGGCGTGGCCGACGAGGGCGGGTGGTGGCCGGACTTCCGGGCCAACGACGAGGCGCTCGACATGCTCGCCCGGGCGATCGGGAAGGCGGGCTTCGGCCCATGACGACGTGGTGATGTCGCTCGACATCGCGGCCTCCGAGTTCGGCTCGAACGGGCGTTACCGCCTGGGTCTGGAGGATCGGGAATTCGATGGCGGCGAATGGCTGAAATGCTGCTCGGCTGGACGAGGAGCTACCCGATCGCCTCGGTCGAGGATCCCGTCGCGGAGGATGACCCTGAGGGCATGCGAGCCTTCACCGCCGCCGTCGGGGATTCGATCCAGGTGATCGGCGACGATTTCCTCGTCACCAGCGCGGAGCGCATCGCGCAGGCCGCGGCGCAGGGGCAGTGCAACGCGGCATTGCTCAAGCCCAACCAGGCCGGAACGATCACCGAGACGGTGGCCGCCCTCGCGGCCGCCCGGAAGGCAGGGTGGGCAACCGTCGTTTCGGCGCGGTCCGGCGAGACGGAGGACGTTACCATCGCACACCTCGCGGTGGGCTGGGGCGCAGGCCAGCTGAAGGTCGGGTCGTTCGCCCGTTCCGAGCGCATGGCGAAGTGGAACGAGTGCCTGCGCATCGAGGCCGAGCTCGGCAGCGAGGCGCGATTCGCGGGACGCGCCGCCCTGCGGGCCCGGTGACCTCGCGGGCCGGCAGGCGGGTGCCCGGCGCGTGACCCGCCTGCGCCCTTGCCCTCAAGGGGACCAGGCGAAGTCGGTGTCCAGGGGAAAGACCGGGCGCGGCACGTCACGATAGGGCACGCGCGACAGCACCGGCGTGGTGAGGCCGGGGACGTCCACTTCCACGATGCGTTCGTCGGAAAACAGCAGGTCGAAGGCGGCGCGGAAGTGGCGCGCGACTTGACGATCACCGAGCGGGCGGCCGCGATGTCCAGGCCGAACACCTCGAACATCGCCGTGTCCTGCACTGCTGGCGCACGCTCACGACCACGACGCGGGATGCCGCCCATGCGCAACAGGGCCATTTTCCCCAGCACGATCGTGTCCCGCAGCGATGCCGCGCCGGCCCACCACGTTGCCGTCGTGCAACCCCTTTCGACCACCGCGTCGGCTTCGAACGTCCCCGACAGCGGGTGGGTCTCGCCGCGATTGAACCGGGCACGCAAGCCGCGCCCTTGCCGAGCGCGTGCGCCTGGCTGCCAGCGCCGGGTCGAAGAAGATGCCCAGGAGCGCGCCCTGACGCCGGCCTGGTGAAACGCCCGCAGGATCCAGACCGTGGTGTTGCCGCGCCCGCCGCCGCCCGGGTTGTCGGCCACGTCGGCGAAAAATGAGGAAGGGCTTCGCCGCGTCGCGCCTGGAATCGAGCGCCATCTGCGTGGCATCGGCGAGATTCGTGAGGTGCGGCACATAGCGATTGCGTTCGGCCCAGCACTTGCGCGCGATGTCCTTCGCGAGGGCCCCGGCGAGCGTGGCGTCCCCGCGCGTGGTGACGGTGACGCTCATGCCGTTCTTCGGCGTGTCTCCCAGGAGAAGCCGCTCACGACCGAGACGCTCATCACCCGGGCGTCGATCTTCGACTGGCCGTACGCGATGATGTCGGCATACGGGCCGCTTGGTGTTCTGGGGGTGACCGAAGGCGGAATCATCGGCAGTTTCACGAAGGCGGCAGCCGGCTTCGCGCCGGCGAGGATTTCGCGCATGAGGCGGGCGCATCTCCGCGCCGCGCTCGGCCGCGTCCACGTGCGGGTTGGTGCGGTAGGCCACCAGCACGCTGGCGTTGGCCACCATCCGGCGCGAGACGTTGGCATGCAGGTCGAGGGTCGCAAGGACCGGGATGCCGGGGCCGACGAGCTGCCGCACGCGCTCGGAGGATCACGCCGTCGGGTCCACCTGGCCGGTGGCGATGGCCGCCCCGTGCAGCGAGAGGAACACGCCGTCGACGGCAACGCGGCATCGAGCCGGGAGACGATGCCGTCGGCCACCTCGAGGAAGAAGGCGTGGTCGATGGGGCCAGTTCGCCCTGACGGTCGCCCCCATCAGGGGAACGGGCGTCCAGTCGCCCGAGGCGTCCATGGCGTCGACGAAGATCCCGACAGGGTCAACGGTCCGATCGGGTGGGACTGCGCAGGTCGGTCAGCATGTCGCCGCCGCCGAGGCACAGGTAGTTGGCGGCGAACTCTCTGCGCGTGGCGACGGGCGAATGGGAGTTGACTCGAGCATGAACGCGCCGATGGCAATGCGGGGGATGGCAGGAAGTGGAGACAGGATTGACAATGGCCTCGGTTACACTGTCCCGGCAGGCATCGACGCCACCGCAAGCCGTCGCCAAACCGTCCCCATTTTCGCCGCTTTTTCGCCCCGAGGTACCGCCATGCTCGGCCGCCTTTCTCTTCCTCGCCGCCTGCTGCCCTCCTCCTTCCCGCCGCTTCGCCCAGAATCTCGTCCTGGCACCAAGTCGAGCTCAACACGCTCGACCCGCTCTTCGCCGCCTTCCCCACGGTTTCTTCGTCGCACGAGTACCTCTACGACAAGCTGGTCCTCGACAGCAAGCTGAAGGTGACGCCTTCCCTGGCGCAGTCGTGGAAGCTCATCGACGACCTCACCTGGGGAATTCCGGCCCGGAAGGGTGTCACGTTCCACGACGGGTCGCCCTTCACGGCGGACGACGTCCCGTTCACGATCGACGTGCCCAACGTCCTCAATTCACCGAACTCGTTCTCCTGCCCACGCGCGGCATCGAGACGGGTGACGAAAGTGGACGACCACACGGTCGATCCGCACCAGGCGCCCAGCCCGCAGCAGCCGCCCAACGATCTTTCCAACGTCTTCATCGTCTCGGCGAAGGCGGCGAAAGCGGCCACCACCGCCGACTTCAACTCGCGCAAGGCGGCTATCGGGACCGGCCCCACCGGCTGGTCGAATGGGTGAACGGAACGGCTTCCGTGGTCGAGCGCAACGATCGCCACCGGGGGCGCCAGGCCGCACTGGGCAAGGGTCACCGAGACCGTTATCGCCAAGGACCCGACGCGGCTCGCGGCGGCTGCTGTCCGGCCAGGTGGACGCGATCGACGCGGTGCCGATCCCGGATCTCGACCGCCTGCGCGAGTGCAGCGTAAGTTCGCCCTCTATCGCGGAGAGCCGCGGCGCTGGTGCACTACGTGGTGCCTCGACTCGGCCCGCGAGGTCTCCCCTCAGACCGCGAAGGACGGCAAGGCACGTTCGGCGCGAACCCCTCGGGCGACCCGCGCGTAGGAAGGGCCCCGTCGCTCGCCATCAACCGGGACCCGATCGTGAAGTGGATCATGGAGGGCAGCGCGATTCCGGCGAGCCAGTTGCTCGATGCGGAATTTCCCCGGCGCCAGCAAGACGCTCAAGCCCGACCTGCACGACCTGCCCAGGGCGCAGGCGCTTCTGAGGGAGGCGTACGGCCTGTGGCCCTCCATCGTCCTGCACTCCACCAGCGAGCGCTACCCCAACGACAGCTCGGCGGCGCAGGCCATCGCGCAGATGTGGACGCGCGCCGGGCTCAAGGC